>NZ_JBPUKE010000003.1:0-961275 GCF_053470465.1 Rhodococcus sp. GB-02
CCGTTAACCGAAAGGGGACCCAACATACTGGGTCCCCTTTCGTGCGTTGTATGAAAGGAATGACTGTGTCGGAGAATGGCGACGAGCGTCGGTCCTTCCGTGGGGGAGGAGCGCCTCGATCAGGTGGCCCCCGTCGTGACAACGACGGGCGTGGATCACGCAGCGCTGCAGGCGGAGACCGCCGCGGTGGTGCCGGAGACAACAACCGTGGCGGGGCTGGAAACAGCAATCGCGGCGGCGGATTCAGTGGCGGACAGCGTCGCGGCGGCGAAGGTGGGTTCACCCCTCGTGGGCGCGACGGCGACCGCAACCGTCAGCAAGCTCGACCTGACGAACCAGATTTGCCCGACAACGTAGAGCCGACCGAGTTGGATCCGGCTGTTCGTCGGGATCTGCTCAGCCTCGACAAGGACAACGCCAACACAGTTGCGCGTCACCTCGTCATGGCGGGCAAGCTCGTCGACGAAGACCCGGAACTTGCACTGCTCCACGCTCGCGCTGCTCGTCAGCGTGCCGGCCGTATTGCTGTCGTTCGTGAAGCTGCCGGAATCACTGCCTACCACGCGGGTGAATGGGCCGAAGCTCTCTCCGAGCTTCGTGCTGCCCGTCGAATGGCTGGTGGACCTGGTCTGATCGCTGTCATGGCCGACTGTGAACGTGGTTTGGGTCGGCCCGAACGCGCGATCGAACTCGGCCGTAGCGACGAGGCTGCCCTGCTTTCGGGCGACGAGGCCTCGGAGTTGAGGATCGTCGTCGCCGGTGCTCGGATGGATCTCGGACAGTTCGATCAGGCAGTTGTCACACTGCAGACCAAGGATCTTGATGCAGCGCGTACCGGTGAAGCTGCGGCTCGCTTGTTCTACGCGTACGCCGATGCCCTCGTGGCAGCCGGTCGTATCGAAGACGGACTGAAGTGGTTCCTCAACGCTGCAGCTGCAGACCTCGAGGGTGACACGGACGCTGAAGAACGGGTGGCCGAGTTGACCGGAGAAGATCAGTGACCGTGCTTCGTACCCAGTACGACGTACTTTTGCTCGATCTCGACGGCACGCTGTACGCCGGAGCTCAGGCGATTCCCGGTACCCGGGCTGCTTTGGGTCGGGGCTCGCAGGCTTTGTACTACGTGACCAACAACGCAAGTCGCTCACCTTCGGCAGTGTCGGCGCACCTGACCGAACTCGGTTTCGATTCCGAAGACGATCGTGTGGTCACCAGTTCCCAGACTGCCGTGCGTCTGTTGGCGGAGCATCTCGAACCCGGTGCCGCTGTCCTGGTCGTCGGCACCGACGCGCTTGCGGACGAGGTGACGCGCGTCGGATTGCTGCCAGTTCGTGAGTTCGCGGATTCCCCGGTTGCTGTCGTTCAAGGACATTCGACAGAGACCAACTGGTCGATCCTTGCCGAAGCATGCCTGGCGATCAGGGCCGGAGCGCTGTGGGTGGCTGCGAACCTGGACACCACACTGCCGTCGGAGCGGGGTCTAGTTCTCGGCAACGGCTCGATGGTGGCAGCTCTACGCGCTGCGACCAAGCAGGAACCGTTGGTGGCAGGTAAGCCTGCTGCACCGCTGATGGAGGACGCGCTCGCACGCAGTGGGTGCTCGCGTCCACTGGTGGTCGGTGATCGTTTGGACACCGATATCGAAGGCGCACATGCTGTTTCGATCGACTCGTTGTTGGTTCTCACCGGTGTGAGCACGCCGGGCGACGTACTGCGGGCTCCGATTGAGCAGCGCCCCACCTACATTGCAGCAACTCTGGATTCGCTCAATCAGCCGGCGGTCGAATCGCTGGTCGGTGCGGACTCCAAGTGGTCTGTCTCCGTGAGCGGGTCGGCGCTGGTTGTCGACGGCCCGGTTGTCGGGGACGAGATGTCGCTTCTACGTGCGGTTGCGCCTGTCGCATGGGCTAATCCGTCGTTCCAGACCCTGGAAGCGTCGGATGCCGGCGTGGCGGATCTGTTTGCATCCTGGCTCGTCTGATTTCTCGCAAATGTGTTCGACTCGCGGGGGCGCGGGTGTATGCGTAACCGAGAGTCATGCACTAACGTTGTGCCCGATGAGCACGCCGACACCGCACCCCGGAAACACGAGTAACGGATCTCCGTTGCCCGGGCCACGCCCTTCCGTCGATCCGGAACGCATACGTTCTGACGTCGACGGTTTGCTGGCGCGCCTCGGCGGCATCGAACACGATCCGAACGATCAGCACGGAGCAGGTGTGATTCCGCAGAAGGCACATATTTTGGAACAGGCACACGAGGTGCTCGTCCAGGCACTCGCCTCTGTGGACAGGGCTTGACGTGGCACGTAGAGCACGGGTGGACGCCGAACTTGTCCGTCGCGGACTCGCACGGTCACGAGATCATGCGCAAGAACTGATTTCCGCCGGCCGAGTTCTCATCTCGGGAGCGGTTGCGACCAAGCCTGCGACGGCGATCGAAGCCGGAACGCCACTTCGGGTCGTCGAGGTGGAGCAGGAAGTTTCGTGGGCGTCGCGAGGTGCTCACAAACTGATCGGCGCACTCGACGCCTTCGGTGCCGAAGGATTGACGGTCGAAGGTCGCCGTTGCCTCGACGCCGGCGCATCCACCGGTGGGTTCACCGATGTTCTGCTGACGCGTGGTGCGAAGGAAGTTGTCGCAGTCGACGTCGGTTACGGACAATT
The DNA here is from genome assembly GCF_053470465.1 of Rhodococcus sp. GB-02. Lineage (NCBI taxonomy): Bacteria > Bacillati > Actinomycetota > Actinomycetes > Mycobacteriales > Nocardiaceae > Rhodococcus > Rhodococcus sp. GB-02. Next base: position 2,667 of record NZ_JBPUKE010000003.1, read on the forward strand.
GGTGTGGCGCCTGCAGTCCGATGACCGGGTGCACGTCATCGACCGAACCAATGTTCGTGCAATTGATGCGGAGACCATCGGCGGAACTGTCGATCTCGTTGTCGCGGACTTGTCGTTCATTTCTCTCAAACTTGTACTCGGGGCGTTTGTCGCCTGTACTGCTGACGGCGCGGACCTGGTTCCGATGGTGAAGCCTCAGTTCGAGGTGGGCAAGGACCGCGTCGGTGCCGGCGGCGTCGTACGAGATCCGGAATTGCGAATCTCGGCTGTGCTCGACGTGTCGGAGGCTGCTGCAAAGGTAGGTCTGCGGACGTTAGGGGTTGTGGCCAGCCCATTGCCCGGTCCGTCGGGAAATGTCGAGTATTTCCTGTGGCTTCGAAAGACAGGTTCGCCCGGTGATCACGAGCCGGACACCGAGGGAATTCCTTCGGTGGAGGACATGATTCGCAAGGCTGTAGAGGAAGGGCCCCAGTGAACGCGGTCACGAACGGCGAGTCGCGCGAGATCCTTCTTGTCGCACACCCTGGTCGACGTGACATCACGGAAACCGCCAAGCGAGTCGGGAAGATTTTCGAGCGCGCGGGAATCGGGCTGCGAGTCCTCGTCGACGAAGCAGACAGCTCGCGCATCGAAGCAATGACGGAACCCGCGGGATTCTCTGCGCCGGGTCTCGACGTCACGGTTGTTCATCCCGGCCCTGATGCTGCCGTCGGATGCGAGTTGGTTCTGGTTCTCGGTGGTGACGGCACATTTCTGCGCGCCGCCGAACTCGCTCAAGAAGCGTCCATTCCGGTACTGGGCATCAACCTCGGACGTATCGGATTTCTGGCAGAGACCGAGGCCGAGCATCTCGACGACGCTCTCGCACAGGTAGTTCGCAAGGAGTATCGCGTCGAGTCCCGCATGACACTCGACGTCGTGATTCGGGTGGACGACGAGATCATCGATCGCGGGTGGGCGCTCAACGAGGCCAGTATCGAGAACCGTTCGCGTCTCGGCCTTCTCGAAGTTGTTCTCGAAGTCGACGGCCGACCCGTCTCTGCCTTCGGTTGCGACGGCGTTCTCGTGTCCACTCCGACCGGCTCGACCGCCTATGCATTTTCCGCAGGCGGCCCCGTCGTGTGGCCAGAACTCGAAGCATTGCTCGTCGTACCCAGCAACGCGCACGCGCTGTTCGCGCGGCCGTTGGTCACCAGCCCGAATTCGATCATCGCGGTGGAGACCGTCGCCGGTAGCCATGACGGCCTGGTCTTCTGCGACGGTCGTCGTACGTTGGAACTGCCTGCCGGCGCTCGCGTCGAGATCGTTCGCGGCGCCACTCCCGTCAAGTGGGTCCGGTTGGACTCTGCGCCCTTCGCTGATCGGATGGTTCGCAAGTTCGAGCTTCCGGTTACCGGATGGCGAGGAAGGAAGCCTTAATCGTGCTCGCAGAGATCCGTATCGACAGTCTTGGTGTGATCTCCGAGGCCAGCGCCCAGTTTCACGAGGGCCTGACCGTCCTGACCGGTGAAACCGGCGCAGGTAAAACGATGGTCGTCACCAGCTTGCACCTCCTCAGCGGAGCGCGAGCCGATGCCGGTCGGGTGCGGTTGGGCGCGTCGCGAGCCGTCGTCGAAGGACGATTCATCGCCGACGACGTCTCACCGGCCACCGAGCGTGAGATCGTCCGAATCCTGGAATCGTCCGGCGCCGAGCGCGACGAGGACGGGACCATCATCGCCGTTCGGACAGTCGGCAGCGACGGCCGCTCGCGCGCCCATCTGGGTGGCCGTAGCGTGCCGGCGGGAGTTCTCTCCGAATTCACAGATCCACTTCTGACTGTCCACGGACAGAACGATCAGCTGCGATTGCTTCGTCCCGACCAGCAACGCAATGCGCTGGACCGCTTCGGGGACAAGGCAATCGGAACGCTCCTGACGAGGTACCGCAAACACCGTCGTGAATGGCTTGATGCTCGTTCGGAGTTGATCGAACGCACATCGAAGGCTCGTGAACTGGCGCAAGAAGCAGATCAGTTGACCTTCGCGCTCAACGAAATCGACGGCGTGGCACCCGAGCCAGGCGAGGACACGGCGATCGTTGCCGAAGTTCGTCGACTCAGTGAACTCGATTCGCTCCGCTCGGCTGCGGAAGAGGCGCACGCTGCGCTCGCCGGTAGTGACGACATGGCCAGCGGCGACGTCGGGGTCATGCCGGCGCTCGACCTGATGTCCGAAGCGCGCGCGCGTATCGAGTCGGTCACCGACGCAGACCTGGACGGCCTCGGTTCCCGGTTGGCCGACGCTATTGCCGTCGTCACCGATGTTGCTGGTGACCTGAACACCTATCTGTCCGGGCTCCCCGCAGACCCGGGTGCTCTGGACTCGCTTCTGTCGCGGCAGTCCGAACTCAAGACTCTGACTCGCAAGTACGCCGCCGATGTCGACGGTGTTCTCGAATGGGCGGATACCGCTCGCGCTCGTCTGTCCAAACTCGACGTGTCCTCGGATGCGTTGTCGCTGTTGTCCAAGCAGGTCGAGGAAACGGCTGGACTGACCGCGGAGGCAGCTACCAAGCTGAGCGCCGCCAGAGTCAAGGCGGCGGCAAAGCTCGCAAAGGCTGTCAGCGCGGAACTCGCCGGTCTGGCGATGGGACGTGCGGGCCTCGAGGTGACGGTTCGTTCGCAGCCCGCGGGCCCGCAGGATTCGGCGCCGCTCAGTGTCGGGGGAGTAGACCTGCATGCCGGATCTGCCGGCGTCGACGAGGTGGAATTTCGTCTGTCCGCGCACAGTGGGGCGCCCTCGTTGCCCATCAGTAAGAGCGCTTCCGGCGGCGAGCTTTCGCGCGTCATGCTTGCGCTCGAGGTTGTTCTCGCTGGTAGCGACACCGGCGCGACGATGGTTTTCGACGAGGTGGACGCTGGGGTCGGTGGCCGTGCCGCCGTCGAGATCGGCCGCCGATTGGCGAAACTCGCTCGGACGCATCAGGTTATCGTCGTCACTCACCTTCCGCAGGTCGCTGCGTTTGCCGACACCCACCTCGTGGTGGACAAGGTGGACGACAAGGGCGGAGTGGTCAGCAGTGGTGTGCGGACTTTGTCGGATTCTGATCGTGTGGTCGAGTTGGCCCGTATGTTGGCAGGATTGGACGACACCGAGACCGGGCGTGCACACGCCGAAGAACTGCTCGAGATCGCGAATGCGGCCCGCGTCACAGATTGAAGGTTCTGTGGTGTTGGTGTGACTGATGTGGTAGTTGTCGGCGCGCCTCCACCGGTCAAGGCGGTTTCAGGTTCATCATCGAAGCCATGAAGATGCCCGGATTGCTCTCACGTAACACCGAATCCTTGCCTGGGATCCGTGGCATCGCCAGGGCCGATCGGAACACGGCGAAGCTTTTGCGCCGTGTCGGTCCTGGAGACATCGTGATCCTCGACGAAGTCGACATCGATCGCCGGACCGCCGATGCTTTGGTGAAAGCCGGAGTCATGGCCGTGGTCAACGCGTCACCGTCGATTTCGGGGCGGTACCCCAACCTCGGACCGGAAGTGATCGTCGCCAACGACATCGTTCTGGTCGATGCCGTTGACGGTGACGTCTTCAAGAACGTCAAGGACGGCAGCAAGATCCGCCTGCACGAGGGCGAGATCTTCAACGGCGAGAAGAGCCTCGTCAAGGGTGAAGAGCAGACCGAGGCCGAGATCTCCGATCGGATGATCGAGGCCAAGACCGGCCTGGTCGATCACCTGGAAGCGTTCTCGGGTAACACCATCGAGTTCATCCGTACCGAAAGCCCTTTGCTGATTGACGGAATCGGTGTTCCGGACATCGACATCGACTTGAAGGATCGCCACGTCGTGGTCGTCTCCGACGGACCCGAACACGAAGCCGATCTGAAGAACCTCAAGCCCTTCATCAAGGAGTACTCGCCGATCTTGATCGGTGTCGGCGCAGGTGCGGACGTGTTGAGCAAGGCCGGATACCGCCCCGATCTGATCGTGGGCGACCCCGAGGAGATCACCAGTTCCACGCTCAAGTCCGGCGCGGAAGTAGTTCTGCCGGCAGACCAGGACGGTCATGCGGCGGGGCTTTCCCGAATCCAGGATCTCGGTATCGGGGCGATGACGTTCCCGGCGACCTGCTCACCGACCGACCTTGCTTTGCTCCTTGCCGATCATCACGGGGCTTCGCTGATCGTGACGGTCGGCAACGTGGTGTCCTTGGACGAATTCTTCGACCGTGGTCGTCGTGAAAGCAATCCGTCGGCATTCATGACGCGGCTCAAGGTTGGGCCGAAACTGGTCGACGCCAAGGCCGTCGCAACGCTGTATCGAAGTCGAGTGTCCGGCGGCGCGATCGCGCTCCTGGTGCTTGCCGCCCTGGTGGCAGTGATCGTCGCCCTGGTCGTGTCCAATGCCGGTAGTGAAGTTCTCGACTGGGCAGTCGCAACGTGGAACAGCTTCGCGCTGTGGGTTCAGGGGCTCTTCAAGTGATTTCGATGCGTCAACATGCAATTTCCATAGCGGCAATCTTCCTGGCACTCGCGATCGGCGTGGTGCTGGGCTCCGGAATGCTGTCCAGTGGATTGCTTTCGGGTCTGCGTGACGACAAGGCAGACCTGCAGAACGAGATCGAAGACCTCAATCAACAGTCCAATCAGCTTCAGCAGCAACTCAATTCCGCGGACGGCTTCGATGCCGCTGTCGGCGGTCGTGTCGTGCGTGACAGTCTCGCTGGTCGCACTGTCGTCGTGATCACGGCACCGGACGCGGATCCCGGTGATCTCGACGGTGTCAACCGACTCGTCACTGCCGCCGGTGGCGCCGTCACCGGACGCGTCTCGCTCACCGATTCGTTTGTCGACGCCACGGGCGGTGACCGCTTGCGGACCGTCGTCACCAACGTCATTCCTGCGGGCATCACCCTCAAGACCGGTGCGGTCGATCAGGGCAGTCTCGCGGGCGATCTGCTCGGTTCGGTTCTGCTTCTCAACGGGCAGAGCAGCGAACCGCAGAGCACTCCGGACGAGATGAATCTCGCGCTCGACTCGCTGCGCAGCGCCGGCTTCATCAGCTACGACGACGGCGCGGTCAAGCCGGCTCAGCTCGCGGTCGTTCTCACCGGCGACAACAAGAGCGAATCCGACGCGGCCACGGGTAACCGCGGCGCCGTCATCGCCCGGTTTGCGGGTGCTCTCGACGGGCGCGGCGCAGGAACGATTCTCGCGGGTCGGCCCGGCTCGGCCGAGGGCAGTGGTCCGGTTGCCGTCGCCCGTGCGGATGCGGCGCTCTCAGCGGGCTTGACGACCATCGACAACATCGATCGGGAGTCGGGCAAGATCACCACGCCGTTGGCGCTGCAGGAACAGTTGAACGGCGGCGCCGGTCGCTACGGCACGGGACCGGGAGCGGCGGCGGTCACCGTCGGCGCACCCACCAACTGACACCCCGGTATTGATACGCCGGTCACATCGGGGGCGGAAAGTCGGCGCGTTGTAGGCACCGACCCCCGATAGGTGTTACCGTGAAATCCCGTGGGTCGGCAGGCCCCAGCATGCTTCATCAGACCAAGCCCTGCACAGTCGTCACGGGAGCCCCTTTGCCACAGTCACGCACTAATACGCGTACCGCCACCAAGCACATCTTCGTCAGCGGAGGTGTAGCTTCCTCGCTCGGCAAAGGTTTGACCGCCTCGAGCCTGGGACAGTTGTTGACCGCGCGGGGAATGCGCGTGACCATGCAGAAGCTCGATCCCTATCTCAATGTGGATCCGGGCACCATGAACCCCTTCCAGCACGGCGAGGTCTTCGTCACCGAAGACGGTGCCGAGACCGACCTCGACGTCGGACACTACGAGCGGTTCCTCGACCGTGACCTCTCCGGTCAGGCCAACGTCACCACCGGCCAGGTGTACTCGACGGTCATCGCCAAGGAACGCCGCGGCGAGTACCTCGGTGACACCGTTCAGGTCATCCCGCACATCACCGACGAGATCAAGCGTCGCATCCTCGAGATGAGCGGCCCGGATCTGCAGGGACACCGCCCGGACGTCGTGATCACCGAAATCGGTGGAACCGTCGGCGACATCGAATCGCAGCCCTTCCTCGAAGCCGCTCGCCAGGTCCGCCACGACGTCGGCCGCGACAACGTCTTCTTCCTGCACGTCTCCCTCGTGCCGTACCTCGGCCCCTCCGGAGAACTCAAGACCAAGCCCACGCAGCACTCGGTTGCGTCGTTGCGCAGCATCGGCATTCAGCCCGACGCGCTGATCCTTCGTTGCGATCGTGACGTTCCGCAGGGCCTCAAGAACAAGATCGCGCTGATGTGCGACGTGGACGTCGACGCCTGCATCTCGACGCCCGATGCTCCCTCGATCTACGACATCCCGAAGGTTCTGCACCGTGAGGGCCTCGACGCTTACGTCGTTCGCCAGCTCGGTCTTCCGTTCCGCGACGTCGACTGGACCGTGTGGGGCAACCTCCTCGATCGTGTTCACCAGCCGCGTGAGACCGTGCGCGTCGCATTGGTCGGCAAGTACGTCGACCTGCCCGACGCATACCTCTCCGTCACCGAGGCTCTGCGCGCCGGTGGGTTCGCGAATCGGTCCAAGGTCGAGATCTCCTGGGTCCCGTCGGACGCCTGTGAGACCGAAGCCGGAGCGCAGGCCGCTCTCGGTGACGTCGACGGTGTTCTGATCCCGGGCGGCTTCGGCATCCGCGGCATCGAGGGCAAGCTCGGCGCGATCCGTTTCGCACGCTCGCGCAAGTTGCCGCTGCTGGGTCTGTGCCTGGGTCTGCAGTGCGTCGTCATCGAAGCTGCTCGCAGCGTCGGCCTCGACGATGCCAACTCGGCCGAGTTCGAGCCGGACACCAAGCACCCGGTCATCTCCACGATGGCTGATCAGGAAGACGTCATCGCCGGTGACGCCGACCTCGGTGGCACCATGCGTCTGGGTGCATACCCGGCCGTGCTGACCAAGGGTTCCGTCGTCGCTCAGGCCTACGGAACCGAGGACGTCTCCGAGCGTCACCGTCACCGCTACGAGGTCAACAACACCTACCGCGACCGGATTGCCAAGTCCGGCTTGCAGTTCAGCGGAACCTCGCCGGACGGTCACCTGGTCGAGTTCGTCGAGTACCCGCGTGAGCAGCATCCGTTCTTCGTTGCCACCCAGGCACACCCGGAGCTCAAGAGCCGCCCGACGCGCCCGCACCCGCTGTTCGCCGCCTTCGTCGAAGCAGCGTTGACGTACAAGCTCGAAGAGCGCCTGCCCGTCGACGTCCACGGTGACGAGAAGATCGACACCGCTGCCACCGAGACGGCGCTCGACGCTGCAGTCGAGAACGTGGAAAAGGTCTAGCCACACATGAGCGATCCCGGTCGGCACGAATTCGACACCCTCGGCTCAAAGACGGTCTACACCGGCGCGATCATCGCGTTGCGCGTCGACACCGTTGCGATGCCTGGTGGTCAGCGTGCCGATCGGGAAGTCGTCGAGCATCACGGCGCCGTTGCCGTCGTGGCACTGGACGAGCACGACAACCTGGTATTAATTCACCAGTACCGTCACCCGCTCGGGCACCGGTTGTGGGAAATTCCTGCCGGTCTGCTCGACGCTCCGGGGGAGAGCCCGGTCGAGGCGGCAGCGCGCGAGCTGGGCGAAGAAACCGGACTCGGCGCCGATCGATGGTCGGTGCTGGTCGATGTCGCTCTCTCACCCGGGTTCACGGACGAGGCGGTTCGCGTCTTCCTCGCCGAGGGGCTGCACGAGGTGGAGCGCGACGATCCCGAACACGAAGAAGCCGATCTCGAGATTTCGCGGGTTCCGCTCGCCGACGCCGTCGACATGGCGCTAGGCGGCGAGATCGTCAATGCCACAGCGGTATCGGGCATTCTCGCGATCGCCACAGCACGCGCGACGGGAAAGCCGCTGCGCCCCGCCGACGCACTGTGGCCCGATCGTCCTCGCGCATTCGGAGAACGCAAGTCGCGAGCCTGAAGTGCTTGCCCGACAGGTGGACTCGTATCTCGACCATCTAGCGGTCGAGCGAGGATCGGCACGCAATACTCTACTTTCGTATCGCCGTGACCTGAATCGGTACGCGGAGTACATGAACGGACGCGGCATCGACGACGTCGCGGGCGTGACGGAAAACGACGTCACCGAATTCGTGACACATCTGCGGCTCGGTGACTCCGAGGCCGGCGTCGTACCGTTGGCGGCCAGTTCGGCAGCACGCACCCTGATCGCGGTCCGCGGATTCCACAAGTTTTCCGCCGCCGAGGGTCTGGTCAGCGTTGACGTGGCCCGAACGGTCAAGCCGCCGACGCCCGGACGCAAGCTGCCCAAGGCCCTGCCTCTCGACGACGTGATCGCCCTGCTCGACGCTTCGGGTGGCGGTGCGGCCGGCGACGGGCCCCGCGACCTGAGGGATCGCGCTCTGCTCGAGCTTCTGTACTCGACCGGTGCGCGAATCACCGAGGCGATCGATCTGGACGTCGACGACATCGATACCGAAACTCGTTCCGTGCTGCTCCAAGGCAAGGGCGGCAAGCAGCGGATCGTCCCCGTCGGCAGGCCTGCGATCGCCGCCGTAGACGCGTATCTCGTCCGTGGGCGTCCCAGCCTGGCGACGCGCGGTGTTCCTGCCCTGTTTCTCAACGCTCGCGGTGGACGCCTCTCGCGTCAAAGCGCGTGGCAGATACTTCAGGATGCGGCGGCGTCGGCCGGAATCAAGGCGGACGTCTCACCCCATACTCTCAGGCACTCGTTTGCCACACACCTGCTTGACGGCGGCGCGGACGTACGTGTCGTGCAGGAACTCCTTGGTCACGCTTCGGTAACCACGACGCAGATCTACACGCTGGTCACCGTCACCGCGCTGCGCGAAGTGTGGGCTCAGGCACACCCGCGTGCCCGTTAGGGGTTGGTTGGCTCATGCGTGTCTGCGAGACCATTCGGTGATGTAAGCGGTAGCGTTCAAGGAGCGCGAGCGGCCTCCACCGCAGTTTCGGGGGTTTGCCGGCGCCGAGAGCAACCGCCGAAAGAGTAGGGGAGCATCGGACCGTGTCGACATCGCAGCCACCAGCGGCGGAGTCCGCGCCGCCGCATGTCAATGCCCAACTCTTCGAGCGCGTGAACGAATCAGCACCAGCTGTACCCTCCGAACCAGAGGCGATGTTCGAAATAGATACGACGCCAGTAGCCTCTCCACCTGCGGAAACCCTCGCCGCTTCCGCGGAAGAACTCGGCCCGACGGGCCGACCGGTCCGCGAGGTGCCGCAACCGACACCGTTGGCGCACCACGGACCCGCGATGATCATCGCGATGTGCAACCAGAAGGGCGGCGTCGGCAAGACGACGTCGACCATCAATCTGGGTGCGTCGTTGGCCGAATACGGTCGTCGAGTGCTCCTGGTGGATCTCGATCCCCAAGGCGCGTTGTCTGCCGGACTGGGCGTTCAGCATCACGACCTGGAACTGACCGTCCATAACCTTCTGGTCGAACCACGTGTGTCCATCGACGACGTGCTGATGCGAACCCGGGTAGACGGCCTCGACCTGCTCCCCAGCAACATCGACCTTTCGGCCGCCGAAATCCAATTGGTCACCGAGGTCGGACGTGAGCAGACCTTGGGACGAGTGCTCCACCCGGTTCTCGATCGGTACGACTACGTGCTCATCGACTGCCAGCCGTCGCTGGGCCTTCTCACGGTGAATGCGCTGGCCTGCGCCGATTCGGTCATCATTCCGATGGAATGCGAGTACTTCAGCCTGCGCGGCCTGGCACTCCTCAACGACACCGTCGAAAAGGTGCACGACCGTCTCAATCCCAAGCTCGAGTTGGCCGGCATCGTCGTCACGATGTTCGACGCCCGGACCCTGCACGCCCGTGAGGTGATGGCGCGCGTCGTCGAGGTGTTCGGCGACGTCGTCTACGACACGGTGATCAACCGCACCGTTCGATTCCCCGAAACCAGCGTCGCCGGTGAGCCGATCACGACGTGGGCGCCGAAATCGGCTGGGGCCGAGGCATATCGAGCATTGGCCCGCGAGGTCATTCACCGGTCTGGTCGTTAGTGGAACTGATTGCATCGCAAGAAGATCCGGTCGAAGTCGAGCCGGATTCGATCGACCCGAACGTGCCGACCGACGCTCAGACCGCAGCCAAGGCCGCCGGTTTCCGAGTCACTCTCCGGAACTTCGAAGGCCCGTTCGATCTGCTGTTGAACCTGATCAACCAACGACAGCTCGATGTCACCGAAGTCGCCCTGCACACCGTCACGGACGATTTCATCGCGTACACCAAGGAACTCGGCAGTGCGATGGGCCTCGATCAGACGACGGAGTTTCTGGTCGTCGCTGCCACTCTTCTGGACCTGAAAGCCGCAAGGCTGTTGCCCGCGGGGCAGGTCGAGGACGCCGAGGATCTGGCGCTTCTCGAAGCCCGCGATCTTCTCTTCGCGCGCCTGCTGCAGTACCGGGCGTACAAACAAGTTGCGGCGCTGTTCGGTGAGTTGGAGGAAGCGGCACTGCGGCGCTATCCGCGTTCGGTTGCCGTCGAGGATCAGTTCACCGAACTCCTGCCCGAGGTGTTGTTGGGCGTCGATCCTCAGCGTTTTGCGGAGATCGCGGCGACGGTGTTCACGCCGCGTCCGGTGCCGACAGTGGGCCTCGATCACCTCCATGTGTCCAATATCTCGATACCCGAGCAGGCTGAGCGAATTCTCGAGTTGCTGCGCGAGCGAGGCATAGGGGAGTGGACACCCTTTGGGGACCTCGTTGCCGAGTGTGAGATCACCGTCGAGATAGTCGCAAGATTTCTCGCGTTGCTCGAGCTGTATCGCCGGCAGGTCATCGTGTTCGAGCAACCCGAAGCCCTCGGACCGCTGATGGTGAGTTGGACCGGAGACGACCCGGCCGCGCCGGTCACAGAGGAGGACTACGGATGAACGCCGAGCCGACGGAATCGGAATCTTCGCAGCTAGACGAGATGATCGAGCCTGCTGACGGCGCCGTGGAGTCCGAAGATTCCGCCCCCGATTTCGACCTCGACGACGATCAACTCGACGCAGTGCTCGAGTCGCTTCTGCTCGTCGTGGATTCACCGGCCGAAGTGAACCAACTCGCGTCTGTCACCGGTACCGCACCGGAGCGCGTCGAACAACGCCTGACGTTGATGTCGGCCGCATTGACCGCTCGCGGCAGCGGAATGGACCTTCGCTACGCGGGCGACGGATGGCGTCTGTACACGCGACAAGAGTTTGCCCCGTACGTGGAAAAGCTGCTATTGGACGGCGCGCGCACCAAATTGACCAGGGCGGCATTGGAAACTTTGGCCGTAGTCGCATACCGTCAACCGTTGACTCGTGCGCGGATCAGTGCGGTACGAGGCGTCAACGTGGACGGGGTGGTACGCACCCTCCTTGCCCGCGGACTGATCGCGGAAGCCGGGCCGGACCCGGACACCAACGCGACACGGTACTCCACGACCGAACTGTTCCTCGAACGGCTCGGGCTGGCCTCGCTGAGCGAGCTCCCGGAGTTGGCCCCGCTCTTGCCTGATGTCGATCTCATCGACGACATCAGCGAAAGCCTGGAATCCGATCCGCGATTTGCGAGAATGAACAAGGCAGACGTGCCCGCTGACGTAGTGGACACCGAAGTCGACGACTGACCGGAATTTCGGCGGTCGTCAGCACCGAGAAAGACCCGACCACGCTCGGGAAACAGTAGAAAACTGACAGGAAAAAAGTGAACAATCCCGCTCGCCGAGATGGCACACCGGACCGTAACAACTCCCGCGACAACCGCGGCGCACGCAGCGATGCACCTCGTGGTGGTCGCAGCGACGCCCCCCGCGGCGCACGTAGCGAAGCGCCCCGTGGTGGACGCGGCAACACTTCCCGCAGTACCTCCGGATACGACCGCAACGCCGGATCCGACCGTCCCCGCACGGACGACCGGCGCGGTGGATTCAATGATGACCGTCGCCCGCCGCGCAGTGACGACCGTCGCCCGCCGCGCAGTGACGACCGTCGCCCGCCGCGCAGTGACGATCGCCGCCCCGCACGCACCGACGACCGCCGTGGCGGTTACAACGACGATCGGCGCGGCCCGCGCACGGACGATCGCCGCGGACCCCGCAGCGATGACCGCCGTACCCCCCACGTCGACGCCCGTCGCGCACCGCGTGGCGGCGCTGACCGTCGTAGCGACGATCAGCGCGGCGCACGCCCCGACGCTCCTCGCGGCGGTGCATGGTCGAACGCACCTCGTGGATCCAAGTTCGACGGACCTCCGCGCAAGCGCCCGGCAGCTCCCACACCGCCGGCGACCAACAAGCGTGGCAAGCCGAAGACCGAGAAGCCGCAGCGCGTCGTCTCTCAGAACCCGTTGGTCTCCAACGCCAAGCCGGCACGTCACCAGCATGCCGAGATCACCAAGCACGACGGCCCGCCGAAGGGCGACGGCGTCCGCTTGCAGAAGGTGCTGGCTCAGGCCGGCGTCGCATCACGCCGTGCAGCTGAAGAACTGATCGACCAGGGGCGCGTCGAGGTCGACGGCCGCATCGTTGTCGAGCAGGGGCTGCGTGTCGACCCCGAGAACGCAGTGGTTCGCGTCGACGGCGTCCGCGTCGTCGTGCAGAAGGATCTCGTCTACCTCGCGATGAACAAGCCGCGTGGCTGGCAGTGCACCATGTCCGACGATCTCGGTCGTCCGTGCGTCGGTGACATCGTCTCCGAGCGCGTTCAGTCGGGTCAGCGGCTCTTTCACGTCGGTCGTCTCGATGCCGACACCGAAGGCTTGCTTCTCTTCACCAACGACGGTGACTTGGCTCACCGCCTGATGCACCCGTCGTTCGAGGTTCCGAAGACGTACCTCGCCACGGTTCACGGCGTTGTCGAGCGCAGCACCGGCAAGCAGCTGCGTGACGGTGTCACTCTCGATGACGGTCCGGCCAAGGTGGACGCGTTCACCGTGCTCGAGATCAACGAGGGCAAGACGCTCGTCAAGCTCGTACTGCACGAGGGCCGTAAGCACATCGTGCGTCGCCTCCTCGATGCCGTCGGTCACCCCGTTGTCCGCCTGGTACGCACCAACGTCGGAGTTGTCGCTCTCGGCGATCAGCGTCCGGGAACGCAGCGCGTCCTCGGACGTAGCGAGGTCGGTGGACTGTACGAGGCGGTCGGCCTGTGACCGATTCGTCCATGCCGCTGGTAGTCGCTATGGACGGACCGTCCGGAACCGGCAAGTCCAGCGTCTCTCGCGCGTTGGCGCAGCGTTTGGGCGCTCGCTACCTCGACACCGGAGCCATCTACCGGATCGCGACCCTGCACGTGCTGCGTCAGGGAATCGATCTGGCGGATTCCGCCGCGATCACGGCCGCCGTTGCGGCGTTGCCATGGTCCATCGGTACCGATCCGAGCAGCGAGCAGGTGCATCTCGACGGCGCGGACGTCAGCGAGGAGATCCGCGGCGACGCGGTAACCAAGGCTGTCTCCGCAGTGTCGGCCGTACCCGAAGTTCGCGACCTGCTGGTCGCCACTCAGCGTGAGTTGGCGGCAAGCGCAGACCGGATCGTCGTGGAAGGTCGCGACATCGGAACCGTCGTACTCCCCGATGCAGACGTCAAGATCTTCTTGACCGCATCGGCGGAAACCCGTGCGGCACGGCGCAATACGCAGAACATCGGCCAAGGCCGTGAAGACAATTACGAAGCGGTGCTGGCTGATGTGCAGCGCCGTGACCATCTCGATTCGACTCGGGCAGTGTCGCCGTTGCGCCCTGCCGACGACTCCATTCTGGTGGATACGAGCGAATTGGGAATTGAAGATGTGATCGCCAAGCTGCTGTTGGTGGTCAGCGACAGAACTGGAGCAGTGCAGTGAGCGACGATCTGGTAACCGAATATGCCGGTGACGGAACTTGGTCCGAGGAATCGGAGTGGGATTACGCCGATCTCGAAGCGGACGGCGAAGGCGAAGCGCACATTGCCGTCCCGACCTTGGCTGTTGTCGGTCGACCGAACGTCGGCAAGTCGACGCTCGTCAACCGCATCATCGGCCGTCGTGAAGCGGTAGTCGAGGACATCCCCGGCGTTACCCGTGACCGCGTCTCGTACGAGGCGAACTGGGCCGGACGGCGCTTCCTCGTCCAGGACACCGGCGGATGGGAACCCGACGCAAAGGGTCTTCAGCAGGCCGTTGCCCGTCAGGCCGAATTGGCCATGGGAACGGCTGACGCCATTCTGCTGGTCGTCGACGCCGTTGTCGGCGCTACCGCGACGGACGAAGCTGTGGCTCGCGTGCTTCGCCGCTCGAAGACTCCGGTCATCCTCGTTGCCAACAAGGTGGACGACGGACGCACCGAGTCCGAGGTTGCAGCACTGTGGTCCTTGGGCCTCGGTCAGCCGTACTCCGTGAGTGCAACGCACGGACGCGGTACCGGCGACCTGCTCGACGAGGTTCTCGAGAAGCTGCCGGAAACCCCGCGTGAAGGTATCCCCGGCGGCGGTCCGCGTCGTGTTGCTCTCGTCGGAAAGCCGAACGTCGGCAAGTCCAGCTTGCTCAACAAGCTGTCCGGTGACGAGCGGTCCGTCGTGCACAATGTTGCCGGCACCACCGTCGACCCGGTCGACTCCATCGTCGAACTCGGCGGGCGCCCTTGGCGTTTCGTCGACACGGCTGGTCTGCGCAAGCGCGTCAGCCATGCCAGCGGCGCGGAGTTCTATGCGTCGCTGCGTACGAAGAGCGCGATCGAGGCCGCTGAGGTTGCGATCCTGCTGATCGACGCGCACGAGCCGATCACCGAGCAGGACCTGCGTGTTCTGAGCATGGTGGCCGACACGGGTCGTGCATTGGTGATCGCATTCAACAAGTGGGACCTCGTGGACGAGGACCGTCGACTCATGCTGGACAAGGAAGTGGACCGCGATCTGGTCCGCGTTCCGTGGGCTCAGCGAGTCAACATCTCGGCCCACACCGGTCGCGCTGTGGCGAAGCTCGTGCCGGCTCTCGACACGGCTCTGGAGTCCTGGGACAAGCGCGTCCCCACGGGTCGCCTGAACACCTGGCTCAAGGAAGTTGTGGCAGCAACACCGCCGCCGATGCGTGGTGGCCGCCTGCCTCGCATCATGTTCGCGACGCAGGCAAGCACGCGCCCGCCGACATTCGTTCTCTTCACCACGGGCTTCCTCGAGGCCGGCTACCGCCGCTTCATCGAGCGGCGTCTGCGTGAAGAGTTCAACTTCGACGGCAGCCCGATCCGCGTATCCGTACGAGTGCGCGAGAAGCGTGACCGTAAGGGCCGCTGATTCTGCGTCCAATTCGGTACTGAAACGGCTCTGACCTGCCGATTGGTACTTCGGCCCGTCCCTGATGTAATCTTTCCAAGCGCCCGAAACAAGGGCGTGGGACGGGCTGTGGCGCAGCTTGGTAGCGCACTTGACTGGGGGTCAAGTGGTCGCAGGTTCAAATCCTGTCAGCCCGACCGAAGTTAGATCAAAAAGGCAGTTTCTCAGAAATGAGAAACTGCCTTTTTGTTTGTGCCTCAGAGGTTCGGCAACGGATCTCGTGGAAAGTCCTGTGGTGACGTGATCTCCGCGTCGGCAGCCTTCACGACTGCAACATATTCGTCGTCGATCTCGTACGCTATGCCCGCCGCAGTGAAGTGCGGGCTGACGCAGTATCGACCGGGCCGAGAAGGTCATTCTCGGAAACTGGGTGAGGATCGACCGCGGCACTTTTCTCGAACGAAAGCTCGTCGAGAACACCGTGATCGCCTTTCGGCTCACCACGACAAACACACTCGGTTTCGCGCTCATCGGAACGTCAGCCGGAAATACGTACCGGATCTCGTCATCTGGATCCAAGTAAGACCGAAGGCGCTCGCGAACATCCGCAGAAACCGGCATGGGCGGAAGGTTGGCATTGCGCGCCCACCTGCACCCGGAGCTCGATGAGCTGTCCCCGCCCCCAGATTCGAACTGGGAACCCCCGGATTTTGAATTCGGTGCCTCTGCCAGTTGGGCCAGGCGGGGTTGCGAATTGTTTCGCGCCCCGAAGAATAATCACTGAATTCCGGCCTGTCGCCTGAATATTCTGCAGTCGAGCCTTTCGTTGAATCGCCCGGCTGACAAGCATGAGGATCTTTACCGCGCCGATTCGACGCTCAGGTTCACCGACGGAGGCGAATATTGTGGACGGCAACGGTTGTTCCGAAGATCGTGCTCGAAATGCCTACAGGTCGGTCGTGAACACCTTCCACGCCGCGGTGATCGACTGGGGCTGCCGTTGCGTCGCCATGCAAGCACCCACCCACAAACCTCGTCGAAAAACTCAATCCCGCTACAGAATTTAGTTGTGCATAGCGGTTTTTATCAAACTCATCAGACCGTACTTCTGTCGCTCGCATTATGAACGGTCCCCACTGAAGAGGTAGTCTCCGCCCATTTGCAGTTGCGAACGCTTTCTGCTCGGGAGGGCAATGTTTGTTACTGGCATGATCTCTTCGTATGACTGGGATACGGATCGCGTGGGTTGTATTGGCATTTGCGACCGGGATCCTGGGATCCGCGACGGCACAGTGGCCGCTGTATGAGATCACCAATTGCGAAATAGGCCTCGGGCCACTCAGCTCTGCCGATTGTTACCGCTCGATTCACGACTATTTCGGACGAGAGCTCTCCTTGGTGCTCGCCTTACCGGTGGCCCTGTGCGTCATTCCAGCCGTGATCCCGCGACCATTCGTGTCCTGGATCGTCTCGGCGACAATGCTTTGTGCTGCAGTGGTGGGTTTCTTTACCGCGTTCAGCTCCGATATGCCTTCTCTGCTGTCGATGGTGGGGAGCCTCCCTGCTGCAGTGCTGGCATTGGTACTTGCTGCGGTGCATCAGGGGATCGCATTGCGCAACAAGGGCGCCATTGCGCGTGCGCGCGGTGTAGTTCTCGATCCGCGGTCGAGTGAGTGATCAGTCGGGGCTGAAGAACAGTTCCATCGAGATCCAGAACCACGCCACCATTGCCGCGACCGGCAGGAACGCGAGCACTAATGGCAATGCAAATTGCCGGCCGGTACGACTGGGAATAGTCATAAGTCCGAGCAAGACGAACACGGCGGCAGGCGCCGCCCAACTTATCCAGTAGGTGAGCGGTGGTGGGTTGGGCCCGAACGACGTGAACGAACGGTTCGGATACAGCTGCTGCTGCGGGACATCCGCGAAGTGCTGCCACAGGAGTACCAATGGCAGGTAGCCGAACAGTCCCAGTAGGAGGCCGACGACGAGTCCCGCGAAGATTCGTTCGCCCCTCATCTCGACGCACCCGTCCGAATCAATCGTCCCACTGCCTATGCGACTTCTGGTAAGTCACGAGGCTGAATCCGTAGAGCCCACGCCCGGGCCGCAACGAACGTCATGGCCAATACGAGAACCACCAGGAGTACGACCGCGATCCGGGTGGGAGCGGCGGTGGAAAAGCCCAGCCTCCACGCAGCACCTACACCCACAGTCGTCGCCGCCAACGCCCCAACCGGAAGCATCGCCGCCACCGCCTGCGCCGTGCGCGTAGTAAGTCGATCCCCGGCAGCGCGAAGAACTCCGAACACGGCGGCGACCGCCAGGGCGTAGGCCAGGAAACCGCTGACGGCATAGACCAGGAGCGGGGACCATCCGATGTCAACCGACCTGGTGAATGCCATGCTGATCAAGACCAACAGGGGCGTCAACCCAAGCGTGACTCCCACGAGGCCTGCCACCACAGTTCGAAGCATTCGATTGTCCTGACCTCCGGAGATTCGCACACCCGCGAGGTGGAGTACGAGCCCGGTCAGCGCGCCCAGAACGGCGCCGATCACCGCAGCCTCGATGGGCCAGGTCCATTGCGATTCACCCGCGAAGCCCGAGATTGTCGTGCCACCCGAAAAGAGGGTGATCGTGGCCGACGCCTGTGACGATCCTTGTGTCAGCGCCGCCGTGACGATGGCAACGGTCGCACCGAACAAAGCAAACCCGAGTGCCTGTTTCCACATCTAGCCATCTTGACCCATCCCGCGGGAGAATTCGGCGCAACAGGTCTGCGTCATGCTTTACCTATCGGGGTGGGATCGGCGCGAAGTTCCGCATCTCGTCCCGTCCGGGCCGGATGACGCCTGCGGCGGACTCTGGAACCTCGTTCCATGCTCCGGGAAGGTCGCGCAGAGGTTCGGATACGACGATTCGGGTCTCCTCACTCAGATGGTGCAGGGCATCCACCTCAGGATGGAGCTTGCGCAACGTGGAGATCTCGGTGGAGAAGAACAGTGACCTCGACCGGTTCTCGCTCGAATAGCGAAAGATCCAGGTGGAGATGCCATCCGACGTGGCAACGGTCATCTGGACCGGATTGTCGATTCCCTGCGAGCGAGCCGTGTGCTCGACAAATCCGACGGCCCTCGCGACACCTTCGAACGGATCGTCGGTCAGGCCGAACGTCAGCGCGAGGAAGAACAAGGTTTCCGAGTCCGTCGATCCTTCGAGATCCGGAAAGAGCGACGGATCAATCGCAGTCACCAATACCCTTTTCATGTCGTGGAATCCGCGCAGTGAACCGTTGTGCATCCACAACCAGTTGCCGTGCCGAAATGGGTGGCAGTTGCTGCGCTGCACCGCAGTTCCCGTCGAAGCGCGCACGTGGGCGAACATGAGAGGGGTGCGCAGTTGGGAGGTGACCTCGCGCAGGTTCGAGTCGTTCCACGCGGGTTCGATGCTCTTGAACACCGCCGGTTGGGGGCCTTCCCCGTACCAGCCGATTCCGAAGCCGTCGCCATTTGTCGTCGTGGCCCCGAGTTGAGAATGCAGGCTCTGGTCGATCAGCGAGTGCTGCGGTCGGAACAGCAAGTCGTGGGCGAGTATCGGTTCTCCCGAATACGCCATCCATCTGCACATACTTTCAACTCAAGCAGATCGAGTCGGTGTTGACGACGCGTGCGCCGTGGCGTTTGTCGAATGGCTTGGCTTCCACGTCGACACCGCCCAGATCACGACGATGTTCAGCGCGATGATGAGAGTTGACCACCAGGGGTAATACGGCAGCCACAAAAAGTTTGCGATGATCGAGATCGCGCAGATCACGACGGCCGATACCCGCGCCCAGGCCGCTCCGGTGAACAGTGCGAGCCCGACGAGAGCGACGAGCGCGCCCAGCACGAGATGGATCCAACCCCACGTCGTCAGGTCGAATTGATAGACGTAGTCGATCCCGACTACGAACACTTCGTTTTCGGCGACGGCAGCGAGTCCCTGGAAGAACTGCACGATGCCGACCGTCACCAAGATGACGGCTGCCCCAATCGATGTTCCTACCGCGAAACCCTGCTTGACTGATGTTGTATCCGACATGACGGTTTCCCTTGATTCGGTGGGGGCGACCGGACACGTGCCCGGCACGCTCGTTGTAGTGATCGTTGTTCCACCGACCGACCGTCGTGAAACGGAAATGCCTGTCCAATGCGGTGAGGAATCAGTGTGTTCTAGCTCGATGTGCGGGCGGAATGTAACTTCTGGCGCCTGTGGATGCGATGTAGCCCTTGCCGGAACGCGTGTGCGGAGGAATTGCTCGTGACTGAAGTTCACAGAAAACAGGAAGAATTCGGCACGTAATTCGCCCTATTTGCCCAGCTGTACTGGTATTTTGACTGAATTGACCGGAAGCTACGGTCCGCGGAAAAGAGTAGCGAGAGAATGACGATCTTCGGCAGGCGTACCGCGGGCATCACCGCGACGGCCTTCGTCTTGGCGACCGTTCTGTCGACAGCACTCCCCGCAGTGGGATCGGCTGCCCCCGTCGCGCTCACCCGCGCGTGCAACTCGGAAATCAACGAGAATTCGATGTCACTCGATCCGGCCGTGATCGACGGTTGGTACGACATCTCGACTGGTTCACCGGGAACGAAAATCAGCTCGATCGAGGCATGGCGAGCCGTACCCGGAGATGTTCTCGAGTTTCGCGCGTCGGTGACGATCAGAGCGCACGGAAGTCCCGTCCGAGGGACCCTTCGGATCGACGGCGCCGGCTTGACCGGAGATCAGGATTTGATCTCCAGAATGACGTTGACCCAAGATCTCGGTCGCTCAGGATCAACGGTCACCGATGCCGACGACGGCTCCGTCATTCCGGTTCGTGCCAAGCTCGCATTCGACGTCACAACGCCTGGACAAGTGGCACAGAACCAGACAGTCAACCTCTCGGCAGTCAAGATTGTCTTGGCAGGCGACACCACCGATCCGGGAGGTGAATGCCCCGGCCCGGGCCCCGGCGGTGGGAATGGAAGCGGTGGCGGGAATGGCGGTGGTGACGGTTCCGGTGGGAACGGTGGGGATTCCGGTGACGCACTTCCCGGTCGTGACGTCGGAAACCGAGTACCGATTTCCCAGGTCCCTTCCGGCCCGACTTCTCGCCCGTGACAGCGGCACCTGGATCCACGGTCCGTCGAACATGGGCCGCTGCAGTAGTGGCGACAATGCTCTTGATCGGCGGATGTTCTGACGACGGTGACTCGCCGACCCGTGTCCTCGCGACTGGCCAACAAGATTTGCCGCCCGAGGTTCGCGCTGTGGTCGACGGTCCGGATGTCCCGACCACGCTTCGCATAGTCGAAAGCACCGCTGACGTTCTGTCGATCAAGACGACGGCAGACGGCTCGCTCATTCCGCCCGAGGATGTCCGTGAGACCGGATGGTGGGCAGATTCGGCATTCCCGGGCTCGGGCGCGGGCACCGTGGTGATCACCGGACACATCAACGACATCTATCAGGGTGACGGTTTCGGAAAGAAGTTCTCGACACTGGAAATCGGCTCGATCGTGACCGTGGCGGGCGCCGGGGGACAGACCTGGAACTACCGTATCGATGCGGTCGATCACTACGGCAAGGACGGCGAGCTGCCGGTCGAGAGATTGAACAGCCTCGACGGACCGGAAACCCTCGCGCTGATCACCTGCGGCGGCGAATTCGTCGGTCCACCCTTCGGTTACGAGGACAACGACGTCGCGTGGGGAAGTCCGGTGCCCGCATAGCCGAAAACCAGACGTCGGAACGGTTGATAAACTGAGCCCCGCGTTCGTGGCCATCCACGCACGTTTCGAAAGTCCGAAGAAGGAGATTGTGCTGTGGTTGACCTCGCCTATGTCATCG
Organism: Rhodococcus sp. GB-02; assembly: GCF_053470465.1. Classification (NCBI taxonomy): domain Bacteria; kingdom Bacillati; phylum Actinomycetota; class Actinomycetes; order Mycobacteriales; family Nocardiaceae; genus Rhodococcus; species Rhodococcus sp. GB-02. The sequence continues at coordinate 23,817 of NZ_JBPUKE010000003.1, forward strand.
CTGGGTCCGAAGCGACTGGCGGTGCCGGCCTGCAGGTCGACCTGAAGACGTTCCAGGCATTGGACGTCTACGGCGTAGCGACCACCACATGCATCGTCTCGTTCGATCCCAAGAACAACTGGGGTCATCGCTTCGTGCCGATCGCTCCTGACGTGATCGCTGATCAGATCGAGGCTGCCACTGCGGCTCACGATCTGGACGTCGTCAAGATCGGCATGTTGGGCACTCCCGCCACGATCGAGGTTGTGGCAGAGGGTCTGCGTCGGCAGTCCTGGCGCCACGTCGTCCTCGACCCGGTCCTGATCTGCAAGGGCCAGGAGCCCGGCGCGGCTCTCGATACCGATACAGCACTTCGTGATTCGATCCTCCCGCTCGCCACCGTCATCACACCCAACCTGTTCGAGGCACGCACCCTCGCCGGAATGGACAGCGTCGAAAGCGTGGACGACCTCATCGAGGCCGCACGTCGTATCCACGACCTCGGACCCAAGTACGTGCTCGCAAAGGGTGGTGTCGAACTCGCCGGTGGCGACGCCGTCGACGTGTTGTTCGACGGCACCGACGTGACGGTTCTCTCCGCCCCCAAGGTCGGCGAAGAACGCGTCTCGGGTGCCGGTTGCACGCTGGCCGCCGCAGTGACCGCGGAACTGGCAAAGGGCGCCGACGTGGGAGAAGCCGTCGCTCTGGCCAAGAAGTTCGTCACGGCGGGCATCGAAGGCCGCGTCTCGGCACACACGCCGTTCGACACCGTCTGGCAGGGCGCTTTCAAGGGATAGGTGCACTGCGGCTCACATCGCCGCGAGCGGCCTGGCAGGATCGAGTGTGTGAGTACTGCGAACCTGAATCGAAGCGAAGTCGCCGAACGATCTCGAACCATCGACGTCACCGGGTACCGGGTGGAGTTGGATCTGCGATCGGCGGCGGACTCTGCCTCGAAGACCTTTTCGACCGTCACGACAATTGATCTGACGTCGTCGGCGGAGTCCACGTGGCTCGACTTCATCGGTGCTGCAGTCGATTCCGTAGAGGTCGACGGTGCGTCGATTCCGGTGGAGTACGACGGATCCCGGATTGTGCTGCGCGGACTCGGCGGATCGAACGTCGTTCGGGTGGCAGCTCACGGCCACTACAGCCGTTCCGGTGAAGGGCTGCACCGATTTGTCGACGACGCTGACGATCAGACGTATCTGTACACGCAATACGAGCCCGCCGATGCCAGGCGTGTTTTCGCCTGCTTCGAGCAGCCGGACCTCAAAGCGCCCTTCACGTTCGAGGTGACAGCGCCAGACGGCTGGGAAGTCCTGTCGAATCAGCCCGCGGCCCAGACCCTCTCCGCGGACGGTGCACAACGCGTAACTTTCGCGCCGACGCTGCCGATCTCGACCTACATCACCGCGATCGCAGCCGGGCCGTATCACCGCGTGGCCTCGTCGTGGAGTCGTGGCGAACTCACTGTCGAGTTGGGCGCTTTGTGCCGGGCGTCTTTGGCTCCTCATCTCGATGCGGACAATGTTTTCGACATCACCCGTCAGGGGTTGGACTTCTACGCCGAGCACTTCGACTATCCGTATCCGTTCGGCAAGTACGACCAGATCTTTGTCCCCGAGTACAACCTCGGCGCCATGGAGAACCCGGGACTGGTGACCTTCACCGAGGCGTATGTGTTCCGCGGCACCGCAACCGACGAGCAGCATCAGCGTCGCGCCAACACGATCCTGCACGAAATGGCGCACATGTGGTTCGGCGATCTCGTGACCATGGTCTGGTGGGATGACTTGTGGCTCAAGGAATCCTTCGCCGACTTCATGGGATCGCTGGTCAGCGCCGAAGCCACTCGCTTCACCGATGCCTGGGTAGCATTTGCCATCAAGCGAAAGGCGTGGGCGTACCTCCAAGATCAGCTGCCGACCACGCATCCCATCGTCGCCGACATCGTCGATCTCGAAGCTGCAAAGCTGAACTTCGACGGAATCACCTACGCCAAGGGCGCCAGTGTCCTCAAGCAACTCGTGGCTTTCGTCGGCCGTGACGCGTTCTTCGAAGCGGCACGACGGTACTTCAAGGCCCACGCCTTCGGGAACACCACGCTGGTTGATCTGCTCGACGTGCTCGCGGAGACTTCCGGACGTGATGTGCGCGAATGGGCCCGAATCTGGTTGCAGACCACCGGAGTGTCCACGCTGTCGCTCGACGGAACAGACCTGGTCCAGACGGACCCGAGGCCGCACCGGCTCGCAGTCGGAATCTACGACTACAACGAGTCCGGAGATCTTGTTCGCACCGAACGCGTCGAACTCGACATCACCGAATCCCGCACGCCGGTCGACCTTCCGCCCGGAGCGCTCACACTGCTCAACGACGAAGACCTCACCTACGCGAAGGTGCGACTGGACGCGGAATCTCTGTCCACGGTCGAGGCATCCCTGGACCGCGTGAGCGATCCGCTTGCGCGCGGTGTGATCTGGTCGTCGCTGTGGAACTCGGTGCGCGATGCGCAGCTCTCGGTGTTCCGATACCTCGACATGGTGGAACGATTCGCTCCCGCAGAGACAGATCTTTCGATTCTCAGCGCGATCCTGACCGATGCCCAATACGCGGTTCTTCACTACGTTCCGAAAAGCTTGCGGCCCAATGTCAGTGCGGGCTGGTTGGAAACGACCTGGAAGGCGTTGTTCGAAGCCGAGCCGGAGTCCGGAAGACAGCTGGCATGGGCACGGGCTCTGTCGGCCGCCGCAGCGGTCAACGATGCTCGCGCCGGCGAGTTGCGGTCGATACTCGACGGCACGTGCCCGGGACCGGTCGGACTGGCTCTCGATCCTGATCTGCGGTGGGCATTGTGGATCGCCCTGTCCGCGACCGGGCATGCGAGTGTGAGCGACTTCGACGGTGAGCTGAGCAAGGACAGCACGTCAGCCGGTCGAACGGCGTGCGTCCGCGCCGCGGCGTCGATTCCCGATGCCGAGACCAAGGCGGCTGCCTGGGCGTCGGCGACCACTGACGGCTCACTCTCGAACGACCGCCTGGATGCGACGATCGCCGGATTCCGTTCGGGCACAGACCCGTCGTTGATCGAGGGATATGCGGTCGAGTACTTCTCGTCCCTGGGGAAGTGGTGGTCCGAACGCAGCATCGAGATCGCGCGACGATTGGTGAACGGGCTCTTCCCGGCAGCTGAAGACACCTCTGCTGTCGATTCCTGGATCCAGGCCAATGCGGAGGCGCCCGCGTCGCTGCGGAGGCTTGTTCTCGAGCGTCGGGATCACCTGGCCCGAGACCTACGTGCCCAGGCGTCGAACGCAGTGATCTGACGCCATCAGCTCCGAAATGTCCTGTTCTTGGATATTGTCTAAACAGGGCTGCGACGGGAGACGACGTGCACACGATCACGGATCTGTCGCTGGTCACGGGCCCGGTTCCGCCCGTGGTGACGGTGCTCGGAATTCTGGCACTTCTGTGGCTGATCTTCTCGAGATCGAGGCGTCACGTGCTGATCTCGATTCCGGTCTGCATCGTCGCGGCAATTGCGATCACTCTCGTGCTGTACTGGCTGATCGAGAAGGTGTGGCACCCGTTCCCCGATCCGATTGCCCGTCCGGTCTACGTGTGGATCGGTTTGGGCATTCTCGGCGTGCTGCTGGGTGTTTCGCGGGTATTTGCGGCGACGCGGATCGACGGCCGCGTGCTCACCGTCGTCTCCGTGCTCCTGGTGGTCGTGTCGAGCGCGGCTCACGTGAATCTGCAGTTCCAGTCGTATCCGACGTTGGGAACAGCGCTGGGACTCTCGGACGCGGAGAAGGTTTCACTCGCCGACCTGGACGACGGCAAGGACGGGGCGGTACCGGTTTCGCAATGGAAGGCTCCAGCGGACATGCCGTCGGCCGGCAAGGTCAGCACGGTCACGATTGCGGGGACGGTCTCCGGATTCAGCGCCCGCGACGCCGAGATCTACCTACCGCCCGCGTATTTCACCAACCCACGACCGGAGTTGCCGGTGTTGGTACTGCTTGCCGGCCAACCAGGCGCGCCCGAGGACTGGCTACAGGGCGGACGTCTCGTCCAGACCATGGACGCCTACGCCGCTGCGCATTCGGGCTTGGCTCCCGTTGTCGTCGTTGCTGACGGGACCGGGTCGGAACTGGCGAATCCGCTCTGCGTCGATTCCCAACTCGGGAACGTCGCAACGTACCTTTCGCGCGATGTTCCCGACTGGGTGCGCGGGAACCTCCAGGTGGATCCCGACCCGAGGAAGTGGGCGATCGGGGGACTTTCCTACGGCGGTACCTGCGCGTTCCAGATGGCAACGAACTTCCCCGCGGTGTATCCGACGTTCCTGGATCTGTCCGGTCAGATCGAACCCACCCTCGGTGATCGGAAGCAGACGGTCGATGCAGCGTTCGGCGGTAATGACGCCGCGTTCGTGGCAGTGAATCCGCAGGATCTGCTCCGGGAGAAGAAGTTCCCCGACAGCGCCGGGGTGTTCGTGGTCGGCAAACAGGACAACGACTACCGCCCAGGTCTTCAAACGCTCTACGAAGCCGCAAAGGCCGCAGGGATGGACGTCCAGTACGCCGAGGTCGACGGTGGACACAGCTTCCAGGTGTGGTCGGCTGGATTGGCGAGTCAATTAGGTTGGCTGGGAACGCGACTCGGTCTGCCCGGATGAACGATCGTCTGGAAGTTCCGAAGACCCGATGATCAGCGGGTGAATTCTTCCGGTCGCCCCGGCTTCGGAGCCCAATCCCTGCGGATCTGCCACACTCGCGAGCCGAAGGTCGAGTGCGCCGGTCCATTCTCGGGTCAATTGCGCATCGAGTGCGTCGACGCGCTCGAGTAGCGGAGGGTGCTGGTCCGGCGGGCAGGCTTCGAGCAAGGTCGCGAATACCGCGCGTAGACGGCGCTGGACCTGCGCGGAATTGGTACTGAAGTGCCGGATCTCGTCGGTGGCGACAGAGACGTAGTCGGTCCAGGTGCGTTGCCGGCCCCGGATCAGCGTGAGATCCGAGGTTGACGTGTCGAAGCGGACTCTCGGGGCTAGCAGGACCAGAAGATCCTCGATGTGATCGAGAGCCTGGACTGCTCGACCCGGGTCGTTGATGGCAGGTGAGAGCGCCTTGAGCGCGATGTCCACGATCGACTGCAGCGCCGCACCGGGGCTGACGACAGGACTGTGCGTGTCACCGAAGATCAAGCACGACATCAATGTGTCCGGACGTACCTTCAGTGATGGCCCGCGTACCTCGAAGAGGGGCGCGTTCTGGGCGACGAACTCGCCGATGCTGGGGACAACCTCGACCGAGACGTCCCAGCGGCCGGCCAACCGCTGCAGTCGGGCGAGATCGATCGCCAGCAGAATCCGGCCGTCGGGTGAAAGGTGGCGCAGGCGAATCACCAGTGCGTCGGCGCTCTCGGAGGTTTGGGACTCGCGCGGTTCGCGTAGGGGAAGCGGCTGACTGGGCTTCGGTGCGCCCGAGGGTAAGTCCTCGTACAGCGGATAGGCACGAATCGTCGCGCTTCGGCCCTGGGCCGCTATCCAACGCAACAACCGACTGGAATTGAGAATCGACCCGACCTTCGCCACCAATGCGATGAACAGGATCGCACTGGCCAATGCCAGAAGCAGTGCGATCGCCGTGGAGATGGACGGAGAGGAATTCTCAGAGTCGAGCGCCAAATCGAGCGCAATGATCAAGGAGAAGACAAACGTGGCCAGAAACATGCCGATCGACCACCGCATCACTCGCTGCTGCGCGAGCATCGGGACCACCCGCACCGAAATCTGCGAGGCGCCGAACTGCATGGCGAGGGTGATGGCGGTGAACACCAGACCGGTGAGAGTGATCATCCCGCCGGCGATGACGCTGAGCAGCGTTGCGGTGGCCCCGGCGTCCACGCCCTCGGAAATGGTACCGACGTCGCCGTCACCCACCAGGTCTCCGTCGATCCCGACGAGGATGTTCGCGGTGACGACGGACAGGACGACGAGGATCACGGGGAGGCGCCAGACCGGGACGGTTCGTAGTCGTCGGCGAGTTCGGCGCCAGCGAATTCTGTCCGAAAGCCGCCGTGATAGTCCGACTTTCGTCGTGGGGGTTGTGGTGTCGACGACCGGGAGCGGTGGTGGGGTCGGGGGAGTGGAACCGAAACTTCCCGACACCGTTTCCTGAACGTAGATCTTCGCGTGGATCATCGGCTCGCGATACCGCTGCTCACGGGCGACTGCCCGGCTCATCTTGGCGGGCTTGTCGCGGTAACGCGAACGCGCCCATGGCGCACCCGGGCGACTCAACCGAATCGCTCCGACCAACAGAAGCGGGGTGAAGAACAGCCCGATCAAGCCGGTCCAGAGTTTGCCCTTCATCAACGTGATCACGGCGAGTCCGAGTTGGATCACGATCGCGACGACAACGCCGATCAACGTCGCCAGGCTACGGTCCTGCTCATACGGGTCGAACTCTCCCGCGAACCCGATCGGGTGGACTCCGAGAAGGAAAAGGAACGAGATCGCGATGGCAACGAACACCGCGTCGATGGACGAGCGACCCTCCTCGGCCCAGTAGACATCGCGTAGATGCAGCACGAGTGCGTACTCGTCGAGGACCAGCGCGCTGCCGATACCGAACACCGACGCGAGAACACAGTTGGCGATCGGGGTGTGATAGTCGGCCAGAGCGACGAAGGCAAAGCCGGACACGAGCATCATCATCAAACCGAAAACCATGTGGTGGATGTGCATTCCACCGGGCGTGACATTGCCTGGCCACCACGAGACCTCAGCTCGGATCATTCGAACGCTGAACCGAATGAACAGGAACGTCAGGACAAAGGCGAGCAGAAGGAAGAACAGAGGGAGTCTGCCGGTGTCGACAACCGTGTGCTCGAACCAGGACCGCACGGCGTCAGCTCTTGCTGGTGGCGAGCTTGATCAGCTGAGGAGCCGTCGCGTCCGGAAGGTAAGCACGCGTCAGCGCGATTCCGATTCGAGGCAGGTCGGCCTCGTCGCGGAAACACAGGAAAACGGGCTCGTATCTCGGCTTGAACTTCTTCTTGAACGCGTGAAGAGACCGGAAGCCGTAGAGCGGTTCCATCGCGGCTCCGAGCATGTCGAGCAGGCGGTCCATCGATGCGGCGTCGGCGCCGTCGTCGCTGCGGGCCAGTGGCGCGCCGGACAGTGAGACGAATTGGGCACCTTGTTCTTTGAATTCGAGGGCCGACGATGCGATGAGGAACTCGACCACCGGCCGGAAGCCGTCGGGGCGTCGACGCATGACGTCGAGCGTCCAACCCTGGACCACTCCGCCTTCGCCGTACACCGGCAACCACGAGGTGACGCCGTGAATGCTTCCGGTCGGGTCGACGGCCAAACCGACCCGGACGTCGCGGTCGAGCGCCTCCTCGACGCTGCCGAGGGTGAACCCCATCTCGGGTAGTCCCTTGTCACCCACCCATTCCTCGGAAATGGCGCGCACCTGAGCCAGCACGGAGAACGGCTCGTCGGCCAGAGTTGTCATCCGAAAGGTGATGTCGTCCTTCTTGGCCTTGTTGAGCGCCGAGCGGATGTCCTGCCAAGACTTGCCGGTGAACTGCAATTCCGGCAGGTCGACGATCGTGTCTTCGGCGACCTGAACGGTGCGCCAGCCGCGCCGGGCGGCGGCATCGGCTGTCTCCTTCCCCACGGAGAACAGGCAAGGAGTGAGGCCGTTGGATTCGGACATCGTCGTGAATTCGTCTACCGCTGCGGCAAGTCGGTCGGGGCTCGCGATCGGATCAGCGAGGACTACGACGACGCCGACGTGCCGTTGGAATGCAACGACGCTGTCACCCGACTCGCCGAAGTAGTAATTGTTGCCGTCCCACGTCGTCATCCACGACATGGTTCCGCCGCCATGCTGTTTGAGCAGTTCCCGAGCGGTGGCGCGCGGATCGTTCCCGGACAACGGCCCACCTCGAATCTTGCGCCGCATCGGTACGTGAAAAGCGTGACGGCCCTTGATCAACAAGATGAGTTCGAGAAGCCAGAGCAGCGCGGTTCCGACCGTGACGGCGCCGGCGCTTTCGTAGTCGAAGAAGATGACCGAAACGAGGACGAGGGTGGTGGCCAAAACCGTCAGTGAACCGAACACGACGGCAACCCACCAGGCCCAGCGGCGTCCTCGTCGCAACTGATCCGCGATCAGTGCAACGATGACCACGTCGATCAATGCGGTCCAGCCCGAACCGGTTTCGGCTTCCGTCGGCCCGAACGGTCCGCTTCCGGGGAACAGCCACACGGCGATCTCGACCACTCCGATCAGGAGCAGGCCGATGAATCCGAGCAGGCGGATCTCGCGTCGGGTTCGGGGGATGAACCCGCGCTCTCCGTCGCCGAAGAACTTTTCGCCCACCGGCAGGAATATCGCGACCGCGATGAGGTGCTGCACGTCGGCGAGGCGGCCTTCGAAGAGGAACGCGATCGCAATGTACGCACACAGAATGGCGCGGACTCGCATTCGCCAGGGCGAGCGCAGAGTTGCCGTGGTCGCGGCGAGAGCGGCAATGATTGCGGTGGTCACACCGACGTCGCGGTGGGTGGCGAGGTTGCGAGCCCAATCCCAGTCGGTATGGCTGCCCGCCCAGAGGAGCAGCGATGCACCGAGTTCGCCCGCCAACTGCCCGCTGATCGTGACGATGGCCGCGTTCTTGGTTCCCAGGCGCCATTCGCACCAGCCGACCGCGAAGGCAAAAACGACGATGATCGAAACATACTGACCCGGCGTCAATCCGAAGAACCACCCCGTGACGAGAGTCCACCACTTGCCTTCCTGCAAGGCAGGAACTCCGTAGGCGATGTCGTTGAACCACGAGTAGGTACGGACGTGATTCCACAAGGCGCCGGTCGCGATCCCGACGACGGTGATGGTGAGCACGACGCTCGCGGTGAACGGCACACGCCGCAGGACACTCAGGGTGTCGGAGGCAAAGCGGGAGGCCCGATTCGACCCGCCCGGCGCGCTCTGGTCGGTCTGCGGGGTGGGGGTCTGGGACTGCTCAGCCATCGAGGTTCTCTTCTCGCCATGCCGCACGGTGGATTCTGCCTGTTCAGCATGACAGGAATACAGACCGATAATCAGGCGAAGCGGTCAAAATGGACCAGACTGGCTGGGGGTCTCAGTCTCGTGGCGCTACTGTCGAGCCATGGTGAACGGAGATTTACTGAATCGGGACCACGTGGTCGCCTCACTTGCCGCTTTCGAACCTCGGTCGGTCGAATTGGACGGAAGGCGCTCGGCGTCGGTGGTCATCGTCGTCATGCGGACCGCGGACGGGGCACCGGTGTTTCCGGTAACCAAGCGGCCCAGCAAGATGCGAGCTCACCCCGGTCAGTTCGCCTTGCCAGGCGGAAGCGTCGATCCGGGTGAGACGTCCGAACAAGCAGCGGTTCGGGAATTGTCCGAGGAGCTGGGCGTCGAGGTCTCTGAGTCGGACATCATCGGCCGACTCGACGATTACGTCACCCGTTCGGGGTTCGTGATCCGTCCGTTTGTCGTCTGGTCCGGCGAGGACATCGCGGGTCTGGTACCCAATCCGGACGAGGTGGCCCAGGTGTACGCCGTGACCTCGGAGGAGCTCGACGTGGACTCGCGATTCGTCACCATCGAGGAATCACCGAACCCGGTGATCCAGTGGCCGTTCCGAACGAGCTTGATCCATGCGCCGACCGGAGCTGTCATCTATCAGTTCCGCGAGGTGTTGAACGGCCGGCACACCCGCATCGACAACCTCGAACAGCCGGTGTTCGCCTGGCGATGAGAGCAGCTCGACACGCTCGGGGTCGTTCGGGCTTCGGCGCCTCGGCGAATAGTGCGCCCCGCTGTGGAAAGCTGACCGCACAGCAATCGAACGACGCGAGGTGTGTGCAGTGAACTCTGGCGAACAAGAACCGATCCCGACGGATCGGATTCTCACTGTTCCCAACGTGCTCAGTATCGTGCGTCTACTCGCCCTTCCGCTGTTCGCCTACCTGCTGCTCGTCACACACTCGGACGGCTGGGCATTGGCGCTGCTGATGCTCAGCGGGTTCACCGACTGGCTCGACGGCAAGTTGGCCAGAGTGCTCGGACAAACCTCGCGCCTGGGAGCGCTTCTCGACCCGCTGGTCGACCGTCTCTACGTCGTCACGACACTCGTCACCTTCGTCGCCCGCGATTTCATTCCCTGGTGGGTCGCGGCGATATTGATCGGCCGTGATCTTCTACTCGCGTTGACGTTGCCGATCTACCGCCGGCGTGGACTGCCGCCGCCCGAGGTCGTCTATCTCGGCAAGGCCGCGACCTTCCTGCTGATGTTCGCTCTGCCGTTGATACTTGCCGGACACGGGGACTGGGCCATCGGACCGTTCACCCATGCCTTCGGTTTCGCTTTCCTGATCTGGGGAACCGTCCTGTACGTGTGGACTGCCGCGATCTACGTGCTCAAAGCCGTTGACGTGGCGCGAACGCACGAGGTCGAGCCCCGATGAAGTCGACCGGGGAGGACGTCCGTCGTAACCCGGTACCGTCGCTGCTTCGGTCGCTCATGACCGAACATCTCGACCCGGGCTACGAAGCAACGGCATTCGAACGCCAACACGAGCACACCAAGAACAGATCCTCGAAAACCGGGCCTTGGCTGGCTCTCGGCGCACTGTTGATCGGGTTCATCGTCACGGTGTCCGCAGTGCAGGCCACCAAACAGGTGACCGGTACCGAGGAGGTTCGAAGCGAGTTGGTGGCCAAGGTCCGTGACGCCGAGGATCGTATCGATTCGCTGGCCGCGTCCCGCGATTCACTCGGCGGTGACGTGGACGCCGCGCGCGGCGTGGCGCTTGAAGGCGATGCACGCGGCAGCGCGGTCCTCGATCAACTGCGAGCGGTCGAATCCGGTGCAGGAGCCGAAGCTGTTCACGGAGAAGGTCTGGTCGTGACGCTGACGGACCCGGCCGGACGCCCGAACCTTACGGACGCGTCGCAGCGGAGCGTCGGCGGTAAGACCGTCGTCCTCGATCGAGATCTGCAAACCGTCGTCAACGCGCTGTGGGCGGGCGGCGCGGAGGCAATCGCCGTCGGCGGCGTGCGAATCGGGCCGACGGTGACCATCCGCCAGGCCGGCGGCGCGATGCTCGTCGACAACCAACCTGTCTTCTCGCCGTACCGCGTCGAGGCGATCGGCGACACGCGCGCACTGCAGCGAGAGTTCGTCGTCAGCGACGCCTACGTGAGAATGTCTAGCGTCTCGCAACTGTACGGAGTCGGTTTCGCGGTGGCCGAAGACGATTCGTTGACATTGCCGCCCGCGACGCCTCGCGCCGTCCGGGTGGCAACAGAACCCACAGAACCCAAGTGACAGAAGGAGTTCGATGAAGGCCGGTTCCGCCCTGTACGGACTCGCAGCACTGGTCGTCGGCATCGTCTTGGGCGTCGTTTTCAGCCCGCAGGTGCCCGACGTCATCCAGCCGTATCTTCCGATCGCGGTCGTTGCGGCACTCGACGCCGTCTTCGGCGGACTACGCGCGTATCTCGACGAGATCTTCGACGCGAAGGTGTTTGTGGTCTCCTTCGTCTTCAACGTGCTCGTTGCGTCGTTGATCGTCTGGCTCGGTGATCAGTTGGGTGTGGGTACTCAACTCTCGACGGCAATCGTCGTCGTGTTGGGTATCCGGATCTTCGGCAACGCAGCGGCATTGCGACGCCGACTGTTCGGAGCGTGAGTCATGGCGGATCACTCCACGACCGAGCCCGAAGAACCACCTGTCACCACTGCGGGTGAAGGTCGTCACGAGCTGCGTTCACCGTCGAAGCACCGCACCAACGTCGTCTTCGCCATCCTCGCGGCCGTGCTCCTGGGTGTGCTCGGTGTCGCGATTGCCACACAGGTACGCAGCACCGTGGCCGGAGATTCACTCGACGCCGCGCGCCCTGCCGACCTCCTGGTCGTTCTCGACAACTTGAATCGGCGCGAAGCCGCGCTGAGGCAGGAAGTTGCCAATCTTCAGGAATCGCTTGCCACTTTGGAAGCCGGCGGCAACACCGGAGCAGCGTTGGACGAGGCGCGGGCGCGGCTGACCTCGCTCTCCATTCAAGTGGGGACTGCTCCTGCTACCGGACCGGGTGTGACGATGACCCTGACAGATCCGGCGGGTGGTGTCGGCTCCGAAGTCATTCTCGATCTCATCCAGGAATTGCGTGCTGCCGGTGCCGAAGCCATCTCGATCGCAGGTGCGAACGGCGAACCCATTCGTATCGGCGTGAACTCGTGGGTGAGTGGGCGCGGCGGTGAAATCGAATTGGACGGAACCCGGATCGAGCAGCCGTACACTGTGACCGCGATCGGGGATCCGCCGACGTTGGCAGCAGCGTTGAACATTCCCGGAGGCGTCTTCGACAACGTCGCACGCAACGGCGGAACTTCCTCGGTCGAGCAATCGCAGCAGGTCACGATCTCCGTCTTGCGACAATTGAATCCGCGCCAATACGCTCAACCTGGAAATTGATCTTTTTGCGTCCGACTTTCGGACGGCCTGTGAAAGGAAGCCACTGTGAGTGAGCTCGATACACCTACCGATCTGCGCTACACCGCGGAGCACGAGTGGGTGAAGCGGACCGGCCCGACCACAGTTCGAGTCGGTATCACCGACTTTGCTCAGTCGCAGCTCGGTGACGTCGTGTTCGTCCAGCTTCCCGCTGTCGACGAAGATGTGACCGCCGGTGAATCGCTCGGCGAGGTCGAGTCGACCAAGAGCGTCTCCGACATCTTTGCTCCGTTCACTGCGAAAGTTCTTGCAGCCAACGGAGAATTGGACGGACAGCCTGACCTCGTCAACACCGATCCGTACGACAAGGGTTGGTTGGTCGAGCTCGAGGTTGCCGACGAAGCCACACTCGATGCCGCGCTCGCGGCAACTCTGGACGCGGAGGCGTACAACGGACTGACGTCCGAGTAGAAAACCTACGCGTGGACCGGTCAACTCGCGTTGTGTCGCGGCCTGTCTCGCTGCACACGGCGGTCTGCGCAGGGTACGGTCGTTAGGTACGCATGTGCCGAGTCGGGGCGCAGGGCCGTATCGAACGTGACTGTGAAAGATGCTCGTGAAGAAAGTGCACTGCGTAGTCCAGTGATTCATGATCTGGATGATTGACCCAGGAGGAGAAACAGTGAGCGAGAACGGTAACGACGCGGGCTATGGGGAGTCGCCGGCGGAGACCACTTCGGTTTTCCGTGCGGACTTCCTCAATGAGCTCGACAACACCTCCTCTGCAGCACCGGCCGCCGAGCAGCCGGTTTCGGGCGTGGAAGGCCTTCCCACCGGAGCCGCACTTCTGGTGGTCAAGCGGGGACCGAATGCAGGATCGCGCTTCTTGCTCGATCAGCCGACGACGTCGGCAGGTCGGCACCCGGACAGCGACATCTTCCTCGACGACGTGACCGTCAGCCGTCGTCACGCCGAGTTCCGTCAGGAAGATGCAGATTTCCACGTCGTCGACGTCGGAAGCCTCAACGGCACCTACGTCAACCGTGAGCCTGTCGATTCGGCAGTTCTCGCGAACGGTGACGAGGTTCAGATCGGCAAGTTCCGTCTGGTGTTCCTCACCGGCCCTCGTGCCGGCGGTTCGCAGGTCGGCGAGTCGTCAGCAGGTGCGGGTAGCTAATGACGGCAGTGCGGCAGCAGAGCCAGCCCGGAATGTCGATTGGTTCCGTGCTGGATCGGTTGCGTCCAGATTTTCCCGACGTGACGATTTCGAAGATCCGTTTCCTCGAGTCCGAGGGATTGATCAGCCCACAACGGACACCGTCGGGATACCGCAGATTCTCCGTAGAGGACTGCGAGCGTCTTCGCTTCGTGCTGACCGCGCAACGCGATCAGTACCTGCCGCTCAAAGTGATCAAAGAACAGCTCGAAGCCATCGACAGCGGCGCGGCGACGGTGAGTGCGGAAGTTCCTCCGCCTCGTCGGGCCCGCGTCCTGTCGATCGCTTCGGGCGATGTCTCGCCCGAAGCTTTCCGTGTCGACCGCGAAGTTCGAGTCGGTCGTCAGGACCTTCTGGCGCGCGCCGACATCGACGATCGGTTTCTGACCGATCTGATCCGCACCGGTTTGGTGGTTCCCGGCGCGGCGGGCTTCTTCGACGAGGACGCCGTGACATTGGCGCGCACCGCGAAAGCGATGTCCGAGTACGGCTTGGAGGTCCGCCATCTGCGGGCGTTCAAGTTGGCTGCCGATCGCGAAGCGGGACTGGTGACTCAAATCGCCGGACCGGTTGCCAAGGGTCGTGACGCCGGAGCGCGCGATCGCGCCGAGGAAATGGTCCGGGAACTCGCTGCCCTGTCACTGACTTTGCACACGTGTCTGGTCAAATCGGCGGTTCGGGGAAGTCTCGATCGCTGAGTTCCTCGATCAGCGGGGCTCACTCGAATAGAATTTCAGTACGACCGCATCGGAGTCGGTCTACTGGATCACGTCAGGTTGGAGGCAAGCTCGATGGGCGAAATGCGTGTGATCGGAGTTCGTGTCGAGCAGCCTCAGAATCAGCCGGTCCTGTTGCTGCGGGAGTCCGACGGCGATCGGTACCTGCCGATCTGGATCGGGCAAACCGAAGCTACCGCGATTGTTCTCGAACAACAGGGAGTTGAGCCGGCGCGTCCACTGACTCACGACCTGATCAAGATTCTGATCGAATCGTTCGGTCGGAGTCTCAAGGAAGTGCGGATCGTGGACCTGCAAGAGGGCACGTTCTACGCGGATCTGGTCTTCGACGAGCAGACCACCGTGTCGGCACGTCCGTCGGATTCGATTGCATTGGCCTTGCGCATCGGCGTTCCGATCTTCGCGTCGGAAGCCGTTCTCGCCGAAGCCGGCCTGGTCATTCCCGACGAACGCGAAGACGAGGTCGAGAAGTTCAAGGAATTCCTCGACACCATCTCGCCGGACGACTTCAAGGCGACTGACGGTTAGTCCTGTTTGTCCGTAATCAGGCTTTAGTCTTCAACTCTCAAGTAGAGGTTGAGTCTCGGTCGGCGTGTTGCGTTGACCGAGCATCCTCGTGGTCTTACCGTTGCGTGCGGTGGAGATCTTCTCGCCTTGTCGATCGAGGCGTACTCTGGGTAAGTCCACTCATGGAATTACCTGCCTTGGATTCACATCTGAAAGTTCGGTCGGCACGGGATTCTCGTGACTGCTGATAGCACAGGTTGGTTACATGATGGCGAAGCGAGAGGGAGACGGCAGTGGAAGAACAGTCGAATGAGCGCGGAACGGGCATAACCGGTAGTGCCGATCCGACTGCAGAAATGTCTTCCGAAGAGCTGCAGCCCGGCTTGTTCCCGGACGACTCCATTCCTGACGATCTGGTCGGATACCGAGTACCCAGCGCTTGCCAGATTGCCGGGATCACTTATCGCCAACTCGACTACTGGGCACGGACATCGTTGGTCGTGCCGTCCATCCGCGGCGCTGCCGGATCCGGTAGCCAGCGTCTGTACTCCTTCAAGGACATCCTTGTCCTGAAGATCGTGAAGCGTCTGCTCGACACCGGAATCTCACTGCAGAACATCCGCGTCGCCGTCGATCACCTGCGCAAGCGCGGCGTGCGCGATCTTGCCAACATCACTCTCTTCTCCGACGGCACCACCGTCTACGAATGCACGTCTCCCGAAGAGGTCGTCGACCTTCTTCAAGGTGGGCAGGGTGTATTCGGCATCGCGGTGAGCGGCGCCATGCGTGAACTCACCGGAACCATTGCCGACTTCCCGGCCGAGCGCGCCGACGGCGGTGAAAGTGACCCCAACCCGGAAGACGAGTTGGCCTCACGACGCAAGAATCGCGCCAGCCGCAAAACCGGATAACGTACGTCACATCTCTTTGGAGGATGCCACGGTGCAGGTAGGCGCCTCGGTCTACTAGACTGGGCCTGCGTCGCCGGCGTACGGGAGAGCCTCGGATACCGATTCACCGAACTTGTCTTTGTTTCAGTCTTTGTCTCAAAGGTCAGTCGTGAGCGGGATCAGGGCGCCGAAGGAGCAATACCTCCCCGTCAATCTCTCAGGCACCAAGGACCGTACGGGCTCCGACGCCTCTGGAAAGCGGTGGGACAACCCACCCGCCGACGGGGAAAGGCTGTGGCTTCCGTCTATCGGCGGATCACTACCGAATCTCTCAGGCGCTCGGGAATCGAGCATGCGACAGAGGGGGAGGAACGCACCGCAGTTCGGTGTGTGTCCTGATCCTCCGATCTGTCTGGGAGTTGTCGTGATCGACGCTGCAAGCCGTATATTTGCCGACCGCCATGTCGGTCCGAACGCCGCGGAACTCGCGCGCATCCTCGAACTCGTCGGTGTCGATTCACTCGACGAACTGGCAACCAAGGCCGTTCCCTCCGTCATCCTCGACGCTGCCCCGAACGGCATCGCGGCCGGACTCGACGCTCTGCCGCTTCCGGTCGGAGAGCACGAGGCACTTGCCGAACTGACCGCTCTCGCAGCCCAGAACACTGTCGCGACGTCGATGATCGGCCTCGGCTACTTCGACACGTTGACGCCGCCGGTGTTGTTGCGCAACATCATCGAGAACCCGGCCTGGTACACCGCGTACACCCCGTATCAGCCGGAGATCAGCCAGGGCCGCCTCGAAGCCCTCCTCAACTTCCAGACCATGGTCGCCGATCTCTCCGGCATGGAACTGGCCAACTCGTCGATGCTCGACGAGGCCACCGCCGCTGCCGAAGCCATGACGCTCCTGCGCCGCGCGAACCGCAGCAAGTCCCCACGCTTTGTCGTCGACGCGGACCTGTACCCGCAGACCCTCGCCGTCATCGAGACACGCGCCGAGCCGCTCGGCATCGAGATCGTCTCCGCAGATCTCACTGCCGGACTGCCCGAGGGTGATTTCTTCGGTGTCATCGCACAGATCCCGGGCGCTTCGGGACGCGTCGTGGACTACACCGCGATCATCGCGCAGGCTCACGAGCGCGGCGCACTGGTTGCCGTCGGCGCCGACCTTCTTGCGATGACGCTCATCACCTCGCCGGGCGAACTCGGTGCGGATGCGTGCTTCGGCACCACCCAGCGTTTCGGTGTTCCCATGGGGTACGGCGGACCGCACGCCGGTTACCTGGCTGTGCACTCCAAGCATGCGCGTCAGCTGCCCGGGCGCTTGGTCGGTGTTTCGATCGACGCCGACGGAGACAAGGCATACCGCCTCGCGCTGCAGACTCGTGAGCAGCACATTCGCCGGGAGAAGGCAACGTCCAACATCTGTACCGCTCAGGTGCTCCTCGCCATCCTCGCTGCGATGTACGCGAGCTACCACGGCGCCGAGGGACTCAAGGCGATTGCGTTGCGCGTCGCTGCGCGGGCACACGCGTTGGCAAACGGCCTGCGCGAGGGCGGCGTGACCGTTGTCCACGATTCGTTCTTCGACACCGTGCTGGCTCAGGTTCCGGGCACGGCGGCCGACGTTGTCGCTGCGGCCAAGGAATCCGGGATCAACCTGCGTCTGGTCGACGCCGATCACGTCGGGATCTCCTGCGACGAGGCCACGACCGCCGATCACGTCCTCACGGTGCTCGACGCGTTCGGCATCGAGGATGCTGTTGTCGCCATCGAAGCCGAGGGCAACTCGGTTCCCGCTGCTCAGGAGCGCACCTCCGACTACCTGCAGCACGAAGCCTTCACCCGTTACCGTACGGAAACGGCAATGCTTCGCTACCTGCGCGCGCTGTCCGACAAGGACATCGCCCTCGATCGCAGCATGATCCCGCTGGGTTCGTGCACCATGAAGCTCAATGCGACCGCCGAGATGGAATCCATCACCTGGCCCGCGTTCAACGCGATCCATCCGTTCGCGCCGACATCGGATGCGCCCGGTCTGCTGAAGATCATCAAGGATCTCGAAGACTGGCTGGTCGCTGTCACCGGCTACGACAACGTCAGTCTCCAACCCAACGCCGGTAGCCAGGGGGAGTACGCGGGTCTGCTCGCCATCCGCAACTACCACCTCAGCCGGGGCGACGATCACCGCGACACCTGCCTGATTCCCTCGAGTGCTCACGGCACCAACGCGGCTTCGGCTGTCATGGCCGGGATGCGCGTCGAGGTTGTCGCGTGCCGTCCCAACGGTGACGTCGACGTCGACGATCTGCGTGCGAAGATCGCCGATCACGCCGAGCGTCTCGCCGCGATCATGATTACCTACCCGTCCACCCACGGTGTCTACGAGCACGAGATCTCCGACATCTGCGCAGCGGTACACGACGCCGGTGGCCAGGTGTACGTCGACGGTGCCAACCTCAATGCGCTTGTCGGCCTTGCTCGTCCGGGCCGCTTCGGCGGCGACGTCAGCCACCTGAACCTGCACAAGACCTTCTGCATCCCGCACGGCGGCGGCGGACCAGGCGTCGGCCCGATCGGTGTGCGCTCACACTTGACGCCGTTCCTGCCCGGACATCCGATGGCCCCCGAACTCGGTGGTGGAGGCACGATCTCGGCAGCGCCGTACGGCAGCGCGTCCATCCTGCCCATCACCTGGACCTACATCCGGATGATGGGAGCTGCGGGCCTGCGCCGCGCCAGCCTGACCGCCATCGCGTCGGCAAACTACATCGCGCGTCGACTCGACGAGTACTTCCCGGTTCTCTACACCGGTGAGAACGGTATGGTCGCGCACGAGTGCATCCTCGACCTCCGCGGGTTGACCAAGGACACCGGCGTCACCGTCGACGACGTCGCAAAGCGTCTGGCCGACTACGGTTTCCACGCACCGACCATGAGCTTCCCCGTGGTCGGCACACTGATGGTCGAGCCCACCGAGAGCGAGAACCTCGAAGAGATCGACGAGTTCTGCGAGGCGATGATCGCCATTCGCGGCGAAATCGATCGCGTCGGCGCCGGCGAGTGGACGGTGGAGGACAACCCGCTACGCGGTGCTCCCCACACTGCCGGAAGCATTGCATCGCAGTGGGATCACCCGTACTCGCGTGAGATCGCAGTCTTCCCGCGTGGCAAGGCTCGCCCGAAGGTGTGGCCGTCCGTACGTCGTATCGACGGTGCACATGGCGACCGCAACCTGGTCTGCTCGTGCCCGCCGATCGAAGCGTTCGCAGGCAACTAAGCCGAGTGCCCGCCGGAGATCATCACCTCTCGCGTACGAGTTCGAGAACGGTGATCTCCGGCGGTGCGCCGACGCGTACCGGCGGGCCCCAAGCCCCGGCGCCACGCGTTGTGTACAGCACTGTGTTTCCGACCTTGTCCAAGCCTTGCACCGACGGCTGCTGCAGCGGAACGAGATGCCTCAGCGGCCACATCTGACCGCCATGAGTGTGCCCGGACAGTTGCAGATCGATACCCATCTCGGAGGCCTCGATCGCTTGACGTGGTTCGTGCGCGAGAAGCAAGGCGAAAGTATTCGGATCGCGGTCTGCGACTGCGGCTGTCAGATTAGGCTCGTACGGGGCCGGCGACGTGTAGTCGTGGATGCCCACGATGTCGATGGTGTCGCCGCCATGCTGTATCGAGGCGCGACTGTTGCGAAGTGTCGTGATCCCCAAGGTTTCCCAGACGTCGAGCCACTTGCCACCGTCGTCGGCGTAGAACTCGTGGTTGCCGCTGACTCCGAAGATTCCGTCCGGCGCCTGAAGATCGGCGAGCGGAGCAAGATCGGGAGCAACTTTTGCGACGGTGCCGTCCACGAGATCGCCGCCGATCGCGATCAGATCGACATCCTGCGCGTTGACGATTTCGACCACCTTGCGGGTGAAGTCGACCCCGCGGGCAGGTCCCACGTGCAGGTCGGTGATCAAGGCGATCCGGTATCCTTCGAAGCCCTCAGGTAGGCGAGCGAGCGGCACGCGGACGCGGGAAATCTTGGGGCCCGACGCCTCGTAGACGCCGTAGCCGGCGGTGCCGATCGCCGCGAGAGTGACTGCCGCCGTGGCCAACTGCAACGTACGACGCTTGGCCGGGTCGACTTCGGTCGTGGTATCCGCCCGGCGTGCACGTAGTCGACTGATCCCGGCAAACAGTCCGATCACGAGCAATCCGGGAATCAGGTACAGCCACGAAGCCAGCCAGACCCATCCGAGAAATCCGATCGGTTGCGCCCAGGACGTCGGGAAGATTTCGCCGCTGCCGACCCCGATGAGCATCGAGACCGCCAAGACGACAAGCGCAGTGTCGGCGAGACGAGCCCATCGCCTCGGGATGCCGGTGGCGCGAACGAGTCTGCGGTGCAGGAACCAGGTCAGAAGGGCGAGAAGGACTGCAAAAACCGCGACGCGCCCCATCAGGACAGCATCTTGGTCACTGCGGCCGCGAGAGCGGGGTCGGACGTCGAATCGACGCGAACCAAGGTTCCGCCAGTCCGATCCGAGACGTCTTGGAGTGTGGAGACGTCGTCGCCCGCACCGACGACGATCACGTCGACCTGTACCGGACGCGACGGATTGCCCGCAGCGGCGATCGCGCTGAGCAGTTCGGCTCGCGTCGTGGTGGATTCGTCAGGTGTACTCGAGGTGATCAGCAGCACCGAGTTGACTCGTCCCGCGTCGAAACCGTCAACGGCGGCTTTGTACGAACTGGCAAGCGCCGGGTACTTGGAGGTCTTTCCGCCGGCTCGAAGTCCGTTGAGGAAATCGGTGATGGTGGCACGCCGATTCGGCTCGGACAGTGAACCGCCCGGAACCAGGATGCGCTCGGACGGTTTTCCGTCGGTGCCCGTGCTGAACTCGCGAAGGCCGATGTCCGAAGCGTCAGGGCTGCGACCCAATTGGGTGTTCACTGCCGCGGCAACATTCGCCAAGCGGGTAGTGCCACCGTCGTCGGTACCCATCGACGCCGACGTGTCCATCAGGATGGTGGCACTACGCGGAGAGACCGGATTGGCGACGATGTCACCGAGCGCAGCTGCGGTTTCGGCCGAAGCCGGTTTCAACGTGGACGAGATCTTGGCCGGAGACACCGCACCGAGATCAGGAAGATCTTGACCCTCGACCCGGAAACCGGCGCCGACGAACAACTGTGACTGATTCGGCTCACGCATGAAATCGGCAAACTGTGCTGCTGCGCGCGACGCGGTTTCGTCGATCCCGCTGCCCGAGACGATGACCGCCGGATAGTCCGCGACTGGCGTTGCGCCGGCGGGGGAGTACGTCGTCATGGCAGCGTTCGCGCTCTGCGCTATCGACTGTTCCGTGGCCGGAACGGCTTTCACCGAATCCGGTGTTCCGGCGCTCAGTGCCCCGAGGGCTTCGGCGGTGGACGTGGGGGGAGTCGGCAAGGATTGGAATTGCAGCGCCCGCGCACTGAGCGCAGCGTTGACCTGCGCGGACTTCGCCTGATCCGCCGTGACCGGACCGGCACCCGCATCGGCGACGTCGGCAGCGATTGCCTGTGCCGCCATCGAGGTTTCGGTACTTCCGACCGGCAGGGCAACCGTCAGATCCGAAGGCAACGACTTCCAACTCGATGTTGCGCCGGCCAATGCTGCCGCGGTCTCGGGACCGGCTGCCAGAACGATCGGGGAACTCGCGAGCGAGCGAGGATCACCGTTGATCACGGCCTTGCCCGACAGTGGCGCGAGTTCGAACGAACTCGTCGGGATCCACAGGGAGGGACGCGGTCCCAATGCTGCGTCGTCCCAGGGTGCCGCCGGACCGGCTTCGAGTGCCGTCGAGATCGACGCGGACGGCGCACCGTGCACCACGACGGCAATGCAGTGATCACGCACCACCGGCGAGGTCTGGGTGTACCGCTTCGCCAGTTCCTCGACCTGTGGGGCGATGGACGGATCCGCGGTGACGTCGAGTGTCTTGTTGCCCTCGACGCACGTACCGGCTGCCTGCTGTCCCTGATCGTCGATCCGGTTGCTGAGGGCCTTCCATCCGAAGAAGCCTGCCACGATCAAGACGATCAGCACGACGACGAGAATCGGCCCCTTGCTGATACCTCTGGCGCCTGACCCGCCGCGATGTTCGCCCACGTACCTTGCCCTACCTTGGTCACTCGAAGAATGTCTGTTGAACGGACTGTGTCCTCGTCCAGTCTAGTGACGAAACTTCGGGGCCTACGCGAACAGCCTCGGCACCGGGAGCGGTGCCGAGGCTGTTCGGGTTCAGCTTCGAGTTCGAAGAAGGGGAAATCAGGCGTTGGCAGCCTTGTACTCGCGGCGGCGGCGATGCAGGATCGGCTCCGTGTATCCGCTGGGCTGCTTCGCGCCTTCGAGGATGAGTTCCTTGGCAGCCTGGAACGCGATGTTGGAATCGAAATCAGGTGCCATGTTGCGGTACTCGGCGTCGCCCTCGTTCTGACGGTCGACAACCGGGGCCATGCGCTCGAGTGCACTGACAACGTCGCTCTCGCTGACGATGCCGTGACGCAGCCAGTTGGCGAGCAGCTGGCTCGAGATGCGCAGCGTGGCGCGATCCTCCATGAGCGCGACATCGTGGATGTCGGGAACCTTGGAGCAGCCGACGCCCGCGTCGATCCAGCGGACGACGTAACCGAGGATGGACTGGCAGTTGTTGTCGAGCTCTTCCTTCTTCTCCGCATCCGTCCAGTCGGTGCTGGGAGCGAGCGGGATGGTCAGGATGTCGTCGACGCTTGCGCGAGGCTTACCCTTCAGGCTGTCCTGAACAGCGAACACGTCGACGTGATGGTAGTGCGTCGCGTGCAGCGTTGCGCCGGTCGGCGACGGAACCCACGCGGTGTTGGCGCCGGCCTTGGGGTGGCCGATCTTCTGCTCGAGCATGTCCGCCATCAACTCGGTCATGGCCCACATGCCCTTGCCGATCTGCGCCTTGCCCTGCAGACCGCACGCCAGACCGGTGTCGACGTTCCAGTCCTCGTAGGCGCCGATCCACTTCTGCTTCTTCATCTCGGCCTTGCGCACCATCGCGCCGGCTTCCATGGACGTGTGGATCTCGTCGCCGGTGCGGTCGAGGAAGCCGGTGTTGATGAACACCACGCGGTCGCTGGCTTCCTTGATGCAGGCAGCGAGGTTGACCGTCGTACGACGCTCCTCGTCCATGATGCCGACCTTGAGGGTGTTCTCCGGAAGCCCGAGGACCTGCTCGACACGACCGAACAGTTCGGTGGTGAAGGCAACTTCCTCGGGACCGTGCTGCTTGGGCTTGACGATGTAGATCGAGCCGGTGCGGCTGTTGTCGAGCGGGCCGTTGGCGTCACTGATCGAGAGGCCGTGCACTGCACAGGCACTGGTGATCAAGGCGTCGAGGATGCCCTCGGGGACCTCGTTGCCGTCGGCGTCGAGGATCGCGGGGTTGGTCATGAGGTGACCGACGTTGCGGACGAACAGGAGCGAACGACCGTGCAGGCTGAGTTCGCTGCCGTCGACGGCGGTGTACTTACGGTCGCCGTTGAGCGTGCGGGTGAAGGACTTGGCGCCCTTCTTGATCTCCTCGGACAGGTCACCGCGATTGAGACCCAACCAGTTTCGGTAACCGACAACCTTGTCGTCGGCGTCGACAGCGGCGACCGAGTCCTCGAAGTCCATGATCGTGGTGACGGCGGATTCGAGAACGACGTCCTTGACGCCCGCAGCGTCGGTGCTGCCGATCGGGGACGAGGCGTCGATCTGAATCTCGGCATGCAGGCCGTTGTTGAGCAGCAGGATGCTCGTGGGTGCGTCCTTCTCTCCGAGGTAGCCGACGAACTTCTCCGGCTGGGCGAGCGTGGTGACAGTACCGTCTGCCAACGTGATCTTCAGTTCACTGCCGTCGACAACGTACTTGGTTGAATCTGCATGCGATCCTGACGCGAGAGGTGCTGCCGCATCGAGGAATTCACGTGCCCAGGCGATGACCTTGTCGCCGCGGACCTTGTTGTAGCCGGAACCCTTCTCGGCGCCGTTCTCCTCGGAGATGGCGTTGGTGCCGTACAGCGCGTCGTACAACGAACCCCAGCGGGCGTTGGACGCGTTGAGTGCGAAGCGCGCGTTGAGGATCGGCACGACCAACTGCGGGCCGGCCGTCGAGGTGATCTCAGTGTCGACGTTCGCTGTGGTGACCGAGAATTCGGCAGGCGTCGGCAGGAGGTAACCGATCTCCTGCAGGAACGCCTTGTATGCGGCGGCGTCGATGGGAGCGCCGGCATGATCGCGATGCCACTGATCGATCTGAGCCTGCAGATCGTCACGCTTGGCAAGCAAGTCGCGGTTCTTCGGTGCGAGCTCGGTGATGACCTTGTCGGCGCCGGCCCAGAACGTCTCGCCATCTACACCGGTGCCGGGAAGAGCCTCCTCGACCACGAAGTCGTAGAGAACCTTGGCAACCTGAAGACTGCCGACCTGAACGCGCTCAGTCATGAATAGCCTCACTTTTCCGAAAGCGGAGCACCACATATGGATGCCATGAACCAACATCAATGTTACCTGGGAGTATTCCCACCGCTGTCCGCGCCCTGAGCTGCGATAATCGGGCGCGAAGAGCTGAAACGATCAAGTGAAATTCGTTCTGTCTAGAGTTTGCGTGCGGAAATCTCGAAACCAGCCGCGCGTAGACGCTCGACCAGGACGTCGCCGAGCGCTGTCGCGGGTGTCAAAACGCCGGTGGCCGGGGGGAGATCCTTGTGGTCCTTCGCCAACGACAACGCAGATTCGCCGAGCATTACCGCCGTCGCGCTGTATCCCGGGTCGCCCTTCGCCTTCACTCGTGAGGTGTATCGAGCGCCGGTCGTGGTCGTGGTGAACACATCGAGCGTGAAGTGCCCCTTCTTCTGGGTGCTCTCGCTCGGACCTTCGCCGGGAGCCGGCAATACCTTGTCGAGAAGGAAGCGCGTCGGGGGAAGGGCGAGTCCGGCGACCAGCGCACCGAGGCCGACCGCCACTCCGCCCGCGATTACCGGTGACACCACCGAAGAACCGACACTCATCACCTCGCTGTACTTGAACTTCTTGCCGTACGCCCACTCTCGGAGCGCATTGCTGCGACGGACGACTCGTGTGTTGTACGACGCCATCACGAACGGTGCCTTCCACCCCTTCAGCGAAGGATCGATCTTCTTGCCGTCGACCACGCTCACGTCGCTCTGGCGTCCGAGTTCGGGCTCCCGATCACGATCGGGGCTCAGTGAGTACGGCGAGGCGGCGAGTTTCCGCAGGCGCGCATCGTCTTTCGACACGTCGATCTGGTTGCGAAGCGAATCGATCGTGCCACCGCTGACGCCGCCGCGCAGTGCCGTGACCACCAGGGTTGTGTCGGTGAGCTCGCCGGCGCCGTCGGCGGCGACCTTCTCGTGGAGGACGTGAACTCCGAGATCGGAAGGGATGGAATCGAATCCGCAGGAATGCACGATCTTTGCGCCGGTCGAGACCGCGAGCTCGTGATTGGCGTCGATGCTCTCGCGATGGAACAGCACCTCTCCGGTGAGATCAACGTAATGAGTTCCGGCGGAGGCGCATTCGTGAACAAGGGTGTGACCGTACTTGGCGTACGGGCCGACCGTGGTGGCGACGACCCGAGTTCGCTGCGCGAGCGCCTTCAATGCGGTGGCGTCGTCGGCGTCGGCGATGATCAGGGGGAGATCGGCAGCGGCGGTACCCAGATCGGCGCGAGTGGCTGCCAACTTCTCGAGGGAGCGGCCACCGAGGCCGATTTTCGTGCCTTCGGGAGCATGTTTGACGAGGTAGTCGGCGAGTAGCTTTCCGACGAAGCCGCTCGCTCCGTAGACGATGATGTCGAGTTCTCGGGCGGGCGAGGTTCCAGTCATGGAGCCAGCCTACAAACGCGCACTCGAAAGTGATGTGACCGAGGTCACTCAGCAGGGAGGGGTTCCTTGACGACGAGGATCGGAGCCTCCACTTCGAGCAGGAGACGCTGCAGCGGGCGTTCGAGGAGGAACTTGCCGATGGGGGACATCCGGCGTGTTCCGACGATCAGGAGATCGACACCCGCGCCGTGGACCAGGTTCACGAGCGCGGTCACCGGATCGCCGTCGTGCTCGGTGGTGCGCAGATCCCACTTCGTCTCCGAGAATCCACCGGCGTCGAGTGCCGACTGGATCTCGCCGCGAAGAGCGGCCCGATCATCCTCGGTGTTTCCGATGCTGACGGTGTCTCCGATGTTGACGTCGTCCAGGACGTGCAGAACCAGGAGTTCCTCGCTTCGACCCACGGATTCCCGTGCAGCGGCCACGATTGCGGCGCGGCCTTCCGGGCTGTCCTTGTGTACGACGGCGATCGGCATGGTTCCTCCGAGTCGGTGAGCAGGTTCGCAGTCCATTATCGCCTGCAATGCTGTGCC
Source organism: Rhodococcus sp. GB-02 (assembly GCF_053470465.1). Classification (NCBI taxonomy): domain Bacteria; kingdom Bacillati; phylum Actinomycetota; class Actinomycetes; order Mycobacteriales; family Nocardiaceae; genus Rhodococcus; species Rhodococcus sp. GB-02. Next base: position 50,078 of record NZ_JBPUKE010000003.1, read on the forward strand.
CTACCTGAAATGAGCTGCTCGACACGGGGGTTTGGCGGTGACGAAATCGCCACAACGGGGCGCGGGCGTGCCGCCCATCACGAAGGCGGCGTGCCGCCCATCACGAAGGCGGCGTGCCACCCATCACCACGGCGAAGGTTTGTAGTCCTTGAGGAAGCAGCCGTGTAGGTCGACGCCCAGTTCACCCTGAACGATGGGGTCGTAGACGCGGGCGGCACCGTCGACGAGGTCGAGTGGTGCGTGAAAACCTTCGTCGGCCAGACGCATCTTGGTGAAGTGCGGGCGTTCGTCGGTGATCCAGCCGGTGTCGACGGCGGTCATGAGGATGCCGTCGTCGAGCATTTCCTTGGAGCTGGTGCGGGTCAGCATGTTCAGTGCTGCCTTGGCCATGTTGGTGTGCGGGTGGCCGGGCCCCTTGTACGCGCGGCTGAACTGGCCCTCCATGGCGGAAACATTCACGACGTACTTGCGTCGTGCAGCGGCCGCGGCCATCGACGGACGCAAGCGCGAAACGAGGATGAAGGGCGCGACCGAGTTGCAGAGCTGGACTTCGAGAAGCTCGATCGGATCGACCTCTTCGACGGTCTGGACCCAGCTGTTGGTGTGCGCGAGGTCGGGCAGCAGCCCGCCCGCGTCGATGGCGATGCCCTGCTCGATGCGATCGGGCGACGCCGACTTGGCGACGAGAGCGAGCGAGCTGACCGCGTCGGCCGAGAGATTTCCGGAGGTGATACTCGCGACGTCCGACAGCGATCCGGCCAGCGCCGCGGGGTGAGCGTCGCTCGTCTTGCCGAAGGTCAGGACATCTGGCAGTTCACCGGCAGGTAGTGCACCGGACTCGGCGTCCACCAAAGCGCCGTAAGCACCGGGGGAGCGTCGAACTGTTTGTGCGGCGTTGTTGATGAGGATGTCGAGTGGACCCTGTGCGGCAACAGAATCCGCGAGTGCAACAACCTGGGCGGGGTCGCGGAGGTCGATGCCGACGATGCGAAGACGATGAATCCAGTCGTTGCTGTCTTCCATCGCCTTGAATCGGCGGATCGCATCGTTGGGGAATCGCGTCGTGATCGTCAGATGTGCACCGTCACGCAGCAGGCGCAACGCGATGTACATGCCGATCTTCGCGCGGCCGCCGGTGAGAAGTGCGCGTCGGCCGGTGAGATCAGTGCTCGCGTCACGTTTGCTGCGGCTGGTGGCAGCGCAATCGGGGCACAGTTGGTGGTAGAAGGCGTCGACTGCGGTGTAGCGCTGCTTGCAGATGTAGCACGGCCGCGCCTTGATGAGCGTGCCGGCGGAAGCGCCCGCGGTGTTCGACTTGATCGGAATGCCGGCGGTTTCGTCGTCGATGCGATCGGGTGAACCGGTCGCCGTCGCGGCGACTACTTGGCGGTCGGCTTCGTTGACGGCTGCGCGCGAAGCGAGGCGGCGCTTCTTCTTGAGTCGCTTGAACAGATGGCCGACAGCGCGCTGCATGGTGATCGAATCGGGATGCTCGTCGTCGAGTTCGGCGGCTTCGGAAAGGACCTTCAAGCAGATTTCGAGTTCTGCGGGGTCGAGTCCGGTGAGTTCGGCTCGCGCAGATTCTGAATCGGCTGTTTCCAGCGAATCTGCCTGCAGTGCATCCGACTTCTTGGTGTCTGTATCCACTTCGAACTTCTGTTCCATCTCGATCGCCGCTCGCGCGGACTGCTCCCTGGTTCGGGAACTTCGCCAATTACGAGAAAAGCTCCGGTTCGATGAACCGGAGCTTTTCCTGTCTGTCTCAACACAGAGTGTCCGAGGGGGGACTTGAACCCCCACGTCCGTTAATAGGACACTAGCACCTCAAGCTAGCGCGTCTGCCATTCCGCCACTCGGACTCGGCCCCGATTTCTCGGTGCTGGGAAAGAGTATCCGATGCCATCCCCAGGTCCCAAATCGCCCCATTACTGTGCACCTTTACTAACCGCCGGGGGTTAATAAAGGCGCACAGCAGAAAGACCCCAGCCTGATCAGGCTGGGGTCTTTCTGCTGTATTCGAGTGTCCGAGGGGGGACTTGAACCCCCACGTCCGTTAATAGGACACTAGCACCTCAAGCTAGCGCGTCTGCCATTCCGCCACTCGGACTCGGCCCCGATTTCTCGGTGCTGGGAAAGAGTATCCGATTAGGTGAGCTGCCCCAAATCGCCAGGTTGCGGGGCATTCCGGTCGCCCGCGTCGTTTGATTCGATGGTAGGAAAGTGGAATGACCACAACCCCGAATAATCCGAATCCGAGCAGAGCCGAAGCAGAAGTAGTCGAACTGGTCAGTTCCCTCATTCGCTTCGACACCTCGAACACGGGAGAACTCGAAACCACCAAGGGCGAGCGTGCGTGCGCGGAGTGGGTTGCCGCGCAGCTTCAAGAAGTCGGTTACGAGACGGAATACGTCGAGTCCGGCGCACCCGGACGCGGGAACGTTTTTGCTCGCTTGAAGGGAGCCGAGTCGGGTCGCGGTGCGCTGATGCTTCACGGTCACCTCGACGTCGTCCCGGCCGAGCCCGCCGACTGGAGCGTGCACCCCTTTGCCGGCACCGTCCAGGACGGTTACGTCTGGGGGCGCGGCGCCGTGGACATGAAGGACATGGTCGGGATGATCCTGGCCCTCGCCAGACAGTTCAAGGCGGAAGGCGTCGTACCGCCGCGTGATCTGGTGTTCGCCTTCGTGGCGGACGAGGAAGCGGGCGGAAAGTACGGCTGCCAGTGGCTGGTCGAGAACCGCCCGGATCTGTTCGAGGGAGTGACCGAAGCCGTCGGTGAGGTCGGCGGCTTCTCGCTGACGGTTCCGCGGCCTGACGGAACCGACCGCCGGCTCTACCTCGTGGAGACTGCGGAAAAAGGTCTCGGGTGGATGCGTCTGACCGCCAAGGGACGCGCCGGGCACGGCTCCTTCCTCCACGACGACAACGCGGTCGCGACACTCGCCGGCGCTGTCTCGAGGCTTGCTGCCCACCAGTTCCCGATCGTGATCTCGGATTCGGTTGCCGAGTTCCTCACCGCCGTCGGCGAGGAGACCGGATTGGACTTCGATCCGGGATCACCCGACATCGACGGGACCCTCGCGAAGCTGGGCACGATCGCCAACATCATCGGCGCGACGTTCCGTGACACCGCGAACCCGACGATGCTCAAGGCCGGATACAAGGCAAACGTCATTCCGCAGACGGCCGAGGCGGTCTTCGACTGCCGCGTGCTGCCGGGACGTCAGGCCGAATTCGAGCGCACGGTGGATCAACTGATCGGCCCCGACGTGACCCGCGAGTGGATCACCAAGCTGGATTCGTACGAGACGACGTTCGACGGCCATCTCGTCGACGCGATGAACGAGGCGATCCTCGCCCATGATCCGGAGGCTCGCACAGTTCCGTACATGCTCTCCGGCGGAACCGATGCGAAGGCATTCGCGAAACTGGGCATTCGCTGCTTCGGCTTCGCACCGTTGCAGTTGCCGCCCGAGCTCGATTTCAGTGCGCTGTTCCACGGCGTCGACGAGCGGGTTCCGGTGGACGCACTACTGTTCGGGACACGTGTTCTGGAACATTTCCTGCTCAATTCCTGACGAGCACGTGGATAGATCCGTGAGCTCGACGCACATCGAGCTCTCTTGTCACAGAAAGGATTCGCATGGCGCACGATCCGTACGAACCATTGCCGAAGTTGCCGAGTTTCGAGTTGACCAGTGACGACATCACTGCGGGCCAGCCGCTGAAGCTTGCTCAGGCCAGTGGAGCCTTCGGTGTCCCCGGTGGCGAAGACATCTCACCGCAGCTCTCGTGGTCGGGCTTTCCGGCCGAGACGAAGAGCTTCGTCGTGACAGTGTTCGATCCGGACGCACCGACTGCGTCGGGGTTCTGGCACTGGGCCGTGGCGAACATCCCCGCTTCCGTCACCGAACTCCCCGCTGGTGCCGGCGCGGCGGACAGCGATGTCCTGCCCGCGGGAACCGTCACCCTCCGCCACGACGGCGGCGGATTCGGTTTCATCGGGGCAGGCCCGCCTCCCGGACACGGTCCGCATCGCTACATCGTCGCGGTTCATGCCCTCGACGTGGAGACGCTCGACGGAGTCACCCCTGACTCGTCGCCGGCGTTCCTCGGTTTCAACGTGTTCCATCACGCGATTGCGCGTGCAACCCTGACCGGGACGTTCGAGGTCGAATAATCACCCCGCTGTTCGCCTTTGTTAACCGCGGGCGGTTAACAAAGGCGAACAGCAGTTTCTAACGAGGGTTCTCAGCTCCGACTGCCTGGGCAATTGACGAGAAGCCCGCTGCGCGCACGCGCTTGGCAATGCCTTTGTGGATGCTGCGGGCCCAGAAGGGTCCGCCGTAGATGAAGCCGGTGTATCCCTGCACCAGCGTCGCGCCGGCGAGGATGCGCTCCCACGCCTGATCGGCTGTCTCGATACCGCCGACCGAGATGATGGTCATCTTGTCGCCGACTCGGGCGTACAGCCGCCGAAGTACCTCGAGCGAGCGCTCCGCAACCGGTGCGCCGGACAGCCCGCCCGCGCCGAGTGCAGCAACCTCGGCGTCCGGGGTCTTCAATCCGTCGCGGCGGATCGTGGTGTTGGTCGCGACGATTCCGGCAAGTCCTAGTTCGACTGCCAGATCGGCGACAGCGTCGACGTCCTCGTCGGAGAGATCGGGAGCGATCTTCACCAGTACCGGCACGCTGACGGTGTCGAGCACGGCCTGCAGGATCGGGCGCAGTGATTCGACGGCCTGCAGATCACGGAGTCCAGGTGTGTTCGGCGAGCTGACATTCACGACCATGAAGTCGGCCAGCGGACCCAGAAGCTGCGCGCTGGCGGTGTAGTCGGCAGCGGCGTCGGCGGCTTCGACGATCTTGGTCTTGCCGATGTTCGCGCCGATCGGCACCGTGACGCGGCGCTGCCGCAGGAAGTTGGCTGCATGACCGGCGCCGTGATTGTTGAAGCCCATCCGGTTGATCAGAGCGTGGTCGGCCGGAAGCCGGAACAGACGCGGCGCGGGGTTACCGGGCTGAGCCTGGGCCGTCACGGTTCCGACCTCGGCGAAACCAAAGCCCAACGGGCCCCAGGCGTCGACTCCGGTGGCGTCCTTGTCGAACCCGGCCGCCAGGCCGAGAGGTGCCGGGAACGTCAGACCGAACGCCTGACTGCGCAATACCGGGTCGTCGACTACAAGAACTTTCGAGACCAGCCAGCGAAGGGGGGCGAACCGTGTCACCAGTTTCATCGCGGTGAAGGCAATGTGGTGGATGCGTTCCGGTGGTACACGGAACATCAGGCTCAGCAGCAGTTGGTACACGATTCTCCAGCTCTTCGGTGGTGTGATGTTGTCAGCGGCTTCGACGGCGGCGGATCTTGTTCGTATCTCGAACGATCAGTGCTGAATGCCGTCCGGATCGGTCACGTGCAGCGGCGTCTTCTTGCGCTTGAGTAGCACACGTCGGCTGCCGTCGGGGTAGAGACGAACGCGGGAGAGTTCCCACCCGCCGAACTCGGCGGAGATCGCCAGCCGCATCGACGCCGTGACCCGCGAAACGTTCGGCGGTAGCCGGAGTGGCACGTAGTCGAACTTGTCGTCCGACGTTTCCCACGGCGCGGGGATCCCGCGCGCACGCTTTTCCATCAGTTCTCCCGTGACGGGATGACCTGCAGCCCGTCACCGGTAGCCGATCCGACGATCAGATTGCCGTTGGAAGAGTCTACGGCCAACGAATTCGGCTGTCGCACCGTCTTGAACCGTCCGGTCTCCACAGGGATGCCGGACGACAGGTCGAAGCCGACTACCTCGTTGGTCGCGGTCAGCGTGACCCACACGCGATCCGCGGTTTCGTCGTAGGCAACGGCGTACGGTGACTCGCCGACGGGGTAGCGCTGGTGCATCAGGAGCGGATCGGCAGTGAAGACGAGCAGTTCGTTGCCGGTGGTGTCGGTGACCAGAATGCGTCCGAAGCGATCGGTGGCCAGATGAGTTGCGCCCTCACCGGCACGGAGAGCGACGCCGAGTTTGCCGTCTTCGAGATTGATCGCCGTCAGCGAGGTCTGACGGTGATCGAGGGCGCTCAAGTTGTCGCCGGTGACCGCAAGTTCGTCGACGGATGCGAATCCCGAAACCTTCTGTGACTGATCGGTCTTCGGGTCGACGATGTGAACTGAACCATTGTCTGTGCCGATCGCGATGCGGCCGTCGGTGAGTTCGACCGCGGAGTTCGCCTGGCCGTCGACCGGGATGGTCGTCTGTTCGCCTGAGGCCAGATTCAGCTTCACTACCTGGCGATCCATCGACAGCAGCGCGTTGCCGTCAGCGGCGATCGAAACGTCGCGTACGTCGGAATCCAGGGCTGTCGGACGACCTGCAGAGGCGGGGTCGGCGCCGGCCAAGCTGTCCGCAGGAACGACCAGCACCGAGCGTGGGTTGTTGGCAACCACCACAGCGCTGCGCGTGATCGGGTCGAATGTGATGGAATCGATCAGACCTGAATACGGGTGAACCACGCCGTCCGGGGTGCTGGTGGTGGCCGGCGAGACCGCGGCCGTAGCGGGATCGATCGTGATGAGGTCATCTCCGCCATCTCCGGAAGAACATCCTGTGACCAGCAGAACCGCCGCCCCCATTGCTGCTGCAGTGGTGCGGATCCCTAGGCGAGCCATGTGTAGTTCCTCGTTTTCTTGTCATCTGTTCTTCACGCAGTGCGACTGTCATCGATCATCCCTGATCGCAGTCGGGCGCCGTTCATCGCGTCGAGGAACTACCGACCATTCCGCTCACACCCTTGACGCGATACCGTACGAACAGCGATTGCGGTTGACGCTGCAATCACCGAGGAGATCATTGTGATTCCCACAGAACCCACCGATTCCGGCGCGCAGTCGCCCGAACCGGCGCGGCCGGGCTTCGAGATCGAGGACCTCACCGTCGGCGCTCACGCACATGGTTTCGGCAGGTCCGACGGTCGGACTTTCGCGTTCCGCGTACGCAAGAGCGTGTTGTTCGTCGAGGTTTACGGCGAATACTGCGAGCACAGTGTGCCGACCCCGTCGGATGTCATCGCTACGGCCGAGCGATCGGTGACCGATATCGATCTGACCGACGAGCGAAGCATCGCCGGTGTGGTCCGCGACGCAGTTCTGTCGACGGAGACTGATTGGTCACAGCCCGGTCCCGGTGACGGAGTTCGTGAAGGCGACGGTCGCAGCCTGCCGACGGTGAGAGCCGTCCTCAACAGGCTGGGATCGATCATCGATTCTGTTCGGTGAATTCTCGGCGCGGGATCACCAGGGTTGCTCCGGTCTTCGGATGCGGGAACACCTCGACCGGATATCCGTAGACGCGGGTCAGAAGCTCTTCGTGCAGCACCGATCCCGGGGGACCGTCAGCGGCGATGCGGCCATTTTCGAGCACGACGATCCGATCCGCGTACGCCGCAGCCAATGCGAGATCGTGCAACACGACGACGACGGCATCGCCGTCCGCAGCGCGGGCGCGCGCCACGGACATCACCGCCTCCTGGTGTCCGAGATCGAGTGCTGCCGTCGGTTCGTCCAGCAGGATGGTCGACGTCTCCTGCGCCAGTACCCGCGCAAGTGCGACTCGCGCCTGCTCGCCGCCGGACAGCACGGCAAACGGCCGATTGGCGAACCCCTCGACATCGCAGGTCTTCATCGCCGCGGTGATGGCAGCGCCGTCGCGGTCTTCTCGGCGAGTTCCGGCCCAGGGTGCGCGTCCCATGCGAACGACCTGGCGAGCACTGAACGAAAATCCGATGGTGTGTTTCTGGGGGAGCACCGCGCGCCGGCGCGCCATGTCGATCGGCGACCACTGAGTGAGGTCGGTGCCGTCGACGTCCACCCGCCCGGCGACGACGGGCTGATCACCGGCCAACGCCGCAAGAAGTGTCGACTTACCGGCGCCGTTCGGTCCGACGAGGACGACGACTTCTCCGGCCCGGACTTCGATGGACACGCCTTCGAGAATGTGCCGACCACCGCGCTCGACGGTGATGTCGCGTGCCTCGAGGGTGACATCACCGACGCCAGGGCTCTCCGGTTCGGGGGTGGCGCGGCCGAAGAGTTCGCGCCAGTTTCGTACGAGGTTGCTCATGCCCACCCGCCCTGTTGTGCGCGAGTGCGTCGGAGAAGCCAGAAGAAGAACGGTCCACCCACCAGAGCGGTCAGCATTCCGAGGGGCAGGTCCGCGTTGTCGATCAGCGACCGCGAGCCGAGGTCTGCGACCAGCAGAACCAGTGCGCCGGCGAGGGCGCTCGCGGGAATCAGCGCGCGGTGGCCAGGTCCGACGAGAATGCGCATCAGGTGCGGAACGACCAGACCGACGAAGAGGATGATGCCGGTGAAGGCAACACTCGCCGAGACCAGGAGAGCGACGATCAGTACCGCGAACTGGCGCAGCCGTTCGACGTTGACGCCCAGGTGACGGGCCGCGTGTTCACCGAGCGCCAGCAGGTCCAGGCGTGGGGCGATCATCATCGTCGCGGCGATCCCGACGACGGTCATCGGGGCCACGATCAGGACTGCGTTCCAGGAAGCGCCGTTGAGTGAGCCGAGTTGCCAGAACACGATCTGATCGCGAGCAGACGGGCTGGCGACGAAGGTGAAGAAGGCGATGAGACCGCCGGCGAACGCGTTGATCGCAACGCCGGTCAGCACCAGCGTCACCACTTCGGTTCTTCCCTCGTGCCGAGCGAGCAGATACACCGCAGCGGTGGTGACCAGTCCGGCGACGAACGCCGCGGCAGCTACAGCCCAACCGGCCACGAACGTGCCGCCGACGACGATGACAGCGCTCGCGCCGACCGCCGCACCCGCGGACACTCCGATCACTCCGGGCTCGGCCAGCGGATTGGAGAACACACCTTGCAGAAGCGCACCGGAACATCCCAGCGCCGCGCCGACACAGATGGCGAGCACGACGCGGGGGAAACGAACCTCCCACAAGGTCACTTCACCGCTGGGATGTGCGGGCATCGGACCGAGATCGAGCCCGATGCGGTGCAGGATGCTGCCCAAAACCTCGAGTGGCGACGTCGGAACCTGACCGATGCACGCCGACAGCACTGCGACGATCACCAAAGCGAGAGTCAAGCTGATCAGAACCGCACTCACCCGCGACCGCGACGCGGGGCCAGACGCCGACTTGTCGGCGCCCTTGACGTCGTGTGAATCCTCGGTTCCGGACCCAGTCTTACCTGGGTCGGAACTATCTGTTTCTGTACTCACGAATCAGCACTCACAAATCTCTGCTCACGATCCACCGGGCTCGTAGATCGCTTCGGCAAGTGCCGCCATGACACGTCCGGTGTTCGGCCCGAAGCTGAGCAACACGCCGTCCTCCATGTCGACTACTCGTTTGTTCTTTCCAGCCGGTGTCTGAGCAATGCCAGGGACCTTTTCGAGGCCGTCGATACCGCCGATCGATGCCAACCCGTCCGTCATCATGAGCAGGGCGTCCGGTGCGGCGGCAATGAGCGCCTCGCTGGTGATGGGCACGAACTGTTGTGTGATGCCCGAGGCGGTTCCTGCATCGGTGGCGCCGAGTGCCTCGATCAAGGAATCTGCTCCGGACCCTTCACCGCCGATCATGGTGATGGCCGATCCGCGCATGTAAAGGAACGCGATCTTCAGTGGATCACCCTCGGTAGGGACCAGATCACGAGCTCCATCGATCTCCGATTCCGTCCGATCGACCAGCGCCGCGCCCTGGGCGGGGACGCCGAGCGCGTCGGCGACGGCCTGGAGTTGTCCCGGCACACCCTCGAGTGTTCGGGTCGGATCGAAGAAGACGACTGGAACACCGGCGGCACGCAACTGATCCTGGACGCTCTTGGGCCCGATACTCGTGTCGGTGAGAACCACGGTGGGATCGAGGTCGAGGATCGCCTCGGTATTGAGCGATTGGCCGCCGACCGTGACAACCGGCACATCCGCGACTGCGGGGAACTTGGCTGCGGTGTCGCGGCCGACAAGATTGTCACCGAGGCCGAGCGCCACCGTCGTCGTCGCGAGCGTCCCGTAGCGGTCGGCCGCAACGATCCGGCTGTTGTCGGTGATGGTCACGTCGACGCCGTCGAAGCTCTTCACCGTCACGGGCAGTGTTGCGGTCGGGTTGTCGGACACGGGAACCGGGCCGGAATCTTCCAGTACCGCGGTCCGGGCACCCAGAGATGTCGTGGAATTATCGCTGGACCCGCAAGCCACCAGACCCAAACCGGCTGCTGCGACCAGTGCCGCCGCGGCCAAGCGCTTCATCATTTGACGAGGTAGCTCTCGATGTCGCCTTCGAGGTCGGCGAACAGGTCGCCGTTGAGGCGGTACGCCAGATTCACCTCGTCGATGAAACGCTGCTGTTCCTCGGCAGGAATCTGCAGTGCATCCAGATTCGAGCGGTAATCGTCCTTGAAGGGCTTCGGCTTGGGGATGCCTTCGAAGATGTAGAAGCGAAGTCCGTCGGTCTCGAATCCGTAGGCGCGCTCGAGCATGCGGCGGATGATCTGTCCGCCGGACAGATCGCCCATGTAGCGCAAGTAATGGTGTGCGACGAAGCCGGCGGGCCAGTCGAACGCCACCTCTTTCAGCCGCGCGATGTAGCGCTCGGTTGCCGGCAGTGCCACGAGTTCGTCGCGCCAGTTCGGTCCGCCCAGGAATTCGAGATCGGCCTCGAGTGAAGCCACCCGCAGCAGATCCTCGGACAGGAACGGAGTGACCAACTCGTTGTCGGCGTGTGTGCGGCCGGCCTCTTCAAGGCTGGTGTAGACGAGGTAGGTCTGTCCCAGAAGCGCGGCATAGCCTGCGGTGGTCAGCTCACCGCCGAGCAGAGCACCCACGAAACGCGACTGCTCGGTCTCGCGGTGCGCTGCGTCCGTCTCTGTCTTGATTCGTTCGGAGAAGGCGGGGCCTGCGTCTGCGGAAAGGCTGTCTGCGTCGAGCGTGGTCATGGATTCTCCTGAGGCTGTAGTAAAGCGTTGCCTACTAGGTTAGCCTGCCCTCGCCAAGGCGATACCTTCGGTATTTCGATCAGCGGGACGAACTAAGCGCTCACGTCGTCGAGAGCCGCTGCAATCGCTTTCGGCAGTTCCAATTCTTCGGTTGCCAGTACTCCTGTCAACTGGGCGAGATCACGCGTACCGACGACGGCACTGGCCACCCCGGCACGATCGCGCGCCCAGGCCAGTGCCACCGCCAGTGGGGAAGTACCCAGACCGTCGGCGGCGGTAACGACGGCGTCGACCACCCGGATCGAGGAATCGGTGAGGTAGCTCTGAACGTCCTGTGAATGTGCTTCGTCGGCGCCGCGGGAATCGACGGGAATGCCGTCGCGGTATTTGCCGGTCAGCACGCCGCCCGCGAGGGGTACGGCGGCGAACACTCCGACGCCGTGATGGGCGGCCGCTGCGAACAATTCCTCCTCGACGCCGCGTGCGAGCAGTGAGTACTCGGCCTGCGTCGCGGCGAGTGTTGTTGCGCCACCGGCTCCGACGGCCGTCGCTAGCTGCCAGCCGAGGTAGCCGCGCACCCCGACGTACCGCACCTTGCCGCTCGCGACCGCGTAGTCGAGGGTTGCTGCAACCTCGTCGACGGGCGTGAGCGGATCCCAGGTTGCGACCTGCCACATGTCGAGGAAGTCGGTTCCGAGTTCACGAAGAGTCGCATCGAGTTGGCGGAGCAATCCGCGCCGCGAGCAGTCGACGCGGTCGGTGCCGATCGGAGTGGGATCGATTCCGGCGCTCGAGCTGATGATGAGTTCGTCACGCGGAACGACGTCGTCGAGCAACTCGGCGAGGATCCGTTGCGCCGCACCGGCGCCGTACGCGGGCGAGGTGTCGACCAAGGTTCCGCCGGCCTCGGCGAAGGCGAGCAGCTGCGCCGCAGCCTCGTCGCCGTCCGTGTCGCGTCCCCATGTCAGTGTGCCGAGTCCAAGTCGCGAGACCCGAAGTCCGCTCGTTCCGACAGATCTGTGCTTCATAACCGCCTGCATCTCGCGCCCGACTCGTGTGCGCAAGTGCGGCACCCGAGAGATCTCACCACGTGCAGACTAGTGGGCGCTCGCCCCGAGTCGGGGTATTCGGACACGGACGTGCCGGGCGCGGCGTGCGGCAGCGAGCACCGGTAGCGTGGCGCCGGTGAAACGTGAACCCGACACACGAAACCTGTGTGCAGTAACCCCATTCGAATCAGCCGGGATCGGTGAGTGATGGGCGAAGCGATGACCTGGCTCCAGGCCGTGATCCTGGGCCTCGTGCAGGGATTGACCGAGTTTCTGCCCATCTCGTCTTCCGGACATTTGCGAATCGTGTCGGAGATATTCTTCGGCAGCGACGCCGGTGCGTCCTTCACCGCGGTGACGCAGCTCGGCACCGAGCTGGCAGTGCTGATCTATTTTGCGCGGGACATCGTGAGGATCATCACTGCCTGGTTCCGGGGTGTGTTCAACGCCGAGCACCGGGGCGATCTCGACTACCGCATGGGTTGGTACGTCATCATCGGCACCATTCCGGTCGGCATCCTCGGCTTCTTCTTCAAAGACCAGATCCGTACCGGCGCACGCAATCTGTGGTTGATCGCCACGATGCTGATCGTGTTCGCGCTTGTCATTGCCGCTGCCGAGTACTACGGGCGCAAGACTCGGCCCATCGAAACGCTCACAGCGCGCGACGGCATCATCATGGGTTCGGCGCAGGCACTCGCGCTCATCCCGGGCGTCTCGCGCTCCGGTGGCACGATCAGCGCCGGTCTCTTCCTCGGGCTCACCCGTGAGGCCGCAGCTCGTTACTCGTTCCTCTTGGCGATTCCGGCAGTTCTCGCCTCCGGCCTGTTCAGCCTTCCGGACGCTTTCGAACCGGCAGGTGAGGGCCTGAACGCGAGCGGCCCGCAGTTGCTCGTGGCGACCGTCATCGCCTTCGCGGTCGGCTACGCAGCAATCGCCTGGCTGCTTCGCTTCGTGGTGAATCACTCCATGTACTGGTTCGTCGGATACAGAATCGCTCTCGGCGTAGTCGTCCTTGCGCTGCTGGCCACAGGGGTCGTGTCCGCGACATAGAGCCCGTTTCGGCGTCGACCACCCGTCCGTCGGGCCACCGCCCATTAGGGTTGTGGAATGACAGTTGTCCTACTGCGGCACGGGCGGTCGACGTCCAACACTGCCCATACCCTGGCCGGTCGAACGCCGGGTGTGGAACTCGACGATCACGGCCGGAAACAGGCTGAAGGCGTCGTCGATCGGCTGGTCGGTCTGGACATCGCGGAGATCGTCCGCTCGCCGCTGTTGCGGTGCGAGCAGACGGTCGGCCCCATTGCCGTCGACCGTGGTCTGACGCCGGTGGTGGAGGATCGCCTCATCGAGGTCGACTACGGCGACTGGACGGGCCGCCCTCTCAAGGAACTGCTGGAGGAACCGCTCTGGAAAGTGGTGCAGCGCCACGCTTCCGGTGCGGTGTTCCCGGGCGGTGAAGGACTGGCCCAGGTGCAGGCGCGAGCCGTTGCCGCGATCCGTGAGCACGACGCACGGCTGGCCGAAGAACACGGCAAAGACGTCGTCTGGATCGCGTGCACGCACGGTGACGTCATCAAATCGGTTCTCGCCGACGCGTTTGCGATGCACCTCGATTCGTTCCAGCGCATCGTCGCCGAGCCCGCTTCGGTCAGCGTGATTCGGTACACGGCCACGCTGCCGTTCGTACTGCGGGTCAACGACACCGGAGACGTGCTCGCAGCGATCGGTGCAGCGAAGGCCGCGACCAACGGCTCGGCTCCCGCGCAGGAGTCCGTACCCGGCGGAGAGGTCGGTGCGTGAGCTGTGACGGATAATGGGTACTCAGTGATGTTCTGCTCGAACTCGAGGAGGTGCAATGTCGCGCGCGATTCACGTATTTCGCACTCCTGACCGATTTGTCGCAGGAACGGTGGGCGAACCCGGTGACAGGTCTTTCTATCTCCAAGCCGTGCACGAAGCACGGGTGGTGAGTGTGCTGCTCGAGAAGCAGCAGGTTCAGGTTCTTGCCGATCGCATGGGGCTACTCCTCGAAGAGGTGCATCGCCGGTTCGGAACCGAGGTTCCGCCGCAAGCCGACGACGTCTCCGATCTCAGCCCGTTGGTCACACCACTCGACGCGGAGTTCCGGGTCGGCACGATGGGGCTCGGTTGGGACGCCGATGCCGGGGCGGTCGTCGTGGAGCTGCTTGCCGTCAGCGAGACGGAGTTCGACGAATCGGTTGTCCTCGACGACGCCGACGACGGTCCCGACGCGGTCCGTGTGTTTCTGACACCTGAGCAAGCGCGCGAATTTTCACTGCGGTCCGAACGCGTCATCGCGGCAGGACGCGCGCCGTGCCCACTGTGTGGTGAACCGTTGGCGCCCGAGGGACACGTCTGCATCCGCACGAACGGATACCGCCGCGGCGAGTCCTTCGGTTTTGCGATCGACGACGCAGACGACGACGAGGTCTGACGTCGTGGCCGAACCTGGAGCGCCGGACGTTCTGCTCGAGGGTGATCTGACTCTGATCGGTCAGATCACCACGGCGAGCAACGCCACGCTGGTGTGCGAGTCGACTCTGGGGGAGCAGTCCACCCGTGTGGTCTACAAGCCGGTGCGTGGGGAACGTCCCCTGTGGGATTTCCCGGACGGCACTCTGGCGGGGCGTGAGGTCGCGTCGTATCGCGTGTCCGAGGCGCTGGGCTGGGGAGTGATTCCGCGAACAGTGTTGCGGGACGGTCCTTTCGGTCCAGGAATGGTGCAGCGGTGGATCGACACCGTTGATCGCCGCGCGGACGGATCAGGCGGCCTCGAGATGGTCGACCTGTGCAGTCCCGGTAATGTTCCACCCGGGTGGTTCGAGGTTCTGCAGGCCTTCGACTCGGAGGGTGAACCCGTCTCCCTCATCCATGCGGACGATCCGCGGCTGCAACGAATGGCCGTTCTGGACGTCCTCATCAACAATGCCGACCGCAAGGGTGGTCACGCCCTCGAGGGCGTCGACGGCTCGGTGTACGGGGTTGATCACGGAATCTGTCTTCACTCGGAGAACAAGCTGCGGACGGTGTTGTGGGGGTGGGCCGGGCAGCCCGTACCGGGCGCCTTGATTACCGACGTCGCCGAATTCGCGACAACTCTCGACGGGGGTCTCGGAGACGAGTTGTCCGGGCTGATCACCGAGGAAGAGATCGTGGCTTTGGCGGTGCGGGCGATGCAGTTCGCAGAGTCCGCTGTGATGCCCGAACCGAACGGCCATCGAACGATTCCCTGGCCTGCTTTCTAATCGCCCGAATTTTCCTGCTGTTCGCGAGTTGCCGTCTTCAATCCGGGTGAGCGAACCAATCGCAGTAGTTGTTCTCGCAGCGCGGCGACATCCCCGACCCCGACGGTCAACGCCGCATCTTCCTTCTCGAGCGTCAGTAGTCGCTCGTACGTCCGTCGGCCGGCGTCGGTTATCGCGATCACGCGCCGACGCTCGTCCCGCGGATCGGTGTCTCGGGTGACGTAACCCGCTCGTTCGAGACGGTCGATCGTGCGACTCATCGTCTGATCGGTGACCCGGGCATTCTTCGCGATGTCGCGTTGCGACGCCGGTCCACCAGCGATCGAATGGAGCACGATGAGACCCGCGTGAGTCATATCCTGAGACCGCAGAACCTTCTCCCACGAGTGCTCTACCAGGCGTGCAGCGGTGGACAACAGTCGGCCGGTGGGCCAGTCGTCCAGGCCGTCGCTGCTCATGTTTTCGCCTTCCGGTTGCAATTACTCAGCATACTGAACAAAATAGTCGACAAGTCCTCTCTGTTGCCGATCCCTGGAGACCCAGTGAGCACACCAGTACAAAATCGTCCTGTTCGACGCCTTCGATGGATTGTGCCAGCTCTCCTCGTGATCGGCTGGCTGGCAATCGGAGGGTTCGGGGGGCCGTTCGCCGGAAAGCTCAGCACGGTGCAGCAGAACGACAACACCTCGTTCCTGCCCGCGTCAGCCGAAGCCACCGAGGTGGCGAAGCTTCAAGAGAGCTTCACGGACACACGCTTCGTGCCGGCCATCATCGTGGCGGAACGATCGGGTGGACTCGAACCCTCGGACTCCACCTTCCTGTCCCAGACCGTCGATTCATTCGTCGGTACCGAGGGGTTCGGTGACGCGTCATCGCCGCCGATCCCGTCAGCCGACGGCCAGGCACTGCAGATGTTTTTGCCGGTCGACAGCACGCTCGAGGTCAAGGACAGTGTGAAAGCGCTGCGCACGGCGCTGGAATCGAGCCCTGATGGACTCACGGTCAAGGTGACCGGACCCGCGGGGCAGGTTGCGGATCTTTCGGCAGCATTCGCGGGCATCGACGGATTGCTGTTGTTGGTCGCCGGGTCCGTAGTGATCTTGATTCTGATCGTCGTCTACCGGAGCCCGATCCTGCCGTTCGTCGTGATCTTCTCGGCGATCTTCGCCCTCGGTTTGTCGAGCTTGCTCGTATATCTGCTCGCGGACGCAGACGTCATCGCCTTGAACGGTCAGAGTCAGGGAATCCTGTTCATCCTCGTGTTCGGCGCCGCCACGGACTACGCGCTACTCCTGGTCTCGCGCTACCGCGAGGAGTTGCGGATCGAGAAGGACAAGTACGCGGCGATGCGTACCGCGTGGCGCGCGACGCTCGAACCCGTCGCAGCGTCGGCCGGAACGGTCATCGCGGGCGTTCTGTGCCTGTTGCTCTCCGACCTGAACTCCAACCGCGGACTCGGTCCGGTGGCGGCCATCGGGATTGCTGCGTCCTTCCTCGCGTCGATGACATTCCTACCCGCGATGCTGGTTCTGTTCGGGCGAACTGCCTACTGGCCGACCAAGCCGAAGTTCGACGCCGACCGGGAGCACCACGACGAGGCGAACGATCACCGGTTCTGGGCCGGGCTCGCTGCTCGAATCGGAAGGCATCCGCGGCGCTTCTGGGTGGCGTCGACGTTGGTGTTGGTGATCTTCGCCCTGATGATGCCGCAGTTCAAGGCCAGCGGTGTCTCTTCGTCCGACATCTTCTTGCTCGACGTCGATTCGGTTGCAGGCCAGGAGATTCTCGGTGAGCACTTCGACGCCGGTTCAGGGTCGCCGGCCGTGGTCATCGCCAATGCCGACCAGGTCGATGCGGTCGCGGCAGCAAGTCGCGTCGACGGTGTCAGTGATGTGAGTGTCGTCCAGAACGGGGGAGTGCCTCTGGTGGTCGACGGACGAGTCTCCCTGCAGGCGACGCTGACTGACGCCGCCGACTCACTCGAGGCCGAGGACACAATTGTCCGGTTGCGTAATGCAGTTCACTCCGTGGAGGGCGCCGATGCGTTGGTGGGCGGCGTCACTGCGACCGATCTCGACACCAAGACCACGTCGACTCGGGACCGGACTCTCATCATTCCGGTGGTGATCATCGTGGTGTTCGTCATTCTTTCGCTCCTGCTGCGTTCGCTTCTGGCGCCGTTGCTCCTCATGGGCACCGTTGTGCTCTCGTTTGCTGCGACACTGGGCATTTCGTCGCTGGTGTTCGACCACGTCTTCGGTTTCCCCGGTGCGGATCCTGTGGTTCCGCTCTTCGCATTCGTGTTCCTCGTGGCGCTGGGAATCGACTACAACATCTTCCTCATGACGAGGGTGCGGGAGGAAGCGCTGAAGATCGGCACTCGCGCGGGTGCTCTGCGGGGACTCACAGTCACCGGCGGGGTGATCACTTCTGCCGGAGTTGTTCTGGCAGCAACCTTCTCGGCGTTGGCGGTGATCCCGCTGTTGTTCCTCGCGCAGATCGCGTTCATCGTGGCGTTCGGCGTCCTGCTCGACGCCCTGATCGTCCGATCTCTGCTGGTACCGGCCTTGACCTACGACATCGGTCAGAAGATCTGGTGGCCGAGCAAGCTCGCGTCGACGCCCGAACCGGAGCAGGATCAGCCAGCACCCTCCCAGCCTCAGAGCAGCCTCCACTAGGCTCGGCAGCATGCAGTCTTGGTCCGATACCGCACTCCCGTCCGTTCCCGGTCAGGGGCCGCCGTTGCGGCTGTACGACACAGCCGACCGTCAGGTTCGTCCCGTCACGCCGGGTAAGAAGGCGACGATGTACGTCTGCGGCATCACCCCGTACGACGCCACCCACCTCGGTCACGCGGCCACGTACCTCACGTTCGACCTCGTGAACCGCATCTGGCGCGACGCCGGACACGACGTTCACTACGTCCAGAACGTGACCGACGTGGACGACCCGCTGTTCGAGCGCGCCAATCGCGACGGCGAGGACTGGATGGTCCTCGGCATGCGTGAGACGGCACTCTTCCGTGAGGACATGGAAGCGTTGCGGGTTCTACCGCCGAAGGACTACATCGGCGCCGTCGAGTCGGTGAACGAAGTAGTCGAGTTGGTGGAGAAGTTCGTGGCGTCCGGCGCCGCTTACGTCGTCGACGACGCCGAGTTCGCCGACGTCTACTTCCGCGCCGACGCGACCGAGCAGTTCGGTTACGAGTCGGGGTACGACCGCGCGACGATGGAGAAGTTCTTTGCCGAACGCGGCGGAGATCCCGATCGCGTCGGCAAGCGCAATCCGCTCGACGCACTTGTCTGGCGTGCGGAGCGTCCGGGCGAGCCCTCGTGGCCCTCGCCCTTCGGGCCGGGACGCCCCGGTTGGCACATCGAATGCGCCGCCATTGCGCTCAACCGCATCGGCTCCGGATTCGACGTCCAGGGCGGTGGCAGCGACCTGATCTTCCCGCACCACGAGTTCTCGGCTGCGCATGCCGAATCGGCAACGGGTGATCGCCGTTTCGCGCGGCACTACGTGCATACCGGCATGATCGGCCTCGACGGCGAGAAGATGTCGAAGAGTCGTGGAAACCTGGTCTTCGTCTCCAAGTTGCGCGGCGAGGGGGTGGACCCCGCAGCAATCCGTCTCGGACTGCTCTCCGGCCACTACCGCCAGGATCGCGCGTGGACCGAAGAGGTCCTCGAGGATGCTCAGTCGCGTCTGAAGGTGTGGCGGGAGGCAGCGGCCCTCGGCTCCGCACAGTCCGTCACCGACACCGTCGCACGGTTGCGTCAGCACCTGGCCGACGACCTCGATACCCCGAAGGCTCTCGACGCGCTCGACGGTTGGGCACGCCGCGCAATAGAAGGTGGCGGATCCGACGCACAGGCACCCGGCGAGTTCGCCGATGCCGTGGATGCGTTGCTGGGTATTTCGCTTCGCTGAAGTCCCCCCCGTGCGCGGTTGAGGAGCCTCTGCGGTCCTCAACCGCGCACAGCAGTTTCTAGGCGTAGTCCAACGCACCCTCGGCTGGGGTCGGCACCCGGCGCCGTAGCGGCGAGCCCAGCGCCCGCGCCAGATCCGTTCCGTCGTGCTCGGCGAGCAGCTCACCGTTGGACCACACCAGAAGCGCGGCGCTGACCGCCTGTTCGGCCGTGGAGTGCGCGAGGTCGTAGTGCGCACAGCCGGGGACGTCTGCGTACGTGATCCACAGGTCGTAGCCGGTCATGAAGAGATCCAGGTCGAACTGAACGCTCAGGCCGAGAAGCTCGCTGCGACCGTTGTCGTCGACACCGGCGAAAGCCTCGTCGAGTGCCAACAGACGCGGGGCGTGCGGGTCGGCCGAGTCCAACATGACGTGCGCCGCGGCGAAGAGCGGAAGGTGCAGCGAAACCGACTGCTCGCCACCGGACAGTGCGCTGTGCCGCGCAACAGTAAGCCGATCTTCCTTGCCCTCACCGCTGATGAGGGTGAACGAGAACACGCGCCACTGCCGGTAGTCGAGCGCCGAAGACAAGATCTCCGGGTACGAGCGTTCGGGGTGTGCAGCGCGGGCGGTGCGGATCTGGGTCGCGAAATGCGCTCGCAGAGTCGCAAGTTCGTCAACCCCGAGGGCCGACGCATCTCGATCCAGCAGCTTGGAGATCGCCCGCGAGCTGTCGTCGAGGTTGTCGGCGAGCACCCAGTGAACGCCGATGGTGTTGCCCGAGGACATACGACGCTCACGCATCTCGGTGCCCATCTGTGCGATCAACTCTCGTGCGTCGACTGTGCGCTCATGGATCTGCTGAGCCAATCCGGTCAGGAGGGCATCTTCGAGAATTCGACGCTCGGATTCGGTGAGCAACTGCTCCTGATCGCCGCGAGCATCGTGGATCCGCGTGGCGAATTCACCGATCGACGAATAGCCCTGATCGTCCTGCACTCGTACGACGGTCAGTCCGTCCGGTGCATCCCACTGCAGACGGTAGTCCTGTCCGGCTGCTGCGAGTTGGGCGTCGAAGTCCTGCAACGCCGAGGTCAGTGCTGTGCGGGTTGCCTTGCGGGCGCCGTCGGTGACGCGTACCGCCGAGGTCGCAGCCTCGAGCGCTCGGTACAACTTGTCGACGTCTTCGGGGAGGACGGGCGGGTGGGCCGCGTCCTCGCTGCGATCTTCGTTCTGGATGCGGTAGACCAGCTGATCGGGGCTCATCCACGCCGCCGAACTTGCCGGCCAGCTCAGATGTTCCTTGACGCCCAACAACTCGAGAAGATCCGGGCGAGCATAGGGTGCGAGTCGTTCTGCATCACTGCGGGTTTCGGTCAGGGTGTGACGCAACGTCTCGACAGCGGTGTTGTATGCACCCTCTGCCGTGCCGATCTGGAGCACCGCAGCGTCGTATGCCTTTCGCGCAGCACGCTGTTCGACCTTGCATTCTTCGATCTTCGCGCGCGCTTTTGCCAGGTCGAGATCGATCTGCTCGGCGCTGGCACCGAGAGTGTCGCGGAGCGTCTCGAGACGCTGCACCTGCTGGAGCAGACTCTCCTCGGCGATGGCGGCTTCTTCGGCGAATTCCTCGGCATTGGCGCGTGATTCGTCGAGGCGGTCGCGGGACTCGCGCTCGAGTTCTACTTCCTTGGCGTGCTCGCGCCGGCAGCGCAGCGCCAGTTCACCCTGCTTCTCGAAGTGCCGGATCGCCGCGGCGAGGGAGTCCAGTTCACGGCCGACGTGCGGCGTCCGGTGCTGCGACGCCGTCGCCCGGAGTTGCTTTTCCTTCGCCGCGAGATCGGCGATCGCCGCGTCGAGTTCGCGTTGCGCTGTTTCGGTGGCCTCCGAGCGAGTGCGGAGAGCACCGGCGTATTCGGTGACGGTCTTGAGTGCACGCAGGATCGAACCGGTCTTCGGCAATTCCTTTGCCGCAGAGTTGATCCGGCTCAACTGCTCGTTGGTCCGCGTCACCAGTGACTTGGCTGCATCGACTGCTGCGGCAAGCTCTTCCAGGGCCGCGTCGATCTCGGTGATCCGAGCTTCGCGTCGACGCGCCCGTGCTGTCGTGCCGATGTACTCGGCGTCGGCTTTGACGTGGCGGCCACGCGCGACGCCCTGCCAGAAGCGACCGTCGACGCCGATCGCGACGCTTGCATCGGAGTCGCCCGGTGCCTCGACGAGACTGATCGACGCGAGAATCTCCTGTACCCGAGCGTCGGGCACGTCGGCATTGCCTTCGACCTCGAGGACATCGGCCAGCGTTCGTCCCTTCGGACGCTGCTTGACGGGTAGAGCGGTCAGGAACTGCTCGCTGACGTGATCGGGAATCTTCTCGTCCGGGCAGACCCAGCCGTCCAGCAGATTTGCTGCCTGGAGCGCGGATTCGATACCTGTAGCCACGTCCAGTTCGACGGAGTCGGCGAAGCGGACCAACTGCCACAGCGGTGCACCGCCCAGTTCACTGCGGTTGTCGGTGCGTGCGTGGAAGGCCGGCGGAGCGTCGTCGTGTTCCGCCGAGACGGCTTTGCGCTCGGATTTGAGAGCCGCGATGGAGGCGTGTGATGCCGAGATTTCCGCTTCTGCTTCGCGCCGACGCTCGCGCAGCGTCTCGGTTCCTGCGTCGGTGTGCTCGGCGAGAACTGCGGACAGCGCCGGAGCGTCCTCGTCGCCGACCTCGGCGAGCGCTGCGTCGAGAGCCTCGAACAGCGACGTGTCGGCGCCGACAGCCGAGAACAGAGAGGAGTGATCGGTCCACCACGCGCGCAGCCCACTGGCGCACTGACTGCGTGCGAGTTCCACGGCAGCTTCGCCCTCGAGCACCGCTGCCTTGGACGCTTCGAGCAGCTCTTGTCCACGGCGAGAGCTGTTTTCAGCCCGGGTTCGTTCGGTCGCCGCCTTCTCGACGGTCGCCAGAGCGGTGCGGACAACGCGTACGTCACCGTCACGCTCCTCGGCATGGCCGCGGACGGCTGCCGTTATCTGGTCACTGCGTGAGCCGTCGGGCAGGGGAGTCCAGACGATGCCTGCGTCCTCGGCTGCTGCCTGCAGTTCGTCCTCGGCACGCGAGAGTGCTTCGGCCGCACGCTTGACCGACGATGCGGCCTTGTCGGCTTCGTCGCCGCGTTGTGCGAGTGCGGCCTGCGCTTTTCGTGACTTGTCTGCCTGCTGCTCGGTCGAGAGCTTCAGCGTCGCGACGGCCTGGGCGAGATCGTCGAGTTGCTGCTTGCCTTCATAGGCGCTCGAGCGTTGCAGTGCTTCGACATTGGCGCGCGCGTTCTCGAGTGCCTGCTCGGCCTGGTTGAAGCGTTCCTCGGCAGCTGCCCGCGCCTCGCGGCTGCGGGTCTGGGCGAGCGACGACTCGTCCATGGCGGCAACACCTCTGGTGACCGCTGCGAGGCGGGTGCTGACCTGTTCGATCTCTCCGCGGGACTGTTGACGCAGGTACTTGGTGTAGACCCCGATGAAACTCTGTGCCGCCTGATCAGCTGCCGCCAGCCCCTCGAGCGCCCGGCCGACCTCCTCCATGTCGCTGAACGAACGCGCAGCTTCGAGGACCAGCTGGTCGTCGAGCGGGCGGAGGCCGTCTGTGAGCGCCTGCGAGAGGCCCTTCGGATCAAGGTTCTTCGCGAGCTGGGGGCGACGAAGCGTGAGAATGAGGTTGATCAGCTGGTCGTAGCGCTGCACACCGAGACCGAACATCCGCGCGTCGATCGCGGTGCGGTAGTCGAGGGGACGGTCGGTGATGGAATCGCTGCCGAGTTGTTCGGCCAACTGCTTCTTGGTGAGGGGACGATCGTCGTTGCCGATCAGCGAGAAGTCGACCCCGACGCGGCCGTCGGCGACGAAGTACCAGCGAGTGACCTTGTCATTGGTGCGTGTTGCACGCATGCCGATTCCCACGGTCACCGACTCGGGATCTTCGAGTGAGCCGCGGCAGAACTCCATCCACACGTAGGAGTGCGCGCTGTCCTGACCGCGGTAGAGCAGGTTGGATTTCATGGTGCGCTCTTCACCGGCGAACGGGTTGAGGCGCCGCGGTTCGATGCGGCCGTCGAAGACGAACGGGAACAGGACCTCGAGGGCCTTGGTCTTGCCGGATCCGTTGGGTCCTCGCAGAACCAGTCGACCGTCGGCGAACGAGAACTCTTGGTCTCGGTAATCCCAGAGGTTGATGATTCCAGCCCGAGTAGGTCGGAAGCGGGCGTTGCTCATACGTTCTCTACCTCTGATAGTTCGCCGTTGGGGGAAGGTTCGGGGCCGAATTCGTCGACCGGATCCGGGGCGGAGTTGTCCACCGCGAAGTCGATCTGAGGGTCGCGTTCGCGCACGGAGACCACGACGTCTCGGTACCGGGCCAACACGGGTAAGACCAGAACTCCGCCGTCGACCACGTGCGTCAGGCGTAAACGCTGCAACAACCCGAGCGCCTGCTTGCGCAGTCCGTTGTGATCGGCCTGCCACTGCGCCGCGAAGGTTCGCCCGAACTGGTCCACCAACTCGGTGACCTTGTCGGCGAGCCAGTCGTCGTCGATTTTCGGGTACGTGACGGGTTCCGGTGGCTCGGTCGGTTCGCCGGCAGGAAGCGCGAATTCTTCTTCCTCGTCGGCGAGGTCCTCGAAGATTCCAGCCTCGGGGATGGCGGCATCGAGCTGTTCGATCAGGTGATCGTCCGACACGTGCGGGATCGGAAGTTTCGGCAATTCGGGAGCGTCGACGTCGAGTACGCGGTCGGCAATCTCGCCGGCCAAGAGAAGCGCTACCTGAGCGATCGTTCCGGTGCTCGGGAAGCGGACGTCGGAGAGTCGACCGGTGGGATCGATCATCGCGATTCCCTCGGCGCGACGCTCGGCCACCAACCCCGTCAGGAGTTCGACTTCCGACGCGGTCTTGGGCTGCGCCAACGCGATCAACTCGTGCTGATCGAGTTCGCCGGCCAGTACGACCGGGCGCTCGACGAGAGCCCGACGCACCCGGCGCCCGATCTCTTTCGCGTCCACGGGAATTCCGTCGTCCTCGGAGGCACTCGAGGTCTCCGCCGCCAGTAGCCCTCGGATGGAGTGCAGGTGCTGCAGGGCGCGCGGCGGACGGAACAGGGCCACGACGACGGAACGATCTATGTCGTAGAGCGCCTCTCCCGCTTCGGGATTGGACGCCCAGCCGTTTGCGTCACCGTCGGCGAGGGCGATGGCGCCCCGGACGCCGAGCCAGCCGACGGCATCGACGAAGGCGTCGCGGTCCGACGCACGATCGGTGGACAGCTCGACGCCGTCGACCTGCGCGGCGTCGGCCGCGACGTGATCGGCCAACTCCGACAACGTGATCTGGTTTCCGGCGCGGCCAAGAGCGGCCAGGCACAACGCCAGGTATGCGTAGCGCGTGCGATCGAAAGTTCGCTCGGAGGCAGTTCTCGCCGGTGCCGACGGGTTGAGTCGATCCGACACCGTGAACAGGCGCGCGGTGGTCTCTGTCACCTCGAGGCGGTAGCCGAACAGTTCGAGTAGGTCGTCACGCAGCTCGGTGGCCCAACGGCGCAAGAGCGGCAACGCAATTCGATCCGGATACGTCGAGGTGATCAGGTGGTTGGACAGAATCACGCGCGCCGCTCGTTGGTACGAATCGAGGGCAAGGGGCGTGATCTCGCGAGCTCTCATCGAACACTGACCTCGATACCGTCGAGGTGCATACGCCCGCGGGCGGTTTTGATGGTGGTCGAACCGTCCGAGGGACTCAGCGTCAGCTTCACCCCGTTCTCGCTACCGGTGGAGCTCTTGACGCGTCCCACCACCGGAACGCGCGCGGTCAATGCTGCATTGAGCAGACTCAGCAAAACTTCGGTCTCCTGCTCGTTGAGTTCACGCTGATAGACACCGTTCGACGCGAGAGATTGCGCGGCGGCGCTGCGGGTACGTTGCGCCGCCAACTGCTCTTCGCGCAGTCGGCGGATGCTGCCGTCGTTGCGGGCGACCTTGCTCGGCAATCCGGGTGAGGGCGGACGGCCGGTTTCGGCGAGGGTTCGTGCGATCTCCACCGGCGGCGCCTCCCACCACGAACGCGAGTGAGAAATGATGTCGGCGTCCGGATGCACCATCGAGAGATGGCGTGGACGGCCGAGGTCGAACACTGCCTGGAACAGAGCATGAGCTGCGTCTTCGGACGGGGTTGCGGCAAACCAGCCGGCGAGGTGCCGGAGCTGGCTCTCGCGGCTGACGCCGCCGCGACGGGTCTCCGTGACGCGGCGAAGGAGGGCCAGAACCGCGGCGATCGCACTCATCGTGCCTTCACGGAGGCGTTCGGATTCGCTGATCCCCGATTCCGCGGAGACGAACCAGGCGGTCAATCCTCGCCACCGCGCCGCCCAATCGTCTTCACGTTCAGTGATCGGGACGAACACCCGCTCGTCACTGGCCGCGGCGAGGCGGATCATGCGATCGACACCGGTGGATTCGACGTGCTCGATCGCTTCTTTGAGCTTGGGGGCGTAGCGCGCCAGGTCGGAACTGAACTCGCGCATGTGAGTCAGCAGAGCGTCCTTGTGCGTGAGGAAAGCCTGCGGAGTGATCTCCGTGGTACGTACCAGGTCGCCCAGTGTCAGATAGAAGTGCGCGGCTCGATCAGCCATGTCCGAGAGCGTCGAGTCCAGGCGCTTGAGCTTGCGGAAGATCAGGTCGCCGTCGGAACTTCGGTTGGCTTCGGCGAGTTCGGACATGTCTGCGAGCAGATCCGCCAAGGCGAGACGCGAAAGCGACGCCGAGTCCAGGCGGGCAGCAAGAACGTCTTCGACTGATCGATAGACCTGGTATCCGGCCTGGCCGAACTGGTAGACGAAGTGTCGATTACGGTACTCGGCCAGCGTGGCCGCGCGGGTGCCGTCGTAGCTGCGCTCGAGGATCTCCCAGACGTGAAGCTGATCCAACAGGGGAGTGACCTCCGCCGCCGACAGATCGGCCGCCGGATCCGAGCCACCGATCTTCTCGAGGATGTGCGCGACGGTTCCGGCATGCAGCAGCACGGTGTAGTTGGCCCGAGCATGGTCGAAGGCACGAAGCACCCAGAGGTACTCGGCCCGTTTTTCCGCGATCGTGAACGAAAACAGCTTCAGTCGATTGGTGTCGGCGTACGCGGCGTAATCGGGCGCACTCGTTTCTTCCACCATGACAGGGTAGGCGAGAGACGCTCCCTCTTTTTCCTATGGGCGATCCGTAGCAGGGGATGCGGCGCGTCGCCACTGTGATTCGTTCTCGATCATCCACGTGAGCAGGTGCTCGGCTGCCGCTTCATCGGAGTCCGGGCCGACCAGAAGATCAGCGAACGCCTGGCTCGGTGCGACGATGCGAATCCCGTCGCGAGTGAGCAATCGGTCGAACGCGGACGGTGAGAGGGGAGCGGTGATCCACACGTCACCGCCGGATTCCACTCGCCGGAGGCCCAGAGCGTCGGCGAACTGATCGACGTTGTCGGCATGGAAGTGAGCACGTCGGGTGGGCGCATACCGAGCAAAGGGCGCAGCGGCCACCGAAGCAGTACCGGCATAGATGTGACCGCTGAGTTGACGCAGTTGATCGAAGAGAGCCTCCAAACCGTCCGGGGCGTGAAATCCGTGAGGCGTCGGCGCTTTGGCGCCGGCTTCAGCCGCCCATTCCCGAAGCATCTTCGGCCAGCGGACGTCGCCGATCCCACCGCGGGGGAGCCTGGTCACCAGTTCACGATCCGACAGTGTCTGAACCACCCGATAGGTTGCTCCCGTCGACGCACCGGCCAGGCGCACCAAGGCAGTGATCGCCAGTGGCGCCGCGAAATCGGCGAGCGCACGCACGACGCGAGCTGACGGATCGCCCGTCAGTTGTCCGGAAGGACGTCCGGGCCCCCGCCACGGATCGGCATCGGCTCCGCGTCCACGAACCCAGACGGCGGGTCGATCAGCGGTCAACGACACATTGCCCGTGGCATCTGCGTACGAGATCGCGTGGGAATCGAGCTGCCGGCGGACCGGCTCGGACAGATATTTTGCGCACACGAAGCCCGATTGACCGGTGGGGAAGCGATCGGCGATACCGGGAACGTCACTGCTCAGGACACCGTGAGCGGCGTACACGCCGAATTTGGCCACCGCGCCGTCAGGGGAGCGGAGGTCGAGACGGAGCGGCGCCTCGGACAGGTCGGGGGAGCGCTGTGTCGACAAAGACCAGGTAGGAGGCAAATTTTCTTCGATGACGGCAACCGATCGCCGAAAAATGTCGATCGGCCGTTCCGGTTCCGACTCAGATTCGCTCATGTTCCAATGATATCAATATCTGTCGCTGACGGAAACACGAGATTTTCCGAATATCGCTCAAACAGTCGATCACAAGACAACGGCGGTCCTTTTCCCCAAGCTCGTCACCATTCGCACAACAAAAATTCCGAAACCGGCCAAGACGGATCAGCGTTGCTTCGGCATCACCAGGGGAGCGACGACGGCGAGCAGTATCGCGGGGATCAGGAAGCTCGCGGCAGGCGAAGAGTCGTAGATCGGTGTCAGGGCCAGGGGAGCAAGGGCAGCGCCGCCGAAGCGCATCGCTTGCACGACCGACACGGCGCCGCCGCGGTTGGGCCCCTCAGAGCCGAGTACCGCCGCGTTGACGCCTACCAGGACGAACTGGCTCGCGACGCCTGCGACAAACCATGCGATCGCGATCACCGGTACCAAGCCGGCGAGGCCGACGACGGACACCAGAACTGCACCGCCCAGGGCGCCGATCATCACGGAGGAACGTGCGCCGATGCGATCGACGAGGATTCCGATGCGCCGGGCCGAGAGGATGCCGGCCACACCGAAAACGGTGAGCAGTAGGCCGCGGACGGTGGGGGACAGTCCGAACTCGTCTTCGAAGCGGAAGGCAAGCAGGAAGCTCAGCCCACCGAGGGCGCCCCAGCCGAGCAGTGCAGCGATGCCGATCCGGAGCACTTCGGGGCGCAGTGCATCTCGTAGGCGTGCGGGAGTGGTCGCTGTCGGCGCTTCGGACTTCGGGAGTCCGACGGCTCCCAGGATGCCTGCGACCACTGCAATGACGAGAAAGGCCAGACGCCAGTTGAATTCGGCCGCGAGGCCGCCGATCAACGGAGCTGACGACTGCCCTGCGGCCTGGAAAGCGCCGAAGGCTCCGAGTGCTCGACCCAGTCGAGCCTGCGGTGTTGCGGCCGCCAACGAAGCGAGCAGTAGCGGTGTGGTGAATGCGTTCGCGGAGCCCTGCAGTACCCGGGCGGCCAGGAAAATCTCGAGAGTCGGGGCGAGGAAGCACGCCAACGACGCGAAGACGTAGACCCCGTATGCGATCCGCACGGTCCGGACCTTGCCCCACCGCGTCCCGAGTGTCCCGGACACCAACATCAGAGCGGCGAAGGGGAGCAGGTACGCGGTGAGCGAGGAGGCGGCCGCCGACGGCCCGACCCCGAGATCGTCACCGATCTCGGGGAGGATCGAAGCAACCACACCGCCGCCGAACGGGCCGAGGAACCCGCCGGCGTACAGCGCGATCAGTTGAAGCCGGAGGCGCATGGGGCGCTGTGTACTCCCGCCTTCTTCCTCTGGAGTGTTCTTGCTCACAGTCCGAAGCTGCCGGGGCCTCGCCGTCTGAGGTAGCGCTCGAATTCCGCAGCGATGGCGTCGCCGTCGATCTTGGAGATTGCTTCGCTGATGTCGGTTTCGGCGTCTCCTCGCTCTTCCAGGGTGCGCACGTATTCGCCGATTTCCTCGTCGTCCGCGGTCATTTCGTTGACCGCTTCCTCCCAGTCCTCCGACTGAGCCGGGAGTTCACCGAGGGGGACCTCGATGTCGAGAACATCCTCGACTCGTTGAAGGAGGGCTACCGTGGCCTTCGGGTTGGGTGGCTGCGAGACGTAGTGCGGAACCGCTGCCCAGAACGAAATAGCGGGTACACCAGCACGAACGCACTCGTCCTGAAGAACTCCGGTGATGCCTGTCGGGCCTTCGTATCGGGTCTGTTCGAGGTTGAATCGTGCAGCAGATTCGCTGCTGTACGCCGTGCCCGTGACCGGCACCGGGCGGGTGTGCGGAGTGTCGGCGAGCAGGGCGCCGAGGATGACCACGGTCTTGACGTTCAGTTGGTCGATCAACTCGAGCAGGTCCTCGCAGAAACTGCGCCACCGCATGTTGGGTTCGATCCCGCGAAGAAGGACGATGTCGCTCTCACTGCCGGGAGGCGAACAGACCGACAAACGTGTTGCCGGCCATACGATTTCGCGAGTGACACCGTCGACCTGACGGACCGTGGGACGGTTGACCTGGTAGTCGTAGTAGTCCTCGGAATCGAGTTCGGCGAGCGGCTGGGCATCCCAGATCAGCTCGAGATGTTCGACCGCACCGCTGGCTGCGTCACCGGCGTCGTTCCAGCCCTCGAAAGCTGCAACGAGGATGGGATCACGTAGGACAGGGATGTCGCCCTCGAGGCGGTCGCTGCTGTCGACGGCAAAGCCGTCAGGGCTCTCGAAGGCCGCGGAATCGTCGAAATCGACCGGGCCGTCGGGAGTGACGGGGAACTCACTTGGACTCACCCACCCAGCCTACGGCCAGAGCTTGTCGGTGCGCCCACTACTCTGGACGGCATGTCTGCCCCATTTAACTCTGCCCTGCTTGATGCGCTGAAACAGCGCGTTGTCATCGGCGACGGAGCGATGGGCACCATGTTGCAGGCCGCGGACCTCACCCTGGACGACTTCCTCGGCCTCGAGGGGTGCAATGAGATCCTCAACGACACCCGTCCCGACGTGCTCAAAGACATCCACCGTGCGTACTTCGCCGCTGGTGCCGATGCCGTCGAGACCAACACCTTCGGTTGCAACCTGCCCAACCTCGCCGACTACGACATCTCTCACCGGATCCGCGAACTCGCGGAAAAAGGCACTGCTCTCGCCCGTGAAGTTGCGGACGAGATGGGACCAGGCCGCGACGGCATGGCCCGATTCGTACTCGGCTCGATGGGACCGGGAACCAAGCTCCCCAGCCTCGGACACGCACCGTACGCAGTCCTTCGTGACGCGTACACCGAAGCTGCGCTCGGCATGATCGACGGTGGCGCCGACGCCATCCTGGTCGAAACCTGCCAGGACCTACTTCAGGTGAAGGCTGCCATTCTCGGCAGTCAGCGTGCGATGGAGCAACTCGGACTGCGGTTGCCGATCATCACGCACGTGACGGTCGAGACAACCGGAACGATGCTCCTGGGCAGTGAGATCGGTGCGGCGCTGACGGCGCTCGAGCCGCTCGGTATCGACATGATCGGCCTGAACTGCGCCACCGGGCCGGCCGAGATGAGTGAACATCTCCGACATCTCTCCAAGTACTCGACGCTGCCGGTGTCGGTCATGCCCAATGCCGGCTTGCCGCAGCTCGGCCCCAAGGGCGCCGAGTACCCGCTGACCGGCGACGAATTGGCCGAAGCCCTCAGTGGTTTCGTTTCCGAGTTCGGACTCGGCCTCGTAGGCGGCTGCTGCGGTACGACACCCGAGCACATCAGCGCGGTCGCCGACGCGGTCCGTCAGGTCGAGAAGGCCCAGCGCACCCCGATCCACGAGCCGAGCACCTCTTCGCTGTACTCGGCGGTGCCGTTCGAGCAGGACGCCAGCATCCTGATGATCGGTGAACGCACGAACTCCAACGGCTCCAAGGCTTTCCGCGAGGCAATGCTCTCCGCGGACTACCAGAAGTGCCTGGACATCGCCAAGGACCAGACCCGCGACGGCGCACACATGCTCGATCTCAACGTCGACTACGTGGGCCGCGACGGTGCCGCCGACATGTCGGAACTGGCCAGCCGTCTGGCGACGTCCTCGACGCTGCCGATCATGCTCGACTCCACCGAGCCTGCCGTGTTGCAGGCCGGTCTCGAACACCTCGGTGGCCGCTGCGCTGTCAACTCCGTCAACTACGAAGACGGCGCCGGCCCCGAATCGCGTTTTCACAAGATCATGACGTTGGTCAAGGAGCACGGCGCGGCAGTCGTCGCCCTGACCATCGACGAAGAGGGCCAGGCTCGCACCGCCGAGACCAAGGTTGCCATCGCCAAGCGTCTGATCGAGGACATCAAGGGAAACTGGGGACTCGCCGAGTCCGACATCATCGTCGACGCGTTGACCTTCCCCATCTCCACCGGTCAGGAAGAGGTGCGACGCGACGGCATCGAGACCATCGAAGCGATCCGTCAGCTCAAGGCTGCGTACCCGGAACTGCACTTCACCCTGGGTATCTCGAACATTTCGTTCGGTTTGAACCCGGCGGCACGTCAGGTCCTCAACTCGGTGTTCCTGCACGAGTGCACCGAGGCTGGTCTGGACACGGCGATCGTTCACGCGTCCAAGATTTTGCCGATGGCGCGAATTCCGGACGAGCAGCGTGAAACCGCACTCGACCTGGTCTACGACCGTCGTAGCGAGGGCTACGACCCGCTGCAGAAGCTGATGGCTCTGTTCGAGGGTGTCTCGGCTGCATCGGCGCGCGAGTCCCGAGCGCAGGAACTCGCCGGACTTCCGTTGTTCGACCGGCTCGAGCGTCGCATCGTCGACGGCGAGCGCAACGGCCTCGACGACGATCTCACCGAAGCGATGACGGTCAAGTCCCCGATCGAAATCATCAACGAGACACTGCTTTCGGGCATGAAGACCGTCGGTGAACTGTTCGGTTCCGGACAGATGCAGTTGCCGTTCGTTCTGCAGTCCGCTGAGGTCATGAAGGCAGCAGTTGCGTTCCTCGAGCCGCACATGGAAGCGACGGACGACGACGGCAAGGGTCGCCTCGTCATTGCGACGGTCAAGGGCGACGTCCACGATATTGGCAAGAACCTTGTCGACATCATCTTGAGCAACAACGGTTACGACGTCGTGAACCTCGGCATCAAGCAGCCCATCGCGACCATTCTCGATGCTGCGATCGAGCACAAGGCCGATGTCATCGGCATGTCCGGACTGCTCGTGAAGTCGACAGTGGTCATGAAGGACAACCTCAAGGAACTGAACTCTCGCGGTGTCTCGGAACAGTTCCCGGTTTTGCTGGGTGGTGCCGCGCTGACGCGTTCGTACGTCGAGAACGACCTGCAGGAGGTGTACGAGGGCGACGTCAGCTATGCCCGCGACGCCTTCGAGGGTCTGAACTTGATGGACCAGATCATGACGACCAAGCGCGGCGGCGGCCCGGCGCCGGACAGTCCGGAGGCCATCGCTGCTCGCGAGAAGGCCGCCGAGCGTAAGGCTCGTCACGAGCGTTCCAAGCGCATCGCCGAAAAGCGTAAAGCTGCAGCGGTTCCCGTCGTCCTGCCGGAGCGTTCCGATGTCGCTACCGACATTGCGGTGCCGACACCGCCGTTCTGGGGCTCGCGCATCGTCAAGGGAATCTCTCTGTCCGAGTACTCAGGGCTGCTCGACGAGCGCGCTCTCTTCCTCGGTCAGTGGGGCCTTCGCGGTCAGCGCAAGGGCGACGGTCCGACGTACGAGGAACTGGTGGAGTCGGAAGGCCGTCCGCGGCTTCGATACTGGCTCGATCGGCTGACGTCCGAGGGCATCCTCGCGCACGCCGCGGTTGTGTACGGCTACTTCCCGGCGATCTCGGAGGGCGATGACGTCATCGTGCTCACCGAACCGAAACCGGATGCACCTGAACGGTTCCGGTTCACCTACCCGCGTCAGCATCGCGACCGTTTCCTGTGCATCGCTGACTTCGTGCGATCGCGCAAGGAAGCAGAAGCGACCGGCCAGGTGGACGTTCTTCCGTTCCAGTTGGTGACGATGGGTCAGCCGATCGCGGACTTCGCCAACGAGTTGTTCGCGTCGAACTCGTACCGTGATTACCTCGAAGTTCACGGAATCGGCGTCCAGCTCACGGAATCTCTGGCCGAGTACTGGCATCGACGCGTTCGTGAAGAGCTTGTGCTCCCCGAGGGGCATACCGTCGCGGAGCAGGACCCGACCGAGGTTGCCGGTTACTTCGATCTCGAGTACCGCGGCGCTCGTTATTCGTTCGGATACGGCGCGTGCCCGGACCTCGAGGATCGTGCCAAGTTGGTGGCGCTGCTCGAACCCGAGCGAATCGGCGTCGAATTGTCCGAGGAACTGCAGCTGCATCCCGAGCAGTCCACTGACGCTTTTGTCCTGCACCACCCGGAAGCAAAGTATTTCAATGTCTGAGTTGTTGACCGAAGTATCCGAAACGACCCTCGGTGGAGTCCTGTGGGACATGGACGGCACCCTGCTCGATTCGGAGAAGCTGTGGGACATCGCGCTTCGTGAGCTGTCCCTACGCCTGGGCGGACCGATGACGGAAGCGACTCGCATCGCCGTCATCGGTGCGTCGAGCCCCTTCGCACTGGCGACGGTGTTCGACGCGCTCGGTTTGGAGAAGCATCCCGATGCCATCGGCGAGGCGAAGGACTGGATGTACACCCGCGTCGGCGATCTGTTCGAGGACGGCGTGACCTGGCGACCGGGCGCTCGCGATGCTCTGTCGACCGTGCGCGACGGTGGTCTGCGTTCTGCACTGGTCACCAACACCGAGCGAGTTCTGGTCGATCGGGCACTCGGCATGCTCGGCCGTGAGTTCTTCGACCACTCGGTGTGCGGCGACGAGGTCCCCAACGGAAAACCGGCTGCGGATCCGTACCTGCGCGGCGCGCACCTGCTCGGACTCGAGCCGGCGCAGTGCCTCGCGATCGAGGACTCACCGACCGGTACGGCGTCGGCCAGCGCCGCGGGTTGCGCGGTGCTCGTCGTTCCGTGTGAGGTCGACGTCCCGGCCGGTCCTGGCCGCGTGTTCCGAGAGTCCCTGGTGGACTTGTCCATTCACGATCTTCACGAAGTTCACTCGAGCGCGGCACGTTAGGCTGGATCTGCTGTGGCTATTCCGAAAATTGTTCTGTTCTACCAGTTCACGCCCTTGGCGGACCCGGAAGCGATCAAGCTGTGGCAGCACAGCCTCGCGGAGTCGAACAACTTGACGGGTCGGATCATCGTTTCGCCTCACGGGATAAATGCGACGGTCGGCGGAGACATCGAGGACGTCAAACGTTACGTCCGCGGTACGCGTGGCTACGAGCCGTTCCGCACCGCTGACATCAAGTGGTCGGACGGACTCGGTGACGATTTCCCTCGCCTGAGCGTGAAGGCTCGCTCGGAAATCGTGACGTTCGGTGCCCCCGACGAGCTGAAAGTCGACGAGAACGGTGTAGTCGGCGGCGGAGTTCATCTGGCGCCCAAAGAACTACACGAACTCGTCGACAGCCGCGGTGACGAGGTCGTGTTCTTCGACGGGCGCAATGCGTTCGAAGCCGAGATCGGCCGTTTCCGAGATGCAGTGGTTCCGGACGTGGCCACCACTCGCGATTTCGTCGACGAACTCGACAGCGGCAAGTACGACCATCTCAAGGGCAAAGCCGTGGTCACCTACTGCACCGGGGGAGTGCGCTGCGAGGTGTTGTCTTCATTGATGCGCTCACGTGGCTTCGACGAGGTCTACCAGTTGGACGGCGGAATCGTCCGTTACGGCGAAACTTTCGGCGACCGCGGCCTCTGGGACGGTTCCTTGTACGTGTTCGACAAGCGGATGAACATCGAGTTCTCGTCCGAAGCCAAGACGCTCGGCGTCTGTGTCGATTGCGGTACTCCGACGCCGCGGTTCCGCAATCGGATCGACGGTGACGGTCGCACCCTCGAATTGCTCTGCGAAAGTTGTTCACCAGACCTCGAGCAGGACTGAGCAGTGCCCAAGGCTCCGTTGCCGATCCGAAACGGTCTCGGGCCGGATCGGCTGCGGATGCCGGCCGAGTCGTCCGCGCGTACCGTCCTCGAACACCTGGTCGCCGAGAATCCGGGGGAGCGGGATCTGTGGGCGGACCTTGTGAACGCCGGTGATGTCGTCGACGAGCACGGGCGGAGGATCACCGGCGAAACGCCTTATCAGCCGACCCGTTTCGTGTACTTCTACCGCGAACCAGCTCCCGAGATTCCGGTTCCGCACGAGATCGAGATCCTGTACCGCGACGACTCGATTCTCGTGATCGACAAACCACACTTCCTGGCGACCATTCCGCGGGGAGCACACATTGTCGAAAGCGCGGTCGTGCGACTGCGTCGTGATCTGGATCTTCCGGATCTTGCGCCAGTTCACCGCCTGGACCGGATGACGGCGGGGGTCATCGTGTTCACCGTGACACCGGACCTACGACGGCCGTACCAGGAACTGTTTGCCGAGCAGCGGATCGTCAAGGAATACGAGGCGATTGCAGGCTTCGATCCGGAACTGACTTTCCCTCGCACGGTGCGCAGTCGCATCAACAAGGTTCACGGCGAGATGACGGCCACCGAGATCGCGGGCGAGCCGAACAGTGAGACGTCGATCGAACTGATCGAGGTGATCGCCGACTCGGTCGGCCGGACGCTCGGGCGATACAGGTTGCTCCCACGGACCGGCCGGACCCATCAGCTTCGCCTGCATCTGAACTCCCTCGGTATCCCGATCGTCGGCGACAATTACTACCCCCAGTACCTACCCGCGGTGCCCGGTGACTTTTCCACGCCATTGCGATTGTTGGCGCGGGCGCTGGAGTACCCGGATCCGATCACCGGGCAGACCCGCAGGTTCGTCAGTTCGCGCAGCCTCGACGCAGGGCTGTGAACACCGCTGTTCGTGGGCGTGTGAAAACCGCTTCCGTCCTCGTGAAAGAATGTCTACCCGTGAAGACCTTCGAATCCTTGTTCGCCGAATTGACCGAGCGTGCTGCTACTCGCCCCGAGGGATCCGGCACTGTCGCCGCCCTCGACGCCGGTGTGCATGCGCAGGGCAAAAAGGTCATCGAGGAAGCCGGTGAAGTGTGGATCGCTGCGGAATACCAGAGCGATGAGCAGCTAGCCGAGGAAATTTCCCAGCTGCTGTACTGGACGCAGGTGTTGATGGTCGGTCGCGGACTGACCCTCGAGGACGTGTACCGACATCTGTGATCGGAGCTGACCAGCGAGATGTTCGCCATCTCGCTCGTCCAGGGCTTCCGATTCACGTTGTCTCACGTCACCCACACCTTCCGAAAGGACATCCACCATGCTGCGCGTAGCAGTTCCCAACAAAGGCTCACTGTCCGAGTCAGCCGCCGAGATTCTCAGCGAGGCCGGCTACCGTCGACGCACTGATTCCCGTGATCTGACGGTTCTCGATCCTGCCAACCAGGTCGAGTTCTTTTTCTTGCGCCCCAAGGACATTGCGATCTACGTCGGCTCCGGTGAACTGGATCTCGGCATCACCGGTCGCGACCTCGCCGGCGACTCGGGAGCTCCCGTGTCCGAGCGTCTGTCGCTGGGGTTCGGCCGTTCGTCGTTCCGCTACGCAGCACCGGCCGGCAAGGATTGGACGGTCGAGGATCTGTCCGGCCTTCGCATTGCGACGTCGTACCCGAACCTCGTGCGCAAGGACCTCACAGATCGCGGGCTCGACGCCACCGTCATCCGTCTCGACGGCGCCGTGGAGATCTCGATTCAGCTCGGTGTCGCGGACGCGATCGCCGACGTGGTCGGATCGGGTCGCACTCTCCGTCAACACAACCTCGTGGCTTTCGGCGAATCGCTCTGCGATTCCGAGGGTGTCCTGATCGAGCGCACCGGCGCTCCGCAGGACGATCCCGCACGCAACCAGCTCATCGAACGCGTACGCGGAATCGTCTTCGCTCAGCAGAACCTGATGATCGACTACGACTGCCCGCGCACCATCCTCGACGACGCCATCAAGATGACCCCCGGTATGGAGTCACCGACGCTCTCGCCATTGGCCGATCCCGACTGGGTCGCGGTTCGCGCCATGGTTCCGATCAAGGGACACAACCAGGTGATGGATGCCTTGGCCGAACTCGGTGCCAAGGCCATCCTCGCGTCGAACATCCGCTCGGTACGCGCTTTCTGATCACTGTCTGAATCGATTTACGCGCATTCGCGCCCGTTCCTGGAAATCAGGAACGGGCGCGAATCTGCAAAGTCTGGGCGATACGGCCGACTGCACCCTGCTCGTCGTAGAGCACTCCCGCACACATGCCGACGCCGTCCGGACCGGTCGTGGTTTCGGCGGCAACACCGACCCACTCGCCCTCGGGCACACGGAAGATGTGCACCGTGAGATCGGTGTTGAGGAACGTCCAGTGCTCCGGGTCGAGCTTGGCGCCCACGCCGTTGGAGATGTCAGCCACCGCGAACAAACGCTCGAGGGCAGACATCTTTTCGCCCTCCACCAGCTCGGGCTTGGGGCGCGCCCATACCTTCCCGGTTCCCACGCACCCGATCGGAGCAATCCAGGACCAGTCGAGGGTCTTGAGGTAGCCGACGCTCCAGAGGCCGCCGAGGACGCCCGGGGTTCCACTCTCGCGGGGTTCGAGCGGGGGATCGACTACGTGGACGACGTCGCCGGTATCCACCGTCTCCATCCGCCAGGCCGTGCCGCGCGCAACGGCGCGTGCAGATCCGTCGGCAGTCGTTGCCCACAGCTCGGCAACGATCAATTCGATTCGGCGACCGGGTCGTTCGATCCATGACCGTACTTCGAGGTCGGCGATCGGAATCGGTCCGAGAATCTCGACGACAACGCGCGTCAGACGGGTTTCGTCGCGCGCACCGCACCGCTCGAGGGCTCGCACCAACAGCGCCGACGGGGGAGCGCCGTGCTGCAGCGTCGGGCCCCAGATGCTGACAGTTGCCTGCGTGCTCGCGAACCGCTCGTGCCCTTCCTCCGTCGTTCCGAGGTAGCGGTAGTACGAACTGTCCGTCATGTTATGAATTCTCCTTTGCGACAACAGGTTCGGTGCTCAACAGATCCGGCCAGCCTGGATACGGCGGAGGTGTTCCGCCGAACGAGGGGCACAGTGATTTGTGATCACACCAGTCGCACAGTTTGCCAGGCTTGGGTCTGAAGTCTCCGGTCGCACCTGCTGCGAGGATCGCTTTCCAAATGGCGGAGAGGGTTCGTTCGAATCTGATCAGCTCGTCGTGATCCGGGGCGTACGTGAGAATCGAGCCGGAGGCCAGATAGATCAGCCGCAGTTGCGCGGGAACGATTCCGCGAGTGCGCAACAGTACGAGCGCGTAGAACTTCATCTGGAAGAGCGCCTTGGATTCGGTGAACTCGCGGGGCGCCTTCCCGGTCTTGTAGTCGACGACCCGCACCTCACCCGTCGGCGCTACGTCGATCCGGTCGACGAAGCCGCGGAGTCGAACGCCGTTGTCCAATTCGGTCTCGACGTACACCTCGCACGCCTCGGCATCGAATCGAGTGGGATCTTCGAGTGTGTAGTACGTCGCGACCAGCTTGGCGACTTCGCCGAGAAACGCGTCCAGTTCGTCCTCCGGAATCAGATCAGCAGCCTCGGGACTCTCGGCACTGACACGTTCCCACGCGGGGCGGACGAGTTCGGCTGCGCGATCGGGAACCCGGTGACCGGTCGGGAGTGCAAACAGCGCTTCCAGCGCCGCGTGTACGACGGTGCCTCTGACCTGGGCTCTGGTTGGTGTTTCCGGAATTCTGTCGACTGCTCGAAGCCGATAGAGCAGGGGGCATTGTTTGTAGTCACCCGCCCGAGACGGAGAGAGCGCCGGCCGACTACGCGGGCGCTCGTGTGATGTTGCACCCGTTGGAGTGGGGGTTGGCAATTCGACAGAGCTCACACCTGGCAGGCTATGCGGTTGGTCCGACAACTCCGTCGGAGCCGGTGGCGAGGACACCGGAAACAAACGAACAGGGATCATCTGCGCATGGCGAACGAGCTACAACCAGAAGAAGGCACGACCGAAGTGGATGAGGTTGTGCAGTCCGCTGTCGCCGAGATTCCCGAACAAGAGCTTCCAGAAGCTGACATCACTGCGCCGGGAAAGCGTCCTTCCGGGCCCTTCCGCGTCGGCGACCGAGTCCAGCTGAC
This sequence comes from Rhodococcus sp. GB-02, assembly GCF_053470465.1. Lineage (NCBI taxonomy): Bacteria > Bacillati > Actinomycetota > Actinomycetes > Mycobacteriales > Nocardiaceae > Rhodococcus > Rhodococcus sp. GB-02. Next base: position 89,232 of record NZ_JBPUKE010000003.1, read on the forward strand.
CGACGGCAAGGGACGCCACTACACGATCGTCCTCGAGGCGAACCGTGAGTACCACACCCACAAGGGCGGAATCGTTCACAACGACCTGATCGGTGCCGACGAGGGCAGCGTCGTCAAGTCGGTCAACGGCACGCCCTATCTTGCACTGCGCCCACTATTGGTCGACTACGTGCTCTCCATGCCGCGCGGTGCCCAGGTCATTTACCCGAAGGACGCGGCTCAGATCGTCCACGAGGGCGACGTGTTCCCCGGAGCGCGCGTGCTCGAAGCAGGAGCCGGCTCCGGTGCACTGACGTGTTCACTGCTGCGCGCTGTCGGTCCCGAGGGCAAGGTCATCTCCTACGAGGTCCGCGACGATCACGCCGAACACGCGGTCCGCAACGTCGAGACCTTCTTCGGGGAGCGTCCCCCGAACTGGGAACTGACCATCGCCGATCTCGCGGAGTTCAATCCGGAAGCGCACGGCGGCAAGGTCGATCGCGTCGTACTCGACATGCTGGCTCCGTGGGACGTCCTGCCAGCCGTCTCGAAGGCTCTCGTGCCTGGCGGCGTTCTGATCGTCTATGTCGCGACCGTTACTCAGCTCTCGAAGGTCGTCGAGGCGATGCGCGAGCAGGAATGCTGGACCGAGCCCCGATCGTGGGAATCGATCGTGCGCGGGTGGCACGTCGTCGGGTTGGCGGTTCGCCCCGAACATCGGATGCAGGGCCACACCGCGTTCCTCGTGAGCGCTCGTCGTCTGGCCGAAGGAACTGTCACCCCTAAGCCCCAGCGGCGCGCGGGCAAGGGCTCGAATACCGCAGCCAAGTAATCACAGTCAAACAAATAGGAGCGGCGATCCGGTATCCGGATCGCCGCTCTTTGCCTTGCCTGAAACTTATGCGGTTGCCTGAAACTTAGGCGGTGCAGGAAGCGCGGCCCATGTCCAGAAGAACGCAAGCCGAGGTGTCGGACAGCTTCCAGGAGCCGTCTTCGAGCTCCCAGGTCCACGGCTGTGCCGGAGCAGCGCCATGGGGGCTGACGACGGCGACGTCGGCGGTTGCGGTCTGACCGTCCACCTTGACGTTGTCCACGGTGAACGTGATCGCGTAGGCGGGGTTGCCGCCCAGCGCGGCACTCATCGTCTCGATGTTGGCCTGGCGCTTCGTTCCGTCGACTACCAGTGCGGTCTTCTCCTCGATCGGCTTGGCCGGATCGATCAGAGCGACGAGCGAAGCGTTGAGTTCGTCGGCTGTCGGAGCTGCAGCGGCAGCCGCGGCTGACGTCGTGGCGGAAGCCGAGGCCTTGGCCGTGGTGCTCGAGGCGGCGGCGGAGGTCGAGCTGGCAGCCGTCGAATCCTTGTTGTCGTCCGAGCTGCATGCACCCATGGTCAGGACGGCAGCGACGGCACAAGCGCTGATGAGAGTCTTGCGGATGATCACAGCGATACCTTTCGTTGTAAAGAGAGACAGGCGCTGTCTCCATCTTGTAGGCAAGGCTAACATGACCAAAATCTGGCTCGAGACCAGTCGGCACGGTCCCCGTGCGGGTGTGAATTCGCACTCGCGCACCGTGTCTGGCGACAGTTGGGGCCTTATGCCGGTAGCGTTGATGGATCGCACTGGGAGGAGACGCACATGAGCTCGACAGAGAACCCGGATTCGGTTGCGGCAGCAGAAGAACTCCACGCGCTACGAGTGGAAGCACAGGTACTGCGCCGACAACTCGCACAATCGCCGGAGCAGGTGCGTGAGCTGGAGTCGAAGGTGGACTCGCTGTCCATCCGAAACAGCAAGCTGATGGACACCCTCAAGGAGGCCCGTCAGCAGCTCATCGCACTTCGTGAAGAAGTCGACAGACTCGGTCAGCCGCCGAGCGGTTACGGAGTCCTTCTCTCGGTACACGAGGACAAGACCGTCGATGTGTTCACGTCCGGTCGCAAGATGCGATTGACGTGCTCACCGAACATCGACACGGACACCCTTGCCCTCGGACAGACGGTTCGCCTCAACGAGGCACTCACCATCGTCGAAGCGGGCACCTACGAGCAGGTCGGCGAGATCAGCACGCTCCGTGAGGTACTCGACGACGGACTGCGCGCGCTGGTGGTCGGGCATGCCGACGAAGAGCGCATCGTCTGGCTCGCAGCACCGTTGGCGGCCGTCTTCGCCGATCCCGAAGCCGACATCATCGCGTACGACGCCGATTCTCCGACCAGAAAACTGCGTCCCGGTGACTCGTTGCTCGTCGACACCAAGGCCGGATACGCCTTCGAGCGCATCCCGAAGGCCGAGGTCGAGGATCTGGTTCTCGAGGAAGTTCCGGATGTTCACTACGACGACATCGGTGGTCTCGGTCGTCAGATCGAGCAGATCCGTGACGCCGTCGAGCTTCCGTTCCTGCACAAGGACCTGTTCCACGAGTACTCACTGCGACCGCCGAAGGGTGTACTGCTCTACGGTCCGCCCGGTTGCGGTAAGACGCTCATCGCCAAGGCAGTCGCCAACTCGTTGGCCAAGAAGATCGCCGAAGCTCGCGGTCAGGACAGCAAGGACGCCAAGTCCTACTTCCTGAACATCAAAGGCCCGGAACTTCTGAACAAGTTCGTCGGCGAGACCGAGCGTCACATTCGGATGATTTTCCAGCGTGCTCGCGAGAAGGCGTCCGAGGGCACTCCGGTGATCGTCTTCTTCGACGAGATGGACTCGATCTTCCGTACTCGTGGTTCGGGAGTCTCCTCCGACGTGGAGACTACGGTCGTTCCACAGCTGCTCAGCGAGATCGACGGCGTGGAAGGGCTCGAGAACGTCATCGTCATCGGTGCGTCCAACCGTGAGGACATGATCGACCCGGCCATCCTGCGTCCGGGCCGACTGGACGTGAAGATCAAGATCGAGCGTCCCGACGCGGAATCTGCTCAGGACATCTTCTCGAAGTACCTGGTGGACGGTCTGCCGATCAATGCGGACGACCTAGCCGAGTTCGGTGGAGATCGCACTGCATGCTTGAAGGCGATGATCGTTCGCGTCGTCGATCGCATGTACGCGGAGAGCGAAGAGAATCGTTTCCTCGAGGTCACGTACGCCAACGGTGACAAGGAAGTTCTGTTCTTCAAGGACTTCAACTCGGGTGCGATGATCCAGAACATCGTCGACCGCGCCAAGAAGTACGCGATCAAGTCTGTACTCGACACCGGTGCTCCGGGTCTGCGTGTGCAGCACCTCTTCGATTCTATCGTCGACGAGTTCGCCGAGAACGAGGATCTGCCCAACACCACCAATCCTGATGACTGGGCACGTATTTCGGGCAAGAAGGGGGAGCGGATCGTCTACATCCGCACTCTCGTCACGGGCAAGAACGCCAGTGCAAGCCGCGCGATCGACACGGAGTCGAACACGGGCCAGTACCTGTAGCGAAACGAACACCCATCGGGCCGGCCACTCCTCGAGAGTCGTCGGCCCGATCGATGTGTCGCTGCTGTTCCCTTTGCTGCGATTGGACCGGTCGGTCGCGCTGGTTTAGAGTCCCGCCGTGCAGATACATCTTCGACACAATCCGTCGTCCACTGTCGCTCGCTGCTACCTCGCGCCCGGCGAACCGCTGCGCGTGGAGAGCGGGGCAATGCTCGCGCATTCCGCCGGCGTAGTTCTCGAAGCGAAGGCGCAGGGCGGCGTCCTGCAGGGACTCAAGCGGTCGATGCTCAGTGGAGAATCATTTTTCGTCACGACGTATACCGCTCCGCCGCAAGGTGGTTGGGTCGATGTGACGGGCGTTCTTCCCGGCGATCTGATCCCACTGACCATCACGTCCGATCGCCCGTTCTTCCTCAACCGTGGAACATGGTTGGCCAACTCTTACGGCGTCACGGTCGAGTCCAAATGGGGAGGCATGTCCAACCTCTTCGGTGGTGAGGGCGGATTCGGCCTGCGGGCAAGTGGCGACGGTGAGGTAGTCCTGGCCGTCTACGGCGCGATCGACGTCATCGACTTGCAGCCGGGCGAGACAATTACGATCGATACCGGTCACGTGGTCGCCTACGACCTCGGGATGAACTTCAACATGCGGCGCGCCGTTCAGGGACGCACCATTCAGTCGATGAAGTCCGGCGAAGGATTTGTCTTCGACTTCACCGGCCCCGGACGCGTTCTCGCGCAGACCCGCAACCCCAGTGCGTTCGCGGCGTGGCTCTCGGCGATCACCCCGGGCTGATCACAGTCCCAGTGGTGTTCAAGCTCCAGTGGTGTTCAGCTCCAGCAATAGTCGGCCAGCAGCGCGCGTGAGTCCGGAACGAACGGCCACGACGGATCCTGCAGGTGGGCGCCGAGTTCTCTCGGCGTCCACCACCAACCTTCGGCGATCTCGCTGGTTTGATGTGCCATCGGCCCGTCGTATCTGAGTTCGAACGCGAACAGGTGACAGCGCAACGGAGAGTTCTCCCACTCACCGTCCCAGGATTTTCGAGCGATTTCCGTCAGTTGGAGTGGCTGATCTGCTGTTCCGAAGATTCCGAGTTCTTCGCCGACTTCACGGATCGCAGTTTCCTGCGGCGTCTCACCTGGATCCACGACACCTCCGGCAAGACAGTCGTGATAGCCCCCGAACACCGCTTTCGTGTCGGTTCGCCGATGAACGTAGATGCGAGAGCCGTCCCCGGTGCGAACCAGGACGCCCGCGCTCGCGTGCCAGAGCCCACCCGAGTAGACGACGGAACGCGTTGCTCGGCCGATCGGATTACCCGTCCGGTCGTACACGGCGACTACCTCGTCCGCGGGATTCAGGTCTGCGGTGAGAGGTTGGTGCATTCCTCCAACTGTGCCACGCCTGTAGGCGCCGCGCCTCAATCACATAGGCTCTTGTGTCATGCAGCGGATCATCGGTGTCGAGGTCGAATACGGAATATCTTCACCCAGTGAGCCGTCGGCGAATCCGATTCTCACTTCAACCCAGGCGGTGCTTGCCTACGCCGCCGCAGCGGGCGTGCCACGGGCCAAGCGCACACGCTGGGATTACGAGGTCGAATCTCCGCTGCGAGATGCCCGAGGCTTCGATCTGGGGCGAATGAGCGGTCCGGCACCGGTGATCGACGCGGACGAGATCGGCGCCGCGAACATGATTCTCACCAACGGGGCTCGGTTGTACGTCGACCATGCACATCCGGAGTACTCGGCGCCCGAGGTCGCCGACCCGCTCGATGCCGTGATCTGGGACAAGGCCGGCGAACGCGTCATGGAAGCGGCTGCGCGGCACGCATCCAGCGTGCCGGGTGCGCCACGGCTACAGCTGTACAAGAACAATGTCGACGGCAAGGGTGCCTCGTACGGCACGCACGAGAATTACCTGTGCTCGCGCGACACCCCGTTCGCCTCCATTGTCACCGGCTTGACACCGTTCTTCGCGTCCCGGCAAGTGATCTGCGGTTCCGGTCGTGTGGGTCTCGGTCAGTCCGGCGACGAGGCCGGATTCCAGCTTTCGCAGCGATCCGACTACATCGAGGTCGAAGTAGGCCTCGAGACCACGCTCAAGCGCGGAATCATCAACACCCGCGACGAACCGCACGCGGATGCGGACAAGTACCGCCGTCTGCACGTCATCATCGGCGACGCGAACCTCGCGGAGATGTCGACGTACCTGAAGGTGGGAACAACCGCGCTGGTACTCGACCTGATCGAAGCGGGTGTCGACCTCACCGATCTGCAACTGGCACGTCCGGTCACCGCCGTCCACCACATCAGCCACGATCCCACGCTGCGCAAGACCGTAGCGATGGCCGACGGTCGTGAACTGACAGGGCTTGCGCTGCAACGTATTTACCTCGAACGTGTCTCGAAGTTCCTCGATCGCGAGGCCGATCGTGACCCGCGAGCGGACGATATCGTCGCCAAGTGGGCGATGGTTCTCGATCTCCTCGAGCGCGATCCCATGGAGTGCGCGAACATCCTCGACTGGCCGGCCAAACTTCGTCTGCTCGAAGGTTTCCGCAATCGTGAGGGGCTCGCGTGGTCGGCGCCGCGGTTGCATCTGGTGGATCTGCAGTACTCCGACGTGCGGCTCGACAAGGGGCTGTACAACCGCCTGGTTGCTCGCGGCTCCATGGAGCGGCTTGTCACCGAACAGCAGGTTCTCGACGCGGTCACGAACCCTCCCACCGACACTCGCGCATACTTTCGTGGCGAGTGCTTACGCCGATTCGGTGCCGATATCGCGGCTGCGAGCTGGGATTCGGTCATCTTCGACCTCGGCGGCGAGTCGTTGATCCGCATCCCCACCCTCGAGCCGCTTCGAGGCACCAAAGCGCACGTCGGAGCGTTGCTCGACTCCGTCGACAGCGCCGCGGAATTGGTTGATCAGCTCACTCACTGAAATCAGCCGATGCGGCTCGCCGTCGCGTCTCTCCACACCTGACGGTGCCGCTCGGTAGGGTGAAGGTCCGAGCGGGATCAGTTACCGACTCTGCTGGGCCGAACAGGATGCTCGCGAGAGCTCCCTTCACACAAGGAGGTCGACGGCGATGGCTCAAGAACAGACGCAGCGTGCCGGTGGCGGCGAAGACGACGAAACCACTGGTGGCGACGGCAGTGCCGGCCAGGAGCGTCGCGAGAAGCTCGCTGCAGAAACCGACGACCTGCTCGACGAGATCGACGACGTGTTGGAAGAGAACGCCGAGGACTTCGTCCGTGCCTACGTCCAGAAGGGCGGCCAGTGACGGTGGATCGCGCGCCCCGGATCACAGACGGGGACACACGGTTGAGCTTCGGCTCGAATCTGTCGTCATTCTCGGAATACCTTCGGGTGCACGCACCGGAACATCTTCCGCAGAACCGCTTCGCCGACACAGGAGGTGTTGTCATGGGCGGGGGAGACGTAGCTCCGCACGGCACCACCATCGTCGCGATCAGCTATGCGGGTGGTGTTCTGCTCGCGGGTGATCGTAGAGCGACGATGGGCAATCTCATCGCCAGCCGTGACGTGCAGAAGGTGTACGTCACGGACGACTACTCGGCTGCGGGTATCGCTGGTACGGCCGGGATTGCAATCGAACTGGTCCGGCTCTTCGCAGTCGAACTCGAACATTACGAGAAGATCGAAGGCGTCCCACTCACGTTCGACGGCAAGGCCAATCGACTTTCGTCGATGGTTCGAGGAAATCTCGGAGCAGCGATGCAGGGATTGGCGGTTGTGCCGCTGCTGGTGGGTTACGACTTGGACGCCGTCGATCCGACAACGGCCGGCCGGATCGTCTCCTACGACGTCGTCGGTGGGCGATACGAGGAGCGCGCTGGATATCACGCAGTCGGGTCGGGTTCCCTGTTCGCAAAATCGGCGCTCAAGAAACTGTATTCGCCGGGAATCGACGAGGACACTGCCCTTCGGTTTGCAGTCGAAGCGCTGTACGACGCAGCAGATGACGATTCGGCTACCGGTGGTCCCGATCTGACACGCGGGATCTATCCGACAGCGGTCACCATCACCTCCGCCGGCGCGGTGGAGTTGTCGACAACGCGGGCTGCCGAGATCGCCAGGGAGATCGTCGCGGCTCGCACTGCGACCGCGAGTCCGGAAGGGGAGTCTGCGCTATGACGATGCCGTACTACGCATCAGCCGAACAGATCATGCGCGATCGTTCGGAATTGGCGCGCAAGGGAATTGCCCGCGGACGCAGCGTCGTCGTTCTCACCTACCGCGACGGAGTTCTCTTTGTCGCGGAGAATCCGTCGCGGGCGCTGCACAAGGTCAGCGAACTGTACGACCGTCTCGGATTTGCTGCAGTGGGCAAGTACAACGAGTTCGAGAATCTGCGCCGTGCGGGCATCGTGCACGCGGACATGCGCGGGTACTCGTACGACCGTCGGGATGTCACGGGGCGTTCCCTCGCCAACGCGTACGCGCAGACCTTGGGAACGATCTTCACCGAGCAACCCAAGCCGTACGAGGTCGAGATCTGCGTTGCCGAGATCGGCCGTTTCGGAAGCAGTACGCCGGCTCAGCTCTACCGGATCACGTACGACGGTTCCATCGCGGACGAGCAGGAATTCGTCGTCATGGGCGGTACAACCGAACCGATCGTGACGGCGATGCGTGAGTCGTACCAGCGAGACCTCGACCTGGAATCCGCAGTGCGGATCGCGGTAGGGGCGCTTCAAAAGGGTGGCCCGGCGCCGGCCGGAACCACTGAGGCGGAACCGCGAACACTCGATGTGAGTGCGCTCGAGGTTGCCGTCCTCGACAGCAACCGTCCACGCCGCGCGTTCAAACGGATCGCTGGAACGGTTTTGGAAGAGATGCTTCCAGCTCCGGCACCAGCTGAGGATGCGCCGCCGGCAAACGGCGACGCACCCTCGTAGTTACTGCGTAGGTCTGGGAGTTACTGCAGGTCTGGGAGTTACTGTGTGATTCTGTAGACGGCCACCGTGCCCGGTTCGGTGTCGAAATCGAACCGGCGCGCGTCTGCCACCACTTCACCGTCGGTGGCGATGGCTACCGGTGAATCGGCCACTCGAACCGACATCGAGGAGACGAGTTCGCGGACGTAGACCCGCGAGCTGCCCAATGTGCCTGTGGCAGCCGCAAACAGAAGGCGTGAGCGCGAGAATTTCTTGTCCGCGCGCAGGTAGCGGACGTCGAGTAGTCCACGGTTCATCTCCGGACGCGACATCGGCACCTGATCAGCGGGGGAGTATCGCCCGTTTCCGACGAACAGCATCCAGATGGTGCTCCGCTTCCCGTCGATTGTGACAGTCATCGGCTCCGCCGCTGCGAGAACCCGGATCATTGCGGCGCCCGCGGCCGGCCACTTACCGAACCGCGGTTCCCACTTCTCCCGCAGTCGCACGGCGTCCGGGTATCCGCCGAGGCTGGCTGTGTTGAGAAACCGTGCAGTCACTCCGGAATCCGTGCGCACCAGCGCGTGGTCGACAAATGCGGCCTGCCCTGACTCGACTGCCTGTGCGGTCTCCTCTACGTTCACCGCCCCGACGTCGCGGGCGAAGTGGTTCAAGGTTCCGCCGGGAAAAACCGCAAGGGGTAGTTCGTGTTTTGTTGCCGCGGTCGCGACCGTGACGACTGTTCCGTCGCCCCCGCATACTCCCAACGCTTTCGGCGAGAGTTCGGGGATCTTGGCGTCGATCTGCATGTCGAAGTCGATGTCGGCGTCGAATTCGTAGATGACCGCTGCCGGTAGTGATTCTCGAATCGATTCGACGATCCCGTCGTCCTCGGAGCCTGAACCCGGATTGGTGAAGACCAGCAAGCCTTCTCCCCGAGGGAGCGCGGGGACTACGCACTCGGGTCCGAGTTGGGCGGGCTCTTCGTCGCGCACCGCCCACCAACGTCGTGTGCCGGCAGCAATAGCGCCGCCAACCGCGAGGCCGGCGAATACATCGGACGGCCAGTGCACTCCGTTGTGAACGCGTGAGTACGCGACCGCTGCGGCCAGTGGTGCTAGGGCCGCGCCTGCCGCCCGGGATTCCATGGCCACTGCCGCGGTGAATGCCGCTGCTGATGACGAATGTCCGGAGGGGAACGAGGACGACGTCGGAATGTCGACGCCTCGCTTCGGGCTGAGCCAGACGCGTGCCGGTGGGCGCCGCCGGGGGAAGAGGGGCTTGAGTATGCCGTTGGCCAGCGCGCTCGAACCGGCAAGTGCGAGCATCCCACGTGCCGCTGCCCTCCTGGGGCGGCCACCGATCATCGCGAGCAAGGCGGCGACAACCATCCATAAAACGCCGTGATCGGCGGCTCTGGAGAGAAACCGCATGGTCGGATCGAGCACGGACGGGCGCAGTGCTCCAGTACTTTCCATGACTTTGACGTCGCTTCGGACAACTTTTCGGCGAATAGGGCTCACACCGTCACACTATGCCGCCGCCCGACGTTGTCGAGTCGTGACTTACGACGCGATCGAAGTACACGGGTGAACCTCGCATTCTGGTTGTACTGTCGAAGTGTGCAGAGACGAATCATGGGTATCGAGACGGAATTCGGCGTTACCTGCACCTTTCACGGGCACAGGCGACTGAGCCCCGACGAGGTTGCTCGTTACCTCTTCCGTCGTGTCGTGTCGTGGGGTCGCAGCTCCAACGTCTTCCTCCGCAACGGAGCCCGCTTGTACCTGGATGTGGGTTCGCACCCGGAGTACGCGACGGCCGAGTGCGACAGCCTCATCCAGTTGGTCAATCACGACCGAGCCGGTGAGCGTGTGCTCGAAGAACTGCTGATCGACGCCGAGGCGAGACTTGCCGAGGAGGGGATCGGTGGCGACATCTACCTCTTCAAGAACAACACCGACTCGGCCGGAAACTCGTACGGATGCCACGAGAACTTTCTCGTCGCGCGCGCCGGTGAGTTCTCCCGGATTTCGGATGTCTTGTTGCCGTTCCTCGTCACGCGCCAGTTGATCTGCGGCGCCGGCAAGGTGCTGCAGACGCCGAAGGCCGCGACGTTCTGCCTCTCACAGCGTGCGGAACACATCTGGGAAGGTGTCTCGTCGGCGACCACTCGTTCGCGTCCGATCATCAACACCCGCGACGAACCGCATGCGGACGCCGAGAAGTACCGCCGTCTGCACGTGATCGTCGGCGATTCGAACATGGCCGAAACGACGACGATGCTCAAGGTCGGTTCTGCAGCGCTCGTGCTCGAAATGATCGAGGCCGGAGTTTCGTTCCGCGATTTCGCCTTGGACAACCCGATTCGTGCGATCCGCGAGGTCAGCCACGACGTGACCGGCAAGAAGCCTGTCCGCCTCGCTGGTGGTCGTCAGGCCAGTGCTCTCGATATTCAGCGCGAGTACCACTCCAAGGCAGTCGAACATCTGCGTAACCGCGAACCGGACCCGCAGGTCGAGCAGGTTGTCGATCTCTGGGGTCGTACCCTCGACGCCGTCGAGGCTCAGGATTTCGCGAAGGTCGACACGGAGATCGATTGGGTCATCAAGCGCAAGCTGTTCCAGCGCTACCAGGACCGTCACGGCTTCGATCTGTCCGATCCCAAGATCGCGCAGCTCGACTTGGCCTACCACGACATCAAACGTGGCCGCGGCGTCTTCGACGTGCTGCAGCGCAAAGGCTTGGTCAAGCGGGTCACCGAGGACGAGACGATCGACGAGGCCGTCGAGAATCCGCCGCAGACCACCCGCGCCAAGCTGCGTGGCGATTTCATCACCGCAGCCCAGGCAGCCGGCCGGGACTTCACGGTCGACTGGGTTCACCTCAAGCTCAACGATCAGGCGCAAAGGACTGTGCTCTGCAAGGATCCGTTCCGTTCTGTCGACGAGCGTGTCGAGCGTTTGATCGCTTCGATGTAGGTCACTCATTTTCACGATGTACAAGACGGCAGGTCTGTTTGGCGGCGACGCGCCGGGCACGAAAGTGTCCGGCGCGCGTTCGGTTATCGGATAGCCACTAGGATTTCGGCGTGGCGACATCAAAAATCGAGCGGTTGATGAACCTGGTGATCGCATTGCTGTCCACCAGACAGTTCCTCACGGCGGAGAAAATCCGCGACAGTGTGGCCGGGTACAACGATTCCGCGAACTACGAGGCGTTCAGTCGCATGTTCGAGCGCGACAAGAACGAACTTCGTGACCTGGGTGTCCCTTTGGAAACCGGTCTGGCAGGACGGTTCTCGACGGTCGAGGGGTACCGGATCAATCGCAATGCCTACGAGCTTCCGGACGTGGATCTCACCAGCGAGGAATCTGCTGCCGTCGCCGTCGCAGTGCAGTTGTGGGAATCTCCGGAACTAATTTCGGCAGCCCAGAGCGCGCTACTCAAACTCCGAGCGGCCGGCGTGCAGGTCGACGCAGAAGTCAGTGCCGCACCGGTTACTGCGATTCCCGCGCGCACCCGCGGTTCGGAGCCCGCCCTCGGAAAGCTGCTTGCAGCAGTCGACGCCGGCCGAGCAGTTCATTTTCAGCACCGCGGCGCATTGAACGAACCGTTCACCGAGCGCACTGTGGAACCGTGGGGCGTCGTCACTCACAACGGCAAGTGGTACCTGGTTGGGCACGACGTCGACCGTGATGCGGTGAGAACCTTCCGGCTCTCCCGGATCGGTGACGACGTCAGGGAGTTCGGGCCCGCCGGATCGGTCCACAAACCCGAGGGTGTCGATCTTCGCGAGGTCGTCGACCGGGTGACTGGGTCGGGCGTGGTGACCGGGACCGCTACGGTGTGGGTCGCAGACGGTCGCGCACACGAGCTTCGCCGGCTTGCGACGTCGTCGTCCGATCGGCGGTTGACCGATCGCGACGGCAGCGTGCTGTCCATTCCCGTCCGATCCTGGGAGTGGACCGCTCGGTTGATCGCCGGACACGGGGTGGATGCACTGGTGTTGGACCCACCGGATTTGCGTGCGGAGGTCGTCGCGAAGCTGCGCGCCGCGGCGAGCCCAATCGCCGGCAATGACGGACAGGGGGAGAACTGATGAGCAATCGACTGTCATCTCGGTTGGCGCGGCTGCTCAACCTCGTGCCGTACTTCATCGCGAATCCGGGCATCAGTCCCGCCGAGGCTGCCGAGGAACTCGGTGTCAGCACCACTCAACTGATGACCGACCTCAATCAGCTGTGGGTCTGTGGACTGCCCGGGTACGGTCCGGGCGATCTCATCGACTTGTCCTTCTCCGAGGAAAGCATCGAGGTCACGTTCTCGGCCGGAATCGATCGTCCGTTGCGCCTCACCTCCACGGAAGCGACTGCATTACTGATCGCGCTTCGGTCATTGGTGGAAATGCCGGGGATGGTCGATCCGTCTTCGGCCCAGCGCGCTATCGCGAAGATCGAGGACGCAGCAGGCTCGGCCGCGGCGCGAGCCGTCGGCCAAGATCGCAGTACTTCGCCGGCTCCGGATATCGCCGAAGACCCGATCGCCGCGACGGTCAGGGCCGCGCTCGCTGACAAGACCGCCCTTCGATTGACGTATTACTCGGCCTCGCGAGACGCGGTCTCGGAGCGCATCGTCGATCCCGTTCGTATCGTGTTGGTCGACAACTACAGCTACCTCCAGGCCTGGTGTCGCCAGGCCGAGGGCGTGCGGTTGTTCAGATTCGATCGGATCGACGCCGCCGTCCAACTCGACGAACCTGCCGATCCTCCGCCACAAGCCCTCGAGGAGGATTCGAATCTCGAGTTGTTCAGCGGCGACGGTTCGCTTCCGGAAGCTCGGTTGTTCATCACCAAAGAGTGGGTGTGGATGCTCGACTACTACCCGATGGATGTCGTGCACGTGAACGACGACGGGTCGGTCGAGGCGACGATGAGTTTCGGAACTCTCGAATGGATGGCAAGGCTGGTCCTCGGGTTCGGTGAGGGTGTTCGGGTCCTGCATCCGCCGGAACTGGTGTCCGAAGTACACGATCGGGCCGTTGCGGCACTCGACGCGTACGACGTAATCGGTTCGTAAAACTTCGGGAAACTTCACCCTCAGTGAGTTCGCAGGAAACAAACAGGTAAAAGGTAGCTGAAGTAAGTGCTTTGACACCTCCGGGCGCCGGTTGTGTCCGGTAGCATCGAGGAATCTGATCATGGGAGGTCGTTATGGGTGCAATGCAGCCGATGCATTGGCTGATTGTCGCTGTTGTCGTCGTAATTCTGTTCGGGTCGAAGAAGCTTCCCGATGCAGCACGCGGTTTGGGTCGTTCCCTCCGCATCTTCAAGAGCGAAGTCAAGGAAATGCAGAACGACGATGCGGCGCCCGCAAGCGCGCCGGTCGCACAGCCTGCTCCGGCACAGTTGCCGACGGCCAACACCGCGGTGGTCGCAAACGGTGCAGCAGCACCTGTTGCGCAGCCGACCGAAGTCAAGCCGCTCTAGTACACACTGCGTTCTAGCCGGGGTGAAATATTCGTTCACCCCGGTTGTCTGCTGACCAAGACCAGGATGCACAGTGCGTATTCCGTTAGACCCGCGTAACCGCAAGCGGAAGGTCAATCCAGACGGCACCATGTCGTTGGTCGACCACCTGTACGAATTGCGGACTCGTTTGTTGTTCGCATTCCTCGGTGTGATCATCACCACGGCGTTCGGCTTCTTCTGGTACTCACACTCGATACTCGGTCTCGAGAGCCTGGGCGATCTGCTTCGCGGACCGTATTGCGAGCTTCCGTCCGAGAGTCGCGCCAACCTCAGCACCGACGACGCGTGCCGATTGCTGGCGACCGGGCCGTTCGAGCAATTCATGCTGCGATTCAAAGTGGCGCTCACCGCCGGTATCGTCCTTGCCTGCCCGGTGTGGCTGTACCAACTGTGGGCATTCATCACCCCGGGCCTCTACGCAAAGGAACGTCGATACGCGGTCGGATTCGTCACCGCCGGTGCTGCCCTGTTCATTCTCGGCGCGATCCTGGCGTACCTCGTCGTGGCAAAGGCTTTGCACTTCCTCCTGACCATCGGCGACAACGTCCAGATCACCGCGCTCAGTGGTTCGGAGTACTTCGGCTTCATCATCAATCTGCTGCTTATCTTCGGTGTCAGCTTCGAGATTCCGTTGCTCGTGGTCGTACTGAACTTTGCCGGCATTCTGACGTACGAGCGTTTGAAGGCCTGGCGTCGAGGGTTGATCTTCGGGCTGTTCGTTTTTGCCGCAGTTGCTACGCCGGGTTCGGATCCGTTCTCTATGCTGGCGCTCGCATTGGCACTGACGCTTCTCTTCGAGGTCGCGGTCCAGATCGCTCGCCTCAACGACAAACGTAAGGCCAAGCGATCCGGTGAAGACTGGGGCGCAATCTCCGACGAGGAAGCTTCCTCCATCTCGGCTCCGTCCGATCTGAACGAGGCCTTCGACAATCCGACCAAACCCAAGGCCGAACCGAGTGGATTGTTCGGACGTAAGTCCAAGCCCAAAGCTCCGGCCGCGAAGAAATCCGACACCGCCGGCGACAACGCACCAGGCCAGGATTTCACTGACACTCTCTGAGCGCCGTGCCACCACGTCGGCGGCGTGTGAAACCCTGACGAGGTGGTTATGAACAAGAGCGAACTGAGCACATTTGCGTCCAGCCTGAAGTTCGAACTCGATCCATTCCAGGTGAAGGCATGCGTTGCGCTCGAAGCGGGCCACGGTGTCCTTGTCTGCGCACCAACCGGCGCAGGCAAGACCGTGGTCGGCGAGTTCGCTGTCCACCTGGCTCTTGCGGCCGGCCGCAAGTGTTTCTACACGACGCCGATCAAGGCGTTGAGCAATCAGAAGTACGCCGAACTCGTCGAGCGCTACGGCCCCAGCGAAGTCGGCCTACTGACGGGTGATTCGAGCATCAACTCCGACGCACCGGTGGTCGTCATGACCACCGAAGTGCTGCGGAACATGCTCTACGCCAACTCCGAGGCCCTGCGTGGGCTTTCGCACGTCGTCATGGACGAAGTGCATTACCTGGCTGACCGGTTCCGCGGGGCGGTGTGGGAGGAAGTGATCCTGCACCTGTCCGAGGATGTTCGGCTGGTGAGCTTGTCGGCGACCGTGAGCAACGCCGAGGAGTTCGGCGCCTGGATGGAAACCGTCCGCGGCGATACCACCGTGGTCGTGGACGAGACGCGGCCGATCCCGCTGTGGCAGCACATCATGGTCGGTCGACGGATCTTCGATCTCTTCGACAGTCGAAGTCATCCTTCGGCTGGGCCGAAGACAGTACTCGTGGACCAGGATCTGGTTCGCCATGTCAAGCAGCGTCAGGCGCTCGAACGCGTCGAGAGCTGGCAGCCGCGTGGCCGCGGACGGCGTGGCAGCTACCAGAGTTCCAACGATTTCCGGCCCTTGCCGCGACCTGAGGTCATCGCTCAGCTCGATCAGTCCGGACTGCTCCCGGCGATCACTTTCATCTTCAGCCGCGCCGGTTGTGATGCGGCTCTTGCGCAGTGCCTGCGGTCCAGACTCGATCTCACCTCGCCGGAGCAGGTCCGCGAGATCGACACCATCATCGAGAAACACACCGGGGAACTACCCGAGGAAGATCTCGAAGTCCTCGGGTATCGGGACTGGTGCAAGGCACTGCGACGCGGACTGGCATCCCATCACGCTGGCATGCTGCCGGCATTCCGGCAGACAGTCGAGGAACTGTTCGTCAAGGGTCTCGTGCGAGCGGTTTTCGCGACCGAGACGTTGGCCCTCGGTATCAACATGCCGGCACGCACAGTGGTGCTCGAACGCTTGGTCAAGTACAACGGTGAGTCACACGCCGAACTGACACCGGGCGAGTACACGCAGCTGACCGGCCGAGCCGGCCGACGCGGTATCGACGTCGAAGGACACGCTGTGGTCCTGTGGCAGCCCGGGGTCGAGCCGACGGATGTCGCCGGTTTGGCGTCGACGCGGACGTTCCCGCTCCGCAGTTCGTTCCGCCCCTCGTACAACATGTCGATCAACCTCGTCGAGCGCATGGGAGCGGCCGATTCACGCAAGCTGCTCGAGCGTTCCTTTGCACAGTTCCAAGCGGACCGCTCAGTGGTCGGCCTGGTGCGTGGCATCGAGCGGAACGAAGAAGCACTGAAGGGTTTGCAGGAGAAACTCGGTGGTGCAGACGGCGAGTACTTCGAATACGCGTCGTTGCGTGAGCGGCTCAGTGCGCGCGAGCGGGCGCTCGAACGTAAGGGCCGCGAGGATCGCCGCGAAGATGCGGTGGAGTCTCTCCGTGCACTCGCCCGCGGCGACGTGATCGCGATTCCCATCGGTCGTCATTCCGGAGTGGCAGTGGTCCTCGTCCCGGACAACGATCCGAAAGACCCCCGTCCGCTGGTTCTGACTGCCGATCAGTGGGCCGGCCGACTCTCCTCGAGCGATTTTCCGGAAGCAGCCGAGGCTCTGGGAAAGATGCGCCTGCCCAAGCATGTCGATCACCACACCGCCCGGATTCGGCGCGATCTGGCCTCGGCGTTGCGTAGCACCGGAATCAGCGTCCCTCGGCGGAAGAAGCGTCACAAGGCGGGCGCGTCCGAAGACGCCGAGGTCGCTACTTTGCGACGCGCTATTCGCTCGCATCCGTGCCACAGCTGGCCCGATCGCGAACATCTGAGCCGGATCGGTGAGCGCTACAACCGATTGGCCCGCGAAACACAGGCGATGAGGGAAAAGGCCGCGGCCACCACCAACTCGTTGGCGCGCACGTTCGACCGAATCATCGCGCTACTCAAAGAGCGTGAGTACATGACTGCCGAAGCAGCGCCCGAAGTCACCGAATCCGGACGACGACTCAGTCGCATCTATTCGGAAAGCGACCTTCTGGTCGCCGAGTGCCTGCGGACCGGTGCGTGGACAGGTCTCAGCCCGGCCGAACTGGCGGCAGTCGTGTCCTCGGTGGTCTACGAATCACGTCGAGACGGCGACACGGTCGATCGGGTGCCGACAGCGGCACTTCGTCACGCGCTCAACGACACTCAACGACTGTGGAGCGAATTGCGGTCGGACGAGATTCGCCACAAGCTGCCGCCGACGCGCGAACCCGATCTGGGATTCGTCACTGCCGTTTACCACTGGGCTAGTGAAAATTCGCTGGTCGACGCTCTGATCGCAGCCGGAGTGCAAGGCCGCGCGCTGTCTGCGGGTGATTTTGTCCGGTGGTGTCGTCAGGTGATCGATCTCCTCGATCAGGTCCGACTGACATCGACGGATGCCGACGTGGCGAAGACCGCGGCGCGGGCGGTAGCTGCGATTCGTCGCGGGGTAGTTGCTGTCGACGCAGCATGACCGCAACTATGTGGTTTGATTCGCAGACTGGTATTTCGAGTGGGAGGCGAACATGAGCGGGCCTTACGGACCGAACGATCCGAATCGGCAATGGGGTCCTGGTGATCAGCAGCAGCCGAACGAGCAGCAGTGGGGGCAGAATCCTCAGCAGCCGGGTGGTCAACAGCAGCCTGGTCAGCAGCCCGGCCAGCAACAGCCGTGGGGTCAGCCTGGTCAAACACAGCAGCCTGGTCAGCAGCCCGGCCAGCAACAGCCGTGGGGCCAACCTGCCTACGGCCAGCCGGGTGGTCAGCCTGCATACGGTCAGCCGCAGCAGCCTGGACAAGGACAACCCGGCCAGCAGCAGCAGCCGTGGGGACAACCCCAGCAGCAGCCTCCCGCTCAGCCGTGGGGTCAGCCCGGGCAACAGCAGGCACCGGATGCAACCCAGGCATGGGGTCAGCCTCCTGCTGCCGCGCCCCAGCAGGCGTGGGGCGCCGCGGCTCCCGGCCAAGCTCCGGGACAACAGAATCAGTGGAACCAGGCTCAGCCGTTCCCGAGCCCCGGTGCGCCCGGAAACCAGGCAGGTAAGTCGAAGAAGCCCCTGATCTTCGGTGCGATCGGCGTTCTCGTTGTTCTGGCGGCTGTCGTGGTTGCCCTGGTGGTCGGTGTATTCGGCAAGAACACACTCGATCAGAGCGCGGCTCAGGCCGGCGTCGAGAAAATCGTCACCGAGTCCTACGGGGCAAAGAACGTGAGCAATGTTCAGTGCCCCGCGGACCAGGAAGTCAAGTCAGGCAACAAGTTCACCTGCACGCTCTCGATCGCGGGCGTTAAGTCGAACGTGACAGTGACGTTTGTCGACGACAACGGCACGTACGAGGTCAGCCGCCCGAGCTGACGCACTACTGGTCGGAACGGCCTGCCGCCGCCGCCTTCAGCGCGGCGGCAAGCCGGCCGGCCGAGCGTTCGATGTTCAGCGAAGCGGCCACTTCGTCGAAGCGTGCGGGATCGATGGGGGTCGCCGGGAGTCGGTCGTCCTTCGAGAACTGAACGTCCGCGTCGCGAACGACTCGTACCACCGGCAACGCAGCGTCGAGGTATGCCATTGCCTCTGGTGAGGTGAGTTTCGCGCGAATTCCCTTGGCCATATCCGATTCGGGGTCAGCCGCGGCCGCGCGAAGTCCGGCCAGCGAGCCGTAGCGGAGCATCAGCGTCGACGCAGTCTTCTCGCCGACACCCTTGATGCCGGGTAGACCGTCGGAGGCGTCTCCGCGCAGTACCGCGAGTTCGGCGTATGCCTCGCCCGCACGGTCACCGGGTACCCCATACTTCTCGGCGACCTCGACCGGTCCGAACAGTTCCGCCTTGGACAAACCGCGGCCCACGTAGAGGACACGAACGGGCACGTACTCGTCGGTGACGACCTGCAGTAGATCGCGGTCACCACTGACGACGACGGTGAGATCTTCGCGCTCGGTGGCGGCAAGCGTTCCCAGCACGTCGTCGGCTTCGAGTCCGACAGCACCCGCCGTCGCGATACCCGCTGCTGCGAGTACGTCCATGATCATGTCGACCTGAGGTGTCAACGTGTCCGGAACTTCTTCGGACGAACCGTCAGATCCTTCTTCGACGCGATGCGCTTTGTACGTCGGGACGGCGTCGACGCGAAACTGCGGTCGCCAATCCAAGTCCAGGCATACGGCGAGACGACTCGGCTGGTGTTTGGTGATCAGGGACGCCACCATGTCGGTGAAACCGCGCACCGCGTTGACTGGTCTTCCGTCGGGGTCGACGAATGACTCGGGCAGCGCGTAGAACGCACGAAACCACAGGCTGGCACCGTCGAGGAGAAGCAATGGCCCACTCATGGTCACCATCCTGCCAGTCGGCACTAACCTGTAAGCCATGACGTCTCCAGCCGAACAGGATTCCCGATTCTCCAGCGCCGTGTACGGCGCACGTATCGCTCGCGCCGCCGAGTTGGCTCGATCAGCAGGACTCGACGGTCTGGTGGTGACTCCCGGTCCGGATCTTCGGTACCTGACAGGTTCTCGGGCTGACTCGTTCGAGCGTTTGACCGCGCTGGTCATCGCTGCAGAGACCGCGAAGGCGTCGGTCGTACTTCCTCGGTTGGAGTTGGCGTCGTTGAAGGAATCGGCAGTGGGCGACCTCGGGTTGACTGTCCTCGACTGGGTCGACGGTGTTGATCCGTATGCCATTGTGGCGGCGCAACTCCCGGCCGGCGCCAAGGTTGCAGTGACGGATGCGATGCCTGCGCTGCATCTGATCCCGCTCGCAGACACCTTGGGCGCGTTGCCGATCCTTGCCACCGGCGTCTTGCGCGAATTACGGATGGTCAAGGACGACGCCGAAATCGAGGCGTTGCGACGGGCCGGTGCGGCGATCGACCGGGTTCACGCCCGCATGGCCGAGTTCTTGATCGTCGGCCGTACGGAAGCCGAAGTGGGCGAGGCAATTTCCGCGGCGATTCTCGAAGAGGGGCACACCGAGGCCGCGTTCGTGATTGTCGGTTCGGGCCCGCACGGCGCCGACCCGCACCACGAGGTTTCGGACCGGGTGATCGAGAGCGGCGATGTCGTGGTGATCGACATCGGCGGACCGGTCGAGCCCGGGTACAACTCGGACTCCACCCGTACGTACAGCATGGGGCAGCCGTCCGCGGAGGTTGCAGCACAGTTCGCGGTACTCGAGGCGGCGCAACAGGCTGCTGTCGATTCGGTGCGGCCAGGTGTATCCGCAGAATCCGTGGACATTGCCGCCCGTGAAGTTCTTGCCGCACAGGGGCTTGCGGAGGTGTTCGTGCACCGCACCGGTCACGGTATCGGGCTGTCCGTGCACGAGGAGCCGTACATCGTCGAGGGCAACACCATTGAACTCGTCGAAGGTATGGCCTTCAGTATCGAACCGGGAATCTACTTCCGCGGCAATTGGGGCGCCCGTATCGAGGACATCGTCGTCGTGACTGCGGACGGTTGCGAGTCGTTCAACAACCGTCCGCACGGCCTGACTGTCCTCGGCTGATCAGCTTTCCTTGAACGCGGCGGACCCGAGTATGCGTGTGACGTCGATTTCGATGACCACGCGCGCAGGGTTGACCCGTGGCTGGCGGTACCGCTCGGCATAACGCCGAACGGCGTCGGCCACGGAGTCCGCGTCGGTGAGCACGCGTGCCGGCCCCTCGAGCGTGAGCCAGCGGCCGCCGTCGACAGAACTTACTGCGGCGTATCCACCACGCGCTGCGTTGATCGCCTTCTGTGAGCCACCGCCGGTGATCACGCGCGCCTTTCCGGCTTCCTGGTCCCAGGTGAATCCGACGGCCACAACGTGTGGGGTGCCGTTCGGACGCAACGTAGTGAGTGTCGCGAGGTGGTATTCACCGACGAACTTCAGCCCGTCTTCGGTGAGAGTCTGCTGCGACGATGGCGTGGTGGAGGGGGTGAGCGTCATGCCACGACGGTAATCCAGGACACTGGAGCGGTGACTGCGGGTGCGAACGTGAATGACATCGAGACGGTACTGCTCCTCGGCGGACGAAGTGAGATCGGCCTCGAGATCGCGGTCAGGCTCGCGCCGGGCCGCAACATTGTTCTGGCTGCCAGACGCAGCGGCGAGCTGTCGGAGCAGGAGCAGATGCTCAGGAACGCCGGAGCGGTCGGCGTCTCCACCGTCGAGTTCGACGCCGACGCCGTGGACACGCACGGAGACCTCCTGGGCGCCGTAGTCACCGAGCACGGCCGGATTTCGGTTGCAGTGCTGGCTTTCGGAATTCTCGGCGATCAAGCGCGTGCCGAAACCGACGCGGCGCATGCGGTCGCGGTGGTACACACCGACTACGTGGCTCAGATCAGCATCCTCACGCACCTCGCGGAGATCATGCGCCGACAGGGAACCGGAAAGATCGTGGTGTTCTCGTCCGTCGCCGGCGTTCGGGTTCGCCGCGCCAACTACGTGTACGGGAGTGCAAAGGCAGGCTTGGAGGGTTTTGCCAGCGGTCTGGGCGACGCGCTGCACGGTTCGGGCGTCCAATTGATGCTGGTACGGCCGGGATTCGTCATAGGCAACATGACGGAAGGGATGTCGCCAGCCCCGATGTCGAGCACCCCGTCGCAGGTCGCCGACGCCGTCGTACGGGGACTGAACTCCGGGGCGACGCGTGTGTGGGTTCCGCGAATCTTGCAGCCGGTGTTCTTCGTCATGCGGCTTCTGCCTCAGACGATCTGGCGCCGGATGCCGCGATGACCGCGCACCCGGTGGTGATCGTCGGCATCGGCGCCGACGGCTGGGAAGGGCTGTCCGAGAGCGCAAAGGGTGCAGTCCTGGGTGCGGAGGTCCTGATGGGGTCGCCGCGCCAGTTGGAACTGGTCCCGACGACACACCTCGGGGCGCGGCGAGCGCACACCCGGCTGGCGTGGCCGTCTCCGATGATCCCGGCGTTGCCGTCGATGTTCGCCGAGAGCGCCGATCGGCGTGTGTGTGTACTCGCGAGCGGTGACCCGATGTTCCACGGCCTCGGCGTCACGTTGGTTCGGCTGCTCGGCGTGGATAACGTGCGAGTGATCTCCCACCCGTCGTCGGTGGCGTTGGCGAGCGCGCGAATGGGATGGGCGTCGGCCGACATCGAAGTCGTGAGCCTGGTCAACCGAGACTCGGCGACCGTCTTGGCTGCAGTGGCCGACGGTGCGCGCCTGCTGGTTTTGAGCAACGGGCGCTCGACACCGGGTGAGGTGGCTCGTCTGTTGTCCGGAGCGGGTTTCGGTCGATCGATCCTGACCGTACTGGCCCAACTCGGCGGGTCCGAGGAATCGCGGACCGTCACGGTCGCAGACGAGTGGGATCACGCGGACCAGGACGTGGACGCGTTGAACGTTCTGGCCCTCGAGTGCATCTCGGCCGATGATCCATTGCGGCTGACTCGAATCCCGGGACTACCCGATGCAGCGTTTGTCGGCGATGGTCAGATGACCAAGCAGGAGATCCGTGCGCTGACGTTGTGCGCACTCGCGCCGGCGCCGGGAGAGCACCTCTGGGATGTAGGTGGCGGGTCGGGAACCGTGGCCATCGAGTGGATGAGAACCCACCCGCGTTGCACTGCAACAGCATTCGAGAGGGTGGCGAGCCGGGTATCGCAGATCGGTGCCAATGCACTCAATCTCGGTGTGCCTGCGTTGGCAGTGAAAGGGACCGCGCCCGAGGCGTTTGCGGACGAGGTTCGGCGTCCCGATGCGGTGTTTGTCGGCGGCGGCGTCACGCAACCGGGAATGCTCGAAGCGTGCTGGGAGCAGTTGAGCGTGGGCGGGCGTCTGGTTGTCAACGCTGTGACCGCCGAGTCCGAATCGTTGCTGCTCGGCTGGATGAGTCGCCATGGTGGGACGCTGCGACGCTTTCAGGTGCAGCGCGCCGAGCCTTTGGGCGCGTTCAATGTTTGGCGCCCGCAACTTCCGGTGGTCCAATGGTCCGTCACAAAAAGTCAGCCGTCTGCAGACGCGGACACCGATACGCCGGAGGAATCCTCACAATGACCGTTCATTTCATCGGTGCGGGTCCCGGTGCGGCCGATCTGATCACTGTCCGCGCGCAGCGCATCATCGCCGCGAGCCCCGTGTGCCTGTACGCAGGCAGCCTCGTTCCAGCGGAGTTGCTCGAGTGGTGCCCGGTCGGCGCACAGGTCGTGGATACCGCTCGCCTGAGCCTGGACGAGATCACCGCGATTCTTGTCGAAGCGGATTCCGCTGGGCTGGACGTCGCGCGCTTGCATTCCGGTGATCCGTCGATCTTCAGCGCTGTGGCCGAACAGGCCCGTCGTCTGGACGCTGCGGGGGTCGATTTCGACATGGTTCCCGGTGTTCCTGCATTTACTGCGGCAGCAGCCGCGCTGGGGCGCGAGCTGACCGTTCCAGGCGTCTCCCAGACCATTGTTCTCACCCGTGTCTCCACCTTGTCGACGGCAATGCCGGAGGGTGAGGATCTGCTGTCCCTGGGCCGCAGCGGCGCCACGATGGTGGTTCACCTCGGCGCTCATCGCATCGAACAGATCGCATCCGAGTTGGCCGAAAATTATGGCGAAGACTGCCCCGTGGCGGTGGTCGCCTTTGCCTCACGGCCCGAGGAGATCGTTGTTCGAGGCACTTTGAATACGATCGTCGAACTTGTCCATGCAGCCGGCATCACGAAGACCGCCGTTGTAATCGTCGGCCGAGTGTTGACTGCGGAAGGATTTCCGGACAGCTACCTCTACTCGGCAGTGCGTGAGAGAAGCACACACTGACCTCGGCAGGTGTTCGTCGTCGCGTACTCCTACTCGGCGGCACGGGCGAAGGCCGAGTGATCGCGTCTCGGTTGGCAGGTTCAGCTGACCTCGAAGTTGTCACCTCACTGGCCGGCCGGGTACGTGATCCTCGATGGCCCGAGGGGGAAGTGCGCATCGGCGGATTCGGGGGAGCGGAGGGACTCTCGGAGTGGTTGTCGGCCAACGATATTCGCGCGGTCCTCGACGCCACGCATCCCTTTGCCTCTCGCATCACCAGAAATGCATCCGAAGCATGCCTCGCGACTTCCGTTCCGTATGCCATGTACCGACGCCCGCCATGGCGCAAGCAACCCGGTGACACGTGGCTTCCGGTACGCGATCTCGATCACGCCGCAGAATTGGTGCCGACGGTCGGCTCACGCGCTTTTCTGACGATCGGGAGGCAAGGAGTTTCGGCGTTCGACCGTGTGAAGGACGTCTCGTTTCTCGTGCGTTCCATCGATCCGCCTTCAGGGACATTGCCGCCTCATTCGCAATTGCTGCTCGCACGTGGCCCATTCGACGTCGAAGCGGAAGTCGATCTGATGAGAACTCACGGCATCGACGTCGTGATCACCAAGAACAGTGGCGGCGAGCAGACGTACGCAAAGATCGCGGCGGCCAGGCAACTGTCGATCCCGGTGATCGTCGTCGAGCGACCACCGGTCCCGGAGGCGGTCGAGGCATTCGACACCGAAGCCGGGGCTGTGGACTGGCTCAGGGCTTTCGGTAGTGGAACGGTGCCGTGAGGCCGACATTGCGTTCGCTTCAGGTTCGTCTAAGGTTTCGTACCCATACTGGAGGGATGTTGGGATCTTTCGACGCCGCACTGCGGGACCGCGCATGAGAGTGTCGGTTCCCGGAATGAGCCGTCGAAAACCATCGGGAATTCACGTGCGGACACTCCATGCTCGCGTGAAATTGTTGACCGCAGGCCTGGTGGCGATCGCGGTGATCGTGTCGGCGTCGGCGGTGTACATCGTGTTCAACGCGTATTTGCAGGGCAACGTCGACCGGCAACTCGAGCGCACGAGTGATGCGATCACCGACACCGTCAATTTCGGCGGTGTCACACCGGTTCTGGGATTGACGGCCGGCGCGGATACAGCGGTCATCCAGGCAGTGGGGCTTCTCACTGCCGACGGCGCCTTGGTGACGGCAACTCCCGGTCTGCCGCCGTTCAGCACCAGCGCGGACGCCATCAGGTCGATCGCAGACGGCAATTCGTCGCAGACGATCGCAACTGTCGATGCGTATCGAATTCTTGTCGAGCCCTCGGTTGCCGGGCAGACTTTGGTTGTCGCCCAATCCTTGGGGCCGACGCGTTCGGTCCTCAAGCGGCTTGCGGTGGTGTTGGCGGCACTGGGTGCGGCTGGGATCGCGCTGGCATACGCTGCCGGAGATGCAGTGGCTCGCACAGGATTACGGCCGATTTCGCGGCTCACTGCGGCGACGCGGCGAGTTGCCGAAACGGATGATCTTGCGCCGATCCCGGTGACCGGTGACGACGAGTTGGCTTCGTTGACAGTCAGTTTCAATCGGATGCTCGGGACGTTGTCGGAATCGCGGGCACGTCAGAGAAGTCTGATCACCGAAGCGGGCCAGGATCTTCTGGCTCCTTTGACAGCACTTCGCACCAATATCGAATTGTTGATGTCTTTCGATACCAAGTCCGGCGCGATTTCCGAGACAGATGCAACGCAGTTGCGTGAAGAAATCACCGACCAGATGATGGAGTTGACGCTCCTCGTCGGAGAGTTGGTGGACCGTGCGCGGGTTGACGAAAGCACGTTGGGGAGAGGAGATTCCCTCTAAAACGGACGTCTGACCAGCGCCTTTGTTGCATTTGTCATTGAAGCAATGGAAGGAGCGCTGGTAATGTGGGGCAATTGTGAAGTTTTTGGGTATAGCTGGAGTGTGGCGCGAACCATGGGGTTTGCTGGGCGGGGGCCTTTGGAGGACGAGAGGGATTCAGTGGTCAAGCAAGCACGCGCCGAGCTGACTCGGCAGCAAATCGTTGCCGGCGCGGCCGCGCAGTTCGAGAAGACTGGTTACGGCAGCACCAGCATGGCCGACATAGTCTCGGGGGCCGGTACTACCAAGGGCGCGTTGTACTTCCATTTCGCGTCGAAGGACGAGCTCGCGCAATTCATCATTGCCGAACAGCATCGGCTCTCGATCGAATCGGTGCAGGCGATTTCCGCGACGGGCAAGGCCCCGTTGGAACAGATGATCATGCTCACGCACGAAATGGCACGCCAGATTGTCGACGAGCCGATCGTTCGCGCGGGCATTCGTCTCACGCTGGAACTGAGCACGTACGAGGGACCGGTGGAACCGTACGCCGAATGGATCTCGGCAATCACCGATCTCACCGCCAGAGCTCAGGCGGAGGGTGAAATCCGAAAATCGGTCAGCGCAGAATCGTTCGGCAGGTTCATGCCCTCGGCATTCACCGGGGTACAGCTGGTTTCGAATGTTCTCACCCGACGCTCGGACCTTCCGGATCGTGTCGACGAGATGTGGCAGATCCTGCTTCCGGGAATCGTTAGCGACGAACTTTCCGGCGACATCGAGCGGCTCGTCAAGTCGCGGTGGACTCCGGCGGCGGCGTAACCTGCGGGACATGACCGTTACGCGGATTGTTTCGGATCTGTCGAGTAGTTCTCTCGAGGCCGCGCAGCGCTTCTACACCGAAGTGCTGGGCCTCGAAGTGGTGATGGATCACGGGTGGATCGTGACGTTGGCTTCGCCGACGGATCCGTCTTTGCAGATCAGCATCATGACGCACGACGCGCATGCGCCCGTCGTGCCGGATGTCTCCGTCGAGGTGGACGATCTCGACGCAGCGTACGAGGCCGCGGTGCAGCGCGGCGACACGATCGTTTATCCCGTCACCGTGGAGCCGTGGGGTGTGCGCAGATTCTTCGCTGCCGACCCCGACGGTCACGTGATCAACATCCTCAGCCACCGACGCGAGCAATGATGGCGTCCCGCCCGAGAGGACTGACGTACCTCGAGGTGGGCGCAACGTCAGGCGTTCTCCCGGCCGGCTATCACCACGTTCACGAGAGCGCGACCGTCGGATCCGGACGTGGAGATTTCGAGGTCGCGGCTCGTACCGTCCTGGAATGGGGAATGCACCGCGGAGCCGGTTTGACCGTCCGTACGGCCGCCCCGACCGCGGTGGCGGGTCAGGATGCGACTTTCGGACTCGGTCCGGTGACTATCCCAGTTCGGATCGTCTATGTCGTCGACGAACCCAATCGCAAGGGCTTCGCGTACGGAACCCGCGCCGGCCACCCCGAATGCGGGGAGGAGCTGTTCGTCGTCCAGTTCGACGAGGCCAGCCAAGCGGTTCGTATCGAGATCGTCGCGTTCTCCAAGCCTGGAACGTGGTGGGTGCGTCTCGGCGCTCCGATCGGACGTCGAGTTCAGGCGTTTGTGACGCGCCGCTACATCCGTGCCGTCCGCGCGAGCGTCGACCGATCGCGGGTCTGACCGCTCGAAAAATGATTGGACGGGCTTCGGTTCGGGTTGATAGCTTGTCCGAGACCGTGACAACACGCCAGGAGGTGAGACCCATGAACGCAGTAACCATGTGGGTGCTCCCACTCGTGTTCACGGATCGGCGATTGACGTAGGTGTCGCCGGGAGCGCCTCGAATAGGCAATCCCGAAAGGTAACACCATGCAATCCAATTCTCAGACCATCGAATTTACTTCCGAGACAACGCCGAACGGTGCCGTCGAACGTCATTTCGTTCTGGACGACATCACCGGTGTCCTCTGGTCACCCGCATCCGGATCCGTCGGATCACCCCTTCTGCTGTCCGGGCACTCCGGCGGCATGCACAAGAAGGCGCCAGGTCTGGTTGCCAGTGCGCTCCACAGCGTGAGCTCCCACGGGTTCACGGTCGCCGCAATCGATGCGCCCGGACATGGCGACCGGCCGCGGAACACACAGGACGAACAGTGGGTCGAGGCGATCCATCAGGCCCGGGCGGCCCGCGAGCCGATCGCCCCGATCGTCGTCGAGTACAACCGGTCGCTGGCGGAGCGTGCAGTGCCGGAATGGCAGGCGACCCTCGACGCCCTGCAAGCGCTGCCTGAGGTCGACGCCGATGCTCCGATCGGCTTTGGCGGCGTGTCGTTAGGGGTCGTGACCGGGCTGATGTTGGCCCCGGCCGACTCCAGGATCGCTGCCGTGAGCTTCGGTGGAGTTTTTGTGGACAGCTCTCTCCTCGAGGCAGCACGAAAGCTCACGGTCCCGGTCGAGTACCGGATCCCTTGGGACGACAAGGATTACGACCGCACGTCAGGGGTTGCGTTGTTCGATGCCTTCGGCTCGAAGGAGAAGACGCTGCACGCATACTCGGGCAGGCACTATCCGGTGCCCGACTACGAGCGCGACAGTTCGGCTCGGTTCTTCGCTCGCCACCTCGGCGGGAGCAGTGGCGCTCCTGTGAGCTGACGTGAACACGTATCGGCGTCCGACACAGGCCGGACGCCGATACGATCTCGACCAGCTTTCGTTTCTCAGCAAGACCCGATGTAGTGGCGTCAACGTATCCTGCATCGATTTGACCGAAGCTATTCCGATGATCATTTTTGTGGCGCTTGCGATGGTGGTGATCTCGATCCTTTGCTCGCCAGTAGCCGTCCAGCTTGGCCATTTCTGCTGAGGCGCTCCAGGGTGCGCGCTAATCGACCCACCGGACCGTCCCTCGTACTGCCCGCTCAGCGTGACCCCGAGCGGGTTCCGACCGTAAGGTCTGGTATCAATTGCTCCATGAAGAAGACAATTCTGGCTTTGCTTGGGGTTAGCGCGTTTCTGATCTCGGCATGCGGAAGTGCGGATGACACGCACGATGAAGCCACGGCCGAATCGGTGTGTGTATCAGGGATCAAGGATAAGGCTGGCCCCATTGGTGATATCACCGTCGCCGATATTGTCACCGTCGCGGGTAATGACGGGAGCTTTTCTGTCCATGGAAAGTTGACGGGTTCGCTCGATTCCGGAGCGGCAGTTGCTTACGACGTGAGCTGCGTTGCGAAACTAGACGGGAAGTCGCTTGTCTCCAGCGAAGTTTCGTACGTCTCTTCGACCAGTCCCGAAGCTAGCGGTGCTGCCACGACCTCGGCGAAACCTAAATCGGCAACACCAGCACTACCGACGATCGGACAGGCGGTGACCAGTGGCGGCGCGATTATCACGATCAACAGTGTGGTCGAATCGCAGTCGATTACGGCGCAGCCCGAACGATCCATCACGCGCGGCGATTATGCCGAGCAGGCCCCAAGGTCTGGTGGGAAGTTTGTGATCGTTGATACGACGGTTCTCAACGATGGGAAGGTCTCGATGGACCTGACATGTTCGTTCCCGATTCAGAACAAGCTCATCACTGCGGATAAGCGGCAATACGACCCGATTGACGACCTGTACAAGATTCAGGGTAACCCCGAATGCAACGACGGACTACAGCCCGGGTTCGACAGTCGCATGGTCTACGTATACGAAATTCCCACCGCAGCTGTGCCTGCACAGTTTGGGTTCGCTGACATGGAGACCCAGACCTACAACAATTTGACCTTGATCAACGTCGCGAACGCTGGTTAGTGCTCGCAATGGGGCACACGCAACGGGGCACAAATGGAAATTCCGAGGGCTGGCTCGTTTTCAGGTAACAGCAAGAGCTGACGCCTATCTCACCGCAGTAAGGCGCAGGATGGCCCTCGACCATTGGCGCTTACACCTTGAGGTGCAAGTGCCAATGGAACAAGGGATCAGAGTGTTCGATGGCGACAAGTGGTCCTTAGGATCCGCCGGGCGGAACGAACTTGTTCATGATCCAGTTTGATGCTTCGATCTCGTCGAGGATTGTCCGGAGAACTTCGGTGGCTAATGCTCTTGCGGTACCGAGTGTTCGGTCAATACCGAACACCGAACAAGACTGGTGGTAACTCTTCTCGCGTCCGAACTGAGGCGACGACATGTCCCGAATGGTTGTTGCCATGGGTTATGGGCTGCAGCCATGGAAGCTACGTGCTGGTCGTGTGGGCGAAGAGCGCCATCGTGCACGAGGACTTTGGCTGTGTCGGCGGACGTCTACAGAAGGGCGCCGCTGCGGTCGAGCAGATCATCGACACCGTGCAGTCAGTCCGATGTTTCAACCGCGCACCTCCAGTCGCACTTCGCCTACCTGCGGGTATTCGAACCGTCCGATACCTGACCCGGGGGCGGTATTTGAGTGGGCCGATATCGCACGGCGACTGCACCCGACCGGAACTCGTGGCGATCGACGAGCGCGAGCTGGATGCGCTCGCGCAGACCGGCGAGCAACGTCGGTCCGTGTCCAGCGAGGACCGGTTGCACAACGAACTCGTACTCGTCGATCAGGCCCAGGTCTGCCAGCGCCAGGGGGAGCGTCACGCCGCCAACCCACAGACCTTCGCCGGGCTGCTCCTTGAGTCGCTGAACCGCTGGCCCCAAGTCTCCCGGCACCAGCTCGGCATTCCAATCGACCCCGCTCAGCGTGTTCGACACGACGTACTTCTTCGCCTGGTCCATGGCCTCGGCGAACGGGATCTCCCACTCGTCCATCCAGTCAGGCCATGCGCCGGTTGCGGGCCGCCGCCACGCCGACTCCATCATCTCGTAGGTCACCCGGCCGAACAGCAAAGCATCGGCGCGTTCCATCTGGGCGGTCCAGTAGCGCATCGACTCCTCGTCGGGTGGGAGTCCCGCCTCGTGATGGCAGCAGCCGTCGAGGGTGACGTTGATCGAGTATCGAAGTGGTCTCATCTCGTTGTTCTCCCCTGATACGCGCAGAGTGACAGCACCGGACCGTACTCAGACTACTGCCGGGCTGTCGGTGTAGATCAGGTTCGGGAACTGGAGTCACGCGGGGGTCGACCGAACAGTAACCAGACGAGCGCACCGAGTACAGGCACCGCGATCACCAGCGCGCACCACCAGAATTTGGCGCCCGAACGGTCGAAGTCGGTGCGCACGATCGCCACGAGCGCGCTAACCGTGATGAAGATCCATGCAAGTACGAAGGCGGTGAAGGTGACGTCCATCCAAAGCGGAATGGTGGGGTTGTGGATCGATTCGTTCACGCTTCCAGACCACTTTCGACGACTGTGCCTTGATGAAAGTGCACGCTCCATCGATTCTCGGTGAACCGCCAGATGGATGATCGCTCGGTAACCCGATGCGCTTGCGCCAGCCGGTACGTCACCAGATATGTGTCCGGAGCGATCCGGCTCAGCGCTGGCCGGTCAACCCTCCACCCGAGTTCGGCGGCGTCGTTCACCTCGCCGCGGAGGCGTCGGCGCTCAACTACCGACTGCACGTAGTCGCGGGTGTATCGAGCACCCGAGGCTCCGATCTCCCGGAACTCGGGGTCGACGACCGCATCGAACTCGCCTCGTGACATCGCTACTCGAGTTCGGTGAAACAGAGGTTCGAAGTCCATCAACTCGTCGAGGATCGGGCGCAACTCGTGCGGGGTCGTCACGACTGCTCCGAGAACTGCGCCCTCATCTCGATACCTATCTCCGCGTGGCGCAGGAGGAAGGCCTTCTCGTCATACCCCTTGCGCCGCAACCAGAGAGTGACCTCGCTGTTGCATTTGCTTGCATTGCACGAGCGGCACGCCGGTGCGATGTTGTCGAGTGTGTAGCGCCCACCGCGGGAGATCGCCAACACGCAGTCACGCTGCGGCGACTCGTCCAACTCGCCGCAGTACGCGCAGCCACCCCAGGCCGCTTTGAGCGCGGACCACTGCTCGACGGACAGGTCGTGCTCCACCAGATCCATTCGGCGTTTGCGTTTGCGTGCGTATCTGGCTTTCCGGGTCCGGTTGACGGGCATGACGCCATGCTATCGCCGAGTGGTGGTCACTCCGGGTAGCGCCGCGGGGTGAACACCTGACGGCCCGAACCGGTTTCGACGACGGTTGTCATCGACGAGCCAACGATCAGCAGCGTCCGCATGTCGATCTCGGAAGGCTCGAGCTCGCCGAGGGTCACGACCCGAACGGATTCCTCGGTGCCGGCAACATCGCGCCCGATGACAACGGGAGTCTCGGGGGAGCGGTGCTCGAGCACGAGGTCCTTCATGGCTTGGACCTGCCACGTCCGGGACTTCGACGCCGGGTTGTAGACCGCAAATGCCATGTCTGCGGCTGCAACTGCCGAGATACGGCGAGCAACGACATCCCACGGCTTGAGGCGATCAGACAACGAGAGCACCGCATAGTCGTGCCCGAGGGGAGCGCCGACGCGACTGGCGACAGCGTTTGCCGCCGTCATACCGGGAAGGATGCGGACCGGGACGTCGCGCCACTGGTCTTCGGCGGCAACTTCGAGAACTGCTGCAGCCATGGCGAATACGCCGGGATCTCCCGACGAGACGACAGCTACACGGGCGCCGTTCTTCGCCAGGTCCAACGCCATCGCGGCGCGTTCGGCTTCGACGCGGTTGTCGCTGGAATGGCGCCGCTGGCCCGGACGCGTCGGCACGCGATCGACGTAAGGGCCGTAGCCGACGAGGTCGGTTACCAACGAAAGCTCATACGCCACTTCGGGTGTGGTCCAGGCGGTGTCGCCCGGTCCGAGTCCGACCACGACCACCTCGCCGCGGGATTCGGTTGCAGGTCGAGGGTTGTTCGACGGGCTCGGAACGATGGCGATCGAGAAGTACGGAACTCCGTCCGGGTCGACCTCGGCAGCGGATTCGACGCGTTGACGTGTGGTGCTCGCGCGTTCGACGTAGTGCGCTTCATCCAAGCGGCCTGAATCCTCGAGCGATTGCAGGACCGGTGGGAACGTGCGTCCGAGTTTGAGAATGGCTGCGGCGTCGGTTTCCTTGAGCCGCCTGGTCAGCTCGGCCTGCGGCAATGTTCCGGGTAAGATCGTGAGGATTTCTTCACCCTCGACCAGCGGTTTTCCGAGTGCAGCCGATGCCGCGCTGACGGAGGTGACACCGGGAATCACCTCGGCGTCGAAGCGATCGGCCAGCCGCTTGTGCATGTGCATGTAGGAGCTGTAGAAGAGCGGATCGCCGGCAGCGAGCAACGCGACGGTTCGACCGGCCTCGAGGTGAACTGCGAGTCGCTCGGCAGCCGCTTCGTAGAACTCGTCCATCGCGCCCTGATATCCGCCGGGATGGTCAACGGTCTCGGTGGTGACGGGGTAGACGAGGTGTTCTTCGATCTGCCCTTCGCGCATGTACGGCGCTGCAACTGCGCGGGAGATGCTCTTGCCGTGCCGCGCAGAGTGGAACGCGACCACGTCTGCCTCGCCGATGACGCGGGCGGCCTTGACGGTCACCAATTCGGGATCGCCGGGGCCGATACCGACACCCCAGAGCTTGCCTGCACTCATTCGACTTCGCTCGCAATCGCATTGACGACCGCCGCAGTGATTGCGCTGCCGCCGCGTCGGCCGCGGAGCACGAGATGATCGATTCCGCTGGCGTGTTCGATGAGAGCTTCCTTCGACTCGGCAGCGCCGATGAAGCCGACCGGACCTCCGACGATGGCGGCGGGACGGGGTGCTCCGGCTTCGATGAGGTTCAGGAGATGGAACAGCGCGGTGGGTGCGTTTCCGATCGCGACAACAGCGCCCTCGAGCTTGGCTCCCCACAGTTCGAGTGCAGCGGCCGAGCGAGTGTTGTCGATGGTCGACGCCAGCACGGGGACCCGAGGATCGCCGAGGGTGCAGATGACGTCGTTGCCGGCGGGCAGACGCTTGCGCGTGATGCCGGCCGCCACCATCTGGGCGTCGCAGAAGATCGGCGCGCCGTCGCGCAGAGCGGCACGCGCGGCCGAGACGACTCCAGGCGTGAAGGCGACGTCGTCGACGAGATCGACCTGGCCACTTGCGTGAATCATGCGCACTACAGCTTGCGAGACATCCGCCGGGAAACGGCTCAGGTCGGCTTCGGCCCGAATGGTGGCAAAGGACTGGCGATAGATTTCCGCGCCGTCACGGATGTACTCGATCATGTGCCACACGATAGAGGCATCACCGATCGGCCGGATTCACCCGGTAACCGTCACCCGTCGCAATCACATCCGCTACGTCCCCGCGGGGACGTCCGCAGCTGCGGTCGCACCCGGCCCAGTGCTGGCGCCCGACGACGGGCAGTTCTGCCTGCTCTACCGCGGTGATGGCGTCGGTGCGCACATCGGCGAGCGACTTCTCGCATCCTGGGCTTCCGGTGCAGGCGGTGACGTCGAGCCACGGTGAGTTCTCGTCGAAGATCAACCCCATCGGCGCCAACACCCGGACTACCTGCTCGGCAGCCCATTCGTCGAGGTCGAAGATATGCACCGATCGCCACGGCGTCACGACGACGGGTTTGTCGACGGCGGCGAGGAACTCGGCCAGCCGAGCGTCGAGCAGCCCGAATCGCAGGCCGCCGCCCAGGGCAACCGTTCCGTCTCGCTGCTCGAGCCAACCGATGGTGGGCCGTGCATCATGCGTGAGATCTGCCGCGCCGATGGACTCGGCGCTCAGACCCAACTGCTCGAGGGTGCGTTCGATTCCGTCCGGAACCTCGGCCAGGCGCCAGTGCTTGTCGCGGACGTCGAGGAACGATCGAGCCGCCTCGAGGAGCAATTCGACGGCGTCATCTGCATGTACGCGGTGAGTGGTGTGGTGACCGGCGAGCACCAGGGAATGCTCGGTGGCGCTGCGCGCATGGAGGCCGAAATCGCCCCGCAGCCCAGTGATGTCTCCGCGCCCGTCGTCAAGGGTGAACAGGGTTCTCCCCGGCAGATCCGCCAATGCCTGATCCGCTTGGATCGCCGAATCGAGACGGTGGACCAGTTCACGAATGTCGGCGACGCCCCCGATACGGCCGGACAGTGGGGACGCGAGAATGTTGCGTACTCGCTCGTGCGTCGCGGACGGCAGCAGGCCGGCCGAAGCGATTCGCGCCGCGAAGGCTTCGGGGTCCGAGACCGAGCGCAACTGAACATTGCCCCTCGAGGTGAGTTCCATCTGCCCGTTACCCAGATCGCGCGCCGCGTCTGCAAGCGTCTGCAATTGGACCGGGGTGAGGAGACCGCCGGGTAGGCGCACGCGAGCCAGTGCGCCGTCGGCGGCGTGGTGAACTTGCAGTGCACCCGGGCACGCGTCTGGCTGTGAACGGTCCGTGGGCATGGCTCCAGGGTACGACCTGTCATGAGTGCCTTCTGCGGACCGGTAGCATCACCACCACCAGTGACGGCAGTTGAGGAAACCGGTGAAAGTCCGGTGCGGTCGCGCCACTGTAAGTGTTGCTCGAGCGGGACGTGTTTCCGCTCGGAAACACGAGTCAGACCCTCAACCGCCGTCGATGACAGATCTGTGCCACGGGGCGCGAAACCCCAGGAAGGCTTCACCCGTGATTCTTCTGCTCTCCACGTCCGACACCGATCTGCTGAGCGCCCGCGCCAGCCAGGAAGCCGGCGACGGCGTCGCCTATCGTTGGGCCAATCCCTCACGCTTGCTGGTCTCGGAGGACTTGCCGCCCTTGCTCGACGGCGTCGACCTCGTGATCGTTCGTATCCTCGGCAGCCGTCGCAGCTGGGAAGACGGCCTGGAGATGGTCCTTGCCTCCGGACTCCCCGTAGTCGTTCTCGGCGGCGAGCACGCGCCGGACGCCGACCTCATGGAGTGCTCGACGGTCTCCGCCGGTGTTGCTGCCGAGGCGCACAACTACCTGGCTGAGGGTGGCGCGCAGAATCTGGCACAGCTGCACCACTTCCTGTCCGACACCGTCCTGCTCACCGGTCACGGTTTCGAGCCGCCGGCCCACCTGCCTTCCTGGGGGATCGCGGATTTCGCGCCCGATCTCGACTCGGCGACCGGTCCCGTCATCGCCGTTCTGTACTACCGCGCTCAGCACCTGGCCGGAAACACCCGGTATATCCAGGCGTTGTGTGACGCCGTCGCCGAGGCCGGTGGCACAGCGCTCCCGATCTACTGCGCATCACTACGAACCGCAGAAGCCGAACTTCTGACCACTCTGCGCCGCGCCGACGCCATGGTCGTGACAGTTCTTGCTGCCGGTGGCACCAAGCCCGCGACGGCGTCCGCCGGTGGCGACGACGAAGCCTGGGATGTTGCCGCACTCGCTGCGCTCGACGTCCCGATCCTGCAGGGCCTGTGCCTGACCAGTAGCCGCGCCACCTGGGACGAGAACGATGACGGACTGTCGCCTCTCGACGTCGCGACCCAGGTCGCGGTGCCGGAATTCGACGGCCGCATCATTACAGTCCCGTTCTCATTCAAGGAAATCGACGCCGATGGACTGTCCACGTACGTCCCCGACGTCGAGCGCGCTGCCCGTGTCGCCGGGATCGCGGTCCGTCACGGCAAGCTGCGCCACATTCCCACCACCGAGCGTCGCGTTGCACTCATGCTCTCGGCGTACCCGACCAAGCACGCCCGCATCGGCAACGCCGTCGGTCTCGATACTCCGGCGAGCGCAATCGACCTGCTCACCGAAATGCGTTCTGCCGGTTACGACCTCGGTCCGGTCGACGGTCCGGACGCAGTTCCCGGCCTGGCGGCGAAGGACGGCGACGCGCTGATCCACGCCCTGATCGCGGCCGGCGGCCAGGATCCCGACTGGCTCACTGCCGAGCAGCTCGAGGGAAATCCGATCCGAATCTCGGCAGCGAAGTACCGCGAATGGTTCGCCACGTTGCCCGAAGAGCTGCGCAGCGGTGTCGAAGAGCATTGGGGCACAGCGCCCGGCGAGCTGTACGTCGACCGCTCACAGGATTCCGACGGCGAAATCGTCATCGCGGCACTGCGTTTCAACAACATCGTGCTCATGGTTCAGCCGCCCCGGGGATTCGGCGAAAAGCCCGTCGCGATCTACCACGATCCGGATCTGCCGCCGAGCCATCACTACTTGGCGGCCTACCGCTGGATCGCGGCGACGCCTGACGCTGGTGGATTCGGCGCCGACGCGGTTGTGCACCTGGGCAAGCACGGCAACCTCGAATGGTTGCCGGGCAAGACACTCGGCATGTCCAGCAACTGCGGCACCGACGCAGCGCTCGGCGACCTGCCGCTGATCTACCCGTTCCTGGTCAACGACCCGGGTGAGGGAACACAGGCAAAGCGTCGTGCCCACGCGACGCTCGTCGATCACCTGATCCCACCGATGGCCCGCGCCGAAAGCTACGGCGACATCTCCCGTCTCGAGCAACTGCTCGACGAGCACTCCAATATCTCCGCACTGGACCCGTCCAAGCTCCCGGCCATTCGCCAGCAGATCTGGACGCTGATGCGTGCTGCCAAGATGGACCACGACCTCGGCCTCGCGGAGCGGCCCGAAGAAGACGTGTTCGACGACATGCTCCTGCACGTCGACGGTTGGCTGTGCGAGATCAAGGACGTCCAGATCCGCGATGGTCTGCACATTCTCGGGCGCGCTCCCGAGGGCGACGCCGAAATCGAACTGGTCCTCGCCATGCTGCGTGCCCGTCAGATGTGGGGTGGCGAACAGAGCGTTCCCGGTCTGCGTGAGGCTCTCGGGCTCAGCGAAGACGGCGACGAGTCCCGCAGCCGTGTCGACGATATCGAGGAAAAGGCACACGCTCTGGTTCGCGGCATGTACGACGCCGACTGGAACCCCGCCGCCGCCGAAGACCTCAGCGACGACGAGACCGTCGTGAAGATCCTGCAGTTCGCCGCCACCGAAGTAGTTCCACGCCTCCGACAGACGAACAACGAGATCAAGCAGGTCCTGCATGCGCTTGACGGCGGTTTCATCGCGGCCGGTCCGAGCGGCTCGCCGCTGCGCGGCCTGATCAACGTGCTTCCCACCGGTCGCAACTTCTACTCGGTCGACCCCAAGGCAGTTCCGTCGCGTCTGGCGTGGGAGACCGGTCAGGCGATGGCCGAGTCGCTCGCCGCTCGCTATCTCGCAGATCACGGCGAATACCCGCGCTCGGTGGGTCTGTCGGTGTGGGGAACCGCAGCCATGCGTACCTCCGGCGACGACATCGCCGAAGTGTTTGCGCTCCTCGGTGTTCGCCCCGTCTGGGACGAAGCAAGCCGACGCGTCGTCAACCTCGAAGTCATCGATCTCGAAGAACTGGGCCGACCGCGCATCGACGTCACCGTCCGCATCTCCGGATTCTTCCGTGATGCGTTCCCACATGTGCTCGCATTGCTCGACGACGCCGTTCAATTGGTGGCAGCGCTGGACGAGACGGACGAGCAGAACTACGTGCGCGCTCACGCACAGGCGGATCTCGCCGAGCACGGCGACGCCAGACGTGCGACCACCCGCATCTTCGGTTCGAAGCCCGGAACCTACGGCGCCGGCCTGCTGCAACTCATCGACTCCAAGACCTGGCGCGGTGACGACGACCTCGCCGAGGTGTACACCAACTGGGGCGGCTTCGCGTACGGACGTGGGCTCGACGGAATCCCGGCAGCCGACGACATGCGCAGCGCATACCGTCGAATCAACGTGGCGGCCAAGAACACCGACACGCGTGAGCACGACATCGCCGATTCGGACGACTACTTCCAGTACCACGGCGGCATGGTTGCCACCGTGCGCGCGCTGACCGGGAAGTCACCCGAGGCGTACATCGGTGACAGCACTCGGCCGGAATCGGTTCGCACACGCACACTTTCGGAAGAGACCGCGCGTGTCTTCCGGGCGCGCGTGGTCAACCCCCGCTGGCTCGACGCCATGCGCCGTCACGGGTACAAGGGTGCATTCGAGATGGCGGCCACGGTCGACTACCTCTTCGGGTACGACGCCACCACCAACGTCGTCGCGGACTGGATGTACGAGAAGCTCGCCGAGACCTACGTTCTGGACGAGCAGAACCAGAAGTTCATGACGCAATCCAATCCGTGGGCCCTGCACGGAATCGCCGAGCGGCTCCTCGAAGCCGCCGAGCGAAACATGTGGGAGCACCCCGAGCAGAAGACACTCGACGGCTTGCGTCAGGTGTACCTCGAAACCGAAGGCGAACTCGAGGGGGAGTAGACCTCGAGCATTACCGGCAGGTCCGGGCGCTGACGTGTTTCAGCGTCCGGAATTGATGATCTGAGCGATGTTCCGCTCCGCCAGAGCAGTGATTGTCAGTGACGGATTGACGGTGCCGGTGCTGCCCGGAATGGCGGCGCCGTCCATCACGTACAGGCCGTCGTAGCCCTTGACTCGCCCGTAGCCGTCAGTCGCCTTGCCCAGCACCGCACCGCCGAGGGGATGTGCGGTGAACGAGGAATTGACGTCCTTCGCGAACGGCAGCGCCGACGGCAGCGTGGTTCCGGCGAACGCCATCTTGTTCTGGACGGCGCGCAGCGCCTCGACGGTGGCGTCGTTGCCGTTCTTCGGCCAGTTCAGCACAACCCGATCGGAGCCGCCGTCATAGGCGAAGTCGGCGCGTTGCGAGTCGAGAGTCATACCCAGGGTTCCGAGCATGCCGATGTTGACGGGTAGGCCGGGGACGTACCAATTTTCGAGGGAGAGTGGCATTCCCGACTCGTCGACGATGCGTGATGCCGACGGTGCCGCTTGCGCATTGCCGTCACTGAAGCCGAACGAGCGCACCATCCCGGCGTCGCCGTTAGTTCCCCAGCCTTTGCCGACGTGTTCGTTGAGGTTCGGCAGCGCGCCGGTCGCCTGGGCACGTACCAGCAGCTCGGACGTGCCGATCGAGCCTGCACCGAGGAACAGACGGTCACAGGTGAGTGTCTTCCGGGCCAGAACGCCACCCGTCGGATCCGTCGATTCGACATCGACGACGTAACGTCCATTCCGTTCGCGACTGATCGCGAGCACCTGGTGCCCGTAACAGACGGTGACTCGTCCGGTGGCTTCGGCGGCCGGAATGTAGTTCTGCGTGAGGTCGAACTTCGCGCCGTTGGAATTACCCATGTTGCTGTCCCCGACGGTGGCCGAGGCTCGGGTTCGGCCGTCGAGTTCTGAGCGCACCACGTCCCAGTTCCAGATCCCGTCGATGCGTTGCGGATCGAAGCCGGCACGACGAGCGTCCTGGTCCCAACGACGGGAGTGGCCGAAGTTCGGGGTTTGGTAGATGTCTTCGGGCAATGGGCTCAGACGCAGCATCTGGCGCACCTTGGGGTACCAGGTGGACGCCATCTCGTCGTAGTCGAGGGAATTGCCGAAGACTGCTTCGAAGAATCGGCGCTCGGGCGCAATCATCACGCCGGTGAAGATGACGGAACCACCGCCGACGGCAGCGCCGCGCCAGACCGAGATGTGTTCGTAGTCGGTGGCATCGAGGACGCCGCTGAAGTAGTCGCACACCACAGGAAGCCCGGTGAGGTTGGTGAACGATGTTCGCCGGAACACTCCGCGGCCGTCGGCCAGCATGTCGGAGGTGTGAATCTCCCGCTGCGGATCGTGCGGCCAGCGAAGTCCGCGCTCGAGAATCGTGACCTGCGTGCCGCTCTGCGCCAACCGGAGAGCGGTGGCGCTGGCGCCGAAACCTGAGCCGACGACTATGGCCTCGGAATGCTCCGGGGGAATAGGCGAGGGTGCGAACAACTCGGGGACGAGTGCGCGGTAGTGATCGGCACCCATCGGTAGCTCACGCAGAGGCGCGGGGGCGGCGTGGCTGATCGAGGTCGACATGAGCGGTGTCGCGGCTGCAACGGCTGCGCCCATCCCGGCCGCTTTGAAAAAGTCACGACGCTGCATGTGTTTGTTCGACTCCCCAGTTCGACGATTTGCCTCAGAATAACTCGAGGTGGAGTTTGTGGACGAAACGGCGTCTTCAATGCCTCAGGAAACCGGATAAATCGTGCATAAGTGGCATGTTTCAGCCGAGGTTGTGCGATCGCCAGATAGTCGCGGAAGTCGGTCTGTGTTCAGCGGGAGGCACTCACACCTATCCTCGAGGAGTGAACCCCGACTTCAAGCGTGTCTCCGAGGCCAAATACGTCCTACTCACGACCTTCCGCAAGGACGGAACGCCGGTGGCGACTCCGCTCTGGGCCGCACCGGACGGCGACAAGCTCCTGATGTGGACCGTCACAGATTCCTACAAGGTCAAGCGCATCAGGCGAAACCCGTCAGTCACCGTCGCTGCGTGTGACGCTCGGGGAAATCCGAAGGGTGAACCGGTTGCCGCCGTCGCCGGGATCCTCGACGGACCGGGCAC
The DNA here is from genome assembly GCF_053470465.1 of Rhodococcus sp. GB-02. NCBI lineage: Bacteria > Bacillati > Actinomycetota > Actinomycetes > Mycobacteriales > Nocardiaceae > Rhodococcus > Rhodococcus sp. GB-02. Next base: position 130,336 of record NZ_JBPUKE010000003.1, read on the forward strand.
CGATCATGCTCGCGACGCGATCGCGCGTCGCTACGGAATCCTGGGCTGGATCACCATGAAAGGCAGTCTCCTGCGCCGCGGCAAGACCGGAACGATCGGACTTGCCATCACTGCAGCCTGACCGAGCATCAGTTGCCGAGTAGATCGTCCAACGCTGAATCGAACCGCGGATAGGTGAATGGGAAGCCGTTGTTCGCCAACACTCTCGACACGGCATGCCGACCCGTCAGGCCCAGGGCAGCGTCGCTGCGCAAAAGGAACGCGCCGATTCTGACCATGAACGCGGGCGTCGGCGGCGCAGGTGGGCGATGAAGGTGCTTGCGCAGCCCGGCCATCAGTTCTGAGTTTCGGACGGGATCCGGAGCAGTCGCGATGACCACCCCCGAGGCAGCCGAATCGGGTTCGAGTGCCCAGCGCACGATCGACAGCCAGTCCTCGATGTGAATCCAACTGGTCCACTGCCTACCCGAGGCGACGCGTCCCCCCAGTCCGAGACGCACGAGCAACAGCAGTCGCTCGAGCGCCGGCGTGCCTTTCTCCAGGACGACGCTGGTCCGCAGGATCACTACTCGTGACGTGTTGGCGCCCTCGACCGCTGCCTCCCAGTCCTTTGCGACGTCGGTCATCTGAGGCGGCCCGTCAGCGAGAGGAGAATCCTCGTCCAATCGGGTCTCACCCGCATCGCCGTAGATCGCGAGCGTGCTCGCCTGGATCCACACCGGAACAGGGCTCGCCAGTAGTTTCGACGCTTCGACCAGCGCGCGGGTCGGATCGACTCGGGAACTGGTGAGCAATGCGATGTTTGCAGGTGTGGGTCGGCGATCGACCAACTCGCCGGCCAGATTGATCACCGCAGCGCCGTCGAGTTCTCCCGCCCAGTCGCCTACCGTGACGCCGTCCCACTCAACCTGCCTGTGTCTGCCGGGTTTCGGTGACCGAGTCAGAACCACGACGTCATACCCGCGGTCGGCGAGATCGTCGCTGATCCGGCGGCCGAGAGCACCGGTGCCACCGGCGATCACGACCTTCGCCATCACTGTGCCTGACTGACCGAGGACATGTGGAAATCGGGAATCCGCATCGGCGGCATAGCCGTTCGAGTGAACCAGTCTTTCCACTCGCGGGGGAGCGTGATCTCGGTGCGGCCCGCCTCGGTGACCCGCCGCAGGAGATCGAGGGGGCTCTCGTTGAAACGGAAGTTGTTGACGGCGCCGACGATCTTGCCGTCCTCGATCAAATACACACCGTCTCGCGTGAGTCCGGTCAGTAGCAGAGTCGCGGGATCCACCTCGCGGATGTACCAGAGGGTCGTGAGCAGCAGTCCCTTCTCGGTACCCGCGATCATGTCCTCGATCGACGTGTCGTCACCACCGGTCAGGATGAGATTGTCGCCGGGAACTGCGACGGGTCGACCGAATTCTTGGGCAGCGTGGCGCGGGTATGCCAGCGCATTGACGACGCCGTCTCGGACCCAGTCGACGGGTTCGATATCCATGCCGTTGTCGAACAGTGAGACGGACTCGCTCGACGACGTCGTGATCACGAACGGCGCGGACTGCAAGCCCTCGGCCTCGGGGTCGGAGGTCAGAGTGAGTGGCAAGGCGCCGAGTTTCTCGCCGATCCGGGTGCCACCGGTGGAGGAAAGTGCGGTGTGCCCCTCTTCGGCGCCGCGACCCTCCATGGTCCACATCAGATAGATCATCAGGTCCGCCACAGCAGATGGCGGGAGAATCGTCTCGTAGCGGCCGGCGGGCAGGCTGACGGAATTACCCGCCCAGTCGAGTCGAGTGGTCAACTGCGACAAGAGCTTCGGCACTGAAATGTCGCTGAAATCGACAGTTCCGGATCCGACCCAGGCACTCGCGTCGCCACGCTTGCCGTTGATCTCCACGGAGCCGGTGGCCTGAGCCGTTCTACGTCGCACGCCCGTCGAGGTTCCCAGCCAGGTGGTGTGCAACTGGTGGTGAGCGAAGCCGAACAACTGGTCGCCGCCGTCGAAGGCCGTCGACAGGTCGGCAGCCAACGGCGCAAAGACACCGATGTCGGTCAAGGCGGCCGGCAGGTCCCAGTCGGTCTCCGCCGCGGATTGGGTGATCAAGTCGGATGCGTCGTCAGCGGGGGTGGCTGTGCGCGCAGCTTCTTCGCTTGCCTGCACGAGTGCAGAAATCTGCTCCGGATCGACACTGCTGGAACTGACAGTGCCCACCTTCGCGATGTCACCTTCGCGCACGATCGAAATCACCGTCCACGTCCGGGACAGTGAGACTCCGTTGGTAGTCATCGAATTGTTGGCCCACCGCAGCGACGCCTCACTCGCATCGGTCACGATCACCAACGATTCGTCTACCGTCCTCGCGGCCAATGCACGCTCGACGACTTGCTGCGGATCGATCACTGCTGAGCCTCCGAACGAGTGTTGAGGATGTTGACTCCGCGGAACAGAGCGGACGGGCAGCCGTGGCTGACCGCCGCAACCTGGCCGGGTTGCGCCTTGCCACAGTTGAATGCGCCTTGCAGGCGCCAGGTCGACTTACCGCCGACGGCTTCCATCGAGCCCCAGAAATCCGTTGTCGTCGCCTGATATGCCACGTCACGCACCTGGCCGTCGAGCTTTCCGTCGCGGATCTTGAAGAACCGCTGACCGGTGAACTGGAAGTTGTAGCGCTGCATGTCGATCGACCAGGACTTGTCTCCGACGACGTAGATGCCGTTCTCGACTCGCGAGATCAGGTCTGCGGTCGACGTGTCCGTAGAAGGGTCGGGGGAGAGCGAGACGTTGGCCATTCGCTGAATGGGAACGTGATGTGCGGAGTCGGCGTACGAGCAGCCGTTGGAACGCGTCAGTCCCAGTCTCGGCGCGAACACTCGATCGAGTTGATATCCGACCAGTGTTCCGTCGGCGACCAGATCCCACCGTTGAGCGGCGACTCCGTCGTCGTCGAATCCGACGCTGGCCAGACCGTGCTCTTGGTTTCGGTCGGCGGTCACGTGCATGAGCGATGTTCCGTACTTCAATGTTCCCAGCTTGTCCGGCGTCGCGAACGACGTACCGGCGTAGGCCGCTTCGTAGCCGATTGCCCGGTCGTATTCGGTGGCATGCCCGATGGATTCGTGGATCGTGAGCCACAGATTGGTCGGATCGATCACGAGATCGGTCGGACCCGCTTCGACGGTCGGTGCCTTCGTCTTTTCGGCCAGCCACTCCGGTATCCGGGCGAGCTCCTCACCCCAGTTCCACGTGCTCTCCGCCCCGAGATACTCCCATCCGCGCCCTACCGGCGGCGCCAAGGTACGCATCGATTCGAAGCTGCCGGCCGACTTGTCCACGGCTGTCGCTTCGAACTCGGGGTGCAGACGCACCCGTTGCTGGGTGATCGACGAACCGGCCAGATCCGCGTAGAAGGTCTGCTCCTTGACCTGGAGGACGCTCGCCGTGACGTGATCCACGCCGTCAGCGGCTTGAAGCCGCCCGGAATAGTCGACCAGCAGGGCTACCTTGTCGGCCGTCGGTGTCGCGAAGGGATCTTCGAGGTACGGAGACACCCACGTCGCGTCGGCGTAGACGGGCTCGTCGGCGAGGGTGACCGGATCACGATTGAGCGAGCGCAGTGCCTTCGCGACCTCGACCGCTTGGCGTGCCAGCGCAGTCGCGACGTCAGGGGACACCTCGGCATGCGAGGCGAACCCCCACGTGCCGTCGACGATCACGCGGACGGCGACCCCGATCTCGTCTCCGTCCGACACGGCCTGAACTACACCGTCGCGCAACCGTATCGACTGTGTGAGCATGCGGTGGACACGAACATCGGCGTGCTGGGCACCGGCTGTTTTCGCTGCCGACAGCGCCGCATCAGCGACAGCTCGCAGCGGGAGGGCGAGGAAATCTGCATCGACATCTCGGGTGACGGTCACGCACACGACGCTAGCCGACGACCGCCGATCTCAGCCGAACTGCTGCCATCCGAGGCGAATCACCATGGCGATCACGACAACCAACAGCGTGATCCGCACAAACCCGGATCCCTTGCTCAACGCCATCCGTGAACCGATGACCGCGCCGAGAACGTTGCAGACTGCCATCGCCAAACCCAAACTCCACCAGACATGTCCGGTGACAGCGAAGTACGCGAGTGCGCCAAAGTTGGAGCCGAGATTGATCACCTTCGCCATCGCTGCGCTGCGGACGAATTCGGTTCCGAGGAAGGTGGCGAAGCTGATGATGAGGAACGTGCCCGTGCCCGGTCCGAGCAAACCGTCGTAGAGGCCGATGAGTCCGGCGGAGAGCAGCAGGACGAGGACGGTCTTGCGCTGCGTCGGACGATGTGTGGCGATCGTGGTGCCCAGCGTCGGACGCATGGTCACGAAGACGGCAACGGCGACGAGGACGACCATCACGATCGGAATGAAGTACTTCTTGTCGATCAGTGAAACGGCCGCCGCTCCGCACGCGGCTGTCACCGCGGCCAAGGCAGCCGCCGGAGCCAGCTGCCGCCACTCCATGGGGATTCGACGCGAGAACGTGTACACCGCGGCGCTCGTCCCGGTGAAGGCCGTGAGTTTGTTGGTGGCCAGGGCCGCTTGCGGGGTCAATTGGGGTGCGACCAGAAAGAGCGCGGGCAGCAGAATCAATCCGCCGCCGCCAACGACGGCGTCCACCCAACCCGCCGCCGTCGCTGCCGTCATCAGCAGTCCCCAATCAGCAATATCCACGGCGGTGACTCTTTCACAGCTGTGACACTCTTGAGCACATGCGGAGGTTCAGCCTGTGGCTGCGAGGAAAGCCGATGATCGCGGACAGCGCTCTGGCGCTCGTGTTCTTCGCGCTCGAAGTTGTCACGTTCGTGAGCTCACCTCGCGAGGAACGATGGCCTCAGCTCGTCGTCGGATTTCTGATCTGTCTGCCGGTCGTGTGGCGTCGCAAATTTCCCCGCACCTCCGCAGCGGCCATATTGTCCATGTCGTATTTCGCGACCCTGGTGATGTGGGCGACAGGGGACCCGGCTGCGGAACATCCAGGACTGCTGGCACTCGGCGTCTCGCTCTACACACTCGTTGCTTACGTCGATCGACGGACCGGGGCAATCTTCGCCTGCTTCCTGGCGCTGGACATGACTCTCTCGTTGCTCGTGATCCGCGAAGACGTGATCCTCACGATCATCATCGCGACGCTGCTCTATACGCTCGCCTGGATTACCGCCGAGTTCTTGAGCGCGCGACGCGCTTACGACGAGGAAGTGGCAGCCAGGCTCGAAGTGGCCGAGTACGAACGGGATCGGCGCGCCGAGGATGCGGTGGCCACGGAAAGAACCCGAATCGCCCGCGAACTCCATGACGTCGTTGCCCACGCGGTCAGCGTGATGATCGTCCAAGCGGACGGAGCGTCGTACGCGGTCGAATCCAATCCGGCGTTGGCCAAGAAAGCTCTGGGCAACATCTCCAGCACTGGACGCGACGCCCTTGCCGAGCTTCGCCGTACCGTCTCACTTCTGCGCACCGAGGTCAGCAGCGACGCGATGCCGCAACACGGAACGGCCGGTATTGCCAAGGTCGTCGAGATGATGCGTGCCGCCGGACTCGGTGTGCGCCTCGAGCTGACCGGTGAACTCGACGACGTCAGTCCGTCGGTCAGCTTGGGCATTCATCGCCTCGTCCAAGAGTCCCTGACCAATGTCCTCCGTCACGCCGGCGCAAATCCGAAGGCACGAGTCACCGTGCGCCGCACCGAAACCGCGGTGCTGCTCGAGGTGGTCGACAATGGAACATCGAGTTCGACCTTCTCTCACGGTTCGGGGAACGGACTGGTCGGCATGCGTGAGCGGGTGGCGGTACTGCACGGAATACTCGAGACCGGACGACGCCCCGATGGCAGTTGGCGTGTCTATGCGGAACTTCCACTCGAGATCCACGATTGATACTGGCTGGGATCAATCGCGTTGGCACCGACGTCTCAGGCCCGATAGGTTTACGCCGTGCCCATCACCGTGCTGCTAGTCGACGATCAGGAACTCATGCGGATGGGCCTGAACATGGTGCTCGAAGCACATGAAGACATCTCGGTCATCGGTGAGGCCGGCGACGGAGCCGCGGCGGTCGCAGCTGCGGTGGCGCTGAAGCCTGACGTCGTGTTGATGGACGTGCGGATGCCGATTGTCGACGGAGTGAAAGCCACGGAGCAGATTCTTGCCTCCGGGATCGAGTCTCGAGTCCTGGTGATGACGACGTTCGACCTGGACGAACACGCGCTCGGCGCCCTGCGAGCCGGAGCGAGCGGATTTCTTCTCAAGGACACCCCGCCCGAGGATCTGGTGTCGGCCATCCGCAGCGTGGCGGCCGGTGATGCGGTTGTCTCTCCGAAGGTGACACGTCGTCTGCTGTCGAGGTTCATCGTGGACGGTCCGGCGCCGCGACGCGATCCGGTGGTTCTCGACGTCCTCACCGAACGCGAACGCGAAGTCCTCGGACACGTTGCCACGGGACTGTCGAACATCGAGATCGCACAGCAGCTGTACCTGTCCGAATCGACTATCAAGTCGCACGTCGGACGCATTCTCACGAAACTCGACCTGCGCGATCGTGTGCAGGCGGTGGTGCTGGCCTACGAGACCGGATTGGTGACTCCGGGCGCGTAGGCCAGCTGCCGGTCAGGCCGCGAGCGCTTCGCTCTGCTCAGGCATCGAAGGCGCCCACTGTGGGGAGCACGATGCAGGACTTTCCGTCGGCGTAGTCGACATTGCCGAACAGTGCGGCAAATACCTTGCCGTCACCGGTGTCGACGACCTTCGAGAGCAACGGCGTATCGAGTACCGGCAACTTCTCGTCCAACGGGACGATGCCGCCCTTGAACGTGCCGACGTTGATCCAGGCAACACTCAACCCTGAGGTCTTGGGAATGCCCACGTAACCCGGGATTGCCTGGAAACGAAGGTGATCGGCCTCGACCCACGGCGGCAAGGGGAAGTTCGGACCGGCCTGCGCGGAGCTGAGCGTGACGGTGACAGGCTCGCCGGCGATGCCGCACCCGACCGTCGGTGCCGGGTACATGAACGACTGAGGCTTCGTGACGCCGATGTCGGGGATATCGAGGGCTGCGGTGATCTGGTCGGCGCCTGCCGTGCCGATCAGCTGCTGAACAGCAGCAGAGGCTTCGGGGGAGATGGCTGCGGCCTGGGCGATCAGCGCAGCAATACCTTCGGGTGCAACCGGTTCTGCGGCGGCGGTTCCGGCGCTCATCATCGTGGTGCCGGCGGTGAGTGCCACGACGGCGGCGGTGCCGGCGAGGGCGGCCGGGATGCGTCGGGCGAATGTCTTGCCGGGGAGTCGGCTCATGTCGGGCTCCTTCATTTCATGAGGCCGGAAAATGCGGCCCGAAGTGACTTGACCATGTCCAGAGCCTCAACGTCAACTTGAGGTTTAGAATCGTTAGCGGAGTGTTAGTTAACGCCAGGCAAGTCGACGGCGCCCCGCGGAGGCCCCATGTGACTCACGGCACCCGTCTGTTTGCAGGTCTGCATCGTTGTCGGGAGAAAAACCGGCCCCTCGAGCGTTGAACGGGTAGACCGTCTGAAAGGGGACGTCATGATCGCCGCCGTATTCCTCCTCTACGTGATCGTCGAGATCGCAGCCTTGGTCATCGTGGGCAACGCCATCGGTGTTGCCTGGACCGTGCTGCTGTTTCTCGCCGGATCGCTTGTCGGATTGATCCTCATGCGTTCGCAGTGGCGACGGGTCATGGACGGATTCCGTAAGGCCACGCGGGGTGAGGGATCGCCGTCACTGGCGGTCGCCGACGGCGCCTTGGTCGCGGCCGGCTCCGCATTGATGTTCGTACCCGGGCTCGTGACTTCCGTTCTGGGCCTGCTGCTTCTGATTCCGCCGACCCGCTGGGCACTGCGCCCGCTTGCAGTCCTCCTGGCAGGCAAGCGCGCAGCAGCATTTGCTGCCGGTGGTGACGCCTTTGCCGGAACCGTCGGCTACGCGGCGCGGATGCGCGGAAACGGCGAGGTGATCGACGGCGAGATCATCGTCGAGACACCTGAAACCACCGAGTACGTGGCCAGCAACGGCAAGGAACTGGTCCTCGAGGGTGAGATTCTGGACACGGATACACCCACCCGTTCGCGGGGGCCGCAGTACTAACAGGCAGACTGGGCGCTCGTGACTACTCGTCTGCTGGTCAACGGCCGGATCTACAGTTCATTTGCACCTGACGCGACCTCGATCGCCATCACCGACGGCACCGTCGTGTGGGTGGGCGACGAGCGCGCCGGACGGGCGTTGCACCCCGCCGCTGAGATCGAAGACCTGGGGGGTGCGTTTGTCACTCCAGGGTTCGTCGACACCCACGTCCACATCACCGCACTGGGACTCAATATCGTCGGCCTCGATCTCGTGGGTGCGAACTCTCTGGACGAATGCCTCTCGCGAGTACGGACATTCGCAACCGCGAACCCCGAAACTGCCCATCCCGACGCAGTCATCTGGGGACACGGTTGGGACGACACCGAGTGGGCAGAGCAGACGCCGCCCTCGACCGCAGATCTCGACGCGGCCGCACCTGGCCGCAAGATATACCTCTCGCGGATCGATGTTCACTCGGCCGCGTGCTCGAGCGCATTGCGCGACGGGATCTCCGGCCTCGCCGACACTGCCGGATACTCGGCCGACGGCCCGCTGACCTTCGACGCACACCACCTGGCGCGCAATGCTGCTCGGAACCTGCTGACCGAATCTCAGCGCGCGTCTGCTCGTACCGCGGCGCTCGATCTGTGCGCCTCCCGCGGGATCGTCGCAGTGCACGAGTGCGGGGGACCGGACATCTCGGGATTGACCGATTTTCAGGAACTCCTGGCCCACGATCACGGCGTGGAGGTTCGGGGCTACTGGGGTGAACGCGTCGACAGCGAAGAGGACGCGCGCGCACTCCTCGACAAGACCGGTGCACACGGACTCGGCGGGGATCTCTTCATCGACGGTTCTCTCGGTTCACACACCGCCTGGTTACTCGAACCCTATGCAGACCAACCTGATTCGACAGGAAATGCCTACCTCGACGTCGACGCGATCGCCGCACACATCCGGGCCTGCACCCTCGCGGGTGTCCAGGCCGGATTCCACGCCATCGGTGACGGCGCCGTGTCGTCGGCAGCTGCCGCGTTCCGGCGAGTGGCCGACGAACTGGGTGGCCCCAAGGTCGCCGCACTGGGTCACCGCCTCGAACATGCGGAGATGATGTCGATGGCCGACGCGGAAACCTTTGCCGCCTTGGGCGTCATCGCGAGTGTCCAGCCGGTGTTCGACGCACTGTGGGGCGGTACCGACGGCCTGTACGCGACACGTCTGGGCCTCGACCGCGCGGCAGCGCTGAACCCGTTTGCACCCGCAGCCGGTAAGGGAGTCTCACTCGCATTCAGTTCCGATGCGCCAGTCACCCCGATCGAGCCGTGGGCGATGCTGCGCGCCGCTGTTCAGCACCGCACCGACGGAAGTGGGATTTCGCCGCGTGCGGCGTTCTCCGCCGCAACACGCGGTGCCTGGCGCGCGGGCGGAGTGCGGGACGGCGCCGCGGGAACGCTCAATCCGGGTGCACCGGCCTCCTACGTGTTGTGGGAGGCAGGCGAACTCGAAGTGAGTGCACCGGCCGATTCGGTTCAGCGATGGTCAACGGATCCGCGCTCGCGAGTACCCGCTCTGCCCAGGCTGGCGGAAGATGCGCCGATTCCGGTCTGCATCAAGTCGGTGCATCGCGGACGCGTCGTCTATCAGCGCGGCTCGTCGAGTGAGTGAGGCCGGCGCAGAGGCGCCCAGCAGTGATCGCTCCCGCGTGAGCGCTGTGCTCACCGGTTCGGCGTGGCTACGTTCGCTGTACGCAGCAGCAGGCGGATTCTTGATCTTCGCCGGGTTCCCACCTCGTCCGTTGTGGTTTCTGGCGCCAGTCGGGATCGCTCTTCTGACGTGCGTGTTGACGAACTTCGGTCGCGGCGGACTGCGTCTTCGTGCCGGCTTCGGTTACGGGTACCTGGCCGGTCTCGGATTCCTGGTGCCGTTGCTTCCGTGGATCGGTGTGTTCGTCGGCGCGATCCCGTGGATCGCGTTGGCCGCGGTGGAGTCGTTGTTCATCGGACTGTTCGGGTTGCTGGCGGTCCTGGTGGCGAGGTTGCCTTGGGCACCGTTGTGGATTGCCGCGACCTGGACGCTTACCGAGTGGCTTCGTTCCAGCGTTCCTTTCGGCGGATTTCCCTGGGGCAGGCTCGCATTCGGTCAATCCGAAGGGTGGCTCCTCCCTCTTGCGAGTGTCGGCGGTGCGCCGCTGCTCAGCTTCGCGGTGGCCCTGACCGGTACCGGCTTGGCAGCAGTCGCCGTCGCTATCGGAGCCAAGCGATGGGACCGAGGATTCTTCGGAGCCGTTGCCGCCGCCCTCGTTCCCGTGATCATTGCCCTTGTGGCGTCGCCGTTCCTGGCCACCATGGATTCCGGCGACCGAACGATCACCGTCGCCGCGATTCAGGGAAGCGTTCCGCGGTTGGGCTTGGACTTCAATTCGCAGCGCAAGCAGGTCCTCGACAATCATGTGAGCGAAACCGTGAAACTTGCCGCCGAGGTGGACGCGGGCCGCGTCGATCAGCCTGACGTCGTGATCTGGCCGGAGAACGCCTCGGACATCGACCCCCTGCGAAACGCCGATGCCGCCGCCGACATCACCAGAGCCTCCGAAGCGATCGGAGCGCCGATTCTGGTCGGCACCGTACTCGTGAATGCCGATCGTACGACCACCAATTCAGTGATCGTGTGGGACGGCGCCAATGGGCCTCAGGAACAGCACGACAAAAAGATCATCCAGCCGTTCGGCGAATACCTGCCCTACCGAGGCTTCTTCCGGAACTTCTCCTCCTACGCCGATCGCGCGGGTAATTTCGTACCCGGCGAGGGCAACGGTGTTGTCCACGCAGCGGGTGTGCCGATCGGCGTCGCGACCTGCTACGAGGTGGCGTTCGACCGAGCGTTCCAGGAATCGGTGCGCAACGGTGCGCAACTGCTGGCGGTACCGACCAACAACGCCACCTTCGGGGACACCGAGATGACGTATCAACAGCTGGCAATGTCTCGTGTGCGTGCAGTCGAGCACGGCCGCGCGGTGGTCGTTGCTGCGACCAGTGGTGTCAGCGCGATCATCGGTCCCGACGGCGCGGTGACCTCGCAGACCGAACTGTTCGTGCCTGCCGCCCTGGTGGCGAAGGTGCCGCTCTCGACCAGCACCACCTTCGCCACCCGAGTGGGCCCGGCGCCGGAAATCGTGCTCAGCATCATCGCTGTCGGAGCGATTGCCATGGCAGTGATCGCCAGGCGCCGAGACAAGGCCGAGTTACCTGCCGAAAAGACGGCAGCAACCTGAGCCTCGGGAATCACTCCCCACCAATAGGGAAGGCAAATAGGGAGGGCCGCATCATGCGACGGCAGTCCCCTCGAGTTCGACCATTTGACCCGGGATTGCCAGCCGAACCACGCCGAGCATCGTCGTGGTTGGTGCGACCCCGGCTGCGGCAAGCCGTGAGGCCAACATGCCGTAGTGCGTGAACAACGCGTCCACATCTGTGGTGTAGACGTTGAGACGGACCAGGTTTGCCAGACTCATACCGGCCTCGGCGAGCACTGCCTCCATGTTGTCGAGGCTGAGCGCCACTTGCGCTGCCATGTCGCCTTCATTCCGAGGTCGACCGTCTTCGCTCATCGACGTCTGGCCCGAGATGAACAGGGTCCGAGTCTGCCCGGAGACGATTTCACCTTGGTTGAATCCCATTTCCGCCGACCACGTCACCGGGTTGACTGCCGTTCGTTCCATTGCCACGTCGACTCCATTCGATTGTCCGAAAAACGTATGGTCGGGGGCTCGACAGCCGCCATCTCCACCGTCGTGGAAGAAGCCTGTCAATAAATCACGACACCCTCTGTCATGTATTTCGGTAGATTTTCGGAATGCGTGCTGATCGGTTGGTCTCGCTCGTGCTGATACTGCGCCAACGGGGCCGTCAGTCCGCGGACGCACTGGCACGTGAGTTGGAGGTTTCCACACGTACCGTGTTGCGCGATATCGAGGCATTGTCTGCAGCCGGGGTGCCGGTCTACGCCGAACGCGGTCGAAACGGAGGTTTCGAGCTGCTGCCCGGTTTCCGAACCGAACTGACCGGACTCAACCACGACGAGGCACTCGCACTGCTGACCGCGGGATCGGCGCGTGGCGAGCAGGTTTTCGGACTCGGCTCGGAGCTTGCCTCAGCCATGCGCAAGGTCGTCGACGCGCTACCCGAAAGCAATCGAGTTGTCGCGGACATTGCAGCCCAGCGGTTTCTGATCGACCCCGAGAAGGATCTGCTCTCACGGCGGTCGGCCACCGAGGAAGTGCCCGACGCGATCTTGATCGAGGTCCGGCGTGCGGTACTTGCCGGGCACAAGCTGCGGATCCACTACGCGGCGGTGAACCGGGCGCCGAAGTGGCGCACGGTGGATCCGGTCGGCCTGGTCACGGTGCGCGGCAAAGGCTACCTGTTGACCGTGACCTCGGGCGCTGACCGGACTTATCGGTTGTCTCGGATTCTGGCCGCAGAGGAACTCGCCGAACTCGCTGAGCGGCCGGCCAGTGTCGATCTCGAACAGATCTGGCAGGAACGCAGTACGCGCTTTCGGGCGGGCGGAGACCAGGTCGCCGTGCGGCTGCGGCTGGATCCGGCACGCAGGGAGGAATTGGTAGAGACGGCGCTGGGCGTGCATGCCGAAAGTGTCGGAGACGACGGATGGCTGCGGATGGAGGTTACCTTCCAAGATTCGCGACATGCCGAATGGGCGTTGTGGCAGCTTGGCGTCGATGCGGAGGCGTTGACCCCGCAGTCGCTGCGGATTGCCCTGTTGAGCCGCGCCGCCGCAGTGGCGGAAAGCTACCGCGACTCGTCCTGACGCTTCGGGGGCCGTCTTCGCGGGTACTCGCTGTGCCACCCGTTCCAGCGCAAAGGCGGCGTTCCTTGACCGAGCCCGAGAAGACCCAGCCACAGAAGACCGAGCCCCAAAAGACCGAGCGACAGAATGCAGTTCGTAAAACGAGCGTGGTCGATGCGGTTCTGCAATCACCGCTCGCGGGCCTGTCGCCGTGGATTCTGCTGTCTTTGCTCTCCGGGCCGGGAAGGTTCGAGGAATCCGCAGCTGCCGCGCTGGGGTTGTCACTGCTGATTTTGGCGGCCAGTCACCGGCGCGGTGGCACCGTGAAGCTGTTGGAGGTCTTCGACGTCGCGTTCTTCGGCGTTCTGGCGGCCATCGGGCTCCTCGCGTCGGCGAACACGATTCGGTGGTTCGAACTCTGGGGAGGCGAACTGACCAACATCGCACTGGTGGTCTTCGCCTTCGGGTCGATTCTGCTCCGCAATCCTTTCACTTTGCAGTACGCGAAAGAGTCGACGCCCGAAGAGTATTGGACGACGCCGTTGTTTCTGCGCATCAACTACGTCATCACGGCAGTATGGGCGCTCGCCTTCACCTGGTCGGCTGCGGTGGGCTTGTTCGGAGATGCACGACTGCACGACAGTGACAACTTCTGGACGGGATGGATTCTGCAGTTGCTCGGAACCTTCTTCGCGATCTCGTTCACCGAGTGGTACCCCGAGTACGCGCCGAACAAGGCCGCTCAGGCGCAGGGCCTCGACACCGAACCCCCGCAGTCGATTTTCAGGCTCTTAGATTTTCTGCCGGTGTTCACAGCCGTGACCGGAATCGCCGGGCTGGTGACCGACTCCGTTTCCGTGACTGCAGGCATCACGTTGATCCTGGTCGGCGTTTTCGGATATCTGGCGATGCGAAGATTCACGGTCGACTAGAAGGTCGCAGTCATCGCGCGACGACGGGAACCTGGTGCACGATTGTTTCGGTGACCGGCACAGTGTTGACCGCCTCGATCGCATCCCACTTGTACTGGCCGCATGTGCCCTGGGGAACGAGCGGCCGCACACCGTACCCCCGGTCGTCCGCAAGCCACACGGTCGGCGGAACAGGCTGGTCTGTCATGCAAGCGGGATCCCGAGGGTCGGAGGGCACTCTGAAGGCGGACAGTACCGCCGACAGATCGCCCCTACGATGCTGCTCAACCCAACCGACCGTGTGACCGCCACCGCCATCGCCATTTGTACCGAAGTCGCACGTGATCACGTGAGTGGGGGTGAATCCGTCGGGGATCGATTTCGGCTCGGAAACGATCACTCCGCTGCCGAGCGACGTGCCGAGATTGTCGGCCAGGCAGGTCGCCGGCTCGAGCATCGAAAGATCGACTGTCGGGGGAGCAGGGGCGGAGCCCCGCATCGGGGACTCGGTACTTCCGCAGCCTACAAGGAGCAGCAGCGCGCTCGCGCCGACAAACATTCCTGACGGTCTCATTTCGCCACCGTATCCGAGGTGTCCCGATGCCGCATCGAAGTTTGGTGTACCGAAGTTTGGTGTACCGAAGTTTGGTGTGTCGCAGGGTGGGGGATACAGCTCACACTGGTGCACGAAGCAGTGCCGATAGTTTTCCAGCGCGAATCCCGCATTCGCGCACTGTCGGCTCGCGAGTGCGCCTGGATGCTGAATGACGTTGTACTGGAATATCTTTCAGTACGGCGAAGCATCTGGAGTTGCCACGTCGAAGAAGGGCCGAAGTATGACGTCGACTTGCGAACGATCACTCCCCGAAGAACGAGAAAGACCGCCCGGTGTAGAACCGGACGGTCTTGATCGAAGTGCTAGTTCATGCGCCGCGACGCTTGGCCTTCAGCAAGTCGAGACGCTCTTTGAGGAGCTCTTCGAGTTCCTCGACCGAGCGACGCTCGAGCAGCATGTCCCAGTGGGTACGGGGAGGCTTGACCTTCTTGGCTTCGGGGGCAGTTCCCTCCATGAGGCTGCCTTCGAGGCCGTTACGGCACAACCAGGTACCGGGGATCTCGGCTTCGTCCGCGAACGGGATGTCGAAGATCTCGCCGTTCTCGCACTTGTACTTGGCCATACGACGGGGCGCGAGGTCATGGTCACGGTCGGTCTCGTAGCTCACAGCTCCGAGTCGGCTACCTCGAAGTACGCGATCTGCCATGGTGGTGTCCTCTCTTGGTTCGTCACCGCTGGTGGGCGCCCTGACTTGGGGAGTAGACGCTCACACTCATCTACAACGCCACGAGCACCCGATTGGTTCCCGTGTGGCGAGAAGACGCAACCTCTCCATCTTACCGGGTACCGTGCGCGTTCATCGAAGGCGTCCGAATCTCGAGTACAGTGTCGACTCATGGCTGAGAGCACACGCGTCGGATCACCGCAGACTGCGCGTTCCGGGAACCCGTGTGTGTGGTGCGGCCGCGAGGTCGCGGTGACGGGAGTGGGTCGTCGTCGCCGGTACTGCAGCCAGTCCTGTCGCCAGCGCGCCTACGAACAACGCAGTGCCGTCAAAGGCACGTCCATCCCGGCTGACGCCGTCATCTTGACCGCCGTCGAGGCTGTCGAACTGGTGGATCGGATGTTCGAGGTCCGCTGCGCCGCCGAAGATGTGGCGACAGCTGTTGCCGAGGGCGCCGAAAGTTCGGAACTCACACAGTTGTGTGAACGGTTGACCGAACTTGCCCGTGAAGCCGAACGTTTCCGGTGAAGCAGGTGTGGGCAACCGGTTTCTAGCCTTGCGTTGAGCACCGCAGCACTGCGGTGCGCCTGACGCCTGACGACGACAAATTCTGATCCTGAGTTCGGACCTTCGGGGAGGTTCGGACTTCGAAGCGACCCTTCGTCGAGGTCGATGACCTTCGGCTGCGCTCTCGCAGGATCGCCACATGGTTTCCACTCGATATCGAGGCGGTGCGATGTTTCTCTTCAATCCCCGAACCACAGTTCCCAGCGCTGATCGTGGCAACGCCGATCGTGGCAACGCTGTGTGGGGGTGGGCGTGATGGATACCGACAAGAGGATCGATCCGCTGGCCGGATCACGGAGTCTGCCGGCCGGGGCATTTCCTCTCTCGGCCGTGCAGCGCAGCATGTGGTTCGCGCAGCAACTTCACCCGACGGTCCCGTACTTCATCGCGCAGTACATCGAATTCCACGGCGACCTGGACATGCAACTGCTCAGCCGCGCTGCGGTAGAGGCTGCCCACGAGTTCGAGTCGCCATTTCTGCGCTTGATGTACCCGGATGGGGAACCGTGCCAGATCGTGGACTTCACGATCGATCCGGGCATCGACTACTTCGACTTCCGTGAGCGTGAGAATCCGAGGCTCGCGGCGTCGGAGTGGATGGACAACGACTACGCGACGACGCTCGACTTGACGCGCGATCGCCTTGTCGAAATGACAATCCTCCAAACTGGTGATCGAGATTACCTGTGGTACACCAGGATTCATCACGTCGCTCTCGATGGATACAGTGGAATGACGATCGTCAATCGGATCGCGGCGATCTACACCGCGGCCGTCGAAGGACGCGAGCCGGCGGTGAACAAGGCGCTCGACGTCACGACACTGTCCG
Source organism: Rhodococcus sp. GB-02 (assembly GCF_053470465.1). Lineage (NCBI taxonomy): Bacteria > Bacillati > Actinomycetota > Actinomycetes > Mycobacteriales > Nocardiaceae > Rhodococcus > Rhodococcus sp. GB-02. The sequence goes on from NZ_JBPUKE010000003.1 coordinate 146,847, forward strand.
AACTCGACCAGAAGTACCGCGAATCAAGCCGATTCGAAGCCGACCGCGAATACTGGGCCCAGCGCGTGTCCGGCGTCGAACATGGTTCCACGTTGGCCATGCGGGAGGGACCGCCGACTGCGCACAGTGAACTCGTCAGTGCCGCGATGTCGGCGAACAGCCTTGCCGCGTTGGACGAGTGGAATACTCGTTCCGGTGCAACTGCGGCGGCGGTGCTGATTTCGGCACTGGCGTGCTACTTGTCCCGCAACACCGGATACGACGACGTTCTGATCAACCTACCGGTCTCGGCGAGGACCACAGCGCCGCTGCAACGGTCCGGCGGCATGCTGGTCAACGTCGCACCGCTTCACATCCACGTCGACCCAGCCGAAAGCGTCGACGATCTGGTCGGGCGGGTTCAACTCGAACTTCTCGGTGCGCTTCGTCATCAGCGGTGCAGTCTCGAGGACATCCGGCGTGATGCAGGGCTGGCGGTCGGCGACGCGCGTCTGTCCGGTCCGATGATGAATGTGATGCTATTCCGGCAGGAGATCACGCTGGGATCACTGACCGGCGAGTTCCACATCGTCACGTCGGGGCCGGTCGAAGATCTCCTGGTCAACGTGTACCAGAGCGGCGATCCGGCCCAGACGTTGATCGACTTTCGTGGCAACCCCAATCGATACGGTCACGACGAACTGGCTGATCACCACCGAGCCTTCACCGAGTTGGTCGCTGAACTGACATCAGCGCCGGCCGGTACGCCGATGAACCGGATTCATCCGGCAAGTGCCGAGGCGGGGGCGCGCAGTGCACAGCGGAGGGAAGACGAGCGGTTCTGGGCGAGATACCTGGGGGACGCCGACGAGGGCTCGACGCTGGGCCTCGAGACCCTGGATCTCGAGCGAATCGACGCCGAATCGGAGCCGACCGGTACGAATCGGCTGAGCGTCCCGCTCGATCCCGCGGTCGCCGAACTCGCACGCTCGGAAGGTGTCTCGCTCTTTGCCGTTGTCCATGCAGCATTTGCTGCGTTGCTGTCGAGATCGACCGAGCGCCGGGACGTGTTGATCGGGACGAGGACCGAGCTGGGGATCTTGCCCCTACGCTGCGAGGTCGATCCGGCAGCGCCGTTCAATGAATTCGTGGGTTCTCTTGCGCAAGATCACGATACGTTGCTGGTCCGATCGGCGACAGGTGTCCCCGAGCTGCCCGCACTGCATCTCCATCTGAACGACGGACCGCGAGAGACGACGATTGCCGGCCTCGAAGTGGCGATCGACGTCCACGCGGACGCCAATGCCCTCGAGGTGGCGTACTCCGCACAGCACTACGCTGACGCCACGCTCCGAGGTTTCCTCCTGAGACTGGTGTGGGTTCTCTCCGGCGCAGCCGCAGCCCCGCAAACGCCGATGGGAGACCTCGATGTCCTCGACGAGTTCGAGCGTGAGTCCCTGGTACCGGCACGGGGAGAGGTCGCGTCCGACCCGCTGACGCTCCCCGACATCCTCCGGCGAGCCGCCGCAGCTGACCCCGATGCCCCAGCGCTCGTATTCGGCGATCGTCGGGTGAGCTACCGGGAACTCGACGCCGAGTCGAACAAGCTCGCCCGCGAATTGATCGCCCGCGGAGTTGGCCCCGGCACCTACGTCGCCCTGGCATTGTCGAGGTCGATCGAATCCGTGACCGCGACGTGGGCGGTAGCCAAGGCCGGCGGAGCCTTTCTCCCGATAGATCCGCACTACCCCGAGGACCGTATTCGGCACATGCTCACCGATTCAGGAGCTGTTGTCGGAATCAGCGTGGGGGAGCACCACGGCGGGCTCGCCGATTCGGTGGATTGGCTTCTTCTCGACGAATTGAACGCCGACTGCTCGGATGCACCGGTTGACGACGCCGAGCGTCGTTCACGCGTGCGCTACGACGATCCGGCGTACCTGATCTACACCTCCGGCTCGACCGGTGTCCCCAAAGGCGTCGTGGTCAGTCACCGCGGGCTGAGCAGCTTCGCCGACGAGGAGCGATCCCGGTTCGGAGTCGAACCGGGTGATCGCACACTGCATTTCTCTTCGCCGAGCTTCGACGCTTCGGTCCTCGAACTTCTCCTTGCCTTCGGCAGCGCAGCAACGATGGTGATCGCGCCACCCACGGTGTACGGAGGCGACGAACTGGCCCACGTGATGCGTGTCGGCCGGGTGACACATGCCTTCGTCACCCCGGCCGCGCTGGCAACCGTCGATCCCGCCGGCCTTCCGGATCTTCGGGTGGTCGTGACCGGCGGCGACGCCTGCTCGCCCGCACTGGTCGCACAGTGGTCGCACGGACGCTCGATGTTCAACGCGTACGGACCGACCGAAACCACCGTCGTCGCCACCCTGACCGGACCGTTGAGCAGCGATGTTCCCGTTACCATCGGAAAGCCGATGCGCGGCGCCGCGGCCGTCCTCTTGGATTCACGGCTTCAACCGGTGCCCATCGGTGTCGCCGGCGAGCTCTACGTGAGTGGTATCGGCCTGGCGCGCGGATACCACGCGCGTGCCACGATCACGGCCGAACGATTTGTTGCTGACCCCAACGGTGTTGCGGGAGAACGTATGTACCGCACCGGCGACCTCGCGAGGTGGAACGGCGCCGGTGAACTGGAGTACCTCGGCCGTAGCGACTTCCAGATCAAGATCCGCGGTTTCCGCGTCGAACTCGGTGAGATCGACGACGTACTGCGCCGCCATCCGAGCGTCTCGCAGGCCGTCACCGCCGGAGTTGCGGGCCCGAGCGGGGAAACACTGTTGGCGGCGTACGTCACGGCGGCTGCGGGCACACACATCGACAACTCCGAGTTGATCGCCCACGCCGGATCCTCGTTGGCAGCTCACATGGTTCCGTCGCGGATCGTCGTACTCGATGCCATTCCCTTGACTCCGGCCGGAAAGATCGACAGGAAGGCGTTGCCGGACATCGATTCGGCGGGCGGATCGGCCGAATACCGTGCCCCCGAGACCTCGACCGAGAAGCGGATTTCGGCGGTGTTCTGCGATCTGCTCGGCGTCACCCGGGCGGGAGCAGACGACAGCTTCTTCGAGCTCGGTGGTGACTCGCTGATCGCGACTCGTGTCGTGTCGCGCGTCAACGGAGCGCTCGGGACGACGCTGAGCGTTCTCGACCTCTTCGAGGCACCGACTGTCTCGGCACTGGCTGCCCGCGCCGACCTGGCGGACTCGCGGAATACGCGAGCACCTGCACTGACGCGTATCGATCGTCCCGATCGGATACCGGTATCTCTGTCGCAGCAACGAATGTGGCTGACCAATCAACTCGATCCGAACTCACCGGCATACAACATTCCGATCGCGGTGAGAATGACCGGCGCCCTCGACGTCGATGCGCTGTTCACCGCCCTGCGGGACGTGATCGTTCGGCATGAGGTCTTGCGGACCGTATTCCCCGAGAGTGCTCGCGGTCCGGTACAGCACGTTCTCGGCGTGGATGAGGTGTTCGGTCACCTCGAGGTGGAAACCGTACCTGCCGCAGCGGCTGCGGTGCGGGCGAGCGAACTGGCGCGAACGGGATTCGACGTCAGCGAATCGGTGCCGATCCGCGCGACTCTGCTCGAAGTGAACGAACTCGAACACACCTTGGTCCTCGTCGTGCACCATATCGCCGCGGACGGTCTGTCGATGGCGCCGTTGGCCCGTGACGTGATGGTCGCGTACGCCTCGAGGGCAAGCGGACGCGTACCGGCGTGGCTGCCACTCGAAGTCCAGTACGGCGATTTCAGCGAATGGCAACGCGGGGCGCTCGGCGAAGCGTCCGATCCGGATTCGATACTCGCCGAGCAGTTGCGGTTCTGGTCGCACACGCTCACCGAACGCGGCGAGCTTGCGGAACTACCGATGGATCATCCGCGGCCGGCAGGTGTCTCACTGCGCGGTCACGATCTCGATTTCCGCATCGACTCCGCGACGTATCGCCGGGTCGGCGAGATCGCGGCGCGCAACGATGTCAGCGTCTTCATGGTGGTCCACGCCGCGCTGGCCGTCCTGCTCAGCCGAGAATGTGGAGCGAACGACATCACGATCGGCACCCCGGTGGCCGGACGTAGCGAGCGAGCCCTCGACGACGTCGTCGGAATGTTCGTCAACACGGTGGTGTTGAGGACGGTTCTCGACGGGGGACTCACCTTCGGCGAAGTTCTCACCCGCGTGCGCGACGTCGACGTGGCGGCCTTGCAGCACACCGAAGTGCCGTACGACGTACTCGTCGAATCCCTCGCAGGCAACCAAGCGCCGCTGTTCCAGGTCATGCTGGTGATGCAGGGCGCCGCTCCCACCGAGGTCACCTTGCCCGAGCTCGACGTCACGGTTGACGAACTCTCCACGGGTGCGGCAAAGTTCGATCTTCAGGTCATTCTCACCGACCGCGGCGACCATCTCGACGGCCAGTTGAACTATGCCAGCCAACTGTTCGACTCGGACACCATGTCGGGCCTCGCCGATCGCTTCACGATGCTCCTAGACGCGGTAGCTGCCGACCCGGAATCCGTCGTCGGCGACCTCGACCTCACAGCCCCGGGTGAGGCAGAACTGGTCCTCGAGCGTTGGAACGCCACCGAGCACGTAGTACCGATCACCACCCTGGCCGATCTGTCGGCAGAGCAGGCAGTCCGGACACCCGAGCGCGCCGCGCTGATCTTCGGTGAGCGGACACTGACGTATGCGGAGTTCGACGCGAGGGTGAGTGAACTTGCCAGAACCCTCATCGGCCGCGGCGTCGGCCCGGACATGCGCGTCGCGGTGTCGATTCGCCGGTCGGCCGAACTGCTCATCGCCGTCCACGCCGTGATCCGTGCCGGTGCGGCGTACGTCCCGGTGGACCCCGATCATCCTGCCGAGCGCATCGCCTACGTCTTCGACATCGCGGAACCGATCTGCGTGCTGAGCCGACGCCAGGACCGTGGCGCTCTTCCCACAGAGGTGCCGATCGTCGACGTCGATGTCGAGCATCCGGTGTCCACGACGGAGCCGATCACGGACGCTGATCGGGTCGGACCCCTCCGTGCGGACAATGCTGCATACGTGATCTTCACGTCGGGATCGACCGGTCGACCGAAAGGTGTTGCCGTATCGCACCGTTCGATCGTCAATCGCCTTCTGTGGATGCAGGACGCGTATCCGCTTCACGCGTCGGACGTGGTGCTGCACAAGACTCCGGTGACATTCGACGTCTCGGTGTGGGAACTCTTCTGGCCCCTGCAGACCGGCGCGCAGTTGGTGATCGTGGAACCGGAGGGGCACCGTGATCCTGGATACCTGTCTGCGTTGATCGCCGACAAGGGAGTCACGACGGCGCACTTCGTACCGTCGATGCTCGCGGAATTCGTCGCCGTCGCGACTCCCGAGCAGTGCGAGAGTTTGCGTCAGGTGTTCTGCAGTGGTGAAGCTCTTCCACCCACCACAGCGGAGGCGTTCACTCGTCTGAGTCCTGCGGGGTTGTTCAACCTGTACGGACCCACGGAAGCTGCCGTCGACGTGAGCGCCGCCGAATTCACCCCCGACATGACCGTCACCGTTCCGATCGGCGCGCCCGTATGGAACACCAAGCTCTACGTCCTCGACGGACGGCTGCATCCCGTCCCGGTGGGTGTTCACGGCGAGCTGTACCTGGCGGGAGTGCAACTCGCGCGCGGATACCTGGGGCGTAGTGACCTCACCGCCGACAGATTCGTTGCAGATCCGTACGGCCCGTCGGGCACACGGATGTACCGAACCGGCGATGTCGTCCGATGGCGCGCCGACGGGCTACTCGACTACGTCGGCCGACGCGATTTCCAGGTGAAGATCCGCGGCCAGCGCATCGAACTCGCCGAGGTCGAAGCAGCTTTGCTGAGGCTCACAGGTGTCGCGCAAGCTGCTGCCCTCGTCCATCACGACAACGTGGTCGGTGACAGCCTCGTCGGCTACGTCATCGCCGAAGCAGGGAACTCGATCGACACGGACAGCCTGCGCACCGAGTTGAGAGGCCTCCTCCCGGCCTACATGGTTCCGGCAGTGGTCATCGACCTCGACGTGTTCCCGCTCGGCTCGACCGGCAAGCTCGATCGGAACGCCCTGCCCGCGCCCAGCTTCGACAGCTCGCAGACGTATCTTGCGCCGCGAACGCCGGTCGAAGCCCAGCTGGCGTCGATCTTCGAAGAGCTCCTGGAATCCGCTGCCGTCGGTGTACACGACAATTTCTTCGAGATCGGTGGGAACAGTCTCGTCGCTGCCCGCGCCGTGGCGCGAGTGAACGATTTGCTGTCGCTGAACTTGTCGATCAGAGAGTTGTTCGACGCGCCGACCGTTGCTCAGTTGGCGGTCGAGTGCGCCACGGCGCGAGGGGGGCCGGCCGTCCTTCCGCTCGAGGCGTTGCCGAGGCCACAGTCGATTCCGCTGTCGCTGGCACAGAAGCGCATGTGGTTCGTCAATCAATTCGACGTCACGTCCGCGGCATACAACGTCGCCATAGCGATCAGGCTCAGAGGCCGGTTGGACGTTGCCGCATTGGAGAGCGCGATCACCGACGTACTTGCTCGACACGAATCGCTGCGCACGTTGTTTCCCATGATCGAGGGAGTGCCGGCGCAGGTGATCGTGGATCCCGGTGAAGCGTTGGGCACGATGTCGGTTGTCGGCGCAGACGCCGAAGCGGTACTCACCGAGATCGAGCGCGTAACCTCGACGGGCTTCGACGTGACGCAGGCCCCGCCGATCAGGGCCGAACTGATCGAGGTCGACGCCGAAGATCACGTCCTGGCTGTGGTCGTTCATCACATCTGCGCCGACGGATTCTCGATGGCACCGTTGGCGTTCGACGTGATGAGCGCGTATTCGGCCAGACATCGAGGTGAGACCCCCGACTGGGCTCCTCTCCCGGTCCAATACGCGGACTTCGCGATCTGGCAGGAACGGGCGCTCGGTCGGATCGACGAACCGGACAGTACGCTCGCCGGTCAGCTCGAGTACTGGACACGTCAGCTGGCAAGTGTGCCTGAGCTTCTTGCGCTCCCTGCAGATCGGCCGCGGCCGCGTGAACAGGACCTCTCGGGCGGCGTCGTCCGGTTCGACATCGATGCCGGCATCCACCGTCGTCTGAGCGAAACCGCGATCGACCATCGAAGCAGTATGTTCATGGCGATTCACGCCGCCTACGCAGCGCTCTTGGCCAGATTGTCCGGCATGGAAGACATAACGATCGGCTCACCGATCGCCGGGCGGGGTAGTGCCCTGCTCGATCCGATGGTCGGCATGTTCGTCGGAACATTGGTCCTGCGCGCCGACGTGGACCCCTCGGCCTCCTTCACCGATCTCCTGGCCAGGGTTCGCAGCACCGACCTCGACGCCTTTGCTCACGCAGACGTCCCCTTCGAGCGCGTCGTCGATGCGCTCGCTCCGGAGCGGTCGACGTCGCATTCACCGCTGTTCCAGGTGATGCTCGAGTTCAAGAACACTACTCGACCAGTCGTTCGTCTGACGGATCTCGACGTCGAAGTACTAGAACTCGAATCCGCCGTCTCGAATTTCGATCTGCAACTCACTCTTGCCGAGACTTTCGACGAGGACGGTCAGCCGGCGGGCATCGAGGCCGGGTTCACCTACGCGAGAGCGCTTTTCGACGAGGCGACCGTCGACGGTTTTGCTCGGTATCTGATTCGGATTCTGGATGCCGTGACCGAATCGCCGCACACACCGGTCGGCGACATCGATCTCGTGAGCGATCTCGACACGATCCGCACCGCCGCACCGGAACTTCCCGAGCAGGTTCACTTCTCCACCTTGCTCGAGCGGAGGTACATTGGCGAACCGCAGAGAACCGCGCTGGTTTTCGGCGACCGCCATCTGACGTACTCCGAACTCGACCGCCGCGCCAACCGCCTTGCGAGACTGTTGATCAGCCGCGGGGCCGGCCCGGAATCCGTTGTCGCCCTGGCATTGCCGCGCTCACTGGAATCCGTGGTGGCAATCTGGGCGGTTGCTCGGACCGGCGCCGCGTTCGTACCCGTCGACCCGGCGTATCCCGTCGATCGTGTACACCACATGATCAACGACTCGGGATCGGGCGTCGTTCTCACCACCGCTGAGCATGCCGGTGTCGTCCCGAACGAGGCGGACGCGATTTTGCTCGATCAGGCCGACCTCGAACAGATCGGTGATCACCGGATAGAGGCTTCGGAACTGCTGGGAACTACATCTCTCGACAATCCGGCCTATGTCATCTACACCTCCGGTTCCACCGGCGTCCCCAAAGGCGTCATGGTCACCCACCGTGGGCTTTCGGCGCTCGCCGAGCAGGAGCGCAATCGCTTCGGAGTCGAGTCGACCTCCCGCACGCTGCATTTCAGCTCACCGAGTTTCGACGCCTCGATTCTCGAGCTCCTCATGGCGGTCGGTGCCGGAGCCACGATGATCATTGCTCCACCGAGCATCATCGGCGGAACCGAACTGACGAGCCTGATCGCCGATCAACACGTCACTCACGCCTTCATCACCCCAGCCGCTCTTGCCACGGTCGATCCGAGTGGACTGGACGAGTTGGTCTGCATCGGAACCGGCGGCGACGTCTGCCCGCCCGATCTCGTCGCTGCCTGGGTCAGTGATCACCGAATCATGATCAATGCCTACGGGCCGACCGAATCGACGGTCGTAGCCAGCATCACCGAGCCGATGTCACCGACCGATCGGGTGACCATCGGACGGCCGTCGACAGGCATCACCGCGTGGGTTCTCGACAATCGCCTACACCGCGTCCCGGTCGGAGTGACGGGGGAGTTGTACGTTGGCGGTGACGGACTCGCCCGCGGCTACCGCAACCGCGCGGGCACCACCGCCGAACGGTTCGTACCCAATCCCACGGGCGGTGCCGGCACGCGGATGTACCGCACCGGCGACCTCGCCCGGTGGAACAAGAACGGAGAACTCGAGTACCAGGGCCGTGGCGATTTCCAGGTCAAGATTCGCGGATTCCGCATCGAACTCGGTGAGATCGAGGCAGTTCTGGCTCGCTATCCCGGCGTTGCACATTCCGTGGTGACAACGCTCGAACGCGACGGAGGCGCCGCACGGATCGTCGGATACGTAGTGCCTGCCAGCGACGCTCAGCCTGTGGATCCCGAGGCTGTCATCGCCTTCGCGGGTTCGGCCCTGGCTCCGTACATGGTTCCCGCAGTGGTTCTCGTCCTCGACGAACTTCCGATGACGGCCAACGGAAAGCTCGATCGTCGAGCACTACCGATTCCCGACTTCCGGGTAACCCAGGCACGCTCGCGGGCTGCCGAATCCGATACCGAGCGCACGCTGGCCGCCCTGTTCGTCGACGTCCTCGGTGTCGAATCGGTGGGCGTCGACGACTCGTTCTTCTCGATGGGCGGCGATTCGATCATGTCGATTCAGCTTGTCGCCCGCGCCCGCGACGCTGGACTCGTGTTCACCCCTCGTGACGTCTTCGAGGCGAAATCGGTCGCCGGTCTTGCGGTATTGCTGGCGTCGACCAAGGACGACGAACCCGAGGTGCTCGAGGAACTTCCCGGCGGCGGCGTGGGCCACGTGCCCTTGTTGCCGGTAGCGCAGTGGTGGCTCGACCGGCTCGGCGCCGAGCACCAAGGGCTCGATTCGTTCTCCCAGGCCACCCTTCTCAACGCGCCGCAAGGGCTCCACAGTGTGGAGCAGTTGACCGCAGCGCTTCAAGTCGTACTCGATCGTCACGACATCCTTCGCGCGCGCCTCGAACTCGGTGACGAGCGCGGGCTCGTCGTCGACGAACCTGGATCTGTTGCAGCCGAGGACATCTGCCAGGTACTCGAGGTGGAGGCCGAGCCGGGCACCGCAGTGTTCGACGCGGCGATCGTCGACGCCCTTGGCGGTGCACGCCGAGAACTGGACCCCAGCAGGGGTGTGATGGTCCGTGTCGTCTGGTTGGCCGGCGTGCGCAACACCGGCCGGTTGCTACTGGTGATCCACCACCTCGCGGTCGACGGTGTCTCCTGGCGCGTCCTCGTACCGGAACTTGCGTCGGCTTTCCACCGCATCGATGCAGGCGAGGAACCGGAGCCTTCGTACTCGGGCACGTCGGTTCGTCGTTGGTCGTACGCGCTCCGCGACATCGCGCCCGATCGAAGAGTCGAATTGCCCAGGTGGCGTTCGATACTCGAAGGTGCCGACCCGCTGATCGGAACCCGGCCGCTGGACCCGCGGCTCGACACGTTCGATTCGGTCGGCCGAGTTGTCGCCGACGTACCCGTCGAACTGTCCGAAACAGTCCTGACCACGCTTCCGGCGCTTTTCGGTGGATCCGTCAACGACGGCCTCGTTGCTGCTCTCGCGCTGGCACTGACGCAGTGGAGGCAGGCACAGGGCATACGAACCGACAACGTGCTCGTCTCGATGGAGGGCCACGGACGCGAAGCTCACGTGGTCCCTGGAGCGGATGTGCTGCACACCGTCGGCTGGTTCACGAGCGTCTTCCCGATGCGGATCGACCTCGCCGACATCGACATCGCGAACGTGATGAGCAGCGGCCCCGACGCCGCGGTGGTGCTCAAGCGCGTCAAGGAAGAGCTACTGGGTGTTCCGGACAGCGGTATCGGGTACGGAGTTCTGCGCTACCTCGACGAGGTAGGTCGAGCGGAACTCGAAGACCTCCGCCAACCGCAGATCTCGTTCAACTATCTGGGGCGTTTTTCCGGCACCGAAGCCGGAGAGTCGCTGGGGGACTGGGCGCTGGCGCGTGACGTCGATCTGGAAGCGGCAGCTCAGTCCGACATGCCCGTGGGTTCGGTGCTGGACGTCAATGTCGTCACCACCGAAATCTCGGGTGCACCGCACATCGGCGCCACTATCGCCTTTCCCACTGCCGTGCTGGCGGACGGTGATGCGCGCGCCATCGCAGAACTCTGGGTACAGGCGTTGCGCGCTCTGGCAACGTACGCCGAGCAGAGCGAACGCGGTGGACTGACACCGTCGGACATCGACCTGATCGACCTGGACCAGGAGTCCATCGATCGCCTCGAGCTCGCGTTCCCGACGCTGACCGACGTCTGGTCCCTCTCACCGCTGCAATCCGGACTGCTGTTCCATGCCCGATACGCAGAACACACTGTGGACGCGTACACCGTCCAACTCGCACTCGAACTCGACGGCGTCGACGCGTCCCGGTTACACCGTGCCGCACAGGCGCTGCTCGACAGACACGAGAACCTACGCGCTGCGTTCACGACAGACACCGGTGGGCGATCGGTGCAGGTGATCAGCGCCGCCGTGGATGTGCCGTGGACCGAGATCGATATTTCCCCGTTGGCTCCCACCGAACAGGCGACCGAGATACGCGAACTCCTCCATGCGGATCGGGTGCGCGGCTTCGACATGGACATTCCGCCCCTACTGCGGTTCCTGCTTCTGCGTACCAGTGACGACGCATACCGGTTGATCCTGACCAACCACCACATCCTCCTCGACGGATGGTCGATGCCGCTGCTGGTCCGCGATCTACTCACCCTCTACGCCACGGACAGTGATCACAGCGCCATCCCGCGCGTGCATCCGTACCGAGATTATCTGAGCTGGATCAGCACTCGAGACGAGAGCAAGTCGATCGAGGCCTGGGACGAAGCGCTTCGCGGACTCGACGATCCGACACTGCTCACCGGAACCCACGCAGTCGACGAGGACGGTGCAACCTCACGCTCGACCACCACGGCGCTCGGAGAACGTGAGACGGAACTCCTGCGCGGATTCGTCCGCTCCCGCGGTCTGACGGCAGCATCCTTGATCCAGGTGGCCTGGGGAATCGTGCTCGCCGAACTCCTCGGCCGCGACGACGTCGTCTTCGGCGGAACGGTCTCCGGACGCCCACCCCAGGTTCCGGGCGTCGAGTCGATGGTGGGCCTGTTCATCAACACCGTCCCCGTGCGAGTTCGCCTCGACCCGCGAGAGTCTTTGGCAGCACTGTGCGTTCGTGTCCAAACCGAGCAAGCGCGGATGTCCGATCACCACCATGTGGGTCTTTCCCACATCACATCGGCAGTGGGGGGTGCTGCATCATTCGACACCCTGACCGTCTTCGAGTCGTATCCCGTCGACCGCGGTGGACTCTCGTCGGGCACGGACATCGCCGGAATGCACGTCCTCGACGTCCACGATGCCGAGGATGCGGCGCACTATCCGCTCGCGATCGTCGCTTCCGCAGCAGACGGACGCTTGCGGCTCAAGTTCGAGTATTTCCCAGGAGTCCTGGGCGATCACGACATCGACGCGATCGCGGACCGGCTGCTCCGCACCCTCGAACTAATCACAGCGCAACCGGATCTTCCGCTGGCAAAATTGCGCCTGATGCCGGATTCCCAAGTGCAGCAACTGGTTCCCGCGCGAGGAAAGCAAGGGCGATCGGTCCGGACACTCGATCGCATCTTCGTGGACACGGCGAGCAGATTCCCCGAACGGATCGCACTGTCCTGTGGTGACAGAAAGATGACCTACCGAGAACTGGACGAATCCTCGAATCAGTGGGCACGCGTGCTGATCGCCGAAGGCGCCGGCCCGGACTCACGGGTGGCGATCTGTGTGGAACGTTCCTTCGAATCCGTGGCAGCCGTCTGGGCGATCACCAAGACCGGCGCCGCCTTCGTGCCTATCGATCCGCGCTACCCGAGTGACCGGATCTCGTTCATGCTCGAGGATTCGGCATCCTCGCTCGGAATGACTACGGCGGCACACGCACCGAGCGGCGGCGGCGCGACGAAGTGGCTCGGACTCGACGACCCGACGAGCATCGCTCGGCTCTCCGGCGTGTCCACGGCACCGCTACGCGAGGACGAGCGCCGGGGGCCCACTCGGCTGGAGAACACCGCCTACCTCATCTACACCTCGGGCTCGACAGGCCGACCCAAGGGTGTTGTCGTCACCCATACCGGACTCGAGAACTTCGCCGACGAACAGCGCCATCGCTACGGTCTCACGGAGAATTCGCGCGCACTGCACTTCGCCTCACCGAGCTTCGATGCGTCCGTTCTCGAATATCTGCTCGCCTTTGCGGTCGGCGGCGAACTGGTCGTAGCTCCGACCACCGTCTACGGAGGAACCGAACTTGCCGACGTTCTCCGGGAAGGACACGTCACCCACGCGTTCATCACGCCCGCGGCCCTGACATCGGTGGATCCCGAGGGAATCGACGAACTGACCACCATCACGGTCGGCGGCGAAGCACCCTCGGCAGACCTGGTACGCACCTGGGCGCCGGGAAGATCGTTCGTCAACGTCTACGGTCCCACCGAAACGACCATCTCCTGCAATCTCAGTGACCCCATTCCGGCCGGCGACAAGGTCTATCTCGGGCCGCCGAACCGAGGATTCAGCGAGGTTGTCCTCGATCGCAGACTCCAACCGGTGTCTGTCGGTGTTCCCGGGGAGCTGTACGTGGCGGGAGTCGGACTCGCGCGTGGCTATCACGGGCGCTCACCACTGACGAGCGAACGATTTGTCGCCAACCCGTACGGCGAGCCGGGGGAGCGGATGTACCGCACCGGCGACGTCGTGCGCTGGCGCAGTAACCGCACCATCGAGTACCTCGGGCGCAGTGACTTCCAGGTCAAGATCCGAGGTTTCCGCATCGAACTCGGCGAGGTCGACTCGGCGTTGGGTCAACTACCAGGCGTGGAGTACGCGGTCACGCTGGCGGTCCGCGGACCGTCGGACGAGCAGGCTCTGGCGGCGTACGTCGTCTGCGACGACGAACACCCCGTGACCGCCGAGGACATCCGGGCAGCGGCACGAGAGGTGCTGCCGGCACACATGGTTCCTGCGAGCGTCGTCGTGCTCGACGAACTGCCACTCACCGGCGTCGGCAAGGTCGATCGGGCTGCTCTCCCGAAGCCTCGCTTCGACACCGATGCCGAAACGTTCACGGCAGCGACCACCGAGTTGGAACGACTGGTGGCGGGCGTCTTCGAGGACGTGCTCGGGGTGACCCCGATCGGCATCGACACCCACTTCTTCGATGTCGGCGGAAACTCACTGACCGCGACGCGCGTCATCGCCCGCGTCAACGCGCTACTCGGCACCGACATCGGAGTACGAGGATTGTTCGAGTCTCCGACAGTTCGGCAGCTGTCGCGCCTGGCCGAGAGCGTCGGCCGCGGCGAGAACCCCCGACCACCGTTGACTCGACGGTCTCGCCCGAACCCACTGCCCGTGTCGTTGGCGCAGAAGCGGATGTGGTTCCTCAACCAGTTCGACGTGACGTCACCGGCCTACAACATTCCCCTGGCCGTGCGCCTCGACGGCGATCTGGACTTCGCCGCCTTGCAGGACGCCGTAGCGGACGTACTGGGCCGCCACGAGAGCTTGCGGACGAAGTTCCCTTCGATCGACGGACAACCGGTACAGCAGATTGTCGCCACCGAAGCGGTCATGCCGATCCTGGAACCGGAGATCGTCGCTGCTGCCCAAGTTTCCGATCGAATTCTCGAACTGGCCTCGGTAGGGTTCGACGCCTCGGCCGATGTCCCGATCCGCTGCGCAGTCCTACGCGTGGACGGGGACACACGCAGGCACGTCCTCGTGATCGTCGTCCACCACATCGTCGCCGACGGGTTCTCGATGAACCCCCTGGCAGTGGACGTGGCAGCGGCATATGCGGCCCGCAGCGCCGGCAACGCGCCGAACTGGTCGGAACTGGCCGTGCAGTACGGCGACTTCGCGTTGTGGCAGCACGAGGTACTCGGGTCCGAAGAAGATCCGGACTCCGCTCTGACCCGTCAGCTCGACTACTGGAAAGACCGTCTCGCGGGACTGGGTGAGCCGATCGCGTTGCCGACGTCGTTCCCACGTCCGGCGAAGCCCTCGATGGCGGGCTCGGTGCACCGGTTCGCTGTCTCGCCGCAGATCCATCGAGCGCTGACCGACCTGGCACGCGAGCACGGCAGCACCATGTTCATGGTCATGCATGCAGCGCTGGCAGTGCTCGCGGCGCGTCTGGCCGGAACCGAGGACATCGCCATCGGTACACCCGTCGCCGGCCGCGGAGAGGCCGAACTCGATCACCTGGTCGGAATGTTCGTCAACACACTCGTGCTGCGAACACAGATCACGCCCGACGCATCGTTCGAGGACGTACTCGCCCAGGTTCGTGAGGGCGATCTCGGTGCATTCCAACACGCTGACCTGCCCTTCGAAAGGTTGGTCGACGCACTCGACCCGGAACGCTCGACGTCACACACTCCGTTGTTCCAGATACTCATCGAGTTCCGCAACAACGCACTACCGCAACTCGAACTGCCGGGGCTGTCGGTCTCGGGAGTCGAGTTCGACCTACCCGTCGCCAAGTTCGATCTCCAACTCGCGGTCACCGAACGTTACGGTGCGGACGGAAATTCGGATGGTATCGATGTCGAATTCGTATACGCCACAGACTTGTTCGACGGTGATTTGATCGAATCGTTCTCACACAGACTGATCACCCTCCTCGCGGCGGTCTCGCGAGACCCGTCGACTCCTACCGGCGACATCGACCTCGTCGGCGCCGACGAGCGTCGACAGATGCTGACCGAGTGGAACACTCATGCCGAACCGGCTCCGGCCGACAACATCGCGGACCGCTTCTTCGAGGCTGTTGCAGCACATCCGTCGTCGACCGCGGTCAACGACAGCGACGGAGCAATGACGTACGCCGAACTGGACAGGCGCGCGAACCGCCTGGCGCGGCTTCTGATCAGTCGTGGTATCGGTCCGGAATCCGTGGTGGCCGTTGCGATGCCCAGAACGACCGACCTCGTGCTCGCCCTTGTCGCCGTCATCAAGACCGGCGCGGCATACCTGCCGGTCGACATCACCTATCCGGCCGAGCGCATGCGATTCCTTTTCGACGACGCGCGGCCGGTATCCCTGGTCACGACCGGAGACTTCCGCAACGATCTGCCGTCGGAGATCATCGAATCCGGCATCGACATCGTCGAACTCGGATCTCCGGAGATCGCCGTACGCCTCGATCACTCCGCGCCACATCGCATCACCGACGCGGACCGGACGACACCAATTCTGCCCGACGCGGTCGCGTACGTCATCTACACCTCCGGATCCACCGGGCGCCCCAAAGGTGTCCAGGTCAGCCATCGAAACGTCCTGACTCTGATGGACAACACGTCCCCGACGTTCGGGTTCGACGACACGGACGTGTGGACGATGTTCCACTCGTACGCATTCGACTTCTCCGTCTGGGAACTGTGGGGTCCGCTGCTGCACGGTGGCCGGTTGGTTGTCGTCGACTACTACACGACCAGATCGCCGGACATGTTCCACGAACTGCTCCGCCGCGAGCGGGTGACGGTGCTGAACCAAACACCCACCGCCTTCTACCAACTCGCCGAAGCCGACCGCGCGTACACACCCAACGGCACGGATCCCGACCTTGCCCTGCGTTACGTCGTCTTCGGTGGCGAAGCTCTCGATCTCGGCCAATTGCGTAAGTGGTACGACCGGCGCGCCGACACGGCGCCGACGCTGGTCAACATGTACGGGATCACCGAGACGACAGTGCACGTCAGTCGAATCGCGCTCGACCGCAACGACAGCGAGCACGCGTCGGCGAGCATCATCGGGCGAGCAGTACCAGGATTGTCCGTCTACGTACTCGATCGGCGACTGAACCTGGTACCACCAGGTGTGGTCGGCGAAATGTACGTCGCCGGTGACCAGGTGACTCGGGGATACCTCGGGAAACCCGCATTGACTTCGGTGCGGTTCCTTCCCGATCCATTCGGTAGTTCGGGGGATCGAATGTATCGGAGCGGGGACCTGGCGAGGTGGAACGACGCGGGGCAGTTGGAGTACGTAGGCCGCAGTGATTTCCAGGTGAAGGTGCGTGGTTTCCGCATCGAACTCGGAGAGATCGAAGCCTCGATGCTCCGCTGCCCCGGCGTCGCGGCTTCCGTGGCGCTCGTGCGTACCGACGGCGCCTCACCCCGGATCGTCGGGTACGTGGTCGCCGAAACAGGCAGCACCGTCGATTCCGCGACCGTTTCCGACTTCGTCTCCGCCGAACTCGCGGAGTACATGGTGCCCACCGCTGTCGTCGTCCTCGAATCACTTCCGCTGACCGTCAACGGAAAGCTCGACCGACGCGGCCTCCCGGCACCGGACTTCGCCGTCATGGGAACAACGGAGGCGACGCGGGCACCGGCCACCGCTACCGAGGCGGTCCTCGCGGACCTGTTCGCGGAAGTGCTGGGACGGGGCAGTATCGGAGTAGACGATTCCTTCTTCGGTCTCGGCGGCGATTCGATCATGTCGATCCAACTCGTCTCACGGGCGAAGTCCGCAGGCCTCATCTTCACGCCGAGGGACGTCTTCGAAGCGAAGACGGTTGCCGGACTCACCAAGGTCCTCCTCGTCGAATCAGCGGAAGCTGCACCGGTTCTCACGGAGCTACCCGGCGGGGGAGTCGGCACCCTACCGCTCACTCCGATCATGGAGTGGCTCGTCGAACGCAGTCGCGGAGACCTGAGCACGATCCGCAGTTACAGCCAGAGTGCGCTGATCGCACTGCCCGCGGATGTCTCCGGCCCCGCGCTGGAGCGCGCACTGCAAACGATCATCGATCGTCACGACGTACTGCGGGCGCGTCTGGACACCGCGACTCACCAACTCGAGATCCGCGAACCCGGCACCGTCGCCGCCTCCGACGTCCTGCGCCGAACCCCCGTCGTGTCCACCAACGGCGAAGAATTCCGGGCCGCCGCGGAAGCCGCGATGCAGGACGCATCCAGCCGTCTCGATCCCGAGCACGGAAAGATGATCAGCGCACTCTGGTTGGATCCCGTCAGCGCGAACGGCAACCACGCCGAGGCAGGCCGGTTGCTCCTGGTCCTTCATCACCTCGCGGTCGACGGTGTTTCCTGGCGAATGCTCGTCCCCGGCCTGGTCACCGCCTACGCCTCGGCGTTCGACGGCGAAACGCCGATGCTTCCTCCCGGTGGAACGTCGATACGGCGTTGGGCGACAGCCCTCGCCGAGACCGCCGCGGATCGACGTGACGAGATCGACTTGTGGTCGAGAATGCGGGCCGACGAGCCACCGCTCGGAACGCGCGGCCTCGACCCTGCCGTGGACATCGGATCCACTGTCGACCGCGTCAGCGTCGACGTTCCGACCTCGGTGACCGAGAACATCATCTCGACGGTGCCTCGACATTTCGGGGGCTCGGTGAACGACGGGTTGCTCGCAGCTCTCGCGATTGCCGTCACCGCCTGGCGTCGATCGCGCGGACAGCGCAGCGGGGAAGTGCTTCTCAACCTCGAAGGACACGGCCGCGAGGAGAACGCAGCACCGGGTGCCGACCTCTCGCGCACGGTCGGCTGGTTCACCACCTTGTTCCCGGTGCGGATCGACCTGACCGGACTCAACGTCGTCGATGCGCTGTCCGGTGGAACAACCGCGGCCTCGGCCGTGAAGCTCGTCAAGGAAACGCTGCTCGACATTCCGGACAACGGAATCGGTTTCGGCATGCTCAAGTACCTCGATCGAAACGAAGAACTGCGGGAGCTGCCCACGCCGCAGATCTCGTTCAACTACCTCGGACGATTTGCCGGCTCCGATCCCGAGCACGGCGAAGTGCCGTGGCTGCCGATCTCCGAAGTGACCCTCGACGAAGCGCACAGCGGAGAGCTTGCTGCCGCGTCGGTGCTCGACATCAACGCCGTCACCACCGACACCGCACACGGTCCGGTACTGCGGGCTACCTGGTCCTTCCCCCGCGGCATTCTCAGCGAGGCTGAAGTCACCGAGCTGGCGGAGCTCTGGGCCCGTGCACTCGGCGCGCTGAGTTCGTACGTCGACGAACACTCCGAGCGTGAGCTCACGCCCACCGATCTCGATCTCGTCACCGCGGATCAACAGAGCATCGAACAGCTCGAGCGCAGATTCCCCGACCTGACCGACATCTGGTCACTGTCACCCCTGCAATCGGGCATGCTCTTCCACGCCCAGTTCGACGAAACGGAAATCGATCCGTACATGGTGCAGCTGACCCTCGAGCTCGGGGGCCGAGTCGAGGCGCCGCGATTGCGCCGCGCCGCGCAGGCCTTGGTCGATCGTCATCCGAGCCTGCGTGCGGGATTTGTCTCCGCGCCGGGAGGTCGGGCGCTGCAAGTGATCCGATCCGGAGTCGAGATCGGCTGGACCGAAATCGACCTGTCCGGGGCCGAAGACAGCGAACTCGCGTTCGCTCGGCTGCTCGAGAGTGATCGCGCTCAGCGTTTCGACATGGAAACAGCCCCCCTGATTCGGTTCATGCTCGTGCGAATCGGACCAGACGCGGCACGCTTCGTCGTGACGAACCATCACATCCTGCTCGACGGTTGGTCCACCCCGCTGTTGCTTCGAGACCTGCTCACTCTCTACGCAACTGACGGCGACCCCGAGATTCTGCCCAGAGTTCAGTCGTACCGCGACTACCTCACCTGGATCTCGAAGCAGGAACCCGAAATTTCGCTGCGGGCGTGGCAGGAAGCGCTACGAGGCGTCGACACATCCACTCAGCTCTCCCAGGCAGGCACCGCCGCCGAAACCGTGGCTAGTGACATTCACTCGTACTCACTTCCTGCCGAACGAGCCGAGGCTCTTCGGGCATTCGCGCGAAGCCGCGGTCTGACCATGGCGACGCTGGTCCAAGTGGCCTGGGGAATCGTTCTCGCCGAACTCCTCGGCCGCGACGACGTCGTCTTTGGCGGAACCGTGTCAGGACGCCCACCTCAGGTGTCCGGGGTGGAATCGATAGTCGGCCTGTTCATCAACACCGTCCCAGTGCGAGTCCGCCTCGACGCCCGAGAAACCCTCGCGGAACTGGCCATTCGCGTCCAATCCGAGCAAGCGTCACTGCTCGACCACCACCACATCGGCCTGTCGGACATCGCGGGAGCCGTCGGCGCCGCCGGATCCTTCGACACACTGACGGTGTTCGAGTCGTATCCCGTCGACGAGTCAGCCCTGACCGCCGAAACCGACATCGCGGGAATGCACGTTCTCGGCATCGATGGACGCGACTCGGCGCACTACCCGATCGCCGTGGTCGCATCGGAAAGTCACACGCTCAATCTGAAGATGGAGTACCTACCCACACACTTCTCGGCCCACGAAGTCGCGAAGATCACCGAGCGCGTCGGCATCGTCCTCGAGCATCTGGCCTCGGCACCGGATCAGCCGCTGGCCCGCCTGCAGGTTCTCACGGAGTTCGAAAGCCGCGATCTAGCGCCGGTCTTCGGATCCCCGGGTCGCTCCGCTCGAACGCTCCCGGAGATACTCGCCGACGTTTCCGCCACATATCCCGACCGCATCGCCCTCTCGTCCGGCAGCCGCTCCATGACCTACGCCGAACTCGACCGGCGCTCGAACCAGTTGGCCAGAGCCATGATCCGCCGCGGCGCCGGACCCGAAACGTCGGTCGCCATCGGCATCGAACGGTCCATCGAATCGGTTCTCGCGGTCTGGGCGGTCGCCAAGACCGGCGCAGCGTTTGTCCCCGTCGACCCCACCTATCCGGCCGACCGAATCGAACATATGCTCAGCGATTCCGAAGTGCTGTTCGGGTTGACCGTCGTCGACGCCATCGAGACATTGCCACCGATCGTGTCCTGGTTGGTGCTCGGAGAAGAAGCCTTCGACGACGACGTCGCCACCAGTTGCACCCTACCGATCGCCCAGGACGAACGGCTCGCACCGGTGGCTATGGACAACGCCGCCTATGTGGTCTACACCTCCGGATCCACCGGGCGACCCAAGGGAGTGGTCGTCACCCACACCGGACTCGACAGCTTCGCACTCGATCAGCAACGCCGATTCCACGCCGATCACCACTCTCGGACCCTGCACTTCGCCACCCCGAGCTTCGATGGAGCCGTCTTCGAGTACCTGCAGGCATTCGGTGTCGGAGCAACCATGGTGATCGTCCCGACCGATATCTACGGCGGAGCCGAACTGGCAAGTCTGATCCGCCGCGAACACGTCACTCATGCGTTTGTCACCACGGCGGCACTCGCCACCGTCGACCCGGCCGGCCTTGACGAATTCCGGCACGTCGTCGTCGGGGGAGAGGCACTGCCACCGCATCTCGTCGGTCTGTGGGCTCCCGGACGAGAATTCGTCAACGCCTACGGCCCGACCGAGACGACCGTCATGGCAGACATCAGCGAACCCATGACGGTGGGCGCACCCATCACAATCGGTGGCCCGATCCGCGGTGTGCACGAGATGATCCTCGATTCGCGCCTCCAACCGGTACCCGTCGGAGCTCCCGGTGAGCTGTACATCGCCGGCATCGGCCTCGCTCGCGGCTACCACCGGCGTCCCGGCTTGACCAGCGAGCGATTTGTCGCCGATCCCTTCGGGAAGCCAGGCGACCGGATGTACCGCACCGGTGACATCGCCTCCTGGCGAAGCGATCACACCATCGAATACGTCGGGCGCAGCGACTTCCAGGTCAAGATTCGCGGATTCCGTATCGAACTCGGCGAGGTGGACGCCCAGATCACCGCGCTGGCAACTGTCACGAACTGCGTGACACTCGGCGTCGACGGACCAGCCGGCGCAACCGTTCTCGCGTCCTACCTCACCGTCGAGGAAGGATCGACACTGACCGGCGCCCAGATCACCGCGCACCTCGCCGCACGCGTTCCCTCGCACATGGTTCCGGCCAGCATCATGATCGTCCACGAGCTACCGCGCACCGCGGTCGGCAAGCTCGATCGAAAAGCCTTGCCGACCCCGGAGTTCACCGGAACCGGCGTGGAATTCCGGGCTCCCGGCACCAGCCTCGAGCGTCGGATCGCCGATGCCTTCATCGATGTACTCGGCGTCGAGCAGGTAGGCGTCGACGACAATTTCTTCGAACTCGGCGGCAACTCGCTGATCGCCACTCGCGTCGTCTCGCGGCTCAATTCCGCACTGAACATCGACGTCGGGGTGCGCGTGTTGTTCGAGGCACCGACGACAGCTCAACTCGCCGAACGGCTTTCCGACGCTGTCACTGCCGTCGGCACTGTGCCGCTCACTCCCATGGAGCGCGTCGGCAACGTCCCGCTCTCGTTGGCGCAGAAGCGCATGTGGTTCCTGAACCAATTCGACACACGATCGGCCGCATACAACATCCCACTAGCTGTTCGCCTTACCGGTGACCTCGACGTCACCGCCATGCAGCATGCGATCGCCGACGTCGTCGAGCGGCACGAAACACTGCGGACGGTGTTCCCCGCCGTCGGCGGCGATCCGATTCAGAAGGTGCTCACCGCCGACGAGGCAATACCTCCGGTCCGTGAAATGACGTTGGGGGAGCACGAACTCGCAGAGCGCATGCAACGACTCGCCACGACCGGCTTCGACGTGTCGGTGGACCTGCCGCTGCGCGTGGCACTCTTCCGACTCGACACCGGTGAACCCGTTCACATTCTGTTTGTCGTGGTCCATCACATCTGCGCCGACGGTTCGTCGATGGCGCCGCTCGCACGCGACGTGATGACCGCCTACCTGGCGCGTACTGCAGGGACCGAGCCCACGTGGGCACCACTCGAGGTGCAGTACGCAGACTTCACGTTGTGGCAGCATCGCGTCCTCGGATCGGAAGACGACCCGGAATCCGTCATCAGTCGCCAATTGCACTACTGGAGTGAGCAACTCGCCGGACTCGACGACGTCATCGCACTGCCCACCGACCACCCACGACCCGTGCAACAGACCTTCCACGGTGACCGATTCACTTTCGACATCGACGCGAACACCCACCGCGCGCTCGCGGACCTGTCCAGGTCCCACGGTGTCACGATGTTCATGGCACTGCACGGCGCACTGGCCGTGCTGATGTCGAAGCTGTCCGGTGCAGACGAGGTCACCATCGGCACCCCGATCGCCGGCCGCGGTCAGGCAGCGCTCGACCACCTCGTCGGGATGTTCGTCAACACGCTGGTCCTGCGAACCAGCGTCGATCCCGACATCACCTTTGCCGAACTGGTGGAACACATCCGCGAAATCGATCTGGCCGCATTCCAGAACTCGGATCTACCTTTCGAGCGGCTCGTCGACGTGATCAACCCGACCAGATCCACGTCGTACTCGCCGCTGTTCCAAGTAGCCCTCGAACTTCAGAACAACGAACCCGCGCACTTCCACCTGCCCGGCCTCGACATCGACGGGCTGACCGTGGAAACCAAATTCGCGAAGGAAGACCTCGAGCTGATCGTCGACGAGAAGTTCGACGAGACCGGCGCCCCTGCCGGGATGTCCGCCGCCTTCGACTTCGCGACGGATCTCTTCGAACCCGGCACCATTCGGCGGTTTGCCGACCGACTTCGCCTGATCCTCGACGCTGTCGGACGTGAACCTGCAACACGTATCGCCGACATCGGTATCCTCGCCGCCGACGAAACAGCCGCTCTGGTGCCGGCATCCGGTGCAGCCGCGACTCGCGCGCGGGTGTGGCCGGAGATCCTCGCCGAAGCAGTCGCCTCGAACCCGGATGCCCCAGCCCTCTCGAGTCGCGAGAGGTCGATGACCTACCGCGAACTCGACGAGGAATCGACAAAGCTGGCGAGAGCACTGTGCCGGCGCGGTGTCGGACCCGAAGATTTTGTGGCCTTGGGTCTGCCGCGGTCCGCCGCGGAGATCGTCGCCATCTGGGCGGTCACGAAGACCGGGGCTGCATTCTTGCCCGTCGACCCGAACTATCCCGACGACCGCATCAACCACATGCTCGACGATTCGCGGGCCGTACTCGGCATCACCGACGAGGCTCACCGCAGTCAACTTCCCGACACGGTCGAGTGGATGGTCCTCGATGAAGCGGAGACCGTCGACGAGATCGACGGCCAGAGCGTCGCCGCGATCACCGATCGCGACCGCACGATCCCCCTGCATCACGGGCATCCCGCGTACCTGATCTACACCTCGGGTTCGACCGGAAAGCCGAAGGGCGTCATCGTCACCCACCTCGGGTTGTCCAACCTCAACGCCGAAGAACATCAGAGATTCAACGTCCAGCCGTACTCGCGGATCTCGCACCTGGCATCACCGAGCTTCGACGCCTCCGTCTTCGAACTCATGATGGCGTTCGGCAGCGGAGCCTGCCTGGTCGTCATCCCACCCACGGTCTTCGGCGGATCCGAGTTGGCCGAAATCTTTGCCGACGAACATGTCTCACATGCGTTCATCACACCGACCGCGCTCAGCTCCATCGAAAGCTCCGCGCTGCCCGAACTCCGCGTGCTCGCCGTCGGCGGCGAAGCCTGCCCACCCGAACTCGTGGACATCTGGGGCCGAGACCGTCGCATGTTCAACGGATACGGACCCACCGAATCCACGATCCAGGCCAGCGTCAGTGAACCCATGCGGCCGGGCAAGGAGATCAACATCGGCCGTCCGGCCATCGGCTTTGCCGGCCTGGTCCTCGACGGGCACCTCAAGCCCGTGCCAGTGGGAGTAATCGGGGAGCTGTACGTGACCGGCCCCGGACTTGCCCGCGGCTACCACAATCGTCCCGACCTCACCGCCGACCGATTTGTCGCCGATCCGTTCGGCGAACCAGGCCAGCGGATGTACCGCACCGGCGACCTGGTTCGCTGGCGCTCCGACAGCACCCTCGAATACCTGGGCCGCAGCGATTTCCAGATCAAGGTCCGCGGATTCCGCATCGAGCTCGGCGAAATCGACTCGGTCCTGATGGCACACCCCTCCGTCTACTTCGCCGCGACACTCGGGCACGAAGCACCGTCGGGGGAGACGATGATCGCCTCCTACATCCAGCCCGTGGATGGACAGACCGTCGACGACTGGGAGCTCCGACGCCACCTGTCTTCTCGCCTACCTGCGCACATGGTTCCCGGCGCGATCGTTGTCGTCGACCGTATTCCGGTGACACCGGTCGGCAAACTGGACCGCAAGGCACTGCCGACGCCGAGCTTCGAGCGTCGTACGGTCCCCTACGCACCGCCGACCAACGGCACCGAACGAACGGTCGTCGACATCTTCGAGACCGTGCTCGGTCACGAACACATCGGCGTCGACGACGACTTCTTCGAACTGGGAGGAACGTCGATCGTGGCCACTCGAATCACAATCGAACTCGAGAAGCGCCTCGGGATGCGAGTGCCGTTGCAGGCACTGTTCCTGGATCCGACGCCTGCCGGTGTCGCGCGGGCGGCCGACGGAATGGACGCACACTCGCCGGATGACTCGTCGGATCTTCTCGCTCCGATGATCACGCTGCGCGCCGGATCCGATCGTGCACCACTGTTCTTCGTCCATCCGGGTATCGGGTTGTCCTGGGGCTACGCGGAATTCGTCAAGCATCTCGAGTTGGATCAACCCGTATACGGTCTTCAGCTACCGTCACTGAGCGGCGGGCCCAGCTTCGACTCGCTGACCGAACTCGCCAACGACTACGCGAATCGCATTGCAGCCGTGGCATCGACCGGCCCGATCCATTTGGCCGGCTGGTCGCTCGGCGGCGTCATCGCACACGCCGTGGCGCACAATCTCGCTCGGAGCGGACGGGACGTGACGCTGTCGATCCTCGACAGCTATCCCTCGTCGGATTCCGATCAGCCCGCAGAACTCTCGGTCTCCGAACTACTGGCGGGGCTCGCGATGCCTGCGGGATCCAACGCAGTCGAGACTTTCGAAGAAGCGGCGAAATTGCTGGAGCGGACCCTGGGTGCCGGGATCGGAATCGAAGCGGAGCATCTAGAGAGGATCAGTCGCGGCTACTCCCACTCCGTCGAATTGACGAATCAGCACCAACCGCCGGTTCACTCTGGAGACATCGAGTTCTTCGTAGCCGGAAGATCTACCGGAAACGGACACGATGTGGCCGAATGGCGTCGCTTTGTTTCGGGAGACATCCGCGTCGTCGAAGTCGACTGCGAACACAACCAGATGATCGAACCGACACCGGCGATGTCCATAGCTGCACGATTGCGAGAAGTTATCGCTCAGTGGGGTGTCTGAACCAGGTTCGACATGGGTATGAGTGAAACACACAGGGTAATGGATCCCGCGTGGGTCCGGACGAGGGGAAAACATTGAAACTGCGAACCAAACGGGTGTTTACCGGATCGATGCTGACTGCCGCGGCGCTGACCGCCACACTGCTCTCCGGGTGGACTGCACAGGCAGATCCCGCGTATCCCGCACCGGACCCGGACCCGTTCTATTCGCAAGCAGCGGCCGAGGGGACCGCCGGCACGCCGATCTCCGTACGGCGAGCCCCCGATCTGACGACTTTTCCGGGCGTCGCGATCTGGCAGGTCAGTTACCGGTCCACGAACTCCGAGAACAAGCCGATTGCCGCGGTCAGCACTATCCTGGTCCCGCCGAATCAAACGCAAGACGGCCCCCTGCTCTCCTATCAGCACATCGTCAACGCACTCGGAACAGGTTGTGCGCCATCGCGAGCGCTCTACGCATCGGATCCCAACATCGTCATCCGTGAAGCACCCATCCTCAACGTCGCTCTGCAGCGCGGATGGACTATAGCGCTTCCCGACCATCTCGGACCCAACAGCGCATACGGCGCCGCAAGACTGGGCGGACAGATCACGCTCGACGGCATACGCGCCGTCCAGAAAGTCCCAGAATTGCGTAGCGGCGCCAGCCCAGTCGGCATCGCTGGATACTCCGGTGGCGGTATGGCCACCGCGTGGGCAGCTGCGCTGGCGCCGACCTACGCACCCGAGGTCAACCTCGTCGGTGTTGCCGAGGGCGGCGTTCCGATGAACCTGTCCAAGATGGCCAATGGACTCGGGCAAGATCCGCACCCGGCATTCGGCCTTGCCTTCGCCGCAGCGATGGGCCTCGAGCGGGAGTATCCCGACCTCTTGCCGCTCAGTAACCAACTCAACGACCTCGGTCGGTCGATGCGGTCCGAACTCACCAATGCCTGCACCAACGACATCCTGAGAGTTGGCGCCGGGCGCAGCGCTTCCCAGGTGTCTACGTCGACTTCCCTGTTGTCCAGTCCTGAAGTGCGAAAGGTGATGGACGACAACAGCGTCGAACTCTATCCGGGAGTACCGACCGCCCCCGTGTTCGAATGGCACACGCCCGACGACGTGCTGATTCCCATCGATTCGGTGGTCAACACCATTTCGAGGTACTGCGCCGCAGGAGCAACAATTCAATCCCAACTGTTCCCCAGCCCGGACCACCTCACCACCGCTGTCCTCGGTCTACCCACCGCGTTCGAGTATCTACAGGACAGATTCGACGGAGTGCCCGCGCCACGGTCGTGCTGAAGATCTCTGGCGTGATGTATCGAGCAGGCGCGGCGCGTGGCCAACTCCGTGTGCCCGTGGCATCGTTGAGTGTATGAGCGACACGGATGACACCGGCGCGGCCGGCAATGGCGATTACAGTCTCGACCCCGACGACCAGCTTCAACCCGAAGACACTCTGATCGATCGAGGCGTCGACGACATTCTCGACGAGGGAATCTCACCACCGGAACGCCCACTGGGACTTGATGCCCACGGGTTGACCGGCAGCGAGGAATCAGCGGGGGAGACCCTCGACGAGCGCTTGGCCGAGGAAGAACCCGATCCGTACGCGTCGCTGGGTGATCCGCTTAAGGATCCCACCGATGCCGACGAATTCGAACGGGAAGAAGAATTCCCGAACGGCGACGAAGTGGGTAACCGCCGCGTCGGGCGTCTCGTTGCCGAAGACGAGGGCCGATACGAAGACGAGGAAAGCGAGCTAATCGCCGGAGACGTCGGAATCGACGGCGGCGCAGCGTCGGCAGAGGAAGCCGCGATGCGTCTGATCGACGACTCAGAGGACTGAACGACCGCCGACCTGTTGTGACTCTTGATCGGTGAGAACGATGGAATGGACGTGATTTCCGCCCATCCTCTTACTTTCGTACATCGCCGAATCGGCTAGGCGGTGTAGATCGTGCAGGCCGCTTTCTGCTGCCTGCACGTCCGGCCAGCCGCCGTTGTGTACGGCTATGCCGATGCTCGTCGTCGAGAGTGGTTCGCCCGTAGGGGAGTTCATGACGGGGTGAATCCGCGCGAGCAAGTCGCCGACATAGGGCAACGGCATCATCTGAACGACGACGAATTCGTCACCGCCGATACGAGCGATCGCTGCGTCCGATCTGGCCCAGTCGTGGAGTCGATACGCGGTCCGCAAGATGACGCGGTCACCCACGTCGTGACCGTAGGTGTCGTTGAAGTGTTTGAAATTGTCGATGTCGATCACCACAACCAGCAAAGACTGATCGAGGCTGGATTTCGCTTGTAGGAGTTCGGAAGTCCGCCGCGCCAGTCCACGCCGATTCAGCAGATCCGTCAATGGATCGAGTTCGGAGCTCTGCGCGTCGTTGCTCAGGAGCGCCAGAACAATCTGTGTGACGACCGGTATGACAGTGATAACAGGGATGGCAAAGGCAATGCGTCCCAGTACGTCTGAGGCTGACGAAGGCGCATCCGTGAAAACCCCGATGCTGGCGACAACGATAATCGCCCCGGACCACAGGAGGTGCCACAGTTGCGCTCGAAGGTTGTGAAAGAAGGCTACATACGAGCCGACGAGCCCGAAGACAAGACATCCGAGCAACCGCTGATCCGGATTCGCCTCGGCCAGCACGATCACCGCAACGGCGAAGTCCCCGCCAACGACTAAGAAATACGACCTTTCACGGGTAGTCGCAATGACCGGCAGGGCAATTCCGCCGATCATCACAAGCACTGCGACGCCGACGTCCAACGGAAATCCGATGGTCTGTACCGAATGGGTGCCCAAACGCTTCAGCAGAATCGTGCCACCCAGGAGGAAGACCAATACGCCGATTCCAATCCGAGTCGGCATCAGAATTCCGTTGTCGCGCAAGAATCGCGTGAATCGGTCAAACTGGTCTGGCACTGCGAGCCAGCGGTGCACGACCTTGGGTGTGTCGCTCATCGCGGCCCCTGACCATGAGAAGCGGCCGGTCGAATACAACACATGCGGCGATAGTAGTCCGTGGCAATGACAATGGAACTGCACTCGCGTCCAGCCTGTCGCCCCCGATACGTCACAGTGACGAATTGAGGTCAGGTGGGTGGAGATGGGCAAGTCGCGTTCATCAACACTAATCGACATCAGAGCGCTTATTGGACGATCTTGCTTCGTAACCGACTAGGTAACTCGGCGTAGTCGTAGTCGCCGACAAGGCCAGATGGCCGTCGCTGGCAACTCGGCCGGCGACAGTCGAGGCGCAACGATCAAGTCGCCCGAGGCGCTCAGTGATCTCGGACGGAAATCTGTAAACAGTGGGCAGCTGAACCGACAGATCGACATGGGTAGGTGACGTCGAAGATGAATACAAGAAACGGCACGTGAGCCGGATATCGCCAGGTCGACAATTTGCCGATAATCTACATTATGTCAAGTAATGGATATTCGAACGTCCCCCGTCAGCTCGTCCGCTAGCTTTACCCACATGGATTCCGTTGCGCTCGTCCTCGGCTCACCGCGTGGTCGTCGATTCTGCGCGAACGTCGGGTACGCGTGCCACGCCAGCGCACGCACATCCGGTAGACACTGGCCTCAATCGACCGAACATGCGCTTGAAGTACTCGACACTGTTGACGTCCGAGCAATCACTGAAATGTCGGAACTCGAGATTCTGCACTGTCTCGCGTATGCCGTGGATTGTGCACGCTACTGGGAGCCGCCCGACGAGGAAGACGTGATCTTCGTCCGTCCTGAGGTGATCGCGGCATTGCGCCCGATCGCCGGAGCCCTTCTCGACTCGCCACACACCGCCTGGTGGACGGGGCCGGCTGACCTTCTGAACCAGAATCTGGTCGAAAAGCGAAACCCCATCTACGGCTGGTCGGAACTACCCTTGCGGATTTACCGTACAGAAGACGGCCTCGAACAGTGGCGCGCTGAGGTACTCGACTACGAACGCCAGTTTCTGGAATACCAGATCGAAGATCCGGACCGTCACATCGGCGGCGAATGGTGGTCTATCCCTTTTGCCAACGGCACAACCGAAACAACCAGGGCCCGCGATGGCATCGGGCCCCTCGGGGTGTTCCTCGAAGAAGACAGCTCCTCGAACGAGGCTCGGGTGCAGCCGGTAAGGACCTACGGTGCGCCCCGCATCTACGAGATCACCGGTCCGCAGGACTGGGCGAAACTGGTCGATACCTATCCCCTGCCCGTGCCCGCTTCACGTCGCTCCGTGTGGTATGACACGACCGGTGAGTACCGTGAATGGTTCATTCCGGACTGGGTTTCGGTGTCCGCGGATTACGACGCCGTCCACCTGACCATGATGGCTTATCTGACCACGCCAGGCCTCGCGATCCCGTTGTCGGCCAACGCAGGGGCCACCGTGCTCGCCGGGTGGGATCCGGACGCCACATTCTGGCTACGAAGCAACAACATCACCGTCGACGGCGACCCGACGGGCTGACGTTCGGCGACATCGATTTCAGCAGGTGCGACCGCACGGCCGCCACCGCGCGGTGCCCTCGATCCCCTGTTCCAGGGTGAACGCCGGAACCCCCTCCTGCACAGGGAGCACGTTCGTCTTGCTGGACAACTGTCAACCGACCGGCATCTCCCACGGCGCCACCGGAAGCGTGTTTCCGGTCTCGAGATAGGACTTCAGGTTCGACAGCACCGCCGACCATCCGCCCGCTACCTCCATGCGAGCCGATTCGTCCGCCAGATCGGTGTGCTTGACGGTCAGACGCACGATCGCATCGAAGGATTCGATGTCGAAGCTCACCCGAGAGATGTCAACGCCCGGCTCGCCGTTCGGGTCAGCCCAGGTGGTGACCAACCTCGATGGCGGGTTGCTCTCGACCACGGTGCCGACTACATCCGCAATGTTCGAACCGTCGATCCGTTGATGCGCCCACGTTGATCCGGGCTGCCAATCGGAGACGTTGCTGTGTCCCCAATACTCCGCAGTGGCCTGTGCATCCGTGAGCGCTTTCCAGACGTTCTCGGCCGTACTGGCGATGTAGGTGACATACACAAAACTGGGCTTGTCGGTCATGGCTTCCTCCGCGAGTTTTTTGACGGCACTGAGCGCATTCAGGCGCGGCACCTCGAACTTGTTGATCCATCGCTCTCGAATTTCTTCGAGCGCAACGGGATTGAGATAGTGAAGTTTGGATCTCCCCTGCCGAACCGTGCTGATCAGATTTGCTTCCTCGAGCGCGGTGAGGTGTTGCGTGACAGCTTGTCGACTCATGTCGAGGCTGTCGCACAGCTCTCCGAGCGACTGACCGTTGGCTACGAACAAGCGGTCCAGAAGAAGCCTCCGTGTCGGATCGGCAAGAGCTTTGAACACTGCATTCATCCGGTCGACCACAACCTCACAATATGCAAGCATTTACTTGCATGTCAATGGTTGGGCGTGCCGGGTTTCCGAAGTAGGGATCAATGAGGTGTGATGTCACTAGGCAGATGTGGTCTGAATCCCGGATCGCAGTACACGAGAGGTTGGGCACATGGACTGGGCAGCAATTGGAGTAGGTGTCGGGTATGCGTCGGTGGCCCTGTCGATCCTGGTTTTCGTCGGCGGGTGCATCGCGCTGTTCATCTTGTCGGTCCGCCAGTAGCCGACACCTCGACAAAGTGGTGATCACCCCCGGTTCGGCGAAGCCGATCGCATCGGGAGTGATCACCACCGGGGCCGCTTGATCGATTCGGACCCAGCTGCGCTCGATGGGCTGCTCGCAGAGAAGCTCGGCCGCGGTGGGACTACCGTAGGACTGTCGCCTAGAACTCGAGGAGTACGGAATGAGCATCCAGTCGGTTGAACCGCACCGCCACCGCGTAGTGGTGATCGGTTCCGGCTTCGGAGGATTGTTCGGCACTCAGGCTCTCAAAAAAGCCGATGCCGACATCACGATGATCGCGCGTACAACCCACCATCTGTTTCAGCCTCTCCTCTATCAGGTTGCCACCGGCATCCTCTCGGTCGGGGACATCGCTCCCGCTACGAGGCTCGTGCTGCGCAAGCAGAAGAACGCCCAGGTACTGCTCGGTGAAGTCGAGACGATCGACCTCGAGAACCGGACTGTGACCTCGCGCCTGCTCGAACGCGTCACGGTAACGCCATTCGACAGTCTGATCGTGGCAGCAGGTGCCGGTCAGTCGTACTTCGGTAACGATCAGTTCGCAGAATTCGCCCCGGGTATGAAAACAATCGACGATGCCCTCGAACTGCGTGGACGTATCCTCGGCGCGTTCGAACAGGCCGAGCTGTCGGACGATCCTGCCGAGCGCGCGCGCTTGCTGACCTTCGTCGTGGTCGGCGCCGGCCCCACTGGCGTGGAGTTGGCCGGACAGATCGCCGAGCTTTCCCGCCGAACGCTCGACGGCGCTTTCCGCAAGATCGATCCGCGTGAGGCACGTGTTGTGCTCCTGGACGGCGCGCCTGCAGTCCTGCCCGTGTACGGCGGCAAGCTCAGCCGTAAGGCAGCCGAGACGCTCGAGAAGCTCGGCGTAGAGATCCAGCTCGACGCGATGGTCACCGACGTCGACAACGACGGTCTGATCATCAAGGAGAAGGACGGCACGCTTCGCCGTATCGAGTCGCAGTGCAAGGTGTGGTCTGCCGGAGTTCAGGCGAGCCCGCTCGGGAAGCAGCTCGCAGAGCAGAGCGGCGGAGAAACCGACCGCGCCGGCCGCGTGATGGTCAATCCTGACCTGTCGCTTCCCGGACACCCCAATGTCTTTGTCATCGGCGACATGATGTCGCTCGACAAGCTTCCCGGTTTAGCTCAGGTCGCCATGCAGGGAGGCAAGTACGCGGCTAAGCAGATCAAGGCGGAACTGAATGGTCAGTCCCCCTCGGCGCGAGTTCCGTTCAAGTACTTCGACAAGGGCAGCATGGCAACGATCTCGCGCTTCAGCGCGGTAGCCAAGGTGGGCAAGCTCGAGATCAGTGGTTTCATCGGATGGGTTGCCTGGCTGGCAATTCACCTTCTGTACCTAGTTGGGTTCCGTTCGCGCGCCTCGACGCTCTTGTCATGGGCGGTGACGTTCTTCGGGCGTGGCCGTGCTCAGATGGCGTCCACCGAGCAGCAGGTCTTCGCGCGAAACGCGATGGGCGAATTGGAGAAGAAGAACAAGGAAGCGACGACGGCCGGCAGCGCCTTCAACGACGAGTCGAAGAAGACCGCAGGCAAGCAACAGAAGGCTGCCGGCTGATCAGCACCTGAGTCAACAACGAAGGGCGGCAGTGGAGTTGAACTCCATTGCCGCCCTTTACCGTGTTCTCAGTTTCCGATCTTCGCCACCTCGGTGATGTTCGCGAGGCGAACCTGTCCCTTGGAGACGAGTCTGTCGTTCTCGTCGGTGATGCGAACCTCCCAGAGTTGCTGAGTGCGTCCGCGATGAATCGGGGTGGCTTCTGCGGTGAGTGTGCCTTCCCTCGTTGCACGCAGGAAGTCGGTGTTGTTGTTGACTCCGACCACGTGGCCTCGCTCGCCCAGCCATACGGTGCCACCGACGCTGGCGAGAGACTCCACCACCGAGCAGTACACGCCTCCGTGCTGAATCCCTGCGGGCTGGTGCAGCGTGGGCTTGACCGTCCATTGCGCCCGCACACGATCTGGGCTCAGTTCGGTGTATTCCAGGCCGATGGTGGCGTCGAAGCCCGTTCCGAGCCGTTTCATCATCTCTGCGGTCTCAGCAGTGTCGACCATGCCATCTCCATCTGTGATTCTCCGGCGCCGGTGTGGCAGCCACTCCCTACTTGATTACACGAGAGGTAACTCGAGGTTGGAATCAGGTCTGAAAAAAGAACCGGCGGGTTTCACATCGATCGATGTGAAACCCGCCGTGGGAAGGACCGGGAGTCTCTGCAGCCCTCAGGACTCCGGCGCGGTCCGGCAGTTTCGCCACTCTCGCGGTGTGTAACTCTCCGCAAGGCGTTCCACAATCATAGGCAAGGCTGACCTAATTTAGCAAGCCCTTCGTCAAACTGGTTCCAGCGAGGACGCAGCGAGACCCTACGGCGCGCGCGAACCGGCAACCCGGCTGCGACAAAGGCGTCGAGGAGTCCCTGTCCACGGCGCTGCGCTACCGATTCGCCATCACCGACCAGGATGGGGACATAAGCGGCTGCACCCAGGATCGACTCCCCCACCAGTCCCCAGAATCTGAACTGGTCGACGGGCGCACATCTGGCCACGGCGTCGTAGATGGCGCGCAGCGACGTCAGGCAACGGTGTGCAGTCCAGATGAGGAGGGCCTCTTCACATGGCATGTCGACGACGCCGTCACTTCCGGACTCTCGCCCGTTGGGTGCCACACGAAGCGTTTCGTCGACCACGCCTGCCCAGTCGATTCCGCCGTCGCTGTCCATGTGGATGAACAGGTTTTCGAGCCCCGGGTCCCAGGCGGACCCCTCGGAGACGATGGATGCGGCAACTCTGCCGACCACGGCATGAATGAGCGACGTCGCAACCTGTATCGCGGCAGCTTCAGCACTGTCGAGATCCTGAAGTGAGCGGGCGAACATCTGTTGCACCCGATCCCCACCCAAGCCTTCACTGAGCTGCCACCAGCGCCGCTTACCTTCGCCTGCCATGGAGGCAACCGCGTAGACGCGCGGATAGTCAGGGTTGAGTGCTCGTAGGCGAACGCTGGTGCGGCTCAATGCGTTCGACCGGAGTTCGAATTCACGAACATCCGCATGCTGGGTGGTCAAGGTGATTGTCACCGTGCACTCCAATCGGCCGAAGTTGTCTTGTGGTTCTTAATGTAGGTTAGCCTCACCATAATTCAAGAGTAAAGAACTGTGACGCTTGGCACCGCAAATACACAGGAACTTGCCCCACAGGGAGCACGCCCACATAGGGTTCCGTAACCTAAGATGCGAATTCCCTGCGCACAAAGACCAGGAGCTCGAACCGCCAGTGACGATGATCAAACCTCTCGGGAACGGACATCCCCGAGGACCCAGCGAGACGTACGGACGGCGCATAGTGCCGCGCGGCCCGGCTCCTGTCCGAATGCGTGTCCTAGCTGGGATTTTCGACGCGGGGGTGTTCCTGCTTCCCTTGCTCGTCGGCTGGTACATCGTTCAGTCGCTCCGAGACGAGAACGGTGGCGGCGAAGCCGACCGCGCCGTATTCGGTGGCACGGCAATAGCCATCGCCGTCGGTCTCCTTGTGTGGAACCTCGGATTCCGCGAAGGTGCCACGGGCCGGACCTCGGGAAAGGGATGGGTAGGTCTGGTCACGCGTGACGCGAAGACAAAGCAACCCATCGGTGTTCGCCGGGCTCTGCGCAGGCCGTTCGATCGAACCGGTATCGAGGTGGTCCGTGAAAGCACGGCGCGCGAAGAAGGGTTCGAGGAACTCGCGCGTGACAACAGTGTCGGGGCAACTCGTCGTCGCCGGCTGATCGGTCTTGCGGTGCTGACGGTTCTTCTCGCGCTCGTCATGCTCGCGAGCATCGCGGTGGGTGCTCGGCCGCTGACGTTTGCCGAGATCTTCCACGCCATCTTCAGCTCGGACGGTACCCAGACGGACATCATCGTGCGAACGTTGCGTGCTCCGCGGACCATCCTGGGTCTTGTTGTCGGCATCGCACTCGGTATCGCCGGCGCCCTGATTCAGGGACACACGCGTAACCCGTTGGCGGATGCCGGTCTACTCGGGCTCAATGCCGGCGCGGCGTTCTTCGTTGTCATGGCGATCTATCTCTTCGGCTTCACCGCACCGAGTCAGTACCTCTGGTTCGCGTTTGCAGGATCGTTCGTCGCCAGCATCGTCGTCTTCGGCTTGTCCTCGATCGGGAACGGCGGCGCAAGTCCTCTGAGTTTGGCTCTGGCGGGCGCAGCCGTCGCGTTTTTCCTGCAAGCCATGACCAATGCCGTGATCATTCTCGACCAGACCAGCCTGGACGCCTACCGTTTCTGGGTAGTCGGGTCGGTGTCCGGTCGCGGGTTCGACGTTCTCTGGCAGGTCCTCCCCTTCCTGATACTCGGTTTGGTCATCGCCCTGGCAAGTACGCCGGGGCTCAATGTCCTCAGCCTGGGTGAAGACGTCGCAAAAGCGTTGGGAACGAACATCGCGTTCAGTCGCACACTCGGCATCATCGCGATCACCCTGCTGACCGGCGCCGCAACTGCAGCGTGTGGACCGATCGCGTTCATCGGATTGGTGGTCCCCCACGTGGCCCGGGCCATCACCGGACCCGACTACCGCTGGCTGGTCCCGTACGCGGGGTTGCTCGGTGCGGTCATGCTGATCACCGCGGACATCATCGGTCGCGTAGTCGTGCGCCCCGGTGAGTTGCAGGTCGGAATCATCCTGGCCCTCTTCGGCGCCCCGTTCTTCATCGCTCTCGTACGCCGCAGGAAGTTGGCAAGTCTGTGACGCTCAAGCAAGAACTCCGGGTACTCCCCCGGACCGTCCCCTCACGTAAGTCGATTCGTGTCGGTGGATTCTCGCTGGTCTACCGTCCGCTCGCGGTGTCGGTGAGCATTGCACTCGCGGTCGCACTCTTCCTTCTGCTCTGCATCAACATCGGACGCGGCGACTATCCGATTTCGATCCCCGATGTCATTTCCGTCCTGCTGGGTAATGGAAGCAAGACACAGAACCTGATCGTCTTCGACCTCCGACTTCCTCGCTCGCTCACCGCGCTCTTCATCGGTATGGCACTCGGCATCGCCGGTGCGGTCACCCAGACGATCGCTCGCAACGCCCTCGCAAGCCCCGACATCCTCGGAATCACGGCCGGATCGAGTGCTGCCGCGGTTGCTCTCATCGTGCTCGGCGGCGGCGGATCGTTCGTGGGACTGCTTGCCACACTGGGGATTCCGTTAGCCGCACTCTGTGGCGGACTGCTGACAGCAGTGGTGATCTACGCCTTGGCATGGCGCAAAGGCGTCGAGGGGTTCCGCCTCATCCTGATCGGCATCGGCATCAACGCCATGCTCGTGGCAGCGACAGGGTGGCTCCTCATCTCGGCGGACATCAACGACGCTTCCCGCGCACAGGTGTGGCTCAACGGTTCTCTCAACGGTGCCACCTGGAATCAGATGTGGCCGGTAGCCATCGCTGTCGCGATAGTCGGCGGTTACGCGGTGATCGCCTCGTTCACGATGGGAGCGCTGCGGTTAGGCGACGACAACGCCACCTCACTCGGTGTTCGCTTGCAATCATCGCAGGCCAAACTGTTGCTCTCCGCAGTGGCGCTGGCCGCCATCGCAACCGCTGCAGCAGGTCCGGTCGGCTTCGTCGCCCTGGCTGCGCCACAGGTCGCCATGCGTCTGGTGCGCTCTGCCGGCCCGCCCATCGTGGCTTCCGCGCTGACCGGTGCTGTACTGGTGGTCGGCAGCGACGTCATCGCTCGAACAATTCTGCCTGTGGAACTCCCCGTCGGAATCGTGACTTCCGCACTGGGTGGTCCGTTCTTGCTCTACCTGTTGGTTCGTAACAATCGGAAGGTCACAGCATGACCACCATCGCCCAGTCCACCGATGCCCCTTCGCGCCTCGTCGCGCAGAATCTGACGCTCGGGTACGGGGATCGCATCATCGTCGACGGGCTCGATCTCGAGATCCCCACCGGCGTGATCACGACGGTCATCGGACCCAACGGTTGCGGCAAGTCGACACTTCTACGCGCGCTGGGCCGTCTACTCAAGCCCAAGGGTGGATCGGTCATCCTCGACGGCAAGGCGATCAGTTCGATGAAGACCAAGGAAGTCGCGCGGGTCCTCGGAATGCTCCCCCAGGCTCCGGTAGCGCCCGAAGGGCTCACCGTCGCCGATCTGGTCTCACGTGGACGCCACCCGCACCAGTCGTGGATTCGGCAGTGGTCCGCGGACGACGAGGGCGAGGTCGCCCAGGCACTCGAGCTGACCGGTGTCTCGGACCTTGCAGATCGGCCGGTCGATCAATTGTCCGGTGGCCAGCGTCAGCGGGCCTGGATCTCGATGGCTCTCGCCCAGGGGACCGACATCCTGCTCCTCGACGAGCCCACCACGTACCTCGACCTTGCGCACTCGATGGAAGTCCTCGACCTGGTGGATCAACTCCACGAGGAAATGGGGCGCACCGTGGTGATGGTTCTGCACGACCTCAATCTCGCAGTTCGGTACAGCGATCATCTGATCGTGATGCGCGACGGCGCCGTCGTCGCTTCGGGAGTCCCCAAGGACATCATTTCCGCGGAACTTCTGCTCGAGGTATTCGGTCTCGAAGCTGCGGTCATCGACGATCCGGTCTCGGATCGGCCCCTGATCGTCCCGATCGGCACCCGGCACGTCTTCGGCGCTGTCGGCGGGCCGGCCAGGCCCGCCTGAAGATCGCGAATCAGCGACCCAGAATCGTCCGAACGAGTTTGAATCCCTGACCGATCGACACGGTCGGCAGATACGCCCGCCCGACCGCGTTGCCGATGCTCGGTAACGCGGCCGGATCGGCAAACGTCATGTGCATCGGCACGTACCGGGGTTGGAACTTCGATTTGAAGGCCAGCAGCGATCGGAAGCCGTACACCGGTTCCAGTGTGCGACCGAGCAGATCAAGGACGCTGTCCATCATCGCCGAGAAGGTCGTGGCCTCAGGTTCGGCTGCGTTGGTCTCGGCTGCGTCCGTAGTGGAGTCGGCGGCGATTGTTGCCAACGGCGCACCGGACAGACTGAGGAACTCGACACCCTCCTCCTCCAATTTCAGTGCGGCAGAAGCAATGAGGAACTCCATCGCGGGACGGAACCCTTCGGAGCGTCGCCTCATGAAGTCGAGGGTCCAGCCGACGACCTTGCCGTCGCGGTGCACCGGCAGCCACGACGTGACACCGTGCACCGTGCGATCCTCGTCCACGGCGATCAGGCAGCGCACCGCCTCGTCGTCGACCTCGTCGAGTCCGCCGAGAGTGAAGCCCATCTCGGGCATCCCCTTGTCCGCTACCCATTCTTCCGAGATCGCGACGATCTGATCCTTGATCGCGAGAGGCGCGTGCGGGAAGGAAATCCACTCGGCCGTGATCCCGGACTTCTTCGCCCGATTCAGTGCCGTGCGCACGTCCTGGAACCGCTTGCCCGTGAACGCGATTCCCCCAAGATCGAGCACTGTTTCCTCAGCGACCTGTAGGCCGCTCCAGCCCATGGAATCGGTAATGGTGCGTGCGTCGTCGGTCACCGAGTAGAAGCACGGGATCCAACCGTTCGACGACGCGAACTCGGCGAACCCCTCGATCGCTGCGCGCATCCGATCTGGAGGACCGACTGGGTCACCGGTGGTGAGTGCGACTCCGGCGATGACACGGTAGGCGACGTAGCTCGAACCGTCTGCACTGAACCAGTAGGTGTTGCCCTTCCAGGTCGTCATCCACGACAACGGACTGCCGGTGCCGGCGAGCAACATCGATCGCGCACGTTCGGCGGCTTTCGGATCAGCGGTCTTGACGGGCTTGAGGAAGCTCACGAAGACCAGCACGGCAGCAACGCCCCAGAACACGACGCCGGTCCACTCGAACAGCAACGTCGACTCGATGTCCACGGGAAGGAGGCGCGGGTCGATCAACTGCAGGTACACCGGCGGCACGAGGCGCTGCGGGAAGTCTGCGAGCAGCATGGTGACAGTGGGCTCGCGGTCGAACCCGTGCCTGGCGAGCATTCCGCCGCCCACGTAGATCACGGCGAGGACCCCGAGCAACGTCACGATCGCGACGCCCAAGCGTCTGTATGTCTTGGCCGGGGCTGCCACGTCGAAGTATCGGCGTGTGGAGATCAACAGGATCAGCACGAACAGCGGCGTCAGGAACGGCACGAGTGTCCGGTACACGTTCGGATCGCTGATTCCGTAGAACAGACTGTCGCTGTCCACGGCGTCGACGAACCTGATGACGAAGTTCCCGATCGAGAGGACGAGCAGGACCACCTGGGCGCACACGGTCGCCATCCAGGCGAATCTGCGGCCACGACGCAGCCCGTCGCTCAGCACCAGAACAAAAATCGACGGCATCAGCGAGAGCAGGGTCGGCCCGACACCGGAGAGTCGGAGCTCGAGGAGACCTCGTCGACAGTCCGGGTCCGACGCGGACTCGGCGCACAGTTCTCGAACCTCGGCCACCGTCCACGGAACTCCGCGGAAGAGGTCACGCAGGACGGCAAGTGGACCTACCGCTTGCGGGGACAGCGCGGCGATCATCGGGCCGATCGCACTGGCCGCCACGACGATGGCCACGAGGACGCGGCCCTCCCGCTGGGTCCCGGCAATTCGCTCACCGCGAGCCGACCGCCCCACGACCCATTGGCCGATCACCAGACCTACGACGGAGGCGAAGAACCTGATGACATCTTGAAGCTGGCCGCTGAACAGGGCCAAGGTGATCGTCAAAGCCAGGGTTCCGACGCGGATGCGTCGACGCCACAGTGTGCCCATGTTCGAGCTGGCGGCCATTGCGGCGCCGACGATCCATGCACTCGCGCCGACAGCGGAGCCGACGTGTAGGCGGAACCCCCAGTTGGAGTCGAACACCTTCGCGAACGATGCCCAGCCGAGGCCGAGGAGCACACCGAGGATTTGGGTGCTCGCTCCGGCGATTGCGAGCTTGACGGTCCCCATGCGCCGCTCGAGGGGCGCAGCGACCGCGATCAGGAGCACGCTCGCACCGATGTACCCGAGCAGGTTTCCCGCCCACAGAGTGGAGGTGAGCGGAGTCCAGATGCGACCGTGCTGGATCGAGCCTATTCCCGCGCCGATCGCGTGCTCGAGATCGCGGGACGGTCCGTGCACGAGACTGCCGGTGGCAGCGCCCAGGATCCACATGGTGAGAAGTAGAACGACCGTCAACGGGGCGTCGCGAATGCCGAAACGAACGATGTCGGCAGATTTCTGCGCGACTGCCCATGCCCGTGATGTGGATTCTTCGGCGCCCGGCGAACTGTCGATCGTCATCTACGTGCGGCTACTTTCTGCGGATCGACTGTTGGCTTGCTCAGTATCGGGCATTTCTCGCTGCTCTCACCACCGTAACCGTCATGCAGATCACTATGGCCAATACCACACCCCCACCGAGGTGGTTACTACTACCAGTAGTACGTATTTCGTCGTGGAAGTCCGTAGAATCGAAGAATGGCAGGTCTAGGTGAACTCGAACGCGCGGTGATGGATCATTTGTGGTCCACATCAGAGCCGCAAACTGTGCGACAGGTGCATGAAGCACTCGCGACGCATCGCGAATTGGCGTACACGACGGTCATGACCGTTCTGCAGCGCCTGGCGAAGAAGCATCTGGTGATTCAGCAGCGTGACGATCGAGCGCATCGCTATCTTCCCGTCAACAAGCGCGAAGAACTGGTTGCGAGCCTGATGGTCGACGCTCTCGCCCAGGCTCCGGAGTCCGGCGGTCGCGCTGCGGCACTCGTTCACTTCGTGGGCCAGGTCAATGCCGACGAAGCAGATGCTCTCCGCGAAGCGCTCGCTGCCCTCGAAGTGCGCGAGTCCGCGAAAAAGGCTGCGCAGCCCGGAATTTCTAGGCCGAACTGAATTCGTCGTGCATGATGTGTAGGACATGAACGCCACTACTGCACTGGTTTTCGGACTGCTTGCCTTGTTGCTGGCCGGTCCGGTACCCGCACTCCTGAGCCGCTCGACGTGGCCTTACCGCGCTCCACGCGCGGCGTTGGTTCTGTGGCAAGCCGTCGCAATCGCTGCGGTGTTGTCGGCATTCAGCTCGGGCCTGGCCATTGCCAGCCAGCTGCTCGTTCCCGGCGCTGACGGAAGGCCGACGACGGCTCCGACGGCCGAGATCGACGCCCTCGGGTTGCCGCTGTGGATTCTGTACGTGGTTGTTTTTGCCCTGACGCTTCTGATCGGCGCAAAGCTGATCTTCTCGGTCATCCAGGTCGCCGTGAGGACCAGGCGTCGCCGTGCACGTCACCGTGTGTTGGTCGACTTACTCGACGATTGCGCCATGCCCGCCTCGGTCGAACGCACACCCGACCTGCGAGTGCTCGACGTCGACGAACCGATCGCCTACTGCCTGCCTGGCCTGCGTCAACGAGTGGTCCTCAGTCAAGGCACTCTGCAGAACCTCGATCATGCCGAGGTCAAGGCCATCCTCACGCACGAGCGTTCGCACTTGCGGGCTCGTCACGATCTCGTCCTCGAGGCATTCACCGCCGTCAACCACGCGTTCCCCCGTTTCGTCCGTAGCAAGTCGGCTCTCGGATCCGTACAGCTCCTGGTTGAGTTACTCGCCGATGATTCGGCAGTCCGCGCTACCGGACCGACTCCCCTGGCGCGAGCACTGGTCGCGTGTGCCGGATCGACCGCACCGCGCGGAGCGATGGCAGCGGGCGGTCCGTCAACGCTCATTAGAGTGCAGCGCCTCTCGGCTGACGATGCCGATCCCCGGATTGCGATTTTTGCGTATCTGGGGGCGGTCGCCATTCTCGTGGTGCCCACCGTGGCTGTGGCAGTGCCCTGGCTCACCGAACTTCGCCTGCTTTTCAACGCCTACTGAGTCTTGACCAGCGCAACCACGTGCAGTAGTGCAGGTCACAGCCGGGGTTACCTGACTTAGACCTAGCCGGTGGCGTAGAGTGGACCACGGCCACCATCGTGGTCCGTCAACATATAACGGCACACAGCCCAATTCCCCGCAGTATGCGTTCGGATTGCCAGGTGACATGTGCCCTGGCTCGTCCCTTTGCGAACTGTGTCGTGTATTTCAGCATGGCTTCTTCCGCTCCGCGACGTGCCCGTAGTCCGGAGAGGTTTCCGCGTGACCAACGCTGTCCAAATGTCGTCTTCCGAGAACATCGAAGACACCACCATCAACACCCCCGCTGCCGAAGAAGCAGTCGCCACCGAGCCGGGTATCACCTTCGCCGAGATCGGCCTGCCCGAGCAGCTTGTTGCCGCATTGGCGCGCAACTCCATCACCGTCCCGTCTCCCATCCAGGCGCAGTCCATTCCGGACGCGCTCGCCGGAACCAATGTTCTCGGCCGCGCACAGACCGGATCGGGCAAGACCCTCGCATTCGGCCTGCCGATGCTGACCCGCCTCTCGCGTCACGAGGATCGCCCGGCCGCCAAGCGTCCCCGTGCACTCGTGCTCGTCCCCACCCGTGAGCTTGCTTTCCAGGTGGTCGACTCCCTCAACTCCTACGCCGGCGCACTCGGACTCACGGTTCGTCCCGCTGTCGGTGGAACGCCGTTCGCCAAGCAGGTCGATCAGCTCCGCCGCGGCGTCGACGTTCTCGTCGCCACCCCGGGTCGTCTCGGCGACCACCTGCGTCAGGGCACCTGCATCCTCGACTCGGTGGAAATCACCGCACTCGACGAGGCCGATCAGATGGCGGACATGGGCTTCCTGCCCGAGGTTCGCTCGATCCTCGGTGAGACCCCCGCAGACGGACAGCGCCTGCTGTTTTCGGCAACCCTCGACCGTGAGGTCCAGTCGCTGGTTCGTCAGTTCCTGGCCAACCACGTCACGCACTCCACCGAAGACGGTCGCGCGAGCGTCGACACGATGGAGCACTACGTCCTCCTCGTCGACCGCGGCCAGAAGGATTCCGTCCTCTCCGAGATCGGTGCCCGCGACGGACGCACGATCATGTTCGCCCGCACCAAGCTCGGTTGCGAGGGAATCACCGACCGCCTCCGCGCAGTCGGCATCGCCGCCGAGTCGCTTCACGGCGGCAAGGCACAGAACCAGCGCACCCGCGTCCTCGAGCGCTTCAAGAACGGTCGCACCCCGGTTCTCGTTGCCACTGACGTCGCCGCACGCGGAATCCATGTCGACGGAATCGATCTGGTTGTTCACGTCGATCCCCCGGCCGATCACAAGGATTACCTGCACCGCGCCGGCCGCACGGCTCGCGCCGGCGAGAAGGGCACCGTCGTGGCCATCGTGCTCCCGAATCAGAAGCGTGGGTTCAAGCGTCTGACCGGAATGGCCGGCGTCAATGCCGCTGCCGTTCCCGTCACCCCGGGTTCTGCTGAGCTGGCTCGTATCACCGGCGCCAAGAAGCCGACCGGAGAACCGTTGCGCGAGAGCTCTTCTCGTGGCGAGCGTTCCTTCGGTGATCGTGGCGGAAGCCGCGGCGGCTACCAGGGCAACCGCTCTTCCGGCGGATACCAGGGCAATCGTTCCTCGGGTGGGTACCAGGGCAACCGCGACGGCGAGAGCCGCGGCGGATACCAAGGTGATCGCTCCAGCGGTGGATACCAGGGCAACCGCGACAGCCGTCCCTCGACCGGATACCAGGGCAACCGCTCATCCGGCGGATACCAGGGCAACCGCGACGGCGAGAGCCGCGGCGGATACCAAGGCAACCGCTCTTCCGGTGGCAGTGGATATCAGGGCAACCGCGACAGCCGTCCGTCCTACGGAGACCGCGACAGCCGTCCCTCGACCGGATACCAGGGCAACCGCTCATCCGGCGGATACCAGGGCAACCGCGACGGCGGCGACAATCGCGCAGCCGCGACCAGCGGCGGTGGCTTTCGCAGCCGCACCGACCGTCGTAGCTATGACGGATTCGACGGCCCGAAGCGCGATCAGCGGTAATACCTGCGCTGAGCTGCGGCTCGACAACTGAACACTGAGAACCTTCCGGCTGTGCCGGAAGCTGTATCGAGACGGATGCAGGTCACTGCAATTAAAGTGATCTGCATCCGTGTTTTGTATGCACGGTCTGATGTTCACGCGCGTCGTGGCCGCACCGTTTTCGGCTGCGCACAGCGCAGGATTTCACAGCCGCGGACCGAGAGGGAAAGCTGTAAGTATGTCAACCACTAGCACCGAATCACCCCGAGCTCAGATCGGCGTCACCGGCCTGGCCGTCATGGGTTCGAATATTGCCCGCAATTTCGCCCGCCACGGTCACACCGTTGCCCTGCACAACCGCAGCATCGCCAAGACCGATGCCCTGATCGCCGAGCATGGTTCCGA
Source organism: Rhodococcus sp. GB-02 (assembly GCF_053470465.1). Lineage (NCBI taxonomy): Bacteria > Bacillati > Actinomycetota > Actinomycetes > Mycobacteriales > Nocardiaceae > Rhodococcus > Rhodococcus sp. GB-02. The sequence goes on from NZ_JBPUKE010000003.1 coordinate 191,770, forward strand.
GGGCGATTTCGTGCGCACCGAGACCGTCGAAGAGTTTGTTGCCGCACTGCAGAAGCCGCGACGCGTCCTGATCATGGTCAAGGCCGGCGCCCCGACCGACGCTGTCATCGAAGAGCTCGCGAACGCCATGGAGCCCGGCGACATCATCATCGACGGTGGCAACTCGCTCTACACCGACACGATCCGTCGTGAAGCAGCGATCCGTGCCCGCGGTCTGCACTTCGTCGGCGCTGGAATCTCCGGTGGCGAAGAAGGCGCACTCAACGGTCCGTCGATCATGCCCGGCGGCCCGAAGGAGTCCTACGAGGCTCTCGGCCCGCTTCTCGAGTCCATCTCCGCTCACGTCGACGGCACCCCGTGCTGCACGCACATCGGCCCCGACGGTAGCGGTCACTTCGTCAAGATGGTGCACAACGGCATCGAGTACGCCGACATGCAGCTCATCGGCGAGGCGTACAACCTCTTCCGTGACGCGCTGGGCTACGACGCCGGTCAGGTCGCCGACGTCTTCACCGAATGGAACAAGGGCACGCTCGAGTCCTACCTGATCGAGATCACCGCCGAGGTGCTCCGTCAAATCGACGCCGAGACCGGCAAGCCGTTGGTCGACGTCATCGTCGACGCTGCCGAGCAGAAAGGCACGGGCCGCTGGACGGTCAAGTCCGCTCTGGATCTGGGCGTGCCGGTCACCGGTATCGCCGAGGCCGTGTTTGCTCGCGCACTGTCCGGTAGCCGCAATCAGCGCGCCGCAGCCCAGGCGCAGGGCCTGGCTTCGGGTTCGCTCGGCGACAAGCCGGCTGACGCCGAGCAGTTCGCCGCTGACATCCAGGCCGCGCTTTACGCGTCGAAGATCGTGGCGTACGCGCAGGGCTTCGATCAGATCGCTGCCGGCAGCGCCGAGTACGACTGGAACCTCAAGCCTGCCGACCTGGCAACGATCTGGCGCGGTGGCTGCATCATCCGTGCGCAGTTCCTCAACCGCATCAAGGACGCGTTCGACGCGGATCCGAGCCTGCCGAGCTTGATTCTGGCACCGTACTTCCGTGAGGCCATCGAGGCAGGCATCGACAGCTGGCGCCGCGTGGTCGCCACCGCGACGATGCTCGGCATTCCGGTACCGGCGTTCGCGTCTTCGCTCTCGTACTACGACGGTCTCCGCGCGGAGCGTCTGCCGGCCGCCCTGACTCAGGGTCAGCGCGACTTCTTCGGCGCGCACACCTACGAGCGCATCGACAAGCCGGGCAAGTTCCACACGCTGTGGAGCGGTGACCGCAGCGAAATCGAGGCCTGATTCACAGCGGGTATCGGTAGATGCGGTCATCTGCGTCTACCGATACCCGGTAGCCTGGACAAATGCAGGAATCGACGATCGACTCGCCCACCTCGACCGAAGGGCGTTCGTTCGTCGACCTCGGAATCCCCGCCGTGATGGTGCACGCGTTGCGCCGTAGCGGCATCGATGCCCCCTTCCCCATTCAGTCGGCAACCATCCCCGATGTCCTTGCCGGTCGGGATGTCCTCGGGCGCGGCGCGACGGGTTCCGGAAAGACTCTGGCCTTCGGGCTTCCGATGCTGGTGCGCCTCAAGGGTGGGGCGAGCAAGCGGAATCGTCCGCGCGGTTTGGTGCTCGCTCCCACCCGTGAGCTGGCGATCCAGATTCACAAAGCACTCGACGACGCCGCTACCGAGATCGGTTTGCGTGTGGCAAATGCGGTCGGTGGCGTTCCGATCAAGCGTCAGGCCGACATCCTTGCCCGCGGCGTCGATCTCCTGATCGCAACCCCCGGGCGCCTACTCGACCTACTCGAGCAGAAGTCGGTGATTCTCGACGACGTCGTGATCACGACCATCGACGAAGCCGACCACATGGCAGACATGGGTTTCATCGACGAGGTTGCGAAGATTCTCGACACGACACCGAAAGACGGTCAGCGCCTGCTCTTCTCGGCAACACTCGACGGCAAGGTCGACGATCTGGTCGCGGGTTACCTGCGCAATCCGGCGTCGCACTCGACTGCTCCCCCGGTTGCCACCGTCTCGACCATGGAGCATCACCTGCTCTTCGTCGACCGCGACGACAAGAGATCCGTTGTCGCACATATTGCTTCACGGGCGGGGCGGACCATCATGTTCGTCAAGACCAAGCACGGTGTGGATCGTCTTGCGCAGCAGCTGCATTTGATCGGCGTTTCTGCCGGCGCACTGCACGGCGGTAAGACGCAGAACAACCGGACCAAGACCCTCGCGTCGTTCTCCGACGGAACAACCCCCGTCCTGGTCGCCACTGATGTCGCGGCCCGCGGAATCCATGTCGACGACGTGACCCTCGTTGTTCACGTCGATCCCCCGGCCGAGGCCAAGGACTACCTGCACCGCGCCGGCCGGACCGCTCGCGCCGGTGAATCGGGCGTCGTCGTCACCATCGTCACCGACGAAGAACGTGACGCGGTCGAGAAGTTGACCAAGCAGGCAGGCATCAAGGTTCACGGTGTGCGGGTCCGCCCCGACGATCTGGAACTCACGCGTATCACCGGAGCAATGGAGCCGACGGGCATTCCGGTCGAGGCTCCCGATACGACCGTCGCCGTCAAGCACACCGCAAAGCGTGGCCGCCAGGAACACGACACCGCAGGTCGGACGGCTGCCGGTGGCCGCATGAAAAAGGACGGCGACAAGCGAGCCGCCTCCTCGCGGCGCGTCACCGATCCCAAGAGTGTGAAGAAGATCCGGGCCGACGGCACCCCGGTCCCGACCCGTTCGGAACGTTTGGCCTCCAAGGGCCTGACGCCGCGGCGGGGTGCACCGGGCGCAGGAAAGCCGTCTGCCGGAAATCGAGCGGGCAAGCGCGCACACTGAGGACATGGGTGATCTTCCACTGATCTCGGTTCTCTGCGCACTCGTCGCCGCACTGCTCTTCGCGTGCGCGTCCGTCGCTCAGCAGCGGGCAGCGTCGGCGGTTCCCGAGGGCGAGGCGCTGGTGGCGTCGCTGATTCGGAGCCCTCGGTGGTGGGCCGGATTGATCGGCGACGGCGGTGGTTATGTCATGCAGGCCGTTGCACTGTCGTTGGGTTCGGTGTTGGTCGTGCAGCCGCTGATCGTGACCTCGCTGCTGTTCGCGCTGCCGCTCTCGGCCAAGTTCTCGGGTATCCGCATCACCCGTTCGGCGTGGTCACTGGCGATCATGCTCGCGATTTCGTTGGCGATCTTCCTCGTGGTCGGCGATCCCACCGAGGGTGACAGCAATGCCCCGTGGCCCGATTGGGCTGTGCCCCTGACGATCACGGTCGCAGTCGCCGTGGTCGCGACCATCGGCGGCTTGTCCAAACTCGACGGTGGTTGGCGCGCACTGCTTCTCGGCTCCGCGGCCGGCATCTTCTACGGCGTTGCGGTCGCGTTCACCAAGTACGTCACCGACCTACTCGGACACGGCGTCGTCGGGGTGATTTCGGCCTGGCAGACGTGGGCTCTGATCGCCTCGGGTGCGATCGGGGTCTACCTGCAACAACGCGCGTTCCAGGTCGGGCCGCTGTCAGCGTCGCTGCCCGCTCTCACGATCGGCGAGCCGATTGCGGCCATCTTCCTGGGGATGACGGTTCTGGACGAACGCCTCCGCGTCGACGGCCCCGGAATTGCTCTCATCGGGTGCGCTGTCGCCGTCATGATCATGACCACGATCGCCCTCTCCCGCTCACAGGCACGCGATACCGAGGGCGCCGCGGCGGAATCGACGGTAAGCTCGTGAAACGTGCAGTTCCTCGAAGGGCAACGCCCCCCATACGACCTGACCTACGACGACGTTTTTCTCGTCCCTAACCGGACAGAGGTCACCTCCCGGTTCGACGTCGATCTCACTTCTTCCGACGGATCCGGAACCACCATTCCCGTCGTCGTCGCCAATATGACCGCAGTAGCCGGCCGCCGTATGGCCGAGACAGTTGCCCGCCGCGGCGGGCTGGTCATCATTCCGCAGGACGTCCCCACCGAAGCCGTCGCCGAGACCGTGGCATTCGTCAAGAGCCGCCACCTCGTCGCCGATACGCCGGTCACCTTGAGCCCGGTCGACGCCGTCTCCGACGCGCTGGCGCTTCTGCCCAAGCGCGCTCACGGCGCCGTCGTGGTGGTCGAGGACGGTAAGCCACTCGGTGTAGTCACCGAGGCCGCCTGTGCTGACGTCGATCGGTTCACGCGTCTGCGCTCGGTCGCCATCACCGACTTCGTCACCGCCCCGGTCACCGCTACACCTCGCGAGGTGTTCGAACTTCTCGAAGCCAAGCACGATCCGCTGGCGGTCATCGTCAACGAAGACGGCACTCTTGCCGGCGTCCTCACCCGCACCGGTGCGATTCGTGCGGGAATCTACGATCCCGCAGTCGACGAGCGGGGCGCACTCCGGGTTGCCGCGGCGGTGGGTGTCAACGGTGACGTGGGCGCCAAGGCAAAGGCACTCGTCGACGCCGGTGCCGACGTGATCGTCGTCGACACGGCGCACGGTCACCAGCAGAGAATGATCGATGCGCTCACCACTCTCAAGGCGCTCGACCTCGGCGTCCCGTTGGTCGCAGGCAACGTGGTGTCGGCACAGGGCACCCGCGATCTGATCGCGGCCGGCGCGGACATCGTCAAGGTCGGAGTCGGGCCGGGCGCTATGTGCACGACGCGCATGATGACCGGCGTCGGACGCCCACAGTTCTCGGCCGTCGCGGAATGTGCCGCAGCGGCACGTGAGCTCGGCAAGCACGTCTGGGCCGACGGCGGAGTTCGCCACCCCCGCGACGTCGCACTCGCCCTCGCAGCGGGCGCGTCGAACGTCATGATCGGCTCGTGGTTCGCCGGTACGTACGAGTCCCCCGGCGACCTCAAGGTCGATCAGGCGGGCAATGCGTACAAGGAGAGCTTCGGCATGGCGTCCAAGCGCGCCGTTGCCGCTCGCACGGCCACTGAAACGGCTTTTGATCGCGCCCGTAAGGGATTGTTCGAGGAGGGCATCTCCAGTTCGCGGATGCGTCTCGATCCCGAGCGCCCGGGTGTCGAGGACCTGATCGATCAGATCTGTTCCGGCGTGCGCAGTACCTGCACGTACGCGGGTGCGCGCTCACTCGAAGAGTTGCATGAGAAGGCAGTTCTCGGTGTTCAGTCCGCTGCCGGATTCGCCGAAGGACGGCCGCTTCCGTCAGGTTGGTGATCAGGGTTCCGTGACAGTCGGCGGGTGCTCGGGTCCCTACTCCCGGACACCCGCCGGTATCATTGGTTCCGTAAACAGAAAACAAAACTCGGTCGGGTGCCCTTCGGCGACCCGACCGAGCCCGCTACAGCCGAGAAATCCTCGGCTCCGACGAGAGGAACCCGGTGCCCGAGGCACCCACACACTTACCCGGCGCTACACCCGTCGTTTTATCCGAGGAATCGTCTGATTCCGCCGGTTCGGAGGGCTCCTCTAGCGAGCCGGGAGACAAACCCGGCGGCCCCCGTGCACAATTCAGGTGGCGATGACACATGGACATCGTTTTCACCATTCTCAGCCTCTTCGGCTTCATCGCGCTGACTGCAGGCACCGCCCTCTTCGTGGCGGCCGAATTCTCACTGACCGCGCTCGAGCGCAGTACCGTCGACGAAGCCGCTCGCGACGGCGACCGACGCTCGCGCCAGGTTCAACACGCACACAAGACTCTCTCGTTCCAGCTCTCCGGTGCCCAACTCGGCATCACGATCACGACCCTGATCACCGGTTACCTGGCCGAGCCCGTTCTGGCGCGGTTCATCACACCAGTTGCGAAGGCCGTCGGACTCAGCGAATCCGCTGCCTCGACAACGTCTTTGATCTTGGCGCTGGTACTCGCGACGTCGTTCTCGATGATCTTCGGCGAGCTCGTACCCAAGAACCTCGCAATCTCCAAGCCGATGCCCACCGCTCGTGCAACTGCGGGCCTGCAGGCCGGCTTCTCGCTGATCTTCCGGTGGGCCATCAACGGCCTCAACGGAGCCGCCAACTGGATTGTGCGACGCCTGGGCATCGAACCCGCGGAGGAACTGCGCTCGGCGCGATCACCGCAGGAACTCGGATCCCTCGTGCGGACGTCCGCGCAGCGCGGGTCCATCGACAAGGGCACGGCGATGCTCGTCGACCGTTCGCTGCAGTTCGGTGACCGCACCGCAGAAGAACTGATGACCCCGCGAGTGAAGATCGAATCGCTGGAACTCTCGGACACCGTCGCAGACCTGATCGTGACGGCGTCGCGAACTGGCTACTCGCGCTTCCCCGTCGTTCGCGGCGATCTCGACGACACGGTCGGCGTCGTACACATCAAGCACGCGTTCACCGTTCCGGCCGAGCGCAGGCGCACGACGCGCGTCGACAGTCTGGCTCAACGTGTTCCCGTCGTGCCGTCGAGTCTGGACGGAGACACCGTCATGGAGCGGATCCGCTCCGACGGCATGCAGGTCGCTCTTGTCGTCGACGAATACGGCGGAACAGCCGGCATCGTCACGATGGAAGACCTCATCGAGGAAATCGTCGGTGATGTGCGCGACGAACACGACGAACCCGAACTCGACGTACAGCGCGTCGGCGACGGCTGGTCGTGCTCCGGTCTCCTGCGCATCGACGAGGTCACGTCGGCAACCGGATACACCGCCCCCGAAGGCGACTACGACACCCTCGGTGGGTTGGTGCTCACCGAACTGGGACGCATCCCCGACGAGGGTGACGAAGTGGAATTGCCCGATGTCGACTCCTCCGGCGATTCCCGTGGCAAGTGGATCGCCCGAGTGACCAGCATGGACGGCCGTCGTATCGACCGGGTGACCATCACGCCGGTCCCCGCTTACGTCGAACCCGAATCCGCAGACGACGACAAGAAGGAGTCCGACGATGAATAACCTCTTCGGTGTACTCCTCACCGTCGTGCTGCTCGCCGGTAACGCATTCTTCGTCGGTGCGGAGTTCGCGCTGATCTCCGCACGACGCGACCGCCTCGAGGCACTTGTCGCGCAGGGTAAGAAGCGGGCACTCACAGTCATCAAGGCCGGTGAGAACCTGTCGCTGATGCTTGCGGCAGCTCAGCTGGGCATCACGATCTGCTCGATTCTCCTGGGTAAGGTCGCCGAACCTGCCATTGCGCACCTCCTCGAGGTGCCGATGGAAGCCGTCGGCCTGCCCGACGGACTGCTGCACCCGATCTCGTTCGCGATCGCGCTGTCGCTCGTCGTCGTGCTGCACATCCTGCTCGGCGAGATGGTTCCCAAGAACATCGCGTTGGCCGGCCCCGAGAAGACGGCCATGCTGCTCGTTCCCGTGCATCTGGCCTTCATCAAGATCGCTCGCCCGATCATCGCGTTCTACAACCTGTGCGCAAACGGCGTGCTGAAGCTCCTGCGCGTCGAGCCGAAGGACGAACTCGACGTCACGGTCTCTGCCGTGGAGTTGTCCGCGATGATCGGTGAATCGCGATCCGAAGGTCTGATCGACGCCGAAGAACACCGGCGGTTGAAGCAGGCTCTCGAATCGACCGATCGCACGGTGTCCGAGGTTCTGATCACTCTCGAAAAGGTTCGGACCATTCCCCTCACACCGTCGGGAACAACACTGGGTGAGATCGAGCGTGCGGTCATCGAGACCGGATACTCGCGTTACCCGGTCCGAGCGAGCGACGGATCGCTGGCCGGGTACGTGCACCTCAAGGATGTGCTCGACGAGGTGCTCGACGAAGCTGCCGGGCCGGACACCGTCGTTCCGACATCCGATATCCGCCCGTTGCCCATCGTTCCGCTCAGCACGCCGCTGGCCGAAGCGTTGGCCGGCCTTCGTCGGGCCAGCTCGCACCTCGGCGCAGTCACGGACGCTGACGGAGTGGTGATCGGTATCGTCGCGCTCGAGGACCTACTCGAGGAGTACGTCGGCACGGTTCGCGACGGCACGCACCGCGGCACAGATGCTGTTCCCGGACAAAGAAACAGCTGATCGATGACACGTTCGGTGCATGCACTCGCACTCGCACAGAGCGAGTGGACGGCTCGGCGGGCACTTCACCTCGAGGAGGTGGAGAAGCTCGTCGAGCCGCACCGAGCGCGTCGTAGCGCCGGTATCTCGCACCCGGTGCACGATTTCCTCTTCACGTACTACAACTTCAAGCCCGCTCAATTGCGGCGCTGGCACCCCGGGTACGGAGTCGCACTCGAGAACGCCGGCGAATATGCAGCCTTCTCCGGCTACCGCGTCGACGATTCGGGTACCGCGACGGTCGAGGCCTCCGTGCTGGAGCGTCGGCGTCACACAGTCGAATTCGTGTGGAATCTGTTGAATCAGACGTCTGCGCGGCCCGCTGTGCTGGGCTGCTTCGGCCTCCACGAATGGGCGATGGTCTATCGCGGCGGCGAGGACGCAATCCGTCACCAGTCAGTGCCGCTGCGGCTCGGGTTCGCGGGTACCGATGCGGTCGTCGAATCCTTGCCGCTCAAATGCACGCACTACGACGCGTTCCGGTTCTTCACGCCGGACGCGGGCCCCAAGAATTCGCTCCCCCTTGCACGGGAGACTCAGGCGGATCACGAGCAGCCGGGCTGCCTGCACGCCGGTATGGACCTGTACAAATGGTCTTTCAAGTTGTTGCCGCTCGTCGATTCGGATCTGGTGATGCGGTGCTTCGAACACGCGCTCCTGGCCCGCGAACTCGACATGCGCGCGAGCCCCTACGACCTCGCCGAGTACGGGTACTCCCCCATTCGCATCGAAACTCCAGCCGGACGCGCCGAATACGTGCGTCAGCAACAACACTTGGCGGATCGTGCTGCGCCGCTCCGCGATACGCTGGCAAAGAAGTGCCGGGAGCTTCTCGACCACTGAACTGCCGAAAGGCGTCGCATGGATCACGGGTACGGGTTTTATCTCGACGAATACCAACGTGACGTGGGGATGCACACCGACGACCGACGCGGGCACATCGAATGCCCGGACTCGGCGGGCTTCCTTGCGGCGCACTTGCCGGTGTTCGACCTCGCTGCGGGTTCGGTTGCGGCGTTCGCCTCCGCGATTGATCGAGGATCCGGGCACTGGACCCTGAATCCCGAACGTATCGCCGCGTCCTTTTCGAGCGATCGACTGTTCCGCACCGGAGGCGAACCGATCAACGGGTTCTCCGTGTACTCGGGATTCTTCGCCGCCCGTGACGGTTGGGTCCGCACGCACGGCAACTATCCACACCATCGCGACCGACTGCTCACCATTTTGGAACTCGAACCTGGATCGCCCAAAGAAGCAGTGGCACAACGGATATCCGAACTCTCTGCTATCGAGATCGAGCAGCAGGCCGCCGAGATCGGAGCCATCGCGGTCCGCGTACGTACCGAGACCGAATGGCGCCTGAGTGAGCAGTGCGCAGCTGCGAGGTCTGCGCCTCTGTTATCCATCCGAGCAAGCGACGAGGGAAAACCCCGCACGCATCCGACGCACCCACGCGTTCTCGACCTGACCCGCGTCATCGCAGGCCCGATCGCGACCCGTGCCCTCGCGCTGGTCGGCGCCGAAGTTCTGCGGATCGATCCCCCGGCGATCCCTGAAATCGGATGGCAGCATCTCGACAGTGGCCAGGGCAAGCGGTCGGCGCTTCTCGACCTGAAATCCTTGGAGGGTGCGACAGCGTTCCGCGAACTCCTCGAAACCGCCGATGTGCTGGTCACCGGCTACCGGCCGGGTGCACTCGAAGCGCTCATCGGGCGAGATCTTCCGGCGCACCTGATTCACGGGCGTGTCAGCGCGTGGGGTTGGGAAGGTCCGTGGGCGGATCGGCGAGGCTTCGACAGCATCGTGCAGGCCGCGTCCGGCATCTCGTTCCTCGAGGGTGGAGAGAAACCCGGCGCCCTTCCCGCGCAGGCACTCGACCACGCGAGCGGGTACTTCCTTGCAGCAGGGCTCCTCGACGCGTTGACATTGCGCTCGCACGACGGGCGCGGCCGCTCTGTCGACGTGTCGCTGGCAGGTACCTGCACCCGTCTTCTGGATGCGCCTGGGCGAACCATCCACCCCGGCCAGCCGACGGCACCTGGCTTCGGCGCTGTTGTCAACCACGGCGACGTGACCACCGCACGACCCGCGTTGGCAGAGTTCGAGGACTACCCCTCAACTGCACATTCGTGGGGATCGGATCCGGCGGAGTGGGCTCACTGAGGGAACGGCGCATTCAGGGCAAGATGGACCTGTGAAGTCACATACCTACACACTCGACCTCCAGTGGACGGGCGATCTGGGATCCGGAACGTCCAGCACACAGGCATATTCGCGCAATCACGCAATATCCGCGGTCGGGAAGCCGGAGCTTCTCGGCAGCTCCGATCCCTCGTTCCGCGGTGACGCGCAGCGGTGGAATCCCGAGGAACTGCTCGTAGCCTCGCTCGCCCAGTGCCACATGCTCTGGTACCTCGGCCTGGCAGCGGCCGCAGGGGTGGTTGTCCTCGACTACAGCGATCAGCCGGTCGGCAGCATGATCGAGGAGTCCGACGGCGGTGGGCAGTTCATCGAAGTGACGTTGAATCCGACGGTGCTGGTCGCCGACGCGTCGATGGTCGAGACGGCCGAGGATCTTCACGGCCCGGCACACACGAAGTGCTTCATCGCTCGTTCGGTGAACTTCCCGGTCCTGCACTCGCCGACGATCCTGGTGGCCACCGATGAGTGATGTGCACAAGCTCATTGTCGACGTCGACACCGGTATCGACGACTCGCTGGCACTGCTCTATCTTCTCGCCAGCGCCGAGGCCGAGATCGTGGGGATTGCGAGTACCGCCGGCAACGTTCCCGTGGAACAGGTCGCGGCCAACAATCTGAACTGGCTCGCACTCTGCGGGGCCCCGGACATCGAGGTTGCACTCGGTGCCCGTGAGCCCCTGGTCATCCCGCTGCGCACCACCGAGGAGACTCACGGTCCACAAGGGATCGGGCATGCCGTGCTCCCCGATTCGGGACGCGGGCTGTCGGTTCGTACCGCCACCGATCTCTGGGTGGATCTCGTTCGTGAGTACCCCGGACAACTCACCGGACTGGTGACGGGACCCCTCACCAATCTGGCCCTGGCGATCAGACGCGAACCCGACCTTCCTTCTCTGCTGAAACGACTGGTCGTGATGGGTGGGTCGTTCAACTATCCGGGCAACACGACGCCGACCGCGGAGTGGAACGTCTCGGTCGATCCGCATGCCGCCAAGGAAGTGTTCGACGCGTTCTCCGTAGTGCCCGCGCACCGACGTCCGATCATCTGCGGCCTCAACGTCACCGAATCCATCGAGATGTTCCCCGAACATGTGCGTCGGCTCGCCGAAGCTGCCGGGAGTACCCCGGAAGAGATCATCTCTCCTGACGACGGCCACGATGTCAGGAGCTCCGCGTCCAACAGCGTGATCCGGCACATGTCCGACGCGATCCGGTTCTACATGGAGTTCCATCGTGAGTACGACCAGGGATTTCTAGCTCACATGCACGACCCGTTTGCGGCTGCCGTCGCGCTCGACCCGAGCTTGGCGACGCTGAAACCGGCAACGGTAGATGTCGAAACCGAGAGCCCACTGTTGATCGGAACCACGGTCGCGGACTGGGTCGGACGTTGGAAACGCGAACCTAACGCGGACATCGCCGTCAGCACCGATCCGGCGGAATTCTTCGATCGACTTGTCCACCGAGTGGGAAATTACGCCCGCGTCGTGGGTTGATCGAGCGCGGCACCGGCTATGCTCGCATGGACAGAACACCAACGAACGAGAACCGAAGGACCCTGACGTGCAGATTTCCAGCCACGATGCCTCCCCGGCATTTGCGCTTGGATTGATGGCGTTCTGGCCCACTCGTCGTAGCGCATGCTTCGATCAGGCGTGTTGCTGAGCGGCGATTTCTCGCTGCCTGCACCCCTGACTTTGTCGCTTCTTCGCTCGGAGTCTGTCTTCTCATGTTCAATCTTCTTTTGTTCACCCTTGTCGGCGTCGGCGCCCAGCTCGTCGACGGCGCCCTCGGCATGGCCTTCGGTGTCACCGCAACCACTCTGCTGATGATCGGTGGGCTCGGTCCAGCTCAGGCGAGCGCCGCGGTTCACCTGGCCGAGGTCGGCACCACCCTCGCTTCGGGGGTGTCGCATTGGAAGTTCAAGAACATCGACTGGAAGCTGGTCGCCAAGCTGGGCGTGCCCGGCGCTGTCGGTGCATTCATCGGTGCCACCGTTCTCTCGGGTTTGTCGACCGAAGCGGCGGTCCCCATCACGGCGACGATTCTGCTGGCAATCGGTATCTATGTGGCACTTCGCTTTTCGGTCCGTCCACCGGCCGTCGCGAATGCTCGCACCACCCCGCACACCGCTCGCTTCCTGTCCCCGCTCGGGCTGTTCGGTGGTTTCATCGACGCATCCGGCGGCGGCGGTTGGGGCCCGATCACCACCAGCACACTGCTCTCCCGCGGCAAGACCGCACCGCGCACGGTGATCGGCTCGGTCAGCGCGTCGGAGTTTCTGGTCGCGTCTGCTGCATCGCTGGGATTTCTCATCGGGCTCGGTCACGAGTCGATGGGAAACCTCCTCGTTGTTGCCGGTCTCGCTCTCGGCGGTGTAATCGCAGCACCGTTTGCGGCGTGGTTGGTCAGCCGGGTGCCCGCGACGTTGCTCGGAACGGCAGTGGGCGGCGTGATCGTGTTGACCAACGCGCAGAAGCTGTTCAAATCCTTCGACATCACCGGAGCGGTCACGGCGGCCGGATACCTCACCATCATCGCCGCCTGGGCAGCGTTGCTGTTCTACGCGTGGAAGCGGTCCACGCTCACCCCGGCCGAAGCAGAAGGCGACTTCACGGGAGTCGAACTCGCGGTCGAGACCGAACTCACCGAGCCTGCAGCCAAGCGCGAACGATAACTCGTCACAGAAGAAATCCCGGGTATCCGCGTTCGGATACCCGGGATTTCTTGGTTTTCGCCTTAGTTGCTTCCGTCGAACGCGTCGAGAATCCGCCCCGCAGCCAACGCCGCCGTCAGCGAACCGTCGCGCACGCTCTGCTCGACGTCGGCCCGGATCGCACGCACCCGCTCGTTGCTGGAGAGCCTGCGCAGCAGCTGATCGTTGACCATCGTCCAGGTCCAGTCGACCTGCTGCTGTCGACGCTTCTCCTCGAACTGCCCCGCTTCGGTGAGCACCTCACGGTGCTTGGTGACAGTTCCCCAGAACTCGTCCAGACCGACACCTTCGAGGCCGCTCATCGTGATGACGGGCGGCTTCCAGATCGCGTCATGCGGGTAGATCAGGCGCAGCGCTCCGGCCAATTCGCGGGCTGCGCCTTTCGCCTCGCGCTCGTGCTTGCCGTCGGCCTTGTTGACCGCGACCAGATCCGCGAGTTCGAGTACACCCTTCTTGATCCCCTGCAGCTGATCGCCCGTACGAGCGAGGGTCAAGAACGTGAAGCAGTCCACCATGTTCGCGACGGTGACCTCGGACTGCCCGACGCCCACCGTCTCCACGAGGATGACGTCGAAACCGGCAGCCTCGAGAAGCACGATGGTTTCGCGAGTTGCCTTCGCGACACCGCCGAGTGTGCCGGACGTCGGTGACGGACGAATATATGCGTTCTTCTCGACCGTGAGCCGAGCCATGCGCGTCTTGTCGCCGAGAATTGAGCCACCGGTGCGAGTGGACGACGGATCGACCGCCAACACCGCAACCCGATGCCCCTTCTCCAGCAAGTACATTCCGAGCGCGTCGATGAACGTCGACTTGCCGACGCCGGGGACGCCGGTGATGCCGATCCGGTGTGCTCCCCCGGCCTCGGGCAACAACTTCAGCAAAAGCTGCTGCGCGAGAGCCCGGTGGTCGTCGCGAGTGGACTCGACGAGTGTGATCGCCCGAGCGAGGCCGGCACGCTGATTTCCACGTACCGCCTCGGCGAGAGAATCAATGTCGATGGGCTGACGTGCCATCTTCAGTGACCCCCTTCTCAGCTGTGGTCGTGACCTAGTTGGGCGGAGAGCTTCTCCAACAATCCGCTGGCAGCGTCGGCGATGACGGTGCCGGGCGGGAAGATGGCAGCAGCGCCGGCCTCGTAGAGTTCGTCGAAGTCACCGGGCGGAATGACGCCGCCGACGACGATCATGATGTCGGGACGACCGGCCGCAGCCAGAGCCTCCCGCAGCGCCGGCACCAAGGTGAGGTGACCGGCTGCCAACGACGACACACCGACTACGTGGACGTCGTTGTCGGCCGCCTGATTGGCGACCTCTTCGGGAGTCTGGAACAGCGGTCCGACGTCAACGTCGAATCCGATGTCCGCGAAGGCCGTGGAGATGACCTTCTGGCCACGGTCGTGACCGTCCTGGCCCATCTTCGCGACGAGAATACGGGGACGACGTCCCTCGTCTTCGGCGAACTTCTCGACCAGTTCCATCGCCTTGCTGATGTTGCTCACCGTTCCTGCCTCGTCGCGGTACACACCACTGATGGTGCGGATCTCGGCCTGGTGGCGTCCGTACACCTTTTCGAGAGCGTCGGAAATCTCGCCGACGGTAGCCATCGCGCGGGCGGCGACGACAGCGAGGGCGAGGAGGTTGTTCTCCATGCCGCCTTCGGTGGATGCGGCAGCGCGGGTGAGGTTCGCGAGTGCGGCCTCGACGGCTTCCGGATCACGTTCTGCGCGAAGGCGAACCAGCTTCTCGAGCTGTTCCTTGCGCACCTTGGAGTTCTCGACCTTGAGAACTTCGATGGTGTCGACCTCGTCGGGAACGTACTTGTTGACGCCGACGAGCGGCTGCCGACCGGAGTCGATGCGTGCCTGGGTGCGGGCGGCAGCTTCCTCGATGCGCAGCTTCGGGATGCCTTCGTTGATGGCCTGAGCCATTCCGCCGGCTTCCTCGACCTCTTCGATGTGCTTACGAGCCCGGTTGGCGAGTTCGTTGGTGAGCCACTCGACGTAGTACGAGCCGCCCCACGGGTCGATCGGGCGAACGGTGCCGGATTCCTGCTGCAGCAGCAACTGGGTGTTACGGGCGATGCGGGCGGAGAAGTCCGTCGGCAGTGCGATGGCTTCGTCGAGTGCGTTGGTGTGCAGCGACTGAGTGTGGCCCTGGGTGGCAGCCATGGCTTCGACGCAGGTACGCGGAACGTTGTTGAAGACGTCCTGCGCGGTGAGCGACCAGCCCGAGGTCTGCGAGTGGGTACGCAGCGACAGAGACTTGGCGCTCTTGGGGTCGAACTTGGCAACCAGCTCGGCCCACAGGAGGCGTCCGGCACGGAGCTTGGCGACCTCCATGAAGAAGTTCATGCCGATGGCCCAGAAGAAGGACAGGCGAGGCGCGAACTTGTCGATGTCCATCCCGGCGTCGAGGCCGGCGCGGATGTACTCGACTCCGTCGGCGAGGGTGTATGCCAGTTCCAGATCGGCCGTCGCTCCGGCTTCCTGGATGTGGTAGCCCGAGATGGAGATGGAGTTGTACTTCGGCATTTCCGCGCTGGAGTACGCGAAGATGTCCGAGATGATCCGCATCGAGGGCTTGGGCGGATAGATGTAGGTGTTTCGAACCATGAACTCTTTGAGGATGTCGTTCTGGATCGTTCCGGCCAGCTTGTCCGGAGTGACACCCTGCTCGCCTGCCGCAGCGACGTACAGCGCGAGGATCGGCAACACGGCACCGTTCATCGTCATCGAGACCGACACCTGCGAGAGGTCGATTCCGTCGAAGAGCTGACGCATGTCGAGGATGGAATCGATTGCAACACCGGCCATTCCGACGTCACCGGCGACGCGCGGGTGATCGGAGTCGTAGCCGCGGTGCGTGGCGAGGTCGAAAGCGACCGACAGGCCCTTCTGACCGGCCGCGAGGTTACGACGGTAGAACGCGTTGGACTCGGCGGCAGTGGAGAAGCCTGCGTACTGGCGAATGGTCCACGGCTGGTTCACGTACATGGTCGGGTACGGACCACGCAGGAACGGCGCTGCGCCCGGGAAGCTGTCGAGCGGGTAACCGGACTCGGCGGCCGCCGTGCGGTCGGCGCCGGTGTACACCGGCTTGACGTCGATGCCTTCCGGGGTGGACCAGACAACCTGCTCGGCGGCGTAGTTGTTGGCGTTTGCGCCCTCTTCGATGAGCGCCTGTGCCTGCTCGACCGACGGCGGTGTGGGTGCCGGAGACTGCGGGTCCTCGAGTGGGACCTCGGCGAAACTGCCGATCACGTGTTTGACCTCTCGTGTCGTCACTTGGAGCTTCCCGTCTCGATGAAGTCGAGCAGTTCGGTCAGAGCCGACACTGCGTCGATGCGGGCTGTGAGGAATCCGTCCGGGCGAGAATCGCCGGTCGCGTCGGCGACTGCCTTTTCCGGTCCTGCGAGCAGCACCTTGGTGATGCCGGCAGCACGAAGTTCGGCGACGGCCGCTGCTGCGCTCTCGCCGTAGCGCTTGTCCGTGCCGCACAGCACGGCGACCGTGGCACCGGAAGCCTTGACGGCAGCGGAGATAGCCTCGGCGCCCACCTCGAGCGGGCCGGGGTTGATTGCGTCGATGCCGCCCGAAGCGAGCAGGTTGGACGCAAACGTGGTGCGCACGTTGTGTTCTGCGACTGAGCCCAGCGGCGCGAGAAGCGCAGCGGGACGGGCGCCTCCGGCGGCGAGGAACGCATCCGAACGGTCGCGAAGCGCTTCGAACGCAGCTGCGTAGCGGGCGACGGCCTGACCGGGCTCGACTGCTTCGGTGGACAGCGGTGTTTCACCGAGGTTCGGGAACTCGTTGACACCGGTGACCGTGGTCTTACGGTGTGCGATGTCGGAGTCGCGCTTGGCTTTGGTGGCAGCGATGCGACCGGAGACGATTCCCGCCTCGAGTGCGGCAAGATATCCACCGGCTGCTTCGATTTCCTGGAAGAACTCCCACGCGGTGGCGGCGATCTGCTGTGTCAGGTCTTCGACGTACCAGGATCCGGCCGAAGGATCGAGGACACGGCCCAGGTGCGACTCTTCGAGCAGGAGCAGCTGTGTGTTTCGGGCGATGCGTGAGGAGAACGACTTACTGACGCCGAGGGTGCCGTCGGCAAGCGCGACATCGAACGGAAGAACCGTCACAGCGTCTGCTCCGCCGACACCGGCGCCGAATGCGGCGAGGGTGGTGCGCAGCATGTTCACCCAGGGATCACGCTGAGCCATCATCGCGGCGGAGGTGACCGCATGCTGGGGCGCTCCACCGAAGTCGGAAGCTCCGCAGACCTGAGCGATGCGGGCCCACACGAGACGTGCGGCACGGAACTTCGCGATGGTCTGGAACTGATCGTCGGTTGCCGAGTAGCGGAAGGCCAACTGCGACAACGCAGCACCGATGGCCAGGCCGCTCTCTGCGGTGAGTGCGCGGAGGTATTCGAGGCCTGCGGCAATCGCGGCTCCGAGTTCTTCGGCATCCCCGGCACCAGCGTTGTGGAACGCCGTGCCGTCGACGGTGATCGCGTGCACAGTTTCCGCGCGAGCTGCAGCGAGGGCGGACAACTCGACGGCGTCGGCAAGTTCGACGTCGGCTGAGCCGGAAAACGAACTGGTCAGCGGAGCGGCACCGAGGTCGATGCGGATACCGGCGCGATCGCTGACGCCGTCACCGGCCTCGGCACGCGCGTCGAGGAGTGAGAAGAGTGCACGTGCTGCATCGCCGGCCTCGGCGCCTGCGTCGAGCGTCAGCGGCGCGAGATCGAGAAGCACGCCCTCGAGCGCAGCGCCGAGGTCGGTGACCGGAACGCCGCCCCCGCCCACTTTCAACCAGAGTGCGCTGACGCCGTTTTCGAGGGCGTCCAGGACGCTGCGATTCGTCTCGGCTGCCGAGGCCGTTCCGAATGCTGCGGAGACCAGCCAGCCGGCATTGACGTCACGGTGAGCATCGACACCCCGCACGTACGGGAACGTGCCCGGCAGGGTCTGCTCAGGACGCTCGTCGCGTGGGCTGTAGAGCGGTGCGACAGTGACGCCGTCGTAGGTGACGGTTTCGAGCAGTTTCTGTGGCTCGGGGCCCAGTTCTGCCGCATCGACTCTGCGGGACTTGGCGAGCACACCGGCTACGGAGCGCTGCCACTCCGCGTATGCCTGCTCGACAGCCTCGGCTTCTGAAGCTAATGACACTGTGTCCGCTCCCTCTCATTTTTAGCGTGAGCGCTGTACCGATAATCGGAATTGTTCGTTAGTTCTGTGATGCTAACCCGCGTCTGAGCTCAGATATCGTGAGGATCACGTCAGGTTCTTCACAGTGCCGTTCACGACGCCGTTCACGACCACTTCCCGACCGGTCCGCCGGCGTGTGTGTTCAGTGATTCGGACCCGTGCAACTGGTCCTTACCTAGCGATTGTTCAGCATGTATGTGAGTTACTCACGAGTTCGTTTCACTGGCCGGGACTGCAGGTGCGGACCACTTGGGAAGCGTAGTGGTTTTCGTCACAGCACAGCTTTCATTGTCGCCTGGAGCACGTGAATTTCCAGCATTCGGGATGGTCTTCGGCACACCGTTCCCAGCGTGCGAGCGACTCGGTTCACCGTTCACAGGTAGCCTGGTGACCTGTGATGGGACGCCTGCTGGACCGAAGATTGATCGCAATAGTCCTGGTAGTGCTCGCTTTGTTCCTCGCTGCCCTCCTCGCCCCACATCCCACGGTGTCTCAGGTGCGCGAGTGGGCGGACTCGGTTGGCCCGGCGTTCCCCCTAGTGTTCTTCCTGGTTCATTCGATAGTCACCGTTGCGCCGTTTCCGCGGACCGTCTTCACACTCAGCGCGGGGGTTCTTTTCGGCTCGGTGACCGGCATCGCCCTTACTGTGGCGGCAACGACTGTGAGCGCCGTGCTGGCCCTCTACCTGGTCCGCGCCATCGGCCGCGACGTCGTTTGGCAACGGATTTCGAGTCCGACGATCCGGCGGGTGGACGAGCGGATCGAAAAGCGGGGGTGGCTGGCCGTCGGGTCCCTGCGCTTGATCGCGTTTGTCCCCTTCTCGGTGGTGAACTACTGCTGCGGCATTTCGTCGATCCGGATCGTGCCCTACATCCTTGCCACCGTCGTCGGCATTTTGCCCGGCACTGTCGGGATTGTCGTTCTGGGCGATGCGCTGTCCGGCGAAGCCGATCCTCGTCTCCTGATTCTGTCCGGGATCTGCATTGCAATCGGGATCGCCGGTCTGGTGTTCGACGCTCGTCGTCAGCCTCCACAGGGCGAAACCACCGTCGACAGCAGTCAATCTCAAGAGGTTGATTTGATTGAGTCAACCCAAAACGATTGACTACTCAAAGTCAACTACATAACATTGACTAATGTTCGTACTGACGGTGGATCAACGAGGTAGCCGGCGGGATGTCGATCGCGTCGGGGAGATTCTCGGTGCGCTGTCCAGCTACCAACTCCTTCGACCCTTCGAGCGCACTGCGGGCGACGAGATTCAAGCGGTGACCGACGATCCGGCACTGCTCGTCCTCGTCGCACTGGAGCTGATTCGGCGCGAACACTGGAGTGTCGGGATCGGGATCGGCCCAGTCGAGCAGCCTCTACCGCGGCAGACTCGCGCCGGACGCGGGCCGGCGTTCGAAGCTGCGCGGGTAGCCGTCGAGCGCGCCAAGCGAGCGCCGGCCAAAATAGCCGTCGAGCAGGCACCGGCAGAGAGATCACGCGCCGAACTTGCCGCCGACGTCGATGCCGCGTTCACCTTGCTCGGCACGATTGTCACGAGACAGACGAAGGACGGGCGCGAAGCCATCGCTCTGATGGACAGCGGACTCACTCAGGTCAGCGCGGCCGCACAACTCGGAATCACCAAGCAGGCCATGTCGAAGCGACTCCTGACCGCCGGATGGCACGCAGAACTCGCCGGGCGTCGCCTCGCAGAACGACTTTTGGTCAGACTCCAGCCCTAGACTGCTCACGCTCGCATCAGTAGAACTCGTCGACACAGCAGGGGGCTCGGATACATGGTCGTTCTGGCGTTGATCGCACTCGCCGTCGCCGCCGCGGCACCAGCAGTTGCAGCGGCGGTGGGACCGCTCAGTCGTGGTCGACTGGAGGTGCCCGAATGGGCGTCGTCCGTGGTCGCGTTGCCGGCGCTGGGTGTTGCCGCGCTCGCATCGACCCGAACGAGCCCGGTCAACGGTTTTGCGCTCGGGGCGACGCTTGTCCTGTGCGTACTTGCCGCCGCCACTGCCGGTGCACCGTTGGTGCTTGCCACCTTCAAGATCGCCCGTCGCCAACCGGACGGGAGCCCGGCACCGGATGCCGGACCTCTTCGCGGCGGGCGTGTGATCGGGATACTCGAGCGGCTCGCGGTGGCGGCGTCGATTCTCGCGACCTGGCCGGAAGGCATCGCGATCGTCTTGGCAGTCAAAGGACTCGCACGGTACCCGGAACTTCGCGAACCGCACGCGTCCGAGCAGTTCATCATGGGAACCTTCGTCAGCGTCCTCTGGGCGATCGCTGTATGTGGAACGGGACGGGCACTCATCACGTAGGTGATGAGTGCCCGTCCCGATTACCACTACGGATTACTACTGCGAGAGGTGACTATTGGCGCTGGCCGCCCTCGGGTGGCTGACCCTGGTACGGGTATTTCTGCTGGAAATCTTCACGCTCGGGCGGCAGCGGCAGCTGACCGGGCCAAGGATTTTCACCCTGCTGTGGCAGCGCGGGATTTACCAGTCCAGGCTGCTCGGGCGCACTTTCACGGCGGTGCCTGACCGCAGCTGCCGGGTCTTCGACGGGTGTGCGCGCAGCAACTTCAGCGGCGCGCACTGCTTCTGCGATGGCCGGGTCGGATTTTGTCTCGAACCACTCTGCCACCTCAGCTGAATCATCCTCAGGGTTGGGAAGATTCTCTTCGGCGGCCGGCGGCTCGTAACGGAAAACACCGTCCTGCCCCTGCGCGCCAAGCGTTTTCGCAAATCCCTTCAGTGCGTCACCGAAGTCACTGGGTACAAGCCAGACCTTGTTCGCATCGCCCTGCGCCATCTGCGGCAACGTCTGAAGGTACTGGTATGCAAGCAATTCCGGAGTCGGCTTACCGGACTTGATGGCGGCGAAGACCTTCTCGATGGCCTTGGCCTCGCCCTGGGCCTGCAGGTACTTGGCCGCGCGGTCACCTTGAGCGCGAAGGATCTGAGACTGACGCTCACCCTCGGCGTTCAGGATCGACGCCTGCTTGTTGCCCTCGGCAGAAAGAATCTGACTCTGCTTTGCACCCTCGGCGGTCTTGATAGCGGACTCACGGTGGCCTTCAGCCGTCAGAATCATGGCGCGCTTTTCACGGTCCGCCTTCATCTGCTTTTCCATCGACTCCTGGATCGAGGGCGGAGGATCGATGCTCTTGAGCTCGACGCGGGCCACTCGCAGGCCCCAGCGACCGGTCGCCTCGTCGAGGACACCGCGAAGCTGACCGTTGATGGAATCACGCGAGGTCAACGTCTCTTCAAGGGTCATTCCGCCGACGACATTTCGCAACGTCGTGGTCGCCAACTGCTCGACGGCAGCGATGTAGTTGCTGATCTCGTACACCGCAGCTTGCGGGTTGGTGACCTGGAAGTACACCACCGTGTCGATGGACAGTGTCAGGTTGTCCTGGGTGATCACCGGTTGCGGCGGGAACGAGACCACCCGCTCGCGGAGATCCACCTTGGCACGTACGCGATCGGCGAACGGGATCAAGAATGTGAGCTGCCCGGACACCGTCTTCGAATATCGGCCGAGCCGTTCGATGACCGCGGCTTCTGCCTGCGGTACCAGTGCCACCGATTTCGCGACCACCAAGATCACGAATAGCACCAACACACCGAGCACTATGAGTGCTGCCATTAAGGTCCCCTCCAGACGACTGCTGTTGCGCCGTTGATTTCCATCACCGTCACCTTGGTGCCCGGCGGGTACACCTCGGTGGTGTCGTACGGCCTGGCAGTCCACACCTCGCCGTCCAACTTGACCTGCCCGGAATGCTCGCCCACTTCTTCCAGAACCAGAGCGTGCTTACCTTCGAGTGCCTGAATTCCGGTCGGGGTCGGCGGCGGACTACCGAAGCGACGCAACATGATCGGTCGCACACCCAGGACGAGGGCGGCGGAAAACACCCCGAACATGACGGCGTCGACCCACACCGGGAAGTCGGTGACAGCACTGACACCGGCAGTAGCGAGCGCCCCACCGGCGAGCATCAGCAGGAAGAAATCTCCCACCAAAGCTTCGGCCCCGGCGAGCACCAGTGCTCCGATCAGCCAAATAAGTGCAGCCACAACACCATCTAACCAGAGAGTGTGACCCAGACCGCTGCTACGTCAGTTCGGCTCGGTAACGAAATCGACAAGTTGTTCGACAGCACCGATCAGCGGAGCTTCGAGATCGCGGAAGCTCTCCACCGAGTTGTAGACCCGCCGCCAGCCCTCCTGAGGTGTTCCCCAGCCCAGTTCTCGGCAGATTCCCGTCTTCCAATCCTCACCGCGCGGAATCTTCGGCCAGGCTGCGATACCGACGGATTTGGGGCGCACTGCCTCCCAGACGTCGATGTACGGGTGACCGGTCACCAGTACATTCGGGCCGAGGCCCTGAGTCAATTGGGTTTCCTTGGAGCCGGTGACCAGGTGGTCGACCAGGACCCCGACGCGGCGGCCGGGACCTGGACCGAATTCGGCAAGCCTCTCCCCCAGATTGTCGAGACCTTCGAGATGTTCGACGACCACACCTTCGACGCGAAGGTCGTGACCCCACACTCGCTCGACGAGGGCAGCATCGTGCACTCCCTCCACCCAGATCCGGCTGGGCAGAGCCGTACGAGCCCGCAAGCCTTCGACTCGCGTCGAACCCGAAGCCGACCGTGCGGGCTTGGTGGATGCGGGTTTGGGTGCCGGTCGGACCAGCGTGACCGGTGAGCCGTCGATGAGGAAGGCCGCCTCGCGCATCGCGAACAACCGCGTCCGGGAACGACCGTCCTCGAGCCGCACGAAATCGCCGTCGTACGTGCGCTCGAAACCGACTACCGCCCCGCAGAATCCCGTCGCCGCATCCTCGACGACAAGATCACGTTCGGCCGCCACTTCAGGCGTCACGCGCTTCTGTTTGCGGGTATGACCCGCAAAAATGTCACCGTATCCGTTGCCACCGCTCACGCCGGATCACGCTAGGTCACAACGCCGGGGCCGCGCATGTCGCCACGCCGAACTAAACTTCACGGTCATGAGTTCTCCCAGCGCAACCCTCACCGTGTGGGCAGCGTCATGGCTCGCCGGCGACGCTGCGCCGGACGACGTCATCGACGCCCTTGCCGCGTGGGCACCGATGCACCTGATCGGCGCCGCCGATGCGGAAACTGCGGTCCGCCATGATCTCGAGTGGCCGGGAGTCACGGCTTCCGGTGTGCCCACCCTGTTGAGAATCGCACGCTCGGAGGCTGCTGAGGTCCGCCTGGTCCTTCCTACGGCCGGTGATGTACGTGGCCTGCCCACCGGGACCGAGTTCGCGCGCGCTGCGATCGCAACGGGTGAAGGGATACAGATCGGCGCCGTCGGAAAGCCGGGAGTCGGCCTCGTGCCGTCGAAGGAAGGCCCGGACGTCTTGCGGTGGACGGTCTTCTCCATTCCCACTGTGGCGGGCAGCGCCGAATCGATCGGACTCCGCGAAGCCGAATACCAACTGCGCCAAGCTGTTCGGGACGCAGCCGAGGTGCTCGCTGGGCTTCCGACCGTAGCCACCGGAACGCCTGGAAACGACGCTCGTACGCTGGTCGCCGAAGCCTTGCAGGCACAGGCCGGACACCGCTGGCCGTCGACACTGTCACCACGGCATCTACAGGTGATCGACACAGCCGACAACGTGGCGGCCATTCTTGCCGTCGCTGCGTCGGTCTCGACCAATCAGGCCCCGAGCGTGTCCACCGCGCAGACGCGTGAAGACCTGCTGCGACGATTGTGGGACGTCGTCCGCATCGCCCGTGTTGCTTCGGCCAACAGCGTGTCGATCAGAGCCTGAGCGCGAAGTCCCGGCGTTTCTCGGCAAACCTGTTGCGGTCACCGAACATCCAGCATGGGTTCCACGCGATCTCCTTCGAGTAAGTCGACGGCGACCTTGTCCAGCCACGCCTCGAACAGATCCGGCAGCCTGGGGCAAGTCCGATGTCCAATGCGCGACGGATACCGATCGCACTGCACACGCTTCCCCGGCTTGATCCGACCCGCCTCGATGACGTTGAGGTGGATACCGTTGCTGAATCTGTCGTAGTCACCTGTGCGGACTTGGTGTCCAGCCTCGCGAAGAACAAGACCAGCCCGCTGCGAGAGACCGATGTCGGAGGTGACGAGAAGAAGCACGCGCAACGGTGGCGCGAAAGTCGCGCGTGGACGTGAGTGCCGGAACAGCGCCGCCGTCGCCGCTCGCAGACGACCGTCGGTTTGTTTCAAAAAGCCATTTTCAAGCAAACCGTAAGATCGGTCAACCCACAGTCTTGTGATTGATCGCGATATGGCGGTCGATACGAATATGTTCATCCAGCGTCGGGTAGCGCAAACCGGTGTCCTGGCTGTATCCCTGACGGCGCAACCAATCCAGGACGTCGCCCCAGAACCAGATCCCCCCGGCAACCGAGTTGTACGGAATCGGGAAAGGTGTAGCCGCCTGCCGGACCCCTCGCACCCACTGCCCGACAGCTTGTCGCGTCACCCCCGCGCGGTCGGCAATGTCCTGACGTGACACCAAATCGGGATGTGTCCGCTGGGGACGCACGCCTGCAGCCACCAACTGGTCCACCACGGTGATAGCCGTTGTCGCCGCTCGCATACCTTCCGAGGTGAGCGTCAGCAACTGCAGCCCGCGTCGGTCCTCGACCCTTCCGCCCAAGCTCTCTTCGATCGCCTGCTCTTGCGAGACTGTCAGCATCTGAACGATGAATGTGAATTCGTAACGGTGATAGAGGTCTTCGGCCACGCAATGAACATAGCCGTAAGCTGCACTGTTTCCACATGGACACACCCGGATCCCGCCCGCGCACGCACAATGGGCAGATGATCGACGTGGACGACAGTCAGTTCGAGGGCATGGTCAAGCGGGCGCTCGACAGCCTGCCACCGAAATTGGGTGCGGAGATGGCCAACGTCGCGGTGACCGTTCAACTCGAAGGTGGACGACCGGGGCTACTCGGGCTGTACCAGGGCATCCCACTGACCAAGAGAACCACCACGTACGCCGGCGTCCTTCCCGACCACATCACGATCTACCGCAGGGCAATCTGTGCGATCTGCAACACCGAAGACGAGGTGATCGAGCAAGTTCGTCGGACCGTGATCCACGAAATCGGCCACCACTTCGGGATCGGAGATCCCCGGTTGCGTGAACTTGGATGGTGACAACCGACTCATCTACAAGTCGGAAATCAGCTAGAGGTTGATAATCGACGAATTGTCATGTCAGCTGTACCAAGCCCGCAACAATTGAACACTTACAGGAGTTCGCATGGTCAATTTGATCCAGATCGCGCCGAAGAATACCCCGACGTTTGCGATGAGCCGACAGAAGGCCGCCGAACTGTTGGGCATCTCGGTCGACAGCGTCGCGTTTCTCCTCAAGTCTCGCTATCTCCCGGATCTGGACGCCGGCCGGTTGATCTCGATGGCCAACCAACCGTGGTTGTACTCGGACGGCGACTTTCCCGTCCTACAGCAGGGCGCATCCGAACTTGCACCCAAGAAGATGCTGCCCGCACGTAAGTACATCGGCGAGAGCGCAGTTCACTCCGACGCCGAATGCGTGGAAGCCAACCAGGGGCAGTGGGCGGGATTCAACGTCGACCATGTGCTCGGCGCACGCTTCCTGCCTGTGACGCTGCGCAAGTTTCCGGTGTCGGTGCTGCAGATCCACGACGTCAACGACGACGACGAAGAACGAGTGTCATTTGTCGCGACCCTCGCCGGACGAGTCCGCGAACTGGGAGCGCCCAAGCTCAACTACATCGACCCGTCACTGAGCCCCGAGGATCGACAGATCGTCGAGACGCTCCTCACCTCGCGCAGCACGTCCACCGTTCCCGGGCCCTGCGGAAAGCTCAAGCAGCCGAACACCTGAGCGGCGGGCCGTCAGCGGGGGCGCTGAACGGCCGCGCAGCAATTCACCGCACACGAGCGACCGTTGGTGGTCGAGCCGAGCAGCGGCTCGACCCCCAGTCGCAGTGGCTGCTCGGCCTCGGCCAGTTCCCGAATGAGCGTGGGCATCAGCTGCGCAAAACGCTGATCGCGGCCGGGTGTTGCTGCGCGAACGAAATCCATCCCGAGTTCGGCTGCCTTGTCCTTGGCCTCGGTGTCCAGGTCCCACACCACTTCGAGGTGATCGGAGACGAAACCGACGGGGCACACGATCACGGCGCGAACATCCTTGGCGGACAACGTATCCAGGTGATCACAGATGTCTGGGTCCAGCCACGGAACCTGCGGCGGGCCTGATCGCGACTGCCACACCAGATCGAAATCTTCGACGCCGACGGCTTCGGCAACCAACTTCGCAGCCTCGGCAACCTGTCGGCTGTAGAGGTTTCCGCCCTCTGCCGGCGGCCCTGCATTGCGGTCTGCGGCACTCGGTACCGAATGCGCCGTGAACACCAGGCGCGCAGTATCGCGAGTCGCTTCGGGCAACTCTGCGCGGGCCGCGCGCACACCGTCGGCGAACGCGCCGACGACCAGCGGATGGTCGTAGTACTGGCGAAGTTTTGTCAATGTCGGTGCGCCGTCACCGACCGCGTCACGGGCGCGGGCGATGTCTTCGTGGTACTGCCGACATCCGGAGTAACCACCCCAGGCCGACGTGGCGAACACGGCGGCGTTGCGGACACCGTCCTCGCGCATCTTGGCAACGGTGTCTTCGACCATCGGGTGCCAGTTGCGGTTGCCGAAGTACACGGGCACATCCACGCCGGCTGCTGCCAGCTCACCTTCGACCCGTTCGATCAGGTCTCGGTTGAGCGCGTTGATGGGCGAAACTCCACCGAAATGCATGTAGTGCTCGACGACGGCGTCGAGCCGCTCCGGTGGCACTCCCCTACCGCGCGTGACGTTTTCGAGGAACGGCCGAACGTCTTCGGGTTTTTCGGGACCGCCGAACGACAAAACGAGAAGAGCATCGAACTGCATGTCCATACTTGCGGTCATGAGTTCAATCTTGCGCGATGCCGTTCGGCGGGGATCACCCGGGTACTCAACTGCGTAGTAGAGGGGGTGCTACTAGCCGACCATCGCGTGGAAGCCGCCGTCGACGTAGATGATCGACGCGGTCGTGCCGGGCAACCAATCCGAGAGCACGGTGCAGACGGTCTTGGCCACGGGCTCGCGATCGTCGACGTCCCAGCCGATGGGCGCAGCACCGTCCCATGCGGTGTTCAGCTTGTCCAACTCCGCGCCCGGACCGGTGCTGTCACCGGCGATGGCCTTGGCGGCCAGGGTCTTGATCGGGCCGGAGGACACCAGGTTCGAGCGGATGCCGCGAACGCCGACCTCTTTGGCGACGTAACGGTTGACGGCCTCGAGGGTCGCCTTGGAGACACCCATCCAGTTGTAGAACGGCATCGCGCGCGCCGGGTCGAAGTCCATCCCGACGATGGACGCGTTGTCGTTGAGCACCGGCAGTAACGCCTTGGCCAGTGCGCTGTACGAGTAGGCGGATACCTCGAGTGCGACCGCCACGTCCTCCCACGGCGCGTCCATGAACGGGCTACCCAGGCAGGAGCGGGGGGCGAAGCCGATCGAGTGGACCACGCCGTCGATCCCCTCAGGAGCCAGCTCGCGCACACGCTCGGCGAGAGAGGCGAGATCCTCCGAGCTCTGGACGTTGAGCGAGATTGCCGGCGGCACGGGCTGCGGCAGGCGCTGGGCGATGCGGTCGATGAGGCGCAGACGATCGAATCCGGTGATCAGTACCTTCGCGCCCTGCTCCTGCGCGACCTTGGCCACGTGGAACGCGATCGACGAATCGGTGATGATGCCGGTGACAAGAATGGTCTTACCCTCGAGCAAACCGCCCATGAGATGTCCTCCTGATTTCAGACGTACGAGAAAGGTGTGCGTGTGCAAAAAAGCGGATCAGTGGCCCATGCCGAGTCCACCGTCGACGGGGATGACTGCACCCGAGACGTATGCCGAATCGTCGGAGGCGAGGAAACTGACCACTGCTGCAACATCTTCCGGCTTTCCGGTCCGCTGCAACGGGATGAACTCGGTGGCCTTGTCCTTGACGTCGTCGCCCAGTGCTGCCGTCATGTCGGTCTCGATGAAACCTGGTGCGACGACGTTGGCGGTGATCGAACGAGAGCCGAGTTCCCGGGTCAGGGAACGAGCGATACCGACGATCCCTGCCTTGGACGCTGCGTAGTTGACCTGGCCGGCTTGTCCCGCCAGACCCACCACCGAGCCGAGGAAGATGAACCGTCCGAAACGCGCGCGCAGCATCGACCGGGTCGCACGCTTCGAGAGGCGGAACGTACCAGTGAGGTTCGCGTCGACGACGCTCGTGAACTGCTCTTCGCTCATTCGCATGATCAGTGTGTCGTCGGTGACGCCGGCATTGGCGACGATGACCTCGACCGGCCCCTGGTGCGCTTCGACCTCTTTGAATGCACGGTCGATCGACTCGGTGTCGGTGACGTCGCAAACGACGCCGAACAACCCTTCGGGGACACCGGAACCGCGATGAGTGACGGCTACCTTGTGGCCGTCTGCGGCGAGCCGCTGAGCGACGGCCAAGCCGATTCCGCGGTTACCGCCGGTGACGAGCACCGAGCGCGGTGTGGTGACGGTCCGTTCGGAAACCACTGTCGTGGGAGGGGTAGACATGGCGATCAACCTATCAATTCTCTGCGGGCCGCGTACCAGCGGTATTTGGACAATTCGGAACTGCTCTCGATCAGGGCAGACGCTGCCTGCGTACCAGGGCAATCGTCAGACCAGCGGTCGCGAACACGACGCCGAGGACCAACCACGGTCGACTTGCGTCTCCTCGTGTCGTCTCGAAACCGATCTGCTCTTCGAGCGTGTCGTACACCTGGCGCAATTCTTCGAGGCTCGATGCCGTGAAGAAACTTCCGCCGGAAAGGTTGGCGATCTCCTTCAAAGACGCGTCGTCGACCGGGACGGGAATTCGGTCGCCTTCGATCTCGACACGTCCGTATGTCGTTCCGAAGGAAATGGTGGAGATCGGGACGCCCTTGTCTTTGGCCTGTCGGGCAGCGGTGAATCCGCCCCGCGGATCGTCCGAATTCTCGGGAACGGTCTGCTTGCCGTCGGACAGCAACACGATGCGCGCCGGTGGGGCCTGATCGCTACCACCGAGGACAGCCGACAGCGTGTCGATCGACTGCAACGAGGTGAAGATCGCCTCGCCCGTCGCCGTCCGCTCACTGAGCTTGAGGTTGTCGATGGCGACCTTTGTCGCGTCACGATTCGTGGTGGGCGACACCAGAACCGAAGCTGTTCCGGCAAATGCGACCAACCCGAGGTTGATGCCAGGGGTCAGACCGTCAGCGAACGACTTGGCAGCTTCTTGCGCTGCTGCCAATCGCGTCGGCTCGACGTCGGTGGCCTGCATCGACAGCGACACGTCGATCACGAGGATCACCGTGGCACGGTTTCGTGGGACCTTCTTGTCCGCCGTCGGACCGGCAAGGGCGACAGTGAAGAACACCAACGCGACGACCATCAGAATCGCCGGAATATGACGCCACCGCCCGGGCCGAGAAGGCGCCACCTTCTCCAACAGTGCGAAGTTCGTGAACCGAAGTGTGTGCTTGGCCCGCTGCTTCTGCACGAGTACGTAACCGACCACCAACGCGGCGATGACAGCGAGGAACAGCAGCCACCACGGTGCGGTGAATTGAGAAAGACTCACGAACGAACGCCCCCAGTTCCGGCGCCGGCACCATAACTGTGTCGGCGTGCCGAGATGAATCTCACGACGTCGGCGATCCAGTCCCTGTCGGTGTGCAGGGACATCAGCGGAGCGCCGCAACGACGTAGAGCTTGTCGGACCTCGACGCGGTGCTCAGCGGCGACTCTGGCGAAGTCGGCTCGCAGTTGCGGCGTCGTGGTGAATTCTCTCGTCCGACCTGACTCCGGATCGTGGAGCACCACGTCGCCGACGTCGGGCAGTTCGAGGTCACGCGGATCGACCACTTCGACGCCGAGCACGTCGTGCCGTCCCGAAATGGCGCGCAGCGAGCGTTCCCAGTCGATCGGCCCGAGGAAGTCACTGATGACCACCGCAAGTCCGCGCCGCCGCTGTGGGCGTCTGAGCGCTTCGATCGCGCCGACCAGATCACCGCGTACCCCGTCCGGAGCATGCGGAGTCGTCGCGATCTTGCGGAGCATCGCCTGTGCGTGAATTCGCCCACCGCGTGCCGGGATTCGAGTTGTCTGAGCGCCGGTCGAGATGATGGCGCCGACGCGGTTACCGCCCGAACTGGTCAGGTGAGTGATGGCTGCGGCTGCAGCGACAACCAGGTCGCGCTTCTCGCATCCGGCGGTCCCGAAGTCGAGGCTTGCGGACAGGTCGATGACGAGCCACGTTTCGAGCTCACGATCTGCGACCGACTGGCGCACGTGCGGGTGCGTCGTACGGGCGGTGACGGACCAGTCCATCTGCCGCACGTCATCGCCTGGCTGATACTCGCGGGCGTCACCCGGTTCCGAACCAGGTCCGGGAATCAGGCCGAGGTGATCGCCGTGCAGCACACCGTCGAGGCGACGACGAACCGTCAGCTCGAGGGTGCGCAGCGCAGCGGTGAGTTTGGGATCGCTGAGCTCGCCGGATCGGAACGACGGCGGAGAACCGGTGGATCCGGCGGGAGTCGCCTGGCCACCGTCGCGGCCTTCGGTCACTGCGGGCGACTCATCGTCTCAGCGGTCGCTATCGGCGCGCCGTTGCCCTGCGGATTAGCTGTGCCCTGTGCGTTGAACTGGGGTGCTTGCGGTGCGCCCTGCTGGAGCGGGCCGGGAACGGTGGGGACCGGCCGCGCGGCGATCTGCGGCAGTCCGACGGTCTGCAGCACCCGGGCGATGACGGCGTCGGGAGTCACCTCGTCGGCCATGGCGTCGTAGGAAAGAACGAGGCGGTGGCGCAACACGTCCGGGATCACCTCGATGACGTCCTGCGGCACGACGTAGTCGCGCCCGCGGACGAGAGCGAGAGCTCGCGACGCGGCGATGATGCCGAGCGTCGCTCGGGGTGAGGCGCCATACGCGATCCAGCCTGCGACGTCCTCCAGTCCGACCTCACGCGGCGTGCGCGTAGCGGCGATGACCCGGACAACGTAGTCGACGAGCGCGTGGTGAACGAAGACGTTGCTGGCGACGCGTTGGAGCCTGACCAACTCCTCCGGACCGAGGATCTGGTGCGGCTCCGGGGCCGCGACGCCCATCCGGTAGACTATTTCGCGCTCTTCTTCGACCGTTGGGTAGTCGACGAGGATCTTGAACAGGAAGCGGTCGCGCTGCGCTTCGGGGAGCGGATAGACGCCCTCGTTCTCGATGGGGTTCTGTGTCGCCATCACCAGGAACGGGTCGGGCATGTGGTAACGCTTACCGCCGATCGACACGTGGCGTTCGGCCATCACCTCGAGGAGCGCGGACTGCACCTTGGCCGGGGCACGGTTGATTTCGTCGGCCAACACGAAGTTGGCGACGACGGGTCCGAGTTCGGTGTCGAACTCCTCGCGGCCCTGACGGTAGATGCGCGTGCCGATCAGGTCGGTGGGCACCAGGTCCGGGGTGAACTGGACGCGGGAGAACGAACCGCCGACGACCTTCGCGAAAGTCTCGACGGCCAGCGTCTTGGCGACACCGGGGACGCCTTCGAGGAGGACGTGCCCCTTGGCAAGAAGCCCGACGAGAATGCGCTCGACAAGCCGGTCCTGCCCGACGATGACTCGCTTGACCTCGTAAATCGCTCGTTCCAAGGTCTGAACGTCGGCTGCCAGGGAAGGTGCTGCTCCGTCCGCACTTCCGCTCGCCTTGCTTACGTCGACCGTTCCGACCGAATCTTCACGTGAGGTCACCAAGAATCCATCGCTTTCACCTAGAAAAGTACCGACAGTAACGTGTTCCCCGTCAACTATTCCAGGTAGTTGCGCTCGATGCCGTAACACCACGTCGGGAACTTGATACTTCCCCTGACAATGCGGGCGTCAGCGACAATTTCCTCTGACCGTCAGGACACCAGTCGGACGGCGTACGGCGTCATTCCGCCCCAACGAACCGGGGAGACCATGACACTCGAACCGGATTGTGGCGCCTCGAGCATCTGCCCGTTACCGAGGTAGAGCGCCACGTGCTGGCTGGCGTTGGGACCGTAGAAGATCATGTCGCCGCGCTTCATCTCCGAAGACGGAATCTGCGTGCCCGCGGTGTACTGATAGCCGGTGTAGTGCGGCAGCGAGATTCCGATGCCGGCGAAGGCGTAGATCATCAAGCCCGAGCAGTCGAAACCCACTTTGTTGAAGTCTCCGTAACTGTCAGCGACGCCGCCGTCACGGATGCCTCGAGTCGGACCGTTCTCGTCGCCGCCGCCCCAGGCGTACTGCACGCCGAGCTGAGACATTCCGCGGTCGATGACGGATTCGATTGCAGCGCTTCCGGTAACGGAAGGCTTCGGAGTGGTGGGTTTCGGCGTCGTCGGCTTGGGGGTGGTGGGTTTGGGCGTCGTGACCGTTTCCTCGTCGGTGCCGGTCTCTTCGTCCGTGCCTGTTTCCTCGTCGGTCCCGGTTTCTTCGTCAGTCCAGGTGTCGTCGTCGTCCGGGATGACGGTCGGAGTCGGGTCTTCGACAGCGGTGTGCGGACGCTGAGCTGCTGCCAGTGCTGCTGCTCGATCCTTCGCGGCCTGGTCGGCAGCTGCGCGGGCAGCAGCTTGTGCGGCAGCTTCCTTGGCGGCAGCTTCGAGCGCCTTCTGATGAGCTTCCTCGGCGCGACGCTGTTCGTCCCACGTCGCGTACGCCTGGCGTTGGCCCTGCAAGCCTGCGACTGCATTGCGGGCGGCGTCGAGTTGGGCCTGAGCGGAGTTGCGCTCTGCTTCGATCGCGGCTTTCTTGGCTACCTGCTGATCGAGAGCGTTGCGCGCGATCTGAATCGCCTGCTCGGCCAGATCCTTCAGTTGTGCGGCGACCTCGGCGGCGGCGTCGGCCTGCTGCTTTGCCTGGCGGGTCGCGGAGTCCTTGTTCGCCTGCTCTGTACGTGCTCGTTGGAGACCGTCGAGCACTGCGCTCTGCGTATTGGCGAGCAGCTTGAGCACCTGTGCGCGGTCGAGGACGTCACCCGGGCCCTTGGCGTCGAGGAACGACGAGATGGACGCGGTATTGGTGCCCTTGACGTAGCTCGAGCGTGCGTACTTGTCGAAGTCCGTCTGAGCGACCTCGATCTGCGCCGACGCGTCTTTCAGAGCCTGTTTGGTGACTCCGACGGCCTGCGCTGCGGAGTCTGCGGCGCCGCGGGCGTTCTGCAGATCCACGAGAGTCTTGTTGACGTCTTCACGCTTGATCGCAACTTCGTTGTCGAGTGCCGACAACTGTTCGTTGGCCGATGCGACTTGATTGATGAGCGCGCTGACGGTGCCGACGCTCGACGAGACCTGCGAATCGGCCGCGGCGATGTCCGAATCACTCGGATTCGGCGGCGGCGGCGGTACGGCCGAGGACATGGCCGGCGTTCCGACGATCAGGGATCCGACGACGCCGAATCCGATGACCAGTTGCGCCAGGCGCATCGACCTACGGGAAGGACCACGACGGGACTCGCCGCCACGTGTTACTTGCCTCACAAATAACTCTCCCTCGCGTGTAACGCCACGGCCCGCTGGGTCGCCGATCCGTGCGGGGAGGGAATGCGCAGACCAAGCACCGGTCGCCCACAGCCCGAGAGCTGACGGTCGACCCGGACGTGCCGTAAGAACGCCACCGACGGAACCTCGAGAACAAGGCAACCGACAAGTACGCGTCGAACAACATCAGCCTGTCTGCGACACTTCTTCCCCAAAAAGTGCCAGTTGTACCGTACGACACTCAAGCGTTCTTTGGAAACTTTAGCCACAAATAACACAAACGGTATTTGAGCTGGTCGAACGGCATGCAGGCACAAAAAAGGCAGGTACTCACCGCAAACAGCGGTGAGTACCTGTTTTCGACGAGTTACTGAAAATCTCGCAAAAGGACCAAGGTCAGACGGAATCGGCCCGGTGGTCGGAAGATGTCGCAATCTCTGAAGAAGAAGCGATATGTCTGGTTTGCGTGTTTTCCGGCTCTCGCCGCCACTTGACGGTGAAGGTAATTCCGGCAATTACCGCCACCACGGCGATGACAAGAACCGTGTACAACGTCCACGGCGGACCAGGCGCCACGATCTCGTGCGAGAAACGGTCCGCGGTCACACTCGCGCTTTCACCGAATGATCGGTCCTGTGCAGTTTCGAGTTGGACGCGAGAGATCGAGTCGCTGTAGCTGCCCATCCAGTCCGGGCTCAGAACGAGGACCGTGCCGCCTTCAGACTTGCCGACCGTCGTGGCCAGGTCCCGAAGATCGGACGGCCGGCCCGGATTCGCATCGACGACGACGACGCTCAAGTCGACACCGCGTTCGCGAGCGTCGGTCACCACCGCGGCCAGCCCGGCAACATCGGACTCGGGGGCGGAGACGCCGTCCGTCGAGAGATCCGCAAGTACGTCGTCGAGATCGACGTCCGACGGAACAGCGGCGTGCGACGGTGACTTCACGTGCACAGGCGCAAAAGCGTGATTGGTAGGAGCAGACATCTCTCATCCGGGTGCTGTTCGGATTCCGTCCACCGCTGAGTTGCGGGGAGTTGGTCCGAGGTCGTTTTTCGGCGGCCGACCCGCGACGGGCCTGCATGCACCCTACTTCAGGTCGACTGCCGCCCGGCGTCAGACACAACCGTCGCGCGTGCCACCTGAGCGGTAACTGTGGGTGCGGTCACCCAGCCAAGCCTGCGTTGCGCAGGCCCGCAGTCTGCATGAAGATTGTTTCGGTCAACTTGCCCTGAATTCTCACAGGACAAGCGTACTGTTAGACTTGGACCAAGAGGTACCACCGGTCAGGACGGGTTCTACTGCAGCTCCGATGTTCGACAGTTCTCACGCGAACTGTGCGATTGGCGTGAGCTACGGAGGGATCTACCAGCCGAAGTACCTCGCTTCAGCTGCCGACACAGCCCCGTCGGTGGCGACCCTCATAGACGAGTGGAGCAGACGTGAGCACCAGTATCGATTCATTCGGAGCCAAGGGAACCCTCGAGGTCGGTGAGAACTCTTACGAGATCTTCCGCCTCTCGGCAGTCCCCGGCACCGAGAAATTGCCCTATTCCTTGAAGGTTCTCGCCGAGAACCTTCTCCGCACCGAAGACGGTGCCAACATCACCGCGGATCACATCCGCGCCATCGCGAGCTGGGATCCCTCAGCTGAGCCGAGCATTGAAATCCAGTTCACGCCTGCCCGCGTGATCATGCAGGACTTCACCGGCGTCCCTTGCATCGTCGACCTCGCCACCATGCGTGAGGCCGTCACCACCCTCGGCGGCGACCCGAACAAGGTCAACCCGCTCTCCCCCGCCGACATGGTCATCGACCACTCGGTCATCCTCGACGTCTTCGGCCAGGCCGACGCACTCGAGCGCAACGTCGACCTCGAATACGAGCGCAACGGCGAGCGTTACCAGTTCCTCCGTTGGGGCCAGGGCGCATTCGACGACTTCAAGGTCGTCCCCCCGGGGATGGGAATCGTTCACCAGGTCAACATCGAGTACCTGGCCCCCACCGTCATGTCCCGTAACGGACAGGCCTACCCCGACACCTGCGTCGGCACCGACTCGCACACCACGATGGTCAACGGCCTCGGCGTGCTCGGCTGGGGCGTCGGCGGCATCGAGGCCGAGGCAGCAATGCTCGGCCAGCCCGTCTCCATGCTGATCCCCCGCGTTGTCGGCTTCAAGCTCTCCGGTGAGATCAAGCCCGGCGTCACCGCAACCGACGTCGTGCTCACCGCCACCGAGATGCTCCGCAAGCACGGCGTCGTCGGCAAGTTCGTCGAGTTCTACGGCAACGGTGTTGCCGAGGTTCCGCTCGCGAACCGCGCAACGCTGGGCAACATGAGCCCCGAATTCGGTTCCACCGCAGCGATCTTCCCGATCGACGCCGAGACCATCGAATACCTGCGCCTCACCGGCCGCAGCGACGAGCAGCTCGCTCTCGTCGAGGCGTACGCCAAGGAACAGGGCCTGTGGCACAACCCCGACAAGGAACCCGTCTTCTCGGAGTACATCGAGCTGGATCTGGGAACCGTTGTTCCCTCGATCGCCGGCCCGAAGCGCCCGCAGGACCGAATCCTGTTGTCGGAGTCCAAGACTGCGTTCCGCAAGGACATCCACAACTACGTGGAAGAGAACTACCCGACCGAGCACACCCAGCTCGACGAGGCCGTCGAAGAGTCCTTCCCGGCTTCCGATCCCGCGGTTCTGTCGTTTGCCGACGACGGAGCGGTCGACGTTCTCTCTGCTGCCAACGGTGCAGAAGGCCGTCCGAGCAAGCCGGTCGTCGTCAAGTCCGACGCCGGTGAGTTCGTTCTCGATCACGGCGCCGTTGTTGTTGCAGGTATCACCTCCTGCACAAACACGTCCAACCCGTCGGTCATGCTCGGTGCTGCACTGCTCGCACGCAACGCCGTCGAAAAGGGCCTCGCCACCAAGCCGTGGGTCAAGACCAACATGGCTCCCGGTTCGCAGGTCGTCACCGATTACTACGAGAAGGCCGGCCTGTGGCCGTACCTCGAGAAGCTCGGTTACTACCTCGGCGGTTACGGGTGCACCACGTGCATCGGTAACACCGGACCCCTGCCCGAGGCAGTCTCGAAGGCCATCAACGACAACGACCTCTCGGTCACCGCGGTGCTCTCGGGTAACCGCAACTTCGAGGGACGTATCTCCCCCGACGTCAAGATGAACTACCTGGCTTCCCCGCCGCTCGTGATTGCATACGGCCTCGCCGGAACCATGGACTTCGACTTCGAGACCGATTCGCTCGGTAACGACACCGACGGAAACCCCGTCTACCTCAAGGACATCTGGCCGTCCACGCAGGAAATCGAAGAGACGATCAAGTCCTCGATCGACCAGGACATGTTCCGCAAGTCGTACGCAACCATCTTTGCGGGCGACAGCCGCTGGCAGAACCTCGAAACCCCGAAGGGTGACACCTTCGAGTGGGACGTGAACTCCACCTACGTGCGGAAGCCACCCTACTTCGACGGCATGACGATGGATCCGGCTCCGGTCAAGGACATCAAGGGCGCCCGCGTCCTCGCTCTGCTCGGCGACTCGGTCACGACCGACCACATCAGCCCGGCAGGTCCGATCAAGGTCGGTACCCCCGCTGCGCAGTACCTCGACTCCCACGGCGTCGAGCGTGCGGATTACAACTCGCTCGGTTCTCGTCGCGGTAACCACGAGGTCATGATTCGCGGAACGTTCGCGAACATCCGTCTGCGCAACCAGCTCCTCGACGACGTCTCCGGTGGTTACACCCGCGACTTCACGCAGGAAGGCGCACCGCAGGCATTCATCTACGACGCGTCGCAGAACTACCAGGCAGCCGGCATCCCGCTGGTCGTCCTGGGCGGCAAGGAGTACGGCTCCGGATCCTCGCGTGACTGGGCAGCCAAGGGCACCAGCCTGCTCGGCGTCAAGGCCGTCATCACCGAGTCGTTCGAGCGCATCCACCGCTCCAACCTCATCGGCATGGGCGTTGTCCCGCTGCAGTTCCCGGTCGGCGAGTCCGCAGGTTCGCTCAAGCTCGACGGCACCGAGACCTTCGACATCGAAGGCGTCGAGAAGCTCAACGAGGGCGTCACCCCGAAGACCATGAAGGTCACGGCGACGCGCGAGAACGGCGAGAAGGTCGTGTTCGACGCAGTCGTACGCATCGATACCCCCGGCGAAGCGGATTACTACCGCAACGGTGGCATCCTGCAGTACGTGCTTCGCAACATGATCCGGGGCTAGTAGGCACTACGTGCCTGTGAGCACTTTCGGCCCCTGACGGGTCACAAAGCGCTCACGACCACTTTCGCCGGAAGGCGAACCAGGTTTCATCGGTGGTCGTGAGCGCTTTGTGCACTGAGTCGACATTCAGCGCCTACGGCCGAAAGTGCTCACAGGCAACCCGACAAAGGAGGGATGCCCGTGCCCAAGGTCAGTGAAGACCATCTCGCGGCACGGCGCAGTCAGATCCTTGACGGCGCCCGCCGCTGCTTTGCGGAATACGGCTACGACGGCGCCACAGTTCGCCGTCTCGAAGAAGTCACCGGTTTGTCCCGGGGAGCGATCTTTCATCACTTCAAGGACAAGGACGGCCTGTTCCTCGCGCTTGCCAGCGAGGATGCGAGCCGGATGGCAGATGTCGTCGCCGAAGAGGGCCTCGTCCAGGTCATGCGGGACATGCTCGCGCAGCCCGATCAATTCGATTGGCTGGGAACGCGACTGGAGATAGCGCGTCGACTACGCAATGACGCCGATTTCCGCGAGAAGTGGTCGCAGCGCTCCGCAGAACTGACGGAAGCGACCAGTGCGCGCCTAGCCCGACAGAAATCGGCCGGCCGACTCCGTGACGACGTTCCCACCGAAATCCTGATCGGGTATCTGGATCTGGTGATGGACGGCCTGGTCGCGAGAATCGCCTCCGGCCACGGCGTCGACAACCTTTCGGCTGTTCTCGATCTGGTCGAGGAGTCTGTGCGGCGAAGGGATTGAGGGGCTTCGCCCCTGTGCGCCTTTTTGGTAGTTCCCACTACCAAAAGGCGCACAGGGGGTTAGGCGAGTTGGATCAGCTCCAGGTACTCCTGCGACCAGTGGTCCTCGTTGCCGTCGGGCAGGAGGATGACCCGCTCGGGGTTGAGTGCCTCGGCAGCACCCGGATCGTGGGTGACCAGGACGACGGCACCGGTGTAGCTGCGGAGCGCATCGAGCACCTGCTCGCGTGAGATCGGGTCCAGGTTGTTGGTGGGCTCGTCGAGAAGCAGAACATTGGCGGCCGACGACACCAGACCGGCCAGAGCCAGACGCGTCTTCTCGCCACCCGAGAGCGTTCCGGCCGGCTGTTCGAGCTGCGGGCCGGTGAACATGAAGGCACCGAGCAGCGAACGCAGTTCCTGCTCCCCTGTGTCCGGCGCGGCGTGGCGGATGTTCTCCCACACGGATGCGTCGTCGTCGAGGGTGTCGTGCTCCTGAGCGAAGTATCCGACCTTGAGTCCGTGACCGGCGATCAGCTCGCCCGCGTCCGCCTTTTCCGCGCCCGCGAGGATGCGGAGCAGCGTGGTCTTACCCGCACCGTTGAGTCCGAGGATGACCACACGCGATCCACGGTCGATTGCGAGATCGACACCGGTGAAGATCTCGAGCGAGCCGTACACCTTGGTGAGGTTCTTGCCCATCAGCGGAGTCTTGCCACACGCTGCGGGTTCGGGGAAACGAATCCGCGCCACCTTGTCCGAGACGCGTTCTGCGTCGAGGTTCGCCATCAACTTGTCGGCTCGCTTCGCCATGTTCTGCGCGGCGACGGCCTTGGTTGCCTTCGCGCCCATCTTCGCAGCCTGAATCCGCAGCGCGCCGGCCTTCTTCTCGGCATTGGCGCGCTCACGACGGCGACGCTGCTCGTCCGTAGCGCGTGCGTCGAGGTACTTCTTCCAGTTCATGTTGTAGACGTCGGCCTCACCGCGAACGGCATCGAGGAACCACACGCGGTTGACTACGTCGTTGAGCAGGTCGACGTCGTGGCTGATGACCACCAGTCCGCCCTCGTGGTTCTGGAGGAATCCACGCAGCCAGGTGATGGAGTCGGCGTCGAGGTGGTTGGTGGGCTCGTCGAGGAGAAGTGTCGTGTCGGAGCGGGCACCGCTGCCGTCGGAGGCGGCAAAGAGGATTCGCGCCAATTCGACACGACGACGCTGACCGCCGGATAGCGTGCTGAGCGGCTGCCCGAGAATACGGTCTTCGAGGCCGAGGCTGCTGGTGATACGTGCAGCTTCGCTCTCGGCTTCGTAGCCGCCGAGGGCCGAGAACCGATCCTCGAGCTGGCCGTACTTCTTGACGGCGCGATCCTGAGATTCCTGATCGAGCACCTCGCCCATCAGGATCTGCTGCTTCTCCATCTCGCGGAGCATCGTGTCGAGACCTCGCGCGGAGAGAACCCGGTCCTTGGCGAGGATGCTCAGGTCACCCTCTTTGGGGTCCTGAGGGAGGTATCCGAGTTCACCGGTGCGTACGACGCTTCCCGCATATGCCTCCCCTTCACCGGCGAGGATGCGCAGAGTGGTCGTCTTTCCGGCACCGTTACGTCCGACGAGTCCGATCCGGTCGCCCGGCTGGATGCGCAGCGAAGGCCCGGGAGCTGTGAGAAGGGTGCGGACACCGGCACGAACTTCGAGGTCAGTGGCGGTAATCAAGCAAACTCCTCAGGAAAAACGACGAATACGGGTAAACAATGCCTGACTACAGACACAAGAACTATCGATTTTACCGTGACCTGACGGTCGTTCCGACCAGCAGCGTGTGAGTCCGCTAACGTTCGGGACATGACTAGCGAAAACAGCACTCGTCCTCGCGACCTCGAAGGCCGCGCCGCCATCGTCACCGGCGCAAGTCGCGGGATCGGCAAAGCTGTCGCCGCCGAACTCCTCGCGCGCGGCGCAGACGTCCTGATCACCGCCCGCAAGCCGGAGCCCCTCGACGCCGCCGCTACAGAACTGTCCGCTCTCGGTCACGGCGGAAAGGTCGTCGCATTCGCGGGCAACGCTGCCGATGCCCAAGCCCGCTCCGGCGCCGTCGACCGCGCCGTCTCCGAATTCGGTTCACTCGACATTCTGGTCAACAACACCGGCATCAATCCTGTCTTCGGTTCGCTCATGGAGGCGGACCTCGACGCCGTGCGCAAGATCTTCGACGTGAACGTGGTTGCCGCCCTCGGTTACGTCCAACAAGCACATCAAGCGTGGATGGGCGAACACGGTGGAGCCGTCGTTAACCTGGCAAGTGTGGCCGGGATCCGATCGACGGGCGTCATCGCGGCGTACGGCGCGTCGAAGGCTGCGCTCATCAGATTGACGGAAGAACTGGCCTGGCAACTGGGGCCGAAGATTCGTGTCAATGCCGTAGCTCCCGGGATCGTCAAGACGCAGTTCGCGGCAGCCCTGGTCGCTGCCGGCGAGGACAAGGCGTCGGCGGGCTACCCGATGAAGCGGCTCGGCACCCCGGAGGACGTTGCCGGCCTGGTCGGCTTCCTCGTTTCCGACGCGGCGGCATGGATCACGGGCGAAACCGTCCGGGTCGACGGTGGTCTGCTCGCAACGGGATCGATGTAGTGCGCCGACCATGACCACAGACGACTCCTCCGCCGACGTGGTGATCGTGGGCGGCGGGCCGGCGGGACGGGCACTCGCGACCCGCTGTATCGCCCGGCAACTCACCGTCGTCGTTGTCGATCCACACCCCCGCCGGATGTGGACTCCGACGTATTCGGCGTGGGCGGACGAGCTGCCGTCGTGGCTGCCGCGGGAGGTGATCGCGAGCCGGATTCAACGTCCGAGCGTGTGGACCAACGGACAGAAAACGCTTGATCGCGCATATTGTGTATTGAATACACCATTACTGCAATTATTTCTCTCTAATGCTTCTATGCAGTTCAGAGCAATGAGCGCGCGAACACTGTCCCCCACCACCGTCGTATGCGTGGACGGATCGCAGCTGACGGGATCCATCGTCATCGACGCCAGGGGCACCGATCTGGCAGTGACAACCGCGCAGCAGACCGCCTTCGGTGTGATCGTCGACCGCGCCCTGGCATCTCCGATTCTGGGCGGTAACGAAGCCTGGTTCATGGACTGGCGAAGAGACAACGGCACTTCCGACGCCGACGCCCCGTCGTTCCTCTATGCGGTCCCACTCGATGGCGAGCGAGTTCTCCTCGAGGAGACCTGCCTTGCCGGCCGGCCGGCGTTGGGGCTCCGCGAACTCGAAGCACGTCTGCGCACCCGACTTCACAATCGGGGCTGCGAAGTCCCCGACGACGCACCGGTCGAGCGAGTCCGTTTTGCGGTCGAAGGCCCGAGGGGATCCTCACCGGACGGCATCCACCGGTTCGGCGGGCGAGGCGGTTTGATGCATCCGGGAACCGGATACAGCGTTGCCTCCTCACTTGCCGAGGCAGACGCTGTCGCGAAAGCAATCGCCGACGGTGGGGATCCCAACGCTGCACTCTGGCCACGATCGGCCAGGGCGGTGTCTGCCCTTCGACGCGTTGGCCTGAACGCACTTCTCACCCTCGACTCGGGCGACGTCGCGACATTCTTCGAGGCGTTCTTCGATCTACCGGTCGAGGCTCAGCGGTCCTACCTGTCCGATCGGCGGGACGCGTCCGCGACGGCGAAGGTGATGGCAGCCCTGTTCCGGTCGTCACCGCGGCACGTTCGAAAGACGTTGATGCGCGCGCCGTTTCTGCGGTGAATGATCCGTACCGACTCTGCTCCGTACCGACTACTGCACTTCCATCGAGCTTGCGATCATCGGCCAGGAATTGTGTAGGTCGTCCTGCCAGTAACCCCACGAGTGCGTTCCGCTCGGCTTGAAGTCGAAGGTCGCGGGGATGCCCAGTGCGTTCAATCGGTCCGCCAATCCGTGCGTGCACCCGTTGACCGCGGATTCGATGATGCCGCCGACGATGATCTGGTTCAGGAGGGCTCCGGGATTTCCGTGCACATCGGGTGCCTGAAGGTTGTCGTGCGGACCTGGCAGCCCGGATCCGGTGGAGACGTACAGTTCGGTCCCCCGCAGCTTCTCTGCGTTCACAACGGGATCGTTCTCGCGCCATCCCGGACCGTCGAACGGTCCCCACATGTTTGTCGGATCAGCGCCTCCCCGCGCGCCGACAACCAGCCGTACGTAGTCCTGCCCTGGCTGGGTGGAGGTCTCCGCGCATCCGCTGTAGGCCCCGACACTGCGGTAGAGTCCCGGCGCCGCAATCGCGAGGTTGAGAACCGAGGTCGCCGTCATCGAGATCGCCGCGATGGAGTTGACCCCGTTGGTACCGAACTGCGCGTCGATCGCCGGCGGTAGTTCGCGGGTGAGAAATGTCTGCCACTTGTTGCGGCCGAGTACGGGATCGTCCTTCTGCCAATCGGTGTAGTAGCTGAACGCTCCCTCCAACGGCGTCACAACGTTGACGTTCTTGTCGGCGAAGAAGTCCAGGACATCCGTCCGCCCTTCCCACGTTGCACTGTCCTCGCCACCGCCGGCGCCGTTGAGCAGATACAGCGTCGGGCGTGGGGCGCTGGTGTCGGCGGGAAGGATCACCTCGAGGGGTATGTCGCGGTCCATCGCATCCGAATGAACTGTGACCCTGACGGTGCGGGCCTGTTCGGCTGTTGCGGGCCACGGTGCGAACAACAGTGGAACTAGTGAAATCGCCAGCGCAGCGGTGACGCGTCGACGGTAGGTTCGGATACTCATCGGAGTATGCCCCCCAGGTGTGCGAGTCGGATTCTCGAAGCGGATACCCGCTCGCTGTCCCCCGAACCGGCTCACCCGGACGCAACGGTTCGGGATCAACCGAGAGTGTTTGCCTCGCGCAAACGGCCGGCGGCGACCATCATGGGAGACATGCGCTCGATTTGGAAAGGCTCGATAGCCTTCGGTCTGGTCAACGTTCCGGTCAAGGTGTACTCGGCGACCGAGGACCACGACATCCGATTTCACCAGGTCCATGCAAAAGACGGTGGCCGCATCAAGTACAACCGCGTGTGTTCCGAGTGCGGCAACACGGTCCAGTTCGCGGACATCGACAAGGCGTACGACTCGGAAGACGGGTCACGGGTCATCCTGAGCGACGAGGACTTCAACAAGCTCCCAGCGGCCGAGAAGCACGAGATTCCGGTGCTGGAATTCGTGCCGAACGACCAGATCGATCCGATCTTGTTCGAGAAGAGCTACTTCCTCGAACCGGATTCGGCGTCACCGAAGGCGTACGTCCTGCTCTCGACTGTGCTCACCGAGAGTGATCGAACAGCACTGGTGCATTTCACGCTGCGCCAGAAGACGCGTCTGGCCGCGATGCGCGCCCGCGACGGCGTCCTCGTGATCCAGACGCTCCTCTGGCCCGACGAAGTTCGCGCGGCGGAGTTCCCTTCGCTCGACGACGTGGAGAAGCCGAAGGTCAAGGAACTGAAGATGGCGCAGACGCTCGTCGAGAGCATGGCGGGCGACTTCGATCCGACCGAGTTCACCGACGATTACCAACTCCAACTCCGACAGTTGCTCGACGAGATGATCGAGAACGGCGGCAAGAAGGTCATCCCCGCCGCCGAGGTCGACCAAGAGGGCACCGATGCAGAGGTGGT
This sequence comes from Rhodococcus sp. GB-02, assembly GCF_053470465.1. NCBI lineage: Bacteria > Bacillati > Actinomycetota > Actinomycetes > Mycobacteriales > Nocardiaceae > Rhodococcus > Rhodococcus sp. GB-02. The sequence goes on from NZ_JBPUKE010000003.1 coordinate 236,152, forward strand.
CGACCTGGTTGCCGCACTGCAGCGCAGTGTGGACGAAGCCAAGTCGAACGCAAGCAAAACCTCTGCCGGCAAAACGAGTGGAAGCAAGACGCGAGCGAAGAAGCGCGCCTGAGTCAGCCCCGCACGTCTTGGATCTCGATCAGAGCGTCCAGTTCTGCGTCGACGTCCGGAGCCGCGTGACGACCCGTTCCGACCGCCAGGTTGATCACGGGTCCGATCGCCTCCAGACCTGCCTCGGTGAACATTTCGGCGTGTGACGTGGGCACCGGACGGTCGATGATCACCCCGGACACGAACGGGCGCCACGCCGACGCAGTTCGCAGCGGGTCGAAGGTGTCGGTCTGTGCCGAGAAGAAGAGCAGATCGCCCACGAACTTGCCCGGGCGGTAGCGATGGGCCAGCTCGGCGCCGGCCGAGTACTCCTCGAACAGTCGCTCGATCCGCTCGCTCGAGACCAAGGGATGATCGCCGATAGCTCCGCGCAAGAGTTCTTCGGCGTCCTCGGGTGTCAGGTCGCGCTCGTCGGTGTCCGGCACCGAGATCCCCAACCCGCCGATCAGTTCGGCGAGAGAAGGCTGCGCGCCTGCCATAGTCGGGTCTTCGAGAACGAAGCTGTCGAGCAGTATCAGGTCGGCGACGCTCTCACCGGCTGCTTGCAACTGCACCGCCGCCGCATGAGCGATCAATCCGCCGATCGACCACCCCAGCAGGTGATACGGACCGTGCGGCTGGACTCCGCGGATTTCCTCGACGTACCGCGCAGCGAAGTCCTCGATCAGCTCCGCCCGGAATTCGGGGTCCGTCAGGACCGGCGACTGCAGGCCGTACAGCGGCCGACTCGAATCGACGTAGCGATCGAGCGCCCCGTAGCACCAGGCCAATCCGATAGCCGGATGGAGGCAGAACAGTGGCTCGGCGCGGCCTTCCGGGCGCAGTGGCAGGACTACTGCAAGTGCGGAGGTATCCGCGTCACTTGTCACAACTGTTGCCTCGAGTTCGAAGAGTCTGCGCGCCAATGCCTCCGGAGTCGGGTCGGAGAATATCCATGCGACGGGGACGGTCAGGCTGGTGCGATCCTTGATGGCAGCGACCAAACGCGTTGCCATGAGTGAGTTTCCGCCGAGATCGAAGAAACTCGAATCGGCGAAGGTGTCGGCGTCGGCGAGATCCAGTACCTCTGCGAACGCAGCGCAGATCGCAATCTCGTCGCTGCCTTCCGGGCCGCGTCCACTGGGCGACTCCCAGAGGGGAACAGGTAGAGCGGTGCGATCCAGCTTGCCGGCCGGTGTGGTCGGGACTGCATCGATCGCGACAACAGCGGACGGGATCATGTGCGCAGGCAGCGATATGGCTGCGTGGCGGCGTAACGCGGAGGCGTCGACGGCCCCGTTGGCCGGGACGACGTAGGCGACGATCCGAGCGTCGCCACCTTGACCGACGACCACGCTCACGGCCGAATGCACGGACGCCTCTGCCGCTAGCACCGCGTCGATTTCGCCGAGTTCGATCCGGAACCCTCGCACCTTGACCTGGTGGTCTGCGCGTCCGAGGTAAACAAGCGACCCCGCGCGATCTTCACGCACGAGATCCCCGGTGCGGTACATGCGAGCGCCTTCGGGTCCGTGCGGGTCGGCAACGAACCGCGTCGCCGTCAGCGCGGGGTTGCCGAGGTACCCGCGGGCGAGACCGTCGCCGCTCACGTAGAGCTCACCGACGATTCGGCCGGATACCGAGTGCAGACGGGAATCAAGAACCATCGCCTCCACGCCGCGGATCGGACCGCCAATCGTCAGGGGCTCCCCCGCTGCGAGCGAATCGCTGATGGTGACCGCGACGGTTGCCTCGGTGGGGCCGTACGCGTTGAACATTCGACGTCCCGGGGCCCACCGAGATACGAGGTCGACAGAGCACGCGTCACCGCCGACGACAACGGCTTCGAGATGGTCGAGTCCGGCGGGATCGACAGTCGCCAGCGCGGCCGGAGTCACAAACGCATGGGTGATTGCCTGCTCGTCGAGCAATTCGTGCAATTCGACGCCGCCGATAATTGTCGGGGGCGCTATCACCATCGTTGCGCCGGCGCCGAAAGCCAGCAACAGCTCGAGCACAGAAGCGTCGAAGCTAGTCGAGGCGAAGCTCAGAGCGCGGGAGTGTGCGGTGACGCCGAAGCGTTCACGCTGTTCGTCGGCGAACGCTGCCAGTCCGGCGTGAGTGACCAACACGCCCTTGGGCTTTCCGGTCGAGCCCGAGGTATAGATCAGGTAGGCCGGATTGTCGAGCTCGAGTGGCGCGTCGGGCAGAGTCTCGGAATGGACGGCCTCGATTTCGGCGGTGAATTCGGCCGCGTCGAGTTCGATCCACGACGTGACATCCGGGAGTTCGGCCAGATACCGGCCTCTGGTGATACCGAGGACTGCCCCACTGTCGGTGAGCATGTGCTCGATCCGCTCGGCGGGATACGCGGGATCGACGGGAAGGAACACCCCGCCTGCTTTCGCCACGGCCCAGAGCGCGATTACGTAGTCGGCTGACCTTGGAAGCGCCAATGCCACAATCATTTCGGGAGTGATTCCGCGAGCGATCAGTGCAAACGCCATCGCGTCGGAGCGGCGGTCGAGTTCGCCGTACGTGAGCGTGGTGGATGCCGCGACGTCGACAAGCGCCGGGGCATGCGGATCGGCGGCGCCGCGAAGCAGCAATTCCGGCAAGGTGAGAGCATCGCCGGCCGGACGTCCGTGCAACGCGCGCTGACCTTGTCCTACGAGGTCCACGTCACCGACGACGACGGAGGGCTGGGCGGTCAGTGTCTCGACGATCGTTTCCAGCATTACCGCAAACGACTCCGCCGTGTCGGCGTCGAAGAGGTCCTGTGCATATGTGAGGGAGGCCGCGTAACCGCCGCCCTCCTCCGCGGTCTGTTCGACAACGGTGAACTGCAGGTCGTACTTGGCGATGTCCGGTGTGATCTCGTGGGCACGAACGGTAAGTCCCGGGAGATCCCACGCCTTCGGATGAGCGCCGTGGAACGAGATCATCGTCTGGAACACCGGATGACGGTCTGTAGTCCGGGTCGGCGCCACGACGTCCACGACCTGCTCGAACGGAATGTCCGCGTGGGCGAACGCGTCGAGATCGACGGACCGGACAGTACGCAGGACGTCGACGAAGGTGGATCCGGGATCAATCGTCGTACGCAGCCCTACCGTGCCCACGAACATCCCGACGAGGTCGTCGAGAACTCGGTGTCCTCGCCCGGCGACCGGGGATCCGATCACGATGTCGGTGCTCCGGCTGAGCCTGGCCAGCAGCACCGCGTAGGCAGCGTGCAACACCATGAACGGCGTCGCCGCATTCGCGCCGGCAACCGCCTCGACCGCGATCCGGGTGTGCGCCGGGAGCGAGACCGCGGTGTGGGCACCGCTCAACGACTGGGTGAGCGGGCGAGTTCGATCGCCGGGAAGGTCGATCAGCTCGGGCGCTCCCCGCAATATTTCCCGCCAGTACGACGCCTGTGCCCCGAGCACGCTCTCGGATTCGTTCACCGCGCCCATCGCTTCCCGCTGCCAAATGGCGAAGTCCGCGTAGTGCACCTCGAGAGGCGTGAACACGGGGGCGTGTCCCGAACTTCTCGCGACGTAGGCAGTGAGTACGTCCTTCATCAACGGCGCGATCGACCACCCGTCCGCCGCGATGTGGTGGATCACGATGACCAAAGTGTGTTGTTGCGGCGTCGACTCGAGCAAAAGTGCCCGAACGGGGACTTGGGTTGTGATGTCGAATCCGCGCGACGCAAATTCTCCGGCGAGCTCTGCCGGTTCGCGGGTGTCGGCGTTTCCGAATTCCAGCGAGGTGAACGCGTCCTGGATCACCTGGTGTGGACCGGTGTCGGAGTCGGGGAACACCGTGCGCAGGATTTCGTGCCTTTCGATCACGTCGAGGACAGCAGCTTCGAGGGCCGGCACGTCGAGGGCACCGTCGAGCGAAATCGCGGCAGGGACGTTGTAGGCCGGCGAGCTGGGATCCATCTGATTGAGGAACCAGATGCGTGCTTGCGCGTACGAAAGCGGAATCCGGTCCGGGCGATCGGCAGCGCTGATCGGCGGCAGTGCCTTTACCTCGGCGGAAGTGTCGAGTGCGGCGGCAAGTTCCCGAATTTCGGGGTGCTCGAACAGCATTCGGACAGATATCTGCCTACCCAGGGTCTCCCCGAGGCGCTGGGCCAGTCTGGTGGCGAGCAGGGAGTTGCCACCGAGTTCGAAGAAGCTGTCCGACGCACTGATCTGTTCGATTCCCAGCAGTTCTGCCACGACGCCGGCGACCTGGAATTCTGTCTCGGTGATCAGCGGCTCGACACTTCGTTCGGACGAACGCAGTGTCGGTGCGGGCAGCGACGCTCGGTCGAGTTTCCCGACAGGGGTGAGCGGAATGCGCTCGATCGGGGTGATCGCCGACGGCACCATGAAGGCCGGAAGCGAGTGGCGCGCGTGGCTCAACAGCTCGTCCACCTCGACGACTTCCGTGCCGAGCACCACGTACGACGCCAACATCGTCTCACCGGAAGCTGCGTTCACGCCCACAGTGACCGCGAACTCGACGCCGGGGTATGCGCTGAGCACGGAGTCGATCTCGCCCAGTTCGATGCGGAATCCGCGCACTTTCACCTGGTGATCAGAGCGTCCGACGTATTCGAGCGTCTCATGCGGCGTCCACCGAACCAGGTCTCCGGTCCGGTACATGCGAGTACCGGCCGGGCCGAACGGCGCTGCCACGAATCGCGTCGCCGTCAACGCGGGTTGGTCGAGGTAGCCGCGGGCAAGTCCCAGGCCGGCAATGTACAGCTCGCCGGTGACCCCGACGGGAACCGGCCGAGCGGAACCGTCGAGAACCACTGCGGACACGCCTCGAACGGGTCCGCCGATGGTCACGGTCTCCCCCACGCTCAGCGCATCGCTGATGCAGACCATGACGGTCGTTTCCGTCGGCCCGTATCCGTTGAACAACCGCCGCCCGGGTGCCCACTTGCGGACCAGTTCGGGTGAGCAGGCCTCGCCACCGACAACGATCGACTGCAAGGCGTCCAGCCCGGTGGGATCGACCGAGGCCAGTGCAGCCGGCGTGATGAACGCGTGGGTCACCTGGTGATCGGTGACAAGTTTCGCGAGGTCCTCGCCCCCGTACACGTCGGGAGATGCGATCACCATCGTCCCGCCCTCACCCACGGCGAGCAGAAGTTCGAGGATGGATGCGTCGAAACTCGGTGAGGAGAAGTGCAGCGTCCTCGACTGCGCCGAGATGCCGTAGCGCGCTGTCTGCTCGGCGGCCAATGCGCTCAGCCCACGGTGAGTGACGCTGACGCCCTTGGGCTTTCCCGTCGATCCGGAGGTGTAGATGATGTAGGCGAGGTTGTCGATTCGGATCGGTGCGGCCGGAACCGGCTGCCCGACACCGTCGTCCTCGACGTCGTCGATCGTCATCCACGGAACCGGGCGGGGCAGCGACTCGATCACCGCTTCCGTCGTCACTCCGCGAGTGGCTCCGGAGTCGGTGAGCATGTGCAGAATGCGATCGGCGGGGTATCGCGGATCGACAGGAACAAACGCAGCGCCGGTCAAGGAAACGCCCCACAACGCGACGATCGAGTCGATCGAACGCGGAATCGCTATTGCCACAATGTCTTCGGCGCCGATCCCCTCCGTGGTCAAGCGCCGGGCAAGGGAAGACGCACGGGCGAACAGGTCGCGGTAGAGCACGGTGGTGTCACCGGATCGAAGGGCCACCGATTCGCCTGAGCGGGTAGCAGTCCGTGTCAAGATCTCAGCCAAGGTACGCGAGGCTGTCCACGCCGGACCGCGGACCGGCATCAGCGACGCCCGCTCGAGGGTGCTGAGGAATTCGATGTCGTCGATCGCCGTGTCCGGTTCTGCGGCGACGGCGCGGGCCACAGACTGCACACGGGCGGCGATCGATTCTGCGGTGACGGTGTCGAAGAGCGCCTCGGCAAATCTGAGCGATCCGGTGATCTCCGTGTTCTCGGAATCGCCGGCCAGCAGGGTGAATTCGAGGTCGAACTTCGCCACGGACGGTTCGAGTGGCTGCGCCTCTAGATGCGCGTCGTGGACCGTGACCTGCGGCGAGAGCAGATTCTGGTGGTACGACAGCATGACCTGGAACAGGGGGTGCCGTGTGGTGGACCGGTCGAGATCGAGGGCGTCGACCAGCACCTCGAAAGGCAGCTCGGCGTGCGCGAACGCAGCAAGGTCGAGATCGCGGACCACCTCGAGCAAAGAGGTGAACGACGCTCGGTGATCGACCGGTGTGCGAAGCGGTACCGAATTGACGAACATCCCGATCAGGGAATCCAGTTCGGGTCGCCCGCGGCCTGCCACCGGGGTGCCGATCACCACGTCGTCGGTGGCACCGAGACGCGCCAGAACGACCGTCAAGATCGCGTGCACGACCATGAACTGCGTCGTACCACTGCGCCTTGCCAAGGCGGCGAGTCGCTCCCCCGTCGCCGCGTCGATGACGATCGGCACCGAGCCGACAGCGGTCGTGGTGACAGATCCGCGTGCGCGATCCACGGGTAGCAGTACCTCGTCCGGGGCACCCGCCATGACAACTGTCCAGAAAGTCAGCTCGCGGGCAATCAGAGACTCCTGGTCGTCGATCTGCCCGAGCGAGTCTTGCTGCCACAGCGCGTAATCGGCGTACTGCACGTCGAGTGGAGCAAAAACTGGTGCATCTCCGACAACGCGTGCGGAGTACGCCGCGATGAAATCTGCGGCAAAGGGAGTCAGGGACCAGCCGTCGAAGGCGATGTGGTGGATGACGACGACCAGTACGTGAGCGTCGGTGTCCTCGCGCACGAGCAGTGCCCGAATCGGCAGATCCGAACCGAGATCAAACCCCCGCGCCGCAAACTCCGTTGTCGCCGCGTCGACTCCTTCGGAGCCGACATAGTGCTCGATAGAGAACTGCACGTCGGAAAGCGCTCGGATGACCTGGCTCGGGCCGTCCACGCTGTCGACGTAGATCGTTCGAAGTACCTCGTGGCGTGCGATGACGTCCGCAAGTGCGTCTTCGAGTGCATCCCCGTGGATGTGTCCGGTGATCCGGATCGCGAACGGGATGTTGTAGACCGAGGACTGCGGATCGAAGCGATTTACGAACCACAGTCGTTGTTGTGCAGCGGAGAGTGGCAATCGGTCAGGGCGAGCACCGGCGCTCAGGGCAGGTCGATCGTCTGATTCTTCGGCGTTCGCCGCCAGACGCGCAGCGAGAGCTTCGACGGTCGGTGCTTCGAAGATCGAGCGCACGTCCACGGCGAGTCCCGTCGCTGCACTCAACCGCGCGGACACCTGCGTCGCGACGAGGGAGTTGCCCCCGAGATCGAAGAAGCTGTCTCCGGCCCGGACCTCGGGTACATCGAGCAGTGAAGCGAACACGTCGGCAACGGTTCGTTCGAGCCCGGCCTCGGGTTCACGACCCGTTCCCAGGATTTCGCGCGGTATCGGCGTCGGCAATGCTCTGCGATCGAGTTTGCCGACCGGGGTCAACGGAATCGCGTCGATCGGCGTGATCGACGACGGGATCATGTACCGCGGCAGAGTGTCGGCGAGTCCCACAAAGAGCGACTCGATATCAGCGTCGCCGCTGAGCAACACGTACGACGCCAGGGTGGTACCGGCGGCGGATTCGACGGGAATCGTCGTGGCGAAGTGAACGAGAGGGGAATCCATCAGAGCAGCGTCGATCTCGCCGAGTTCGATGCGGAACCCGCGGATCTTGAGCTGATGGTCGCTGCGGCCCACGTAGCGAAGAGTCAGGTCCTTGGTCCAGCGGACCAGGTCACCGGTTCGGTACATCCGGGCACCGGGCGTCGAGTACGGATGCGCGACAAAACGATCCGATGTCAGCGCGGGACGAAGGTGGTAGCCACGCGCGAGGCCCGGCCCACCGATGTACAGCTCGCCGACGCCGCCGATCGGGACCGGTTGCAGCCGTGCGTCGAGCACCAGGGCGTCGATCCCGCGGATGGGACCGCCGATGGTGATCGGCTCGCCCGGTGAAAGTGGATCACTGATGGCGACCATGACGGTGGTTTCGGTCGGACCGTATCCGTTGTGCAGTCTGCGCCCGTTGCCCCAGCTCGAGACCAGTTCCGGAGTGCACACATCGCCGCCGACGACTACGCATTCCAGCGCCGACACTCCCTCCGGATCGACGGTTGCCAGAGCGGCCGGAGTAATGAACGCATGTGTGACTTCGCGGCTTCGGAGGAACTCGCTCAACGCGTCCCCACCGTAAATGTCGGGGGGTGCGATCACCATCGTCGCGCCGGTCGAACCGGCGAGCAGAAGTTCGAGTACGGCGCCGTCGAAGCTCGGAGACGCAAAATGCAGAGTCCGCGAATCAGCGGTGATCCGGTACCGATCCTGTTGTTCGCGAGAAAGATTGACCAAACCCGCGTGAGTGACGACGGTGCCCTTCGGCACTCCGGTCGAACCGGACGTGTAGATGACGTACGCAGCCGACGCCGCAGTGATCGATCCTGTTCTGTCCGCGTCGTCGATCGCAGCGTCGGAGTAGGCGGCACATTCTGCAACGGTGTCCGCGTCGCCGAGGTCGATCCAGACTGCGACGTTCCCGCCGACCGCCGGACCGGCCGCAACCTCGGCGGACCGAATTCCGATTCGCACGCCCGAATCCTCGAGCATGTGCGCAACTCGATCTGCGGGATAACGGGGATCGACCGGGACAAAAACGCCGCCGGCTTTGGTGACCGCCCAGACTGCGAGCACCGAGTCGACAGATCGGGCGACGGCCAGCGCGACCGGTGTTTCGGGGCCGACGCCCAGGTCCATGAGGTATCGAGCGATCCGATTCGATCGGCGCTCCAACTCTGCGTACGAGAGTGACCGCTCGGAGTCTTCGAGGGCGATCGCGTCGGAATGGGCCAGCGCGGTCTCGCCCAGGATCTGCGCCAAGGTCGATTCGGCGAGCGAGAGGTCACCGCGCCGCGGCAATATCACGGCGCTCTCCCGGGCGCCGAGTACACGAAGGTCACCAACCGGTGCAGACGGTTCCGACACTGCCGATTCCACGAGTGTCACAAAATTGCGCGCCACCGCTTCGACGGTCGTCCTGTCGAACAGGTCGGTGGAATAGGTGAACGTGGCATCGATTCCCGCTGCGGACCCGCCCTCGTGACGCTCCGTGACGGTGAGCTCGAGGTCGAACTTGGTCAGCCCCGTCTCGACTGCCCGCGCCGTCATCGACACTCCAGCGAGTTCGGCTGTGTGAGTGGTGGTTATCCGCGAGGTGATGGCCGCCTGAAAGACCGGGTGATGCGAGGACGAGCGGTCCAGTTCGAGCGCGTCCACGACGACGTCGAACGGCACGTCCGCGTTGTCGAAGGCATCCACATCGCCGGCTCTGACCTGCGCGAGGTACTCCCCGAAGGTTGCATCACGATCGACGACGGTCCGCAAGGCAAGGGTGTTGACGAACATGCCGACCAGCAGATCGAGAGACCTGTCCCCTCGTCCAGCCACCGGTGTTCCGACGACGACGTCGTCGGTGCCGCTGTAGCGGGCCAGAAGGAGCGCGAAGCACGCGTGCAGCGCGATGAATGTAGTGGCGTCGTGATCCGCAGCGAGCGCAACAAGCTTCTGGTGGGTGGAAGCGCCGATCCTGATGTCGACGCCGGCTCCGCCCATGGACGGATCCAGTGGGCGCGGATGGTCTGTCGGCAGGTGGAGTTGCTCAGGCGCTCCCGCCAGCCGCTGCTTCCAGAAGGCAATCTGCGAGTGGGCCAGAGACTGGGCGGACGTAGCGTCACCGAGGTGTTCCCGGTGCCAGAGCGCATAGTCGGCATATTGAACGGGAAGGGGCGCCCACTGAGGTCCGTTGCCGCCGACTCGGGCAGCGTAGGCGCCGGTGAGGTCGGCGGCCAGCGGAGCGAGTGACCAACCGTCGGCCACCATGTGATGCAGAACTACGACGAGGACGGCCTCCTCATCTCTGCCTTCCTTGTCGTCGGCGACAGTGATCAGCAAGTAGCGCACCGGGCGTTCGCGGACCAGATCGAAACCGGCCGAAGAGAATTCGAAGATCACTCTCTCGAGGCTTTCGCGTTCCACCTCGATCGACTCGAGCCCCGCGATACCCTCGCCGAGGCCCAGAACCTTTTGCGTTGCGTTGTCCCCGACCTGAGGAAACACGGTGCGAAGTGACTCGTGGCGGGTCACCACGTCCACGATCGCGGCGCCCAGTGCGTCGGCGTCGACGTCGCCGCGCAGCGACACCGCCAGCGGAATGTTGTAGGCACCTGATTCCGGTGCGACGCGGTTGAGGAACCACAGTCGCTGCTGCGCGGGAGCGAGCGGTAGTACCGCCGGCCTGGCCACGACCTGAATACCGTCGGCGTCCGGCGTCTGTGCGGCACGCTCGATCGTCGCCGCGATCCCGGACACCGTGGGGTGATCGAAGAGAGCACGCAGCGGCATCCGAACCCCGGTAGCTTCGGTCAAGCGCGCTACCGCCGTCGACGCCACCAGCGAGTTTCCGCCCAGATGAAAGAAGTTGTCGTCGAGTCCGAGCGGTCCACTACCCAGGATGTCAGCCAGAACCGCGGCAACCTTGCCCTCGGTCGGTGTCGTCGGAGGCCGGAAGACCTTGGTGGAGGCCAGGATCGGCGACGGCAGCGCACGCCTGTCGAGTTTTCCGTTGGTGGTCAACGGTATTGAATCGATGACCATGAAGGCATCGGGAACCATGTAGGTCGGGAGGACTTCGGCAGCGTGGGCACGGAGGACGTCGACGTCCACGGCGCCGGAAGCCGTCACGTACGTCACGAGAGCGCCACCGGCCGGCGTCGGAGCCACGACGGTCACGGCGTCGTCGATTCCCGGCGCACTGAGGATGACGGAGTCGATCTCGCCGAGTTCGATACGGAATCCGCGGATCTTGACCTGTGCGTCGCCGCGTCCGAGGTATTCGAGTTGTCCGGGCGCGATCCAGCGTGCGCGGTCGCCGGAGCGGTACAGCCGTCGTCCGCCGGCATTGAAGGGATCCGCGACGAACCGGCCTGAGGTGAGATCGGGTCGGCCCAGATAACCACGGGCGAGTTGACCGCCGGCGACGTAGATCTCGCCCGCGATTCCCACCGGGACCGGCGAGAGATGCTCGTCGAGCAGGTACACACGAAGTCCGTCGATAGCGTCACCGATCCGGCTGCCGGTAACCGCACTCGCGCTCGGTCGGTCGAGTTCGAGATGGGTGACATGCACCGTGGTCTCGGTGATGCCGTACATGTTGACGAGTGCGGGCCCGGATTCCGAGAGATTGTCGTGATTGTCGTAGCCCGCATGATTGTCGTACCAGCGTCCGAGGCGACGCAGATCCAAGGCTTCGCCACCGAAGATCACGTACCGGAGCCGAGTCTCCGAATCGGCCCGGAGGTCGGCTTCGATGTACTGGTAGAAAGCCGAGGGCGTCTGATTGAGCACGGTGACGCCTTCTGCGGCGACCAGCGCTCGGAAGGCATCGGGGTCGCGTGAGACTTCGTGATCGACCAGCACCAGAGTTCCACCGTGGAGCAGCGCGCCCCACAGTTCCCACACCGAGAAGTCGAAGGCGAACGAGTGGAACATCGTCCACACATCGTTGCCGTCGAATCCGAACTCGACGTGCGTGTTCTCGAACAATCGCACCACGGTGGCGTGGGTGACGGAGACGCCTTTGGGTCGACCCGTCGACCCCGAGGTGTAGATCACGTACGCCAGATTGTCGGCTCCGTGCCCGCGCGGGCGCACATCGATTTCCAGACTCGCACCGGAGTACTCGTCGGAGTCGACTCCGACGACCGCCACATCGGCGTTCGGGAAGGTGGAATCGGAAATGACGCACACCGGTTGCGCATCCTCGACCACATACGCCAAGCGCTCGGCCGGGTGCGCACGATCGAGCGGAAGATATCCGCCGCCGGCCTTCAGCACCGCGACAGCCGCGATGATCATGTCGACTGACTTCGGCAGCATGATTCCGACCAGCGACTCGGAGTGCACGCCGTGATCGACAAGCTTACGCGCCAACCGATTCGATCGTCGATCGAGTTCGACGTACGACACTCGCTCGTCGCCCACGACAACGGCGATCGCGTCAGGGGTCGCGCGAACACGGTCGGCAAAGATGTCGGAGAGCGTTCGGACCGGTGTAGTCGGCAGAACCGGCGGTACAAGCGCCTGGCGCGCGTCCGCGCGGAGCAAGTCCACAGCGCCGAGCACCGAGTGCGGAGCACTGACCATTGCGGTCAAGATTCGTAGATAGCGGTCGGCGAGGTCTTCGGCTTGCTCTTTCGTGCCGAGCCAATCCAGAACGCCGGAGATCGGCTGATCGAAGTCGGCATGCTCACCCGTCGGAATTGCCAGGGAGACAAACAGTTCCGGAGCTGTCGCGAGGTCGGACCCGATAGGCGCACCGACCATGAGTCCAGGAAATCTCGGATGTGCATCGAGCGGTTCCTCGAAGCAGACCATCGCCCGGAACAACGGGCCCGTCTCCACCCATCGACCATCACCGAGGGCAGCGGTCACCGAAGACAGAAGAATGTCTGCGTGCTCGAAGGCTTCGATCGCGACGGTGTCCACCGCACCGACCAGGTCGGAGAGCGTCATGGTGTTCGACACCGTGGAACGAAGCACCAACTGATTGGCGAACATCGAGACGAAGTCGTCCGGGTTCGAGGCTCCGTACCCGCGGACCGAAACTCCGATCGACACCTCGTCAGCCGAACCGACGCGGCGCAGCAGTCCGGTCATCGCGGACTGGAACAGCACGAACAGACTCGTGTTCATCGTCGTCGCCATCGTCTCGAGGCGCCGGCAGAGGTCTGCCGCGATCTCGAGAGGCGTGGACGTTCGACCGGTTCCCGCGACGACCGGCAAACCCAGATCCTCCGCGGGGCTCGACAATGTCGACGACCAGTATTCGACGTTGCGGGCGTGTTGGACTTCGGCGATCCACTTCCCCGCGGCGTCGGGGTCGATGTCCATCAATCGAGTTCCCGCTTCTGCGGCGCAGAACAAGTCGAGGAATTCGAGGAAACGTCGGTGGTGACGCGAGATGTCCTCGTCGGTGTAGAGGTCCGGATTCGCGGCGAAGTCGATCTGAATCTCTTCGGCTGCGGAAGTCTGATAGACGTTGACCGAGAGGTCTTCGATCGGCCCGGTCGAGATCACGTTCAGTTCGCCGTGCGCGTCCCCGAGAGTGATTCCGGAATGGAACAGCATGAGGTTGATCAAAGGCCCGTGGAAGCCGCGTCCGTCGGCGATGCTGTGATCGCCGGCGTTGAGGTCGCGTCGCAGGTCCTCGTGACGGTACTTCTGATGACGCAGTGCGCCGGTGAGTTCGATCTTCACCTCACGAAGCAAGTCCCCCACCGCAAAGTAGGGGTCGACGCTCGCGCGTATCGGGACGACGTTCGACATCATTCCGCCGGACCTGCGAGCAGCTTTGGTCGTACGCCCCGAAACCGGCAGACTGAGTACGACATCGCGAGTTCCGATCGCCCGGGCGAGGTAGGCGGCCAGAGCGCCGATCACCACTGACGACGTCGTCACGTCGTGCGCTTCGGCAAGGCGTTCGAGGGAGCTTCGCAGTTCCGAAGGCACCGTCGCCGACCGCAGCCGTGACCATGCCTGCGACGGAGCGGTCGAGGACGCGAGCGAGGTTCCGCTCGGCTTGTCGGCCATCTTCGTAGTCCAGTAGTCGCGATCGCGCTCCCACCGCGTAGAGCCGAGATAGTCGGACTCAGCCTTCACCAAAGCCTGGAGAGGCGCAGTTACTGCTGGGGGAACTGGCAGATCTCGTACGGCGGCGGTGTAGATCTCGGCTGTGCGGTTCATCATCGACATCGCACCGAAACCGTCGAGGGCTACGTGATGGATGCGGCTGTACCAGTAGGAATGGTCGTCGCGAAGAATCAGGACCGCGAGCCTGACCAGGCGATCGGTGAACGGATCGATGGCGGCGGTGTGCTCGCGCCGCATCCATTCGCGCGCCGCCGATTCCGGATCCGATTCGGCGCGAAGGTCGACCACGTCGAGGGAATCGTCCATGTCGACATCGAGCCACTGACGCGCAACCCCGTCTACTTCGACCAAGCGCAGATATCCGGAGCCGATCTCACGGCCGGTCTGTTTACTGGCAGCGGTCAGCAGCTCGATGTCGAGCGGGCCGTCCACATCGACGTACTGAGCGATGCTGACGGGAATCTCGGGTCGAAGCTGTTGTGCGACAAGCAGGGAAAGTTGCGCGGCAGAAAGAGGGAAGGTGAGTTCGTCGTCCGGACGAGCTGCGGAAACGATTCCTCGGTCGGGACTGCCATCCACACGAATCTCCCTCTTACAACTTGATCATGATGCAAACAGGTATATGCGCCCGCAGGACGCTTCGAACTCGGGGTACTTCGAAATGAGACGAATACATCGGAAAGCTCGGATGGAAACTGGCAAATCGCCCGCCGGAGATCACATCGTGACAATCAGCTGCGATGTTACCGATCAGTCAGCTTCCAGCAAATATTCATCAAACAACCATTTGGGACTATTGTCCTGAATATAATGGCTAAAACGGCCCTATATAACAAACCGAAGCGCCGGTACCCGACGAACGGGCACCGACGCTCCGGCGAAATCTTTTCAATTGATCGTGCTGCGATTACTCGTCAGACGGTGAAGCCGAGTGCGCGCAGCTGCTCGCGTCCATCCTCGGTGATCTTGTCCGGTCCCCACGGCGGCAACCACACCCAGTTGATCTTCATGTCGGTACACAGATCGCTACGCACCAGTGCGCCGCGTGCCTGGTCCTCGATCACGTCGGTCAACGGGCACGCCGCCGACGTCAAAGTCATGTCGATCGTGACGACACCGTCGTCTTCGAAGAGTCCGTAGACCAAGCCGAGATCGACGACGTTGATTCCCAGTTCGGGGTCGACGACGTCGCGCATCGCTTCTTCGAGTTCGTCGAGTCGCTCAGGCGACGGGACAGTGCCACTGCCCTGTGCGCCACCGAATTCCGCAGTCGAATCGGGATTCGGATTCACCGGAGCGCCGACCTCGGCGTCCTGCACTGGTTGTGTCTCGGTCATGATCCCTGTCCTTCAGTCGTGTCGACCAATTCACTGCTGCTGTCCGCCGTCGACACAGCACCGCCGTCGACAATCTGGACTACAGCATCCTTGAATGCCATCCATCCGAGCAAGGCGCACTTCACGCGTGCCGGATACTTCGAGACACCGACGAACGCGATACCGTCGCCGAGAACGTCCTCGTCCCCCTCGACGGTGCCCCGACTGCTCACCATCTCGTTGAACGCCGTCACCGTCTTCAGTGCGTCGGTGACCTGCATCCCGATGACGAGGTCGTTGAGCACCGACGTCGACGCCTGGCTGATCGAACAACCCTGCCCGTCGTACGAGACGTCGGAGACCGTTCCGTCCTCGGATATCTGGACGCGCAACGTCACCTCGTCGCCACACGTCGGGTTGACGTGGTGCACCTCGGCGCCGAACGGCTCACGGAGTCCGCGGCCGTGCGGATGTTTGTAGTGATCGAGGATCACTTCCTGATACATCTGCTCCATGCGCATGATTCAGTTCAACTCCCCTGCGACACCGAAAAATTCCTGCGCACGCTTGATCGCTGCAACGAGAACATCGATTTCCGAGGTGGTGTTGTAGAGCGCAAACGACGCACGGGCCGTCGCAGCAACACCGAACTTACGATGCAGCGGCCACGCACAATGGTGTCCGACACGGATCGCGACGCCCTCGTCGTCGAGGATCTGTCCGAGGTCGTGGGCGTGAATACCGTCCACGACAAAGGAAATCGCTCCGCCGCGGTCCTCGGACGTCTGCGGTCCGATGATGCGCAGACCTTCGATCGCCGACAACTTTTCGAGAGCATCTTCCACCAACACGTGCTCGTGCGCGGCGACGGCGTCCATCCCGAAGGTGTTCAGGTAATCCACGGCAGCGCCCAGTCCGACCACCTGCGAGGTCATCGGTACGCCGGCCTCGAAACGCTGAGGCGGCGGCGCGTAGGTGCTGACCTCCATGGTGACCGTCTCGATCATCGAGCCGCCGGTGATGAACGGAGGCATCGCTGCCAGCAGCTCACGACGGCCGTACAGAACTCCGACACCCGAAGGGCCGAGCATCTTGTGGCCGGAGAAAGCCGCGTAATCCACTCCCAGTTCGTGGAAGTCGACTGCCATGTGAGGCACCGACTGGCACGCGTCGAGCACGACGAGTGCACCGACGGCGCGTGCTCGTCGCACCAATTCCTCAACCGGTGCGATCGCACCCGTCACGTTGGACTGGTGGGTGAACGAAACAACCTTCACCGTGTCCGTCAACTCCAGCGAATCGAGATCGATCCGGCCGTCGTCGGTGACGCCGTACCACTTGAGGGTCGCGCCGGTTCGGCGCGCAAGTTCCTGCCAGGGAACGAGGTTGGCGTGGTGTTCGAGTTCGGTGATGACGATTTCGTCGCCAGGACCGACGTGGCGGTCGAAGCGATCGTCACCGAGAACGTAGGTCACCAGATTCAGGGCCTCGGTGGCGTTCTTGGTGAACACCAACTCGTCCGAATCCGCACCCACGAAGGAAGCGATGGTGGCGCGAGCATTCTCGTACGCGTCCGTCGCCTCTTCTGCGAGCTGATGAGCACCACGGTGTACTGCCGCGTTACACGTGGTCAGGAAGTCCCGTTCGGCATCGAGAACCTGGACCGGTCGCTGCGAGGTAGCGCCGGAATCCAAGTACACCAAAGGTTTTCCGTCGCGCACGGTTCGCGCCAGGATCGGGAAGTCGGCCCGAACCGCTGTGACGTCGAGCTCGCGCACCGAGGTGGTCATCGTGATTACGCTCCCTGGGTAGCTGCGGTGTCCGCGGTGAAACGAACGTAGCCGTTGGTCTCGAGCTCGTCGGCCAGCTCCGGTCCACCGGACTCGACGATGCGGCCACCGACGAACACGTGAACGAAGTCGGGGTTGATGTAGCGCAGAATGCGCGTGTAGTGCGTGATCAGCAGAACGCCGCCGTTCTCGCGCTCCTTGTAGCGGTTGACGCCTTCGGAGACGGTGCGCAGAGCGTCGACGTCGAGGCCGGAGTCGGTCTCGTCGAGGATCGCGATCTTCGGCTTGAGCATGCCCAACTGCAGGATCTCGTGGCGCTTCTTCTCGCCACCGGAGAAGCCTTCGTTGACCGAGCGCTCGATGAACGAGGGATCGATCTCGAGCTCGCTGAGGGCTTCCTTGACTTCCTTGACCCAGTGGCGCAGCTTGGGAGCCTCGCCTCGCACAGCCGTAGCGGCGGTGCGCAGGAAGTTGGACATGGAAACGCCGGGAACCTCGACGGGGTACTGCATTGCCAGGAAGAGCCCGGCACGTGCACGCTCGTCGACGCTCATTGCGAGGACGTCTTCACCGTTGAGGGTGATGGAGCCGGACGTGACCTGGTACTTGGGGTGACCGGCGATGGCGTACGACAGAGTCGACTTGCCGGAGCCGTTGGGGCCCATGATCGCGTGGGTCTCCCCCGAGCGGACCGTCAGGTCGACGCCCTTGAGGATCTGGATGGGCTCGGCGTTGGCATCGGAGTTGGCGACCTCGACGTGCAGGTCACGAACCTCGAGGACCGAGGTGGTGGTGTTGTCACTGGTAGACATGAAATTCCTTCAAGATGAGGCGGGCGAGCGTAGCGACGGGGTGGTGTCGCAGGCGGGGCGGTCAGGAGCCGACGGCTGCGAGTTCGGCTTCGACTGCGGCTTCGAGGCGATCGCGCACCTCGGGAACAGCGATCTTGTTGATGATTTCGTGGAAGAACCCACGTACGACCAGACGACGAGCCTGATCCTCCGGGATACCACGAGCACGCAGGTAGAACAGCTGCTCGTCGTCGAAACGTCCCGTTGCACTTGCGTGGCCGGCCCCGACGATCTCGCCGGTTTCGATTTCGAGGTTCGGAACCGAGTCGGCGCGGGCGCCGTCGGTCAGCACCAGGTTGCGGTTGAGCTCGAACGTGTCGGTGCCCTCCGCTGCGGCGCGGATGAGAACGTCGCCGATCCACACGGTGTGCGCGTCGGGCTTACCGGATCCGGGATCTCCCTGAAGCGCACCCTTGTAGACCACGTTGGACTTGCAGTTGGGCTGCGAATGATCCACCAGCAGACGCTGTTCCAGATGCTGGCCGGCGTCGGCGAAGTACAGGCCGAGCAGTTCGGCGTCGCCGCCCGGTCCGTCGTACTTGACGGTGGCGGACAGGCGCACCAGGTCGCCGCCCAGGCTGATCGAGGTGTATCGAAGCACTGCGTCGCGGTTCAGGCGAGCGTGGTGTGACGTCACGTGAACTGCGTCGTCCGCCCAGTCCTGGATGGCCACCACGGTCAGCTGCGAACTGTCACCGAGAACGAATTCGATGTTCTCCGCGAAGGTTCCGCTGCCGCGCTGGTCGATCACGAACGTCGCCTTGGCGAACTGCGCCAGACGAATCTGGGTGTGTCCGTAGGCGACGTTGTCGACTCCGGGGCCGGTCATGGTGACCACGACAGGCTTCTCGACCTCGACCTCGGCGCCAACCGAGATGACCGTTGCCGTCTCGAAGCTCGAATACGCCTGCGCTGCAATGCGATCAGCGGGAACGCCGGCTTTGCCCAGACGTGCGTCGTCACGGCCGACGGTCTCGACGGTGATGTCGCTTCCGCCGTCGACCTCGACGGTGACCTGAGCGTTGGCAACTGCGCTGCCGTCGTGCAATCCACGCAGACGACGCAGCGGGGTGAACCGCCAGATCTCGTCACGTCCGCCCGGGACCTCGAATGCATTGACGTCGAACGAGGAGAACTGCTCACCCTTGTTCGTGATGGGCGAGCCGGTGGCTGCACCCTTTACTGGAGCGGTCGGGTTCTCCCCGGCAACAGCTCCGATGACTCCGGTCTCTGGCGTGGTCACTAACCCACAGCCCCTTCCATCTGAAGTTCGATAAGGCGGTTGAGCTCGAGCGCGTACTCCATCGGGAGTTCCTTCGCGATGGGCTCGACGAATCCACGCACGATGGTGGCCATCGCCTCGTCCTCGGTCAGTCCGCGGCTCATCAGGTAGAAGAGCTGATCGTCGCTGACCTTGGAAACCGTGGCCTCGTGACCCATGGTGACGTCGTCCTCGCGGATGTCGACGTACGGGTAGGTGTCGCTGCGGCTGATCTGGTCGACGAGCAGAGCGTCACACTTGACGGTCGACTTCGAGCCGTGGGCACCCTTGTTGACCTGCACCAGACCGCGGTACGACGCACGTCCACCGCCACGGGCGACAGACTTGCTGATGATGGTCGAGGACGTGTGCGGCGCGAGGTGAAGCATTTTGGCGCCGGTGTCCTGGTGCTGACCCTCGCCGGAGAACGCAACGGACAGAACCTCACCGCGGGCGTACTCACCCATCAGCCAGACGGCCGGGTACTTCATGGTGACCTTGGAACCGATGTTGCCGTCCACCCACTCCATCGATCCACCGGCTTCGACCTTGGTGCGCTTGGTCACCAGATTGTAGACGTTGTTGGACCAGTTCTGGATGGTCGTGTAGCGGCAGTGGCCGCCCTTCTTCACGATGATCTCGACTACGGCCGAGTGCAGTGAATCGGACTTGTAGATCGGCGCGGTGCAACCTTCGACGTAGTGCACGGAGGCATCTTCGTCGACGATGATCAGGGTGCGCTCGAACTGACCCATGTTCTCGGTGTTGATGCGGAAGTACGCCTGCAGCGGGATGTCAACGTGGACTCCCGGCGGAACGTAGATGAACGAGCCGCCCGACCACACGGCGGTGTTCAGCGCGGAGAACTTGTTGTCACCGGCCGGGATGACCGATCCGAAGTACTCCTTGAACAGCTCCGGGTGCGTCTTGAGGCCGGTGTCGGTGTCGAGGAAGATGACGCCCTGCTCCTCGAGATCCTCACGGATCGAGTGGTAGACGACCTCGGACTCGTACTGAGCTGCGACGCCGGCTACGAGGCGCTGCTTCTCTGCCTCGGGGATGCCGAGCTTGTCGTACGTGTTCTTGATGTCCTCGGGCAGGTCTTCCCAGGACTCGGCCTGCTTCTCGCTCGAGCGCACGAAGTACTTGATGTTGTCGAAGTGGATGCCTTCGAGGTCGGAGCCCCAGTTCGGCATCGGCTTCTTGTCGAAGGTGCGCAGAGCCTTGAGTCGGATGTCGAGCATCCACTCCGGCTCGCTCTTCTTCGCGGAGATGTCCCGCACGACAGCCTCGGAGAGTCCGCGCTGCGCGCTGGCTCCGGCTTCGTCGGAATCGGACCAGCCGTAGCCGTAATGACCGAGGGACGCGATGGTCTCTTCCTGCGTGAGCGGCTCGGTGCCTGCAGCTGCAGTGGTAGTCGCCTGGTCTGATGTGACGGTCATGCGAGCTCCTTCCGGAGTCTTGTTTCTTGACGGCTGCTCGGTCTCAGCGAGGGCTGGTCGCTGCGGTCGAGCAGTTCTGACTTTGAAGAACTAGCTGAAAAATCTCTATTCGAACGCTGCTCTGAGGTAACGCTCAGTAGAACAACGCTCTGTAGAACACTGTGGTCCGGTCATCTACTCCCGGTGGACACGAGGGGCACGTGCGTCGTGCAGGCGCAGTCACCGTTGGCGATGGTCGCCAGACGCTGGACATGCGTTCCGAGCAACTGCCGGAATGCTTGCTGCTCCGCCTCGCACAGTTCCGGAAACTCTTCTGCCACATGGGAAACCGGGCAGTGATGTTGGCAGATCTGCACGCCGTTGCCGACCGGCCGGGTCGACGCTGCGAACCCCACCGCATTGAAGGCTTCGGCGATTGCGTCCGCTGTCGCCTCGACGTTGTCCACATCTGTCGGATCAGCCGGTTCGACGTCTCCGACGATCGCCTGAACCCGACGCTTGGCGAACTCCTCGATTGCCGCGTCCCCGCCGATTTCGCGGAGTTGCCGCATCGCGGCTCCCGCCAGATCGTCGTAGGTATGGCCGAGGCGCCCGCGACCGGTCGCGGTGATCTGGAACTGCTTGGCAGGTCGACCGCGTCCGCGCTGGCGCAGCGACGCCGCCGAAGCCGTTCGGGCTTCACCGGACTCGATCAACGCGTCCAAGTGACGTCGGACACCTGCGGCACTCAAACCGAGGCGCGTGCCGATTTCGGAGGCCGTAATGGGGCCTTCTTCGAGTAGCAGCTTGACCACTGCGGCCCGGGTCTGGCCTTCGACGCTCACCGTCACCGGATTTGCGGCAGCACTCGGCGAGGTCGCTACAGTGGGCTGACCTGCAACTTCCTTGCTTCGAGGGTCTGACGCATTTCTTTTCACAACACAAGTGTGACCGAATTCTTTTCGCAGGTCTACTAAGGGCAACCTGCATTACATTCGGGAATATCCGGACAACGCACGTTGTTTGTGCTTGTCTGTCCGGCTGGATGGAGCCGCTACGCTGCCTGGTGTGCCGCAGACCCCCGAGAAGACGACGACCGCGCGATCGGCGCGCGCGATCCTGCTGGACAAACCCAAGGCACTCGCGCTTTCCACGATCGGCGTTCGGCCTTTCGGTTCCGCTCCCCGGCAGAGTATGGCCGCCGTGTTGCACGGCGACGAAAGTGAGCGCCCGGGCCTGAACGAGAAGGAAACCGCGCAACTGCGAGGGATCCGCAGATTCGGCGCAACCGGCGCGGTATTGATGGCAGTGGGCGCGCTCGGCGCCGGCGCACAACCCGTCCTGCAGAATCCGACCGCGGGCCTTCGAGTCCTCAGCCTTCCCGGACGTATGCCGACGGTCTCGCTCACCATGACGATGACCGGAACGGTGCTCGTCGTTCTCGCCTGGCTGATGATGGGCCGATTCGCCGTCGGAGACATACGCAGCCGATCCGGCGCACCGCGGCGCATGACCCGCTCTCAGTTGGACCGCACACTCCTGCTCTGGATCCTGCCGCTCTCCGTCGCACCGCCGATGTTCAGCCGCGACGTCTACTCGTATCTGGCACAAAGCGAAATCGCGGCCCGCGGACTCGATCCGTACGCCATCGGCCCCAAGGCGGCGCTGGGCGTCGACCACGTTCTCACCCGCACGGTTCCGACGATCTGGCGCGACACGCCGGCTCCGTACGGACCGTTCTTCCTTTGGCTGGGACGCGGGATCAGCTCACTGACCGGCGACAACATCGTTGCCGGAATCTTCTTGCACCGCCTGCTCGCATTGGCCGGCGTTGCGCTCATCGTGTGGGCGATACCCCGACTGGCCAAGCGATGCGGCGTCTCCGCCGTCAGTTCACTCTGGCTCGGTGCCGCGAACCCGCTGCTGCTCTTCCACCTGGTGGCCGGCATCCATAACGAAGCTCTCATGCTCGGGTTGATGCTCGCCGGAATCGAGATCGCCCTCCGGGCAGTCGAAGGGTCCGAGCCCATCCGTGGGCAAGCACTGTTCTATCTCGTCGCAGGATCCGGGTTGATCGCGTTGTCCTCGACGGTCAAGATTCCGTCTTTGCTTGCACTGGGATTTGTCGGCATGGCCTTGGCCCGGCGTTGGGGTGGAACCTGGAAAGCCCTGGCGGGAGCCGCGATTCTTCTGGGCATCGTTGCCGCCGTCGTCACGTTCGTCATCAGCGTGGCCAGTGGGCTCGGCATGGGTTGGATCAACACGCTCGGTACCGCAACAGCGGTGCGGAGTTGGATGTCCATCCCGACGCTCCTGGGCGTCGGCACGGGATTGGCCGGCGTACTACTCGGACTCGGTGATCACACCACCGCGATCCTCACGATCACGCGTCCCATCGCGTATCTCGTCGCGATGCTCATCACCGCGCGGATGATGATCTCGGTATACATGGGTCGCATTCACCCGGTCGGTGGACTCGGCATCGCCCTCGGCGCGATCGTTCTTCTGTTCCCCGTCGTTCAGCCCTGGTACCTGCTGTGGGCGATACTTCCGCTCGCAGCTTGGGCCACCGCGCCAATTTTCCGCATCCCCGCCGTGGTCTTCACTTCGATCGTCAGCGTCATGTTGATGTCCAACGGCGCCGAATACCTTCCGTTCATGATCGTGCAGGCCGTCATCGCGACCATCCTCACCGCCGGAACGCTCATCGTCTTCACCCGCAATTCACTCCCCTGGCGTAGCGACAAGCCAGTAGCGGAGATCACGAAAGGCGGACCGGTAGACGAAGACAACTCGGCGGGGGCTTACGCTGATTCCCCGTGACCTCGAGAGCTTCCAGATCGTCGACGCCGGCGGTACAGATTCAGGGTGTCGTCAAGTCCTTCGACGGTGTTCGAGCCGTCGACGGTATCGATCTCACTGTCGAGACGGCCCAGGTCGTTGCCCTGCTCGGCCCCAACGGAGCTGGTAAGACAACCACCGTCGAGATGTGCGAAGGGTTTGTCACCCCCGATGCCGGCACCGTTCGAGTGCTCGGTCTCGACCCCATCGCCGACTCCGGTGAAGTCCGCTCGCGAATCGGCGTCATGCTGCAGGGCGGCGGAGCGTACCCCGGGTCCAAGGCCGGAGAAATGCTCGACCTCGTCGCCGCATACTCGGCCGACCCACTCGATCCCACCTGGCTCCTTTCCAAACTCGGCCTCACCGATGCGCGCAAGACGCCCTACCGTCGCCTTTCCGGCGGCCAGCAGCAACGACTGTCTCTGGCGTGCGCACTTGTCGGCCGTCCCGAGTTGGTATTTCTCGACGAACCCACCGCTGGACTCGACGCTCAGGCACGTCTACTCGTGTGGGAACTCATCGACGCTCTGCGCCGCGACGGCGTCAGCGTCCTGCTCACCACGCACCTCATGGACGAGGCCGAAGCGCTCGCCGACGAACTGGTCATCATCGATCACGGCAAAATCGTCGCGTCGGGAACGCCCGCCGAGGTCACCAGCAAGGGCGCCGAAGGACAACTCCGCCTGACGACGGTTCCCGGTTTGAGCCTCGACTCGCTGGTCGGCTCCCTCGCCGGGTTCCGCGTCGAAGAATCCAACCCCGGCACCTACGTCGTCGAAGGTGCAATCGATCCGGCAACTGTGGCGACTGTCGCGACGTGGTGTGCCGATCAGGAAGTGCTGATCAACGACATCCGCGTCGATCAACGGAGTCTGGAAGACGTCTTCCTCGAATTGACGGGCCGGGAACTGAGGGGATGACGGAGATCAAGGTCATGAACGAAACAGCAGCGAGCGGCCAGAACAGTGGGACTGCCAACGGAGCCAGGGAACGCCGGCTCGCCGAGAACCGCTTCGAGCCAGGCACTTTCTCGCCGGATCCCCGTCCCAGTTCGGCGGCCGAAATGCTGGCGGCGCAGACCAAACTGGAACTGACTCTTCTGCTCCGCAACGGTGAGCAATTGCTGCTGACCATGTTCATCCCGATCACCCTGCTCATCGGACTGTGCCTACTTCCGATCGGCGATTTGGGTGATTCTCGGGTCGATACCGTGCTCCCTGGTGTCATGATGGTTGCCGTGATGTCGACGGCGTTCACCGGACAGGCCATTGCCGTCGGATTCGATCGCCGATACGGCGCGCTCAAACGACTCGGTGCAACGCCGCTACCGCGGTGGGGAATCATCGCCGGTAAGAGCGCTGCCGTCATCATCGTCGTGGCACTGCAGGCATTGCTGCTCGGCGCTATCGGTTTGGCGTTGGGGTGGCGTCCGTCGTTCGCCGAACTGGTACTCGGCGCAGTGGTCATTGCCATCGGTACTGTCACGTTTGCAGCGCTGGGACTGCTGCTCGGCGGCACTTTGCGTGCGGAGATCGTTCTAGCTCTCGCCAACGTCTTGTGGTTCATCATGGTGGGCATCGGCAGTGTGGTCTTCGCCAGTGGCGAACTTCCGACCGCTGTTCACACGCTTGTGCGCATAGTTCCGTCCGGTGCTCTCGCACACGCTCTAGAAGCGGCCCTCGACACCTCGATGGACTGGTTCTCGATTCTCGTACTTCTCATCTGGGCTGTGGTGGCCGGTGTCTGCGCAGCAAGGTGGTTCAAGTTCACGTGAGTACACGACGGACAGCTCAGATCGTCGGCTGTGTGGCCGCAACAGTGATGTTGTGTGCCGGACCCGCAACGGCGACTCCCTCGGTGTCCGGTCCACTCGCACCTGCAAATCCGTACCTCGGTCCCGTCGGTACTTCCACCATGCACGGTGACGCGGGCTCGTCCGACGTCACTCCGCTGCCTGGTCCAGGAACCGGCCCACACGAGGTGACAGCTTTCCCGATGATGGCCGCCTGCCCGACGGTCCTCCAGGGTTCCGACGGCATGGTCGTCTCACTCTGCACAACGATGATCGGCCAGATCCCGACCATCCATTTGATCGATCCGAAGGCCGACGCCACGCCGTTGGGCCGGTCGGTCGCGCAACTGCCGCTCGCGAAGGGCAGCCTCCTCGGCGGCGTCTACGCCTACCTCGACAACGAGAACCGTCTCGTCGCCGTCGACGGCAACCGTCAACTGGTCCGCATTTCCCATGCGCAGAATCCGGACGGCAGTTGGCGGCTGGAACTCGCCGATGTAGTCGATCTCAGCGGTGCGGTTGCCGCCGACGACAACGTCACCGGCCTCGCCCCGGATTGGGACGGCAATGTCTGGTTCGCCACGGGGCACGGCACCGTCGGGTATGTCGGCACGGATCGAATCGCGCACAGCATTGCGCTCCCCGAAGGTGAACAGGTGCAGAACAGCATCTCCACCTCCCCGACGGGCACTGCCGTCGCAACTACCCACGCGCTCTACCAACTGAAGCGAAACGGCGACGAGGTCGTCATCGACTGGCGTCAGCCGTACGACCGCGGGCCGGCCCGTAATCCGGGTCAGCTCAGCTGGGGAACCGGATCGACTCCGACGTACTTCGGCCCGTCGACGGGCAGCGATTTCTTGACCATCGTCGACAACGCCCACCCGACAGTGAGCTTGCACGTCTATCGCGCTGACACGGGCACCGAGGTGTGCACGCAGCCGGTGTTGTCCGCTGCCAGCCAGGACGGCTCACCGAGCGGCAGCGAGAACTCCCCCGTCGGCATCGGTCATTCCGTCTACGTCGCCGGCACCTACGGATACCCGTACCCCACGACTCCTGAAGGCGCCGGCCCAGCTGTCCCCGCCACGGCACCCTTCAACGGCGGCATGACCCGCGTCGACATCGACCCGGTCGGCTGCCATGTCGTGTGGGACAACACGATTCGCAGCTCCGCGGTACCCCACCTCTCGACGGCTGACAGCTCGATTTACACCGTGACACGGGACGGTGCTCCGAACACCTCTCCGTTGGACGGTTACTCGTTCGCGGTGATCGACTCGAAGGACGGGTCGCAGATCGGTTCGACTCCCCTGCCGTCGACCATCCTCAACGACACCCTTCAGATGTCTGCACTCATCACCGAGTCCGGCGAGTACTTCCAGGGCACGATCTCGGGAATCGTGCGGGTTAGCGCGAACTGACGCGAGCTGGCCCCAACGACGCGGGGCAGGCGCGGAGCGAGCTGGCCCCAACGACGCGGGGCAGGCGCGGAGCGAGCTGGCCCCAACGACACTGTGTAGTTGATGGGGAACTACGATCGTTGGCGTGGTGAATCGTGTGTATGCCGGATTTTTGCGCTTGGTGGATCGACTACCTCTCCCCTCGCTGAAAACGCAGAAGATCATCGCGTTCATCGTGATCCTGACGCAGGGCGGTATCGCTGTCACCGGTGCGGTGGTTCGCGTGACGGACTCGGGGCTCGGTTGCCCGACGTGGCCGCAGTGCTTCCCCGGTAGCTTTGTCCCGGTCGGCCACGGACAGGTCGCGGTCATTCATCAAGCCGTCGAGTTCGGCAACCGCCTACTCACGTTCCTGGTTGTGATCGTCGCTGCCGCAATCGTGCTCGCGGTGACTCGCGCTCGCCGACGCAAAGAGGTGCTTGTCTACGCCTGGATGATGCCGCTCGGCACTGTCGTTCAGGCAGTGATCGGCGGTATCACCGTCCTCACAGGTCTCCTGTGGTGGACGGTCGCAATCCACCTGGTGGCGTCGATGTTGATGGTCTGGGTTGCCACGGTGATGTACGCGAAGATCGCCGAACCCGACGAGGCAACAACTCTGATCGTGATGCCGAAGCCGCTGCGCTGGCTTACCGTGCTGTCCGGAGTGGCGCTCGCCGGCGTACTGGTCGCCGGAACTCTGGTGACAGGTGCAGGCCCGCACGCGGGCGACAAGGGACTGGAACGCACGGTGCCTCGCCTCGAGGTCGAGATCGTAACACTGGTTCATCTGCACTCGCAGCTGCTGGTCGGATACCTCGCGCTGGTCGTGGGACTGACCTTCGGCCTGTATGCGGTCGGAACGTCAGCGGCCGTGAAGCTCCGCTTGAAGGTTCTCCTGGGACTGATTCTCGCGCAGTCACTCATCGGCGTCGTGCAGTACTTCACCGATGTGCCTGAAGTTCTGGTGATCATGCATGTCGCTGGTGCTGGACTGTGCACGGCTGCGACGGCAGCAGTTTGGGCCGCGGGCAAGACGCGCCAGTTCACGCCGGTCGGCTCGCCGATACCAGCTGTCTGACGCTTGAAGACACGTGTGGGGCGGCAGGAACACCGAAATGTGTTCCTACCGCCCCACACGTCATTTCAGGATTCGTTGCGTGCTTTCGGGAACCGAGTCTGATTGGCAACCCAACCGGCCATCTTCTTGAAGTGGCCTTCCTGCGGGGTGACGATGCTCGTCAGCTCGCGCTCCCACTCGGCAACGGTGACGTTGTCGAAGGATGCGACGACGGCATTGGCCGTGGCGAGGTCCTCGACGACCTGGTCACCGAGGATGCCGTCGGCACCCACGAGAGTGATGCGAACGCCGGCAACGCCGACTGGCTGGATGACGGCGCTGGCGGTTCCGCCGTGCTCGGCGACGAACTTGGTGATGGCATTCACCGTGGACTTCGGCAGTTCCGGCGCGGACGGGGTGGCGTCCGACTTCTCTGTATCGGTGCTCATGACTCGACAATACTGGTCGGTAGCCCGGAAGCGACACCAGGCATGGACTGAGGCTCGGTCGCCGCGGGTGTAGAACAGAAACCATGCGAGCCATCTACGTGACCGAGACCGGCGGACCAGAGGTTCTGACTCTGACCGATCAACCCGAACCGACACCGGGCCCAGGCGATCTACTCGTCCGTACCGAAGCGATCGGCATCAATTTCATCGACACGTACTTCCGAATGGGCCAGTACAAGCGGCCGCTCCCCTACATTCCCGGCGACGAGGGCAGCGGTGTCGTCGAAGCCGTCGGTTCCGATGTCACCGAATTCGCCGTGGGCGACCGTGTCGCGTGGGCCGCGGCCACGAGCAGCTACGCCGAGAAGGTGGCTGTTCCCGCCGCAGTCGCAGTGAAAGTGCCCGACGGTGTCCCGGCATCGGCCGCAGCGTCAGCGCTCCTGCAGGGGATGACGGCGCACTACCTCGCGAAGTCGACGTATCCGATCCAGAGCGGAGACACCGTGCTCGTGCACGCGGGCGCGGGCGGCGTCGGGTTGATCCTGACCCAGATGGCCGTCAGCCTCGGGGCGAAGGTCGTCACGACTGTGTCATCGGATGCGAAGGAAGAACTCTCGCGTGGCGCCGGTGCCTCGGAGGTCTTGCGGTACGACGAGGACATCGCAGCACGCGTTCGGGAGTTCACCGGCGGCGAAGGCGTCGCGGCGGCATACGACGGCGTCGGCGCAACAACTTTTGATTCGAGTTTGGCTTCCGTGCGTATCCGCGGCACCGTCGCATTGTTCGGTGCAGCCAGTGGTCCGGTTCCGCCGGTGGATCCGCAGCGGCTCAATTCGTCGGGCTCGCTGTTCCTGACGCGACCGACGCTCGCTCATCACATTCGCACTCGTGAGGAACTGACCTGGCGTGCCGGCGATGTCTTCGATGACATTGCGGCCGGGAAACTCGATATTCGCGTCGGCGCCGAGTATCCCCTCGCCGATGCGGCAACAGCGCATCGGGATCTGGAAGGTCGAGCAACGACCGGGTCGATCGTTCTGATTCCCTAGCGAAGTGCTGTGCGCCTTTGTTAACCGCCCGCGGTTAATAAAGGCGCACAGCTGAATCAGCTGATTCAGCTGAGCATGTCGCTGATCGTCTGGAGTCCGAGAACCGAGTCGACAGCGAGGCCGACGAAAACGATCGCAAGATAGTTGTTGGACTGCAGGAACAGGCGCAGCGGCTTGACCTGAGCACCGCCACGAACGCTGCGGTACAGCTGATGGGCCATGAGCAGGAACCACGCACCGGCGACGATGGTGATGGCGGCGTAGATGACGCCCGAGGCGGGCACGAGGACAAGCGTCGTGACGACCATTGCCCAGCTGTAGAACAGGATCTGCTTGGTGACGTGCTCTTCGGTGGCGATCACCGGAAGCATCGGGACACCGGCGGCTTTGTAGTCTTCTTTGTACCGCATGGCAAGTGCCCAGGTGTGCGGCGGCGTCCAGAAGAAGATGATCAGGAACAGCACGACGGGCTGCCAGCTCAGCGAACCGGTGACAGCTGCCCAGCCGACGAGCACGGGCATACATCCGGCAGCGCCGCCCCAGATGACGTTCTGCCAGGTACGACGCTTGAGAACCATCGTGTAGATGAGGACGTAGAACGCGATCGTGATCACGACGAGGATGCCGGCGAGGAGGTTGGCTCGCCACCACAGCCACAGGAACGATGCGAGTCCGAGAAGAAGCCCGAAGACGAGCGCGTTACGCGTCGGCACCGCCTCGCGGGCCAGCGGACGCTTCGCCGTGCGCTTCATGACCTTGTCGATGTCGGCGTCGACGACGCAGTTGAGCGAGTTCGCACTCGCCGCGCCCATCCAGCCACCGAAGAGGGTGCTCAGGATCAGAACGATGTCGACTGTTCCGCGATCGGCCAGCAGCATTGCCGGAATGGTTGCCACCAACAGCAATTCGATTACTCGCGGCTTCGTGAGCGCGATATAAGCCAGAACCTTGCCCGTTGCGCGACCCCACACCGTATCGGTATTGGTCGCCCGCGGGGCGGCACCTGGGCTGCCGAAGCCATGTCCGCTCGGCTGTTGCCCTGTCCGCACGTTCTCTCCTTGCACCACGCGTTACCGCACTAACTCTTCACGACACACTGCTGACACTGTTCTCTACTACGAACGATGGTAGACCGCAGCCATTGAGGAACCGAATCGACCCGGGCAGCCAGGACCATTAGGCTGGGTTACGCAGTGGAGGGACACCCCACCCTCGCAATCCACGTACACCATGTCAGGAGACATCTGCCAGTGTCGATCACAGACGAGATCCACGTCCTCACGCAACCCGTCCACCCCTCGGACTGGACCGACCTGGACACCAAGGCTGTCGATACCGCCCGCGTGCTCGCCGCCGACGCGGTTCAGAAGGTCGGCAACGGCCATCCCGGAACTGCAATGAGCTTGGCGCCGTTGGCATACACCCTCTTCCAGCGCGTCATGCGCCACGATCCTTCGGATGCAGAATGGGTCGGCCGTGACCGCTTCGTTCTCTCCTGTGGTCATTCGTCCTTGACGCTGTACACCCAGCTCTACCTGTCGGGCTATGGTCTCGAGCTTGCAGACCTCGAAGCTCTCCGCACGTGGGGCGCACTGACCCCCGGCCACCCCGAGGTCGGCCACACCGTCGGCGTCGAGATGACCACCGGTCCGCTGGGCCAGGGCCTCGCCTCCGCAGTCGGTATGGCGATGGCTGCGCGTCGTGAGCGTGGGCTGTTCGATCCGGAGACCCCGGTCGGCTCCTCCCCCTTCGACCATCACATCTACGTGATCGCGTCCGACGGTGACATCGAAGAAGGCGTCACGTCCGAGGCCTCGTCCCTCGCCGGTGTCCAGGAATTGGGCAACCTCATCGTCTTCTACGACGACAACAAGATTTCCATCGAGCACGACACCACCATCGCTCTCGGCGAAGACGTCGGAAAGCGATACGAGGCCTACGGCTGGCACGTTCAGCACGTCGAAGGTGGCGAGAATGTCTCCGGCATCCTCGACGCGGTTGCCGCAGCCAAGGCCGTCGTCGATCGTCCGTCCATCATCTTGCTCCGCACCATCATCGGTTTCCCGGCGCCGAAGAAGATGAACACCGGCGACGTCCACGGCTCCGCTCTCGGCGCCGACGAAGTTGCAGCGGTCAAGGAAGCCCTCGGCTTCGATCCGGCCAAGTCCTTCGACGTCGACTCCGACGCTCTGGCTCACGCCCGTGAGGTCGTCTCCCGCGGCGCCGACGCACGCAAGGCATGGCAGGTCGAGTTCGACGCGTGGGCCGCACGTGAGACCGAGCGCAAGGAACTCTTCGACCGCCTGTTCGCCGGCGAATTCCCCGCCGGCTGGGCCGACGCTCTCCCGACCTACGAGGCCGACGCCAAGGGCGTTGCGACTCGTAAGGCCTCCGGTTCGGCGCTCAACGCGCTCGGACCGATCCTGCCTGAGCTGTGGGGCGGCTCCGCCGACCTCGCAGGCAGCAACAACACCACCATCAAGGGTGCAGATTCGTTCGGCCCCTTCTCCATCTCCACCAACGACTGGAACGCGCAGCCCTACGGCCGCACGCTCCACTTCGGTATCCGTGAGCACGCGATGGGCTCGATCCTCAACGGCATCGCGCTGCACGGCCCGACCCGCCCGTACGGCGGAACCTTCATGGTCTTCTCCGACTACATGCGTCCGGCGGTTCGCCTGGCCGCACTGATGAAGACGGCCGTCACCTACGTCTGGACCCACGACTCCATCGGTCTCGGCGAAGACGGCCCGACTCACCAGCCGGTCGAGCACCTCGCTGCTCTTCGTGCGATCCCGAACCTCGCCGTCGTTCGCCCGGGTGACGCCAACGAGACCTCGTTCGCATGGCAGGCAGCACTCGAGAACAAGACGGGCCCGACGGCTCTGGCACTCACCCGCCAGGACATCCCGGTTCTCGAAGGCACCAAGGAGAAGGCTGCCGAGGGAGTCAAGCGCGGCGCTTACGTCCTCGTCGACGCAGCCAACGGTTCGCCGGAGGTCATCTTGCTGGCGACCGGTTCCGAACTGCATCTGGCCACCGAGGCTCGCGAGACCCTCGAAGCTCAGGGCGTCGCAACCCGCGTTGTTTCCGTGCCGTGCCTCGACTGGTTCCTCGAGCAGGATCAGGCGTACCGCGACGAAGTCATTCCGCCCGCTGTCCGCGCGCGCGTATCTGTCGAAGCCGGCATCGCGATGCCGTGGTGGCGCATCCTCGGCGACGCCGGTCAGGCCGTCTCGCTCGAGCACTACGGCGCTTCCGCCGATTACAAGACCTTGTTCCGGGAGTTCGGCATCACTGCCGACGCGACTGTAGAAGCCGCGCAGCGCTCCCTCGCAGCTGTGAAGGGATGATCTCGATGACACAGAACGTGAATACCGAAAAGCTCTCCGCTGCAGGCGTTTCCATCTGGCTCGACGACCTCTCGCGAGATCGCATCCAGTCCGGCAACCTGCAGAACCTGATCGACACGAAGTCGATCGTGGGCGTCACGACCAACCCGTCGATCTTCCAGGCAGCACTCTCCAAGGGATCGGCCTACGACGCTCAGGTCCGTGAGCTCGCACAGCGCGGCGCCGATGTCGACGCCACCATCACCGCGGTGACCACCGACGACGTGCGCGCTGCGTGTGACATCCTGGCTCCGCAGTTCGAGGCGTCGAACGGCGTCGACGGCCGCGTGTCCATCGAGGTCGACCCTCGCCTGGCACACGACACCGACGCCACTGTCGCGCAGGCGATCGAGCTGCACAAGATCGTCGATCGCCCGAATGTCCTGATCAAGATCCCCGCGACGCTGGCAGGCATTCCCGCCATCGCCAAGGTGATAGGCGAGGGCATCAGCGTCAACGTCACCTTGATCTTCTCGGTCGAGCGCTACGAAGCAGTCATGGGCGCATACCTCGAAGGTCTGGACACTGCCAAGGCTGCCGGCCGCGACATCTCGTCCATCGAGTCGGTCGCCTCGTTCTTCGTCTCCCGCGTGGATTCCGAGATCGACAACCGCCTCACGGCAATCGGCACGCCGGAAGCGCTCGAGCTTCGCGGCAAGGCTGCACTCGCAAACGCTCGCCTGGCGTACAACGCCTACCAGCAGATCTTCGAGGTCCAGCCACGCTTCCAGGCTCTCCTGGCCGACGGCGCCAAGGCTCAGCGTCCGCTCTGGGCGTCGACCGGCGTGAAGAACCCGGACTACCCCGACACGCTCTACGTCACCGAACTGGTTGCACCCAACACTGTCAACACCATGCCGGAGAAGACGCTCGACGCTCTCGCCGACCACGGTGAGATCACGGGCGACACCATCTCGGGCACCGCCCAGGAGTCACAGGCGGTCTTCGATCAGCTCGCTGCAGTCGGAATCGATCTTGCGGACGTGTTCAAGGTCCTCGAGACCGAAGGCGTCGACAAGTTCGAGGTGTCCTGGAACGAGTTGCTCGACGCAACTGCCGAGCAGCTCCGCGCAGCAACCCAGAAGAGCTGAGCCTGTGAGCGATTCCGCGGCGGCATCAGATTGGGTGAATCCCCTTCGGGACAGCACCGACAAACGGCTTCCGCACATTGCGGGGCCCTGCGCCCTGGTGATTTTCGGTGTTACCGGCGACCTTGCCAGGCGCAAGCTCATGCCCGCCATCTACGACCTCGCCAACCGTGGACTGTTGCCGCCCGGATTCGCTCTGGTCGGGTTCGCCCGGCGTGACTGGACGGACGAGGACTTCACGAACGTCGTCCTCGAAGCAGTCAAGGACGGTGCTCGCACCAAGTTCCGTCAGGACGTGTGGGAGCGGCTCGCCGAAGGCATCCGGTTCGTGGAGGGCAGTTTCGACGAGGCCGAGGCCTTCCAGAACCTGTCCGACACGTTGGCGACGCTCGACAACGAGCGTGGCATCGGCGGCAATCACGGCTTCTACCTCGCGATTCCGCCAAACGCATTCCCTCAGGTCCTCGAACAGCTGTCCGCTTCCGGCCTCGCGCAGGCCGAGGACGGTCAGTGGCGACGCGTTGTCATCGAGAAGCCGTTCGGTCACGACCTCGCGAGCGCCCGCGAACTGAACGCAGTCGTCAACAAGGTGTTCCCCGAGGACACGGTCTTCCGTATCGACCACTATCTCGGCAAGGAAACGGTCCAGAACATCCTGGCTCTGCGCTTCGCGAACCAGTTGTTCGATCCGATCTGGAACGCTCACTACGTCGACCACGTTCAGATCACGATGGCCGAGGACATCGGGCTCGGCGGACGCGCCGGATACTACGACGGCATCGGCGCGGCCCGCGACGTGATCCAGAATCACCTGCTGCAACTGCTCGCGTTCACGGCGATGGAAGAACCCATCAGCTTCGAGCCATTGAACCTGCAGGCGGAGAAGATCAAGGTCCTCTCCGCCACTCGCCTCGCAGAACCCCTCGACGAGACCACCGCCCGCGGCCAGTACGCGGGCGGCTGGCAGGGTGGGCTGCCGGTGGTCGGGCTCCTCGAAGAAGACGGCTTCGCAGCGGACTCCATCACGGAGACCTTTGCCGCCATCACCCTCGAGGTCGACACCCGCCGCTGGGCGGGTGTGCCGTTCTACCTGCGTACCGGCAAACGACTAGGCCGTCGCGTCACCGAGATCGCAGTGGTGTTCAAACGTGCACCGCACCTGCCGTTCGACAAGACGATGACCGAAGACCTCGGCCAGAACGCTCTGGTCATCCGCGTGCAGCCCGACGAGGGCGTCACCATGCGGTTCGGCTCGAAGGTTCCCGGATCGAGCATGGAAGTCCGTGACGTCAACATGGACTTCTCGTACGGTCAGGCTTTCACCGAATCGTCACCGGAGGCGTACGAGCGACTCATTCTCGACGTGTTGCTCGGCGAGCCGTCTCTCTTCCCGGTGAATGCCGAAGTTGAATTATCTTGGGAGATACTCGATCCCGTCCTCGTTCACTGGGCTGCCGGCGGTAAGCCGGAACCCTACGAGGCCGGAACGTGGGGACCACCGTCTGCGGACGAAATGATGCAACGCACCGGACGCGAATGGAGGCGACCCTAGTGATTCTCGATTTGCCGTCCACCACCACGGTCCAGGTCAGCAAGAAACTGGTCGAGGTGCGTAAGACCGGCGGCGCTGTCACCTTGGGGCGA
Organism: Rhodococcus sp. GB-02; assembly: GCF_053470465.1. NCBI lineage: Bacteria > Bacillati > Actinomycetota > Actinomycetes > Mycobacteriales > Nocardiaceae > Rhodococcus > Rhodococcus sp. GB-02. Next base: position 271,362 of record NZ_JBPUKE010000003.1, read on the forward strand.
GTGTTGACGCTCGTCGTCTGCACCAGGGACACCGGGAACGCCGAGGAAGCCATCGAGGCCGCCAACGAAGCCAGCCGCGAGCACCCTTGCCGCGTCATCGTGCTTCTGCGTGGTGACGAGCAGAGTGAGCCTCGGCTCGATGCTCAGATCCGTGTCGGCGGCGACGCCGGCGCCTCGGAGGTCGTGGTCCTGCGTCTCTACGGTCCGCTGGCGGATCACGAGAGCAGCGTCGTCATCCCGTTCCTGCTCCCCGACACCCCGGTAGTCGCGTGGTGGCCCCTCGAGGCACCCGAGATTCCGGCGAAGGACCCCGTCGGGAGGCTCGCGATACGGCGCATCACCGATGCCACCGGTGCCCCCGATCCGACGGCCACCATCAAGGGGCGACTCGCGTCGTACACCGCCGGTGATACCGATCTCGCCTGGAGTCGCGTCACCTACTGGCGCGCGCTGCTTGCGTCGGCTCTCGATCAACCGCCGCACGAGAAGATCACCTCCGCAGTGGTCTCCGGTCTCAAAACCGAACCGGCACTGGATATTCTCGCCGGTTGGCTGGCGGCCAAGATCGACGGTCCGGTCATTCGGCGTACGGGTGAGCTGACGGTCGAGTTGAAGCTCGAGACCCGCAGCATTTCCATCAGTCGCCCGCAGGAGGGTACGACTGCGACGTTGATCCGTACCGGTCAGCCCGACGCGCTGGTTTCTCTGGGTCGCCGAGAGACACGCGATTGCCTCGCCGAGGAATTGCGTCGACTCGATCCCGACGAGATCTACGAGGAAGCTCTGGCTGGATTGGAGAAGGTGACCTATGAGTGATGTTGTCGTAGAGAAGTTTTCCGACGCCGGCCAACTGGTCGATGCTGCTGCCGCACGCCTGGTCACGACCATCGTCGAGGCTCAGAAGGCTCGAGGAGTCGCGTCCATCGTTCTGACCGGTGGCGGAACCGGCATTGCACTTCTCGAGAAGTTGCGGAATGCTCCCGGCGACATCGACTGGTCTCAGATCGATCTGTACTGGGGCGACGAGCGGTTCCTGCCGTCCGGCGATCCCGAACGGAACGAAGTGCAGGCACGTGAGGCGCTCCTCGATCATGTATCGGTCGATCCCGACCGGGTACATGCGATGGCCGCGTCCGACGGTATCTACGACGGTGATCCCCACGGTGCGGCGACGGCGTACGAACAACTGCTGGGCGCTCAGGCTCACGGCAATCAGGTTCCGACCTTCGACGTGCACCTGCTCGGCATGGGCGGCGAAGGACACGTCAACTCGTTGTTCCCGCACACCGACGCAGTTCGAGAAGAAGCACGGTTCGTTGTCGCGGTAACGGATTCCCCCAAGCCGCCACCGGTTCGCATCACGCTGACGTTGCCCGCTGTTCGGCGTGCCAAAGAGGTCTGGTTGCTCGTCTCCGGCGCAGCAAAGGCCGAGGCTGTTGCCGAAGCCGTTGGTGGTGCCTCGGCCGAGGACTGGCCGTCCGCCGGAGCCACCGGTTTGGTTGCGACACGTTGGTTCCTCGATACAGACGCTGCCTCGCAGCTTCCGTGATCTGATTTCACAGATCTGATTTTCACACCGGCCGGGAATCGTCTTCGGGCGATTCCCGGACTGGTGGAAGGTCGACAACTTTCTCACTGGGGCGAGTTTCGATTACCCGCCGACTCCGGATCAGATGCGAATTTCCTTTTGACGGAACGGAACTCAATCCCGAGATCCCGTTCCTCCAACTGGCACTCTGCCCGACACAACGATTCATCTCTCCCCCTGTTTCGCTCCCCCGAGCAATTACTACCTTGGACGCCGCGGATCAAGGTTCGGTTCCGCAGATCGCCGTCGCTCTTGAACGAAGCAATCCGGGCGAGAACAATCGAACAATGTCGTGGACACCGAATCCGGACGCTCTTCGCGGGCGAGTAGCTGTTGTTGCCGGGGCGACGAGGGGCGCCGGACGAGGAATCGCCGCAGCCTTGGGCGAGGCGGGTGCAACTGTCATCTGCACTGGTCGGAGCACATCCGCCGGGATACTTCAGTCGGACTACCCGCGCGGCGAGACCATCGAAGAGACTGCGGAACTTGTCACCGCGCTGGGCGGCGTCGGAGTGCCGATTGCTGTCGATCACCTCAAGAGCAAACAAGTGGCTGATCTCGCCGAACGCTTGCGCGCCGACTACGGACATATCGACATCTTGGTCAACGACATCTGGGGCGCAGAGTTGCTCAAGGGTGGGCCCGCGGAGTGGAACACGCCGGTATGGGAACACGATCTGGACAGGGGCTTTCACATCTTGCGCCTGGCGATCGACACCCACATCACCACGTCGCACCACATCCTGCCGCTGATGATCGATCGGCCAGGCGGACTGGTCGCCGAAATAACCGACGGAACTACTGAATACAACGCGTCGAACTATCGCATCTCGGTGTTCTACGACTTGGCAAAAGTTTCCGTGAACCGACTCGCCTTTTCGCAAGGCCACGAATTGGCCCCGTTCGGATGTACTGCCGTCGCCATCACTCCGGGGTTCCTGCGATCGGAGATGATGCTCGACAATTTTGGTGTCCGTGAATCGAATTGGCGTGACGCTTTGTTGCCGAATCGGAATGGTCCAACTGCGCCACCGGATTTCGCACGCTCCGAGTCACCGAGATTTGTCGGACGTGCGATCACGGCCCTCGCCGCCGATCCGAACCGGAAGCGATGGAATCAGCGATCTGTCAGTTCCGGCGAACTCGGAACCGACTACGGGTTCACCGACGCCGACGGGAGCCGACCAGATTTTTGGCGAGCCAACTGAATCCGACTGTGATTAAGATCCGTTCATGGCCGAATTCGCGACGATCGACGAATACATCGCGTCGTTTCCCGCCGACGTGCAACCAGCCCTCGAAAGCATCCGCGAGACGATTCACAACACGGTTCCAGGCCTCGATGAAACCATCAGCTATCAGATGCCGACCATGACGGTGAACGGCAAGAACCTGGTTCATTTCGCAGGCTGGAAACACCACATCTCGATGTACCCACTCCCGGCGGGTGACGCAGAGTTCGAGAAGTCCCTCGACCCGTACCGATCCGCGAAATCAACCGTGAAGTTCCCACTGAACAAACCGATCCCCCTCGATCTCGTGGCTCGGATCGTCGAATTGCTCGCGCAACGCCACTAGCCTCAGTTCCCGTCGGAGCCTCGTGGGAACGTATGGCCGTGCAGAGACAACCCATCCGTCGCATCAAGGCCGGGCCATCGTCGGGAGCTGACGTAGGCAGCTGGCCGATGACGGTGCCTGCGGTCGCGCAGATCGTTCAGTTCGGTCTCGAACTTCCACCAGGTGTCACGATTTTGGTCGGCGAAAACGGAGCCGGTAAGTCGACCGTCATCGAAATCCTCGCCGCCGTTCTCGGGCTCAATGCCGAAGGCGGGTCGACCAATACGCGGCATCAGACCCGATCAAGTGAACCGGGCGGCCTCGACCTTCTGGTCGAACGGAGCCCCGGCGCATCGAAATGGGCGTACTACCTTCGGGACGAAACCTTGCACGGGTTGTACACGTACCTGGAGGACAACCCCAATCCGCGGCACCCTGAACCGCAATATCATCACCTTTCCCATGGAGAAGCGCTGCTCGAGATCTTGTCGTCGAGGACCTCCGACGGCGGGTTCTATCTCATCGACGAGCCCGATGCCGCCCTCTCTTTCCAAGGAACGTTGACGCTCGCCGCGTTGCTCGGTGAGCTGGTGGACTCCGGCGCACAGGCGGTGATCGCGACGCACTCGCCGATCATCGCGGCGCTGCCGAACGCCAACCTGCTCGAGATCGGCGAATGGGGAATCAGAGCCGCAGGATGGGAAGACCTCGATCTCGTCTCGAACTGGCGACGGTTCCTTCACGACCCACAGACGTACCTGCGCCACCTGATCTAACCTGGAACTCCACCCCCAGGAGGCCTCCATGGCATACGACAAAGCGCTAGCTGAGCGTATCCGCGACGCGCTCTCGGGCGAGGACGACGTCGAGGAAGTAAAGATGTTCGGTGGCCTGAGTTTCATGGTCAACGGGAAGCTGGCCGCCAGCGCGAACTCACACGGCAACATCATGGTTCGTTGTGCCCCCGAACGTGTCGACGAGCTGCTGACGCACAAGGGTGCAAGTTGGCCCGAGATGCGGGGTAAACCGATGAGCAAGGGATGGATCGTCGTCGACCGAACCGGGACGAGTTCGAACGTCGAATTCAACGCGTGGATCAAGGAAGCTCTGGACTTCGTTCACTGACAGCTAACGTGCGATGCTCAAGGTGGCTGATGAGACCCTGCTCGCGCAGTATGGCAGCGATCCGCGCCGCCTCCGGAGGGCACAGAGGCGTCCGGCCTACGTCCCGAACGATCGTGGTCATCGGCGGCCGCCTCGAGATCGACGGTTCGCGATATTGAGTGCACCTAGCAGGTCGCGAAGTACAGACCGCGCTGTTGCACTGCGCTGCGGGCAGCCCCACAGTCCCGTGCACACAACGGGGATAAGCAGCAGCGAAATGACTGCTCATGGGATGGCGACGACCGCCGCCAAAGGAAGATGAGGGGCACGTGTAACTCCCGCGGTAGCGCGGGAACGTGACACGAAATTTATACGCGCAGAGCCGATCTCGCTGGGTTACTGATGTCGAGAATCAACCGGCCACCGGTGGGACCGCGAGTGACTTGTGGATGGGTCGCCACCAGGTGACCCGGGGATTCGCCTACCCAAAATAGTCGAGCAGCCCGCGGTCGAACCAGATCCCTTGCTCTTTCGAACCTTCTGCGCAGTAGCAGAACAAGGAATTGGGTCCCGAGCACTCGAAGAGTTGGACCGGAGAGCGGCTCGAACGAGTAGGCGCTCGACAGTCCTTGCCCGCAAAGATCTGCCCGGTCTTGCGCGGGCACGGAAGCGATGAATGAACCGGGGTCCCGTAGCGCTAGCTCGAGATGGTCTATGTCACGACGGCCGCAGCGGGAAACCATAGCCGCCACGATGGACGAGGTCTTTCCCGACAGGGTCGGCAAGCAGAGAACAATAGGACCGATGACACACTGCCCGGGCTGAACCGCAAGAGAACGAAGCTCCTGCTGGAGCTCTAGGGGCACCTCCGCAGGGTCTTCGATCACACGAATCTTCGTGAGGTCGAACCCTGGTGGCATGGTGCAGCGCGACGACTTCCCATCAGCTGAACTGGCCACGTCGAGCATGCACCCCGAAATACGTGGATCCGCCAGATGTTCGCTTATTCCTTTGTCTTTCCTGGGGAACCACAGGGTACTCACTAGTCGAGAAAATAGGCGAGGACCTTCACCTCGGAATCCAAGATCTCTTCCGATGCCACCCCGAGATCGAGTGCGAGCTCGACGGATCCGATGAGGGCGACCTCCACGTCAGGAGAGAAGGCCCGTTCGAGCAACCCGAGGTAGTCGGACATGCTCGTATCGAGCTTCTCGATGAGCTCCCGGTACTCAGCGGCGAGTTGCTCGTCGAGCGCCCGCTGTTCGCCGACGTAATGCGCGATCAGCGCCGCCTCCCGCTGGGAGAGGGAAGACGAAACGGCCTTGTACATGACGATTCCGACGGTGTTGCCGATCACGGCGCCGAGGACAGGCACTGGGATGAGAGCCTGCCCGACGCAGGAGGACAGGGCGCTGATGGCGGTCTCGAGGCAGACGAGCTCCGCGTTCTCGATGAACTCGAGCTCGTCGATCTCGCCACGACGGAGCCTGTTCGCCTGCTCCGCGACGCCGAAAGCCGCGGTGACGATCGAGCTGGCGACAGCGGCGGAGGTGGCGGTGAAGTTCGTAAGCGCGTAGATGCTAAACCCTCGGACACCGCCCTTTGCAACGCCGAAACCGCCTTCGCCCGCGATGTCCGCCCAGTCCTCGCCAGTGAAATCTCTGAGCTGCGTGCCAGCACAGCGTTTCTCGACCACGGCCAGCGCCAAGGCGGTCCCGCCCTCGATCGCGGCGCCCGCAAGCGTGGCCTTCGCGCCCTCCCTCAGGGTCGGCCGGCCTTCCCGGTAGGCATCGCCGCGCAGGGACTGGTCGGTGGAGCGGAGGGAACCCTCCTCCGTCATGAGCGTCGCGTCATAAGCGCCCCTCTGCACTTCGGAGTACTCCAGGTGCGAGGGTTCGAGGGACTCGATGCTGACAGATCCCTCCGCGAAGAAGGCTTGGATCCGGTTCCAGTCCTTGAGCGATGGGCCGTCACCGCCGAGCGTCAGGAGCTTGCCAGCATCCTCGCGTGGCATGGCGTGCAGCTTCCGGATCACCTCGAAGTGGTCGCGGGGAATCTGGTATTTTCCACCGCTTTCGACGAAGTCGGGATACTTCTCGAGATGGTCCGCGATCGCGCCGAGTCCGAAGCGGCCGCCGGCCGCGACGAACTTCTGCTGAATCTCCACGCCGCCGCGCATCAAGTCCACGGGACCGTTGTCATTGACCCACTGATAGACAGGGCCGTTACCGAGGATCTGGCTCCGAGCGTTGCCGACGCCCACCTCAGCGACCTCAGCGATGAAGCCGTGCATGCCCTTGACTCCGCCGCGATTAGCGGCAACCACCTCGAGGTCGATTCTCCTCGTCGCGTCGTGAAGACTGGCGAGCGCGTCCTCGAGGTTCACGTCCTGCCGATTGAGGGCGCGCAGCAGGTTGTCCAGCCGGAGCTGGTTGAGGTAGTTCACCCAGGCGGCGACAGCCTGTTCCTGGTTGCTCTTCCCTAGTGCTGCCGCATCACTCGTCAGTGTTGTCGCGTCACTCGTCATCGGGGTCCTGCTCAATTCGCTTGCCCAGCAAGGCCGCGCCTGCCTTTGTGTTGTTCACCAGCGCGGCGAGCTGGGACTGCTGCGGCGCAGACAACGCCCGGAAGTCGGCGCCGAAGTACCCCAGCGCTTCGCCGTAGCTCTGCAGGAGCAGCTCACGAAGAGAGGCAGTGCGCCGGAGGAGGTCATCGATCTGAGCGTCCATGCCCTTGACGAGCGCAGTGTTCTGCTTCACCGCGGTCAACGCCTCCTGTTTCGCCACGCGGTTCTCGAACTTATTCTTCGCGAACAGCCCGATTGATGCGAGGAGGGTGGCCCCCGCGACCGTCCAGCCGACGGGGCCGGCGAGAGCGAGCAAAGCGCCACCTGCCGCAGTGCCTCCGCCTCCGGCCGCGATGGCTCCTCCTCCGAGCCAGGCCAGAGCAGCCTTGGTCGCGACCGCTCCGGAGAGAGTGGAGATCGCGGTGCCGGTCGATGCGGTGCCGAAGGTGGTGGCAACCCACAACGCAGCTGACGGCGCCATGCTCGCGACCGCGGCACCCGCGGTGAACCCAGCGCCTGCGCCGGCAGCCGACTTTCGCGCGGCTTCGAGGTCCTTGCGTGCGAACTCCTCCGCCGCCAGGAACTCGGTCTTATGGACGTCGATCTCGTCGAAGTCGGTCTCGAACGACTTCGGGGTGTGAGCGACGCTGTTCACCAGCAACCCGACGAGCTCGATCAGGTCCGTCGAGCGCTCGCGCTGGCGTAGGAGAGAAAGGCCCTTGTCGTTCATCGAAGTGAACGCGCCGTTGTACTGGGCTATGGCCTCCTCGTAGGGGTCTGGCTTCTTCGTGGTCAGCTTCCCGCCGGTACCTACGGCGACGTCCTCGAGGTCGCTGGTCTGCTCGATCAGCTGCTTTGAGCTATTCCGCGCGAACTTGCCGAAGCTGCCGACAGCTTTGTCAAAGCCCTGTTTGGCCTTGTCCATCCTGAGCGGTTCAACCATCGAGGTCTCCGAACTCCCTTGTTGTGTTACTGGCAACAGGACAGTATCGGACACACCCGACAAAGTGGACGCACCGGTTGGTTTCGAAGTGACTGGCTACGCCATGATTCCCCCAACTAATGCCATCGCTCTGCGGCCGCCCCTTAGCGGCGATGGGCCACCTGCGACAGCCGGGCCGCCCCGCGTCCCAGACGGACCGGCCTTCTGCCTTCATTGCGGAAGTTCTTCTCTTTGTCCCGTCTACGACTCGGCGACGCGCACAAATTGACCGTTTGATAGTAAACGCCTCGATGGCGCGGGCACGCTGCCCATCATCGAACTCGCTCGACTGGCCGCGGCGTTTCAGCAGCCGAGGCCAAACGGCCCTCCTGGACCACAGGTTGAAATTCTTGTAGATCGCGTTCCAGTTCCGCCTACTGCCGGGTCGGGCAATTTCGGTCGATTCGGCAAAAGTGAACTGGGCGGCCCTTAGACTCCGGAAAAGCATTGGATTGGGCGCCTCGACGCCGCGGAGGAAAGGTGGTCCGTCGCGTGACGTTCACACCCAATCAGCCGGATCATCAACGCGCCTTCGGGTTTCAGCCGCCGACGACCCGCGCAATTCCCTCCCTCATGCCCGACCGTTTCGGACCGAATCTCGTCGGATCGTTGTGGGCGTGCGCCGGGATCGTCGCCGGCAGCCTCGGCCCGTGGACGTCGTCTTCCGCCCTCGACCACAGTGGTATCGACGAATGCGGGGCGGTCACTCTCCTCCTCGCGATGTGCGCGGTCGCCGCACTGATCGCGATCATGGTCCGCGACGTCACCCCCGAGATGAAAAATCACTGCACCGGGCCGCTGGTGGGAATCGCTGTCTTGATCGTTGCCGTCGGAAACGCCGCGACCATCGTGGGACGTAGTACCGAGGTCGCCGGGCCCACCACCGGGCCTTCCATCGGGTGGGGACTGTGGGTGGTCATCGTGTCCGCAGTGATCCTGTGCATCGCGTCATCGACCGTCGCGCACCTGATCAGGTTCCAGGCGGCAATGATCACAAGGTCTTGATCAGACCACCGTCGATCACGAAATCCGCGCCCGTCACGTTCCCCGCTCGATCGCTGGCGAGGAACAACACCAGGTCGGCAACCTCTTCGGGGAAAGTGAACCGCCCCGTCTCGGCGCCGACCGCGGCACTTTCGACGATGTCGTCGGCGGCTGATCCACTCGCCTTCGCCAATGTCGAGGCCACTCCGTGCTTGCCTAGCCACAACTCCGTTTGCACCGGCCCCGGACTGACGGTGTTGACGCGGATCCCTTTCCCGCCCAACTCTTTCGACAACGACTTCGAGAAGTTGGTCAGCGCTGCTTTGGCGGCGCTGTAGTCGATCACCATGGGGTCGGGCAGGAAGGCGTTGACCGAACTGATCGTCACGATGCTCCCGCCGCCTCGGCGGATCAACTCCGGTATCGCAGCGCGAACCGTGCGCACAGCCGACAAGAACGTCAGATTGAACGACGACGCCCACTCTTCGTCTGTGATACTTGCGACACCACTGGTTCTCGGGGTGACGGCACCGACGTTGTTGACCAGGATGTCCACGCCGCCCCTGCCTGCTGCGACCTCGAGCAGTCGAGTTGAGCCTTCGGCACTCGCCAAATCGACGGCAACAAACGTGATACCGCCTCCGGACTGCAGCGATTCGAGTTCCGGTGAGAGCGTCCGAGAGCCGGCGACAACATGGACGCCCTCGGCTGCCAACGCCCGCGTCACAGCCAGTCCGATGCCTTTTCCTGCGCCGGTGACCACCGCCGTTCGCCCGTCCAATTGCAGATCCACTGCGGTCCCCGTTCGGTCCTGTGCGCAGCGGGAGGTGTGCGTGCGACAGCCTTAGAGTCGCCGCACGCACACCGCGATAAACCTGCCGGCCTTATCCGCTGTCACACCTAGCCACTGTTGCGAAGCGCAGTGGCCAGGCCGTTCATCGTCAGTTGGATGCCCCGACGCACTTGATCGCTCTCGTCGCCGGAACGATATCGACGGATCAGCTCGACCTGTAGATGGTTGAGAGGTTCGAGGTACGGGAACCGGTTGTGGACCGAACGCTCGAGGCCCGAGTTGTCGGCGAAGAGGTTCTCGTTTCCCGTGATTGCCTTGTACATGCGAATTGTGCGTTCGTGCTCGTCGGTGATCATTCCGAAGACTCGATCGCGTAGTTCGGCGTCGGGTACGAGGTCCGCGTAGCGGGCCGCCAAACCGAGATCCGACTTCGACATCACCATGGCCATGTTCGAGAGCACGGTTCGGAAAAACGGCCACTTCTCGTACAGGGCCGTCAACGTGGCAAGCCGACTGTCGTCTCCGTCGATCCATCGTTCGAACGCGGCGCCGGTGCCGTACCAACCCGGAAGCATCACGCGAGACTGACTCCACGAGAGCACCCAGGGAATTGCACGCAGGTCGGAGATCGCCTTGGTCTGCTTGCGAGAGGCCGGGCGAGAGCCTATGTTGAGTGCCCCGATCTCGGCGACCGGTGTGGACGCTTCGAAGTACTGCACGAATCCTGGTGTGTCGTGCACCAGTTCGCTGTACGCGGTGCGGGCGAGGGCAGCAAGCTCGTCCAATACCGCGTAGGCCGCATCAGCGTCGCTGCCGAGACCTTCGACGTCGAGCAACGTCGACTCGATAGTCGCGGCGATGAGTGTTTCGAGGTTGCGATGCGCCAGCCGCGGTTCGGCGTACTTAGCGGCAATCACCTCACCCTGCTCGGTGATCCTCAGAGAACCGGCGACTGCACCGGGAGGCTGAGCCAGAATCGCTTCATAGCTCGGTCCGCCGCCACGTCCGACCGTTCCGCCGCGGCCGTGGAAGAGCCTCAGTCTGATTCCGCTCTTACGCGCGGCATCGACGAGGTCGAGCTCGGCACGGTACAGCGCCCAGTTGGCAGCTAGATAGCCGCCGTCCTTGTTGGAATCGGAGTACCCGAGCATCACTTCCTGACTGTCACCGCGGGAACGGACGATCGCACGGTAGATCGGGATGTCGAGCGTCGCCAGCAGTGTGTCGGCGCCGCCCTGCAGATCCTCGATCGTCTCGAACAAAGGAACGATGCCGATCGGGCAGGAGGGTTCGCTACCGACGCCCGGATCGAGCACCCCGACCTCTTTGAGCAGCACTGCGGCTTCGAGCATGTCACTGACCGAAGTACACATGCTGATGATGTAGTTAGGTACCGCGCCCGCTCCGAGAACGCGAACTGCCTTGGCGCCTGCCGCCATGATGGCCAGTTCCTTGGTGGTCAATTCACTGAACTCGGCGTCCGGCGAAGTCAGCGGTCGCCTCGTGGTCAGCTCGGCCGACAACAATTCCACTCGCTCGGCTTCCGGCAACGACGCGTAGTCCGTGTGAACTCCGGCCCACGCCAGAAGTTCTGCGACGACGCCTTCGTGTACCTCGGAGTTCTGCCGCATGTCCAGACCGGACAGATGAAAGCCGAACACCTCCACCGCTTCTCGGAGCCTATCGAGTCGATCGTCGGCAATGGTCTCGTCGCCGAAACGACGCAGTGAGGTGTCGATGATTCCGAGATCCCGCTGCAGTTGTGCCGGATCGGTGTACGCCTCCAGACCGTCATCGGAACCGTGAGCCGGCAACTCCCCCAGCACCGACAGCGCGGTGGCGCTCAATCGCCCACGGATACCGCGAATCGCACGACGGTACGGCTCGTCAGCCCGGAATGCCGAATCGTCGCCGGAAGTGGACGCCAGCAGATCGAGTTCGGGCGTGACGGACACCAACCGCGCCGACATCGACAGTTCACGCTCGAGATGTTCGAGTTCCTCGAGATGATGCTCGAGAGCAGTTGCCGCAGCGCGCGAAGTCGCGCGCTGGACGATTTCACCGGTCACATACGGATTGCCGTCCCGGTCACCGCCGATCCACGAACCCGGCCTCAGGATCGGTTCCGGCAGGAGACCGGCTTCCGGCCAACGCGCGCGCAGAGCCTTGCGGACCTCCGCATTGATCTTCGGAATCACCTCGAACAACGCCGCGTCGTAGTAGCGCAGGCCCACCTCGATTTCGTCCTGGATACGCAGGCGACTGAGCCGGATCAGAGCCGTCTGCCACAGGGTCAGGATCTGACGGCGTAATTGCAGATCGACGTCAGCGGTTTCTGCGACGCTCAGCGCCGTGCGCTCGCGGTATCGCATTAATTCTGTGATCCGACTCTGCGTCTCGAACACCGTGCGGCGACGAGTCTCCGTCGGGTGAGCGGTGATGACGGGCGAGACCAGAGCGCCCCGCAACGCTTCTTCGACGGTGGCCGAGTCGATATCGGCCGCATCGAGTTTGGTGTACGTGGCCGCGAGAGTGCTGTCTCGGGGCGGTTCACCCGCATTGACGTGGATGGCCCGTCGACGCTCGCGGTGGATGTCCTCGGCCAGGTTGGCGAGCAGCGCGAAGTGACTGAACGCACGGATGACGGGAATGGCGTCGTCGGTACTGATCTCGGCGAACAGTGACACCAGTTCTGCGCGGTCGATCTCCGACCGACGGACTCGGAACGATTCGACCCGTGCTCGTTCGACAAGATCGAAAACATTGTCGCCGGCTTGCTCTCGCACTATTTGTCCGAGTATTCCGCCGAGAAGCCGGATGTCTTCGCGCAGCGGCTCGGTGGCCTCTCGCGGTGTTTCTCGATGCGACGCGGTTTCAGTCATCACACAATTATCGACCGAAACAAAGAACCCCGCTCGATAGGCGGGGTTCCGTGTCTGAAATTCGTGGGTGAAGAATTACCGACTGTACGAGCCGACAATCAGGCGAACTTGATCTCCAGGCCGATGCCGACGATCGAGATGAGCCAGATCAACGCGGTGAAGACCGTCAACCGGTCGAGGTTCTTCTCGACAACAGTCGATCCGGACAGGCTGGACTGGACACCGCCACCGAACAGACTCGACAAACCGCCGCCCTTACCGCGGTGCAAGAGCACCAAGGCGATGAGGAGCAAGCTGGTGACGACCAGCAGGATATCCAGGAACAGTTTCATGTCTGTCTACGTCCACCAATCCAATAGGGACAACTACAACCGATAACACCATACAGGCGCGCACAGATAGCCTGACCACATACCCGCCTTGCACACACCTCTGCACCCGGCCAGGCACGACTCTTGGTCAGTGGCATCGATCACACTGTCGAGATACCGATTCAGTAGTTTTTCAGTTGACGCGACTCTACCTCCGAAAGGCCCGCTCCATGCTTTCCGACACTGCCCTGCCCGACACTGCCCTACCCGACACGCCACGTCTGGCTTCGATTCACAACTTCCGCGATGTGGCCGGTCCCGGGTACGTCACGACCAGCGGACAGGCGATGAGCCGCGGAGTCTTCTACCGTGCAAACGTACTGACGCCCTCGCCCGAGGATCTTGCAATCGTGGAATCGCTGGGGCTGACCGCCGTCTATGACGTGCGCTCCGAAACCGAGGCGAACGAAACTCCCGACATCGTGCCGGCGCCGGCGATGTACGCCCACATTCCCATCCTGTCCGGAAACATCCACGCCGAAGCGATGGCTCTCCGAACAGCGGACGCTGCAACAGCTTTCATGCAGAACATCAATCGCAGCTTTGTCGCAGACCCCGTCACTCGGAACGGATTTTCGCAGTTGTTCGCCGCCCTGGCGACCACCGAGGGGCCGCAACTCTTCCACTGCACGGCGGGCAAGGACCGAACAGGTTGGGCGGCAGCACTACTGCAGACACTCGCTGGTGTACCGCGCGAAACGATCACGGCGGACTACCTGCTCACGAACACGTACTCGGCCGAGTACATCGATGCAACAGTCGCGAAGATCGCCGCTGCCACAGATGCAGACAAGGGCGAGGTGATCCGGTTGCTGCTTTCCGTCGACGCGAGTTACCTGGGCGCTGCCTTCGAGCAGGTCGAGCACCACTACGGGACCGTCGAGAACTATCTGACCGCCGGGTTGGAGCTTGCTCCCGAACTCGTCGGCGCTCTGGAAACCAAACTGGTGAGCTGACTCGCGAACAAAAAACTGCGGGTGTGTGACCTACTCGGTCACACACCCGCAGTCTTAGTCTCGAGCAGTTTCAGCTCACTACCCGATCATCACGGGAGTGGACCGCCTGCAGCGATCGCAGACAGTGTCGCGAACTCGTCAGCCTTGAGTGACGCGCCGCCGACAAGAGCGCCGTCGACGTCGGTCTGGCCGACGATCTCTCCGACGTTCTTCGAGCTGACGCTACCGCCGTACAGAACGCGAACGCCGGCCGCGACCTCGGCGTCGGCAAGTTCGGCCACTGTTGCTCGTACCGCAGCACACACTTCCTGTGCATCGGCGGCAGAAGCGACACGGCCGGTGCCGATGGCCCAAACAGGTTCGTACGCGATGACGATCTTGGAGATCTCCTCCGCGCTCAGGCCCGCCAACGAACCCTTGAGCTGTTCGACGTTGTAGGCGACATGCTCGCCCGCTTCGCGGATCTCGAGGCCTTCGCCGATGCACACGATCGGCGTGAGGCCGTTCTTGAGAGCAGCCTTCGTCTTCGCGAGGACGGTCTCGTTGGTCTCACCGTGAAGGGTGCGACGCTCGGAGTGACCGACCACGACGAAGGTGCAACCGAGCTTGGCCAGCATGGAGCCGCTGATCTCGCCCGTGAACGCACCCGAGTCATGAGCCGAGACATCTTGCGCGCCGTACGTGAGGAGGAGCTTGTCGCCCTCGATCAGCGTCTGGACGCTTCGGATGTCGGTGAACGGCGGGATGACCGTGACGTCCACTTTGTCGAAGTACTTCGCAGGCAAGGAGAAAGCGATCTTCTGCACCAGGGCGATAGCCTCGAGGTGGTTCAGATTCATCTTCCAGTTGCCGGCGATCAACGGCTTACGTGCCATGTCGGATCAGCCTTCCAGTACTGCGATGCCAGGCAGCTCTTTGCCCTCGAGGTACTCGAGGGAAGCGCCACCACCGGTGGAAATGTGCGAGAAGCCCTCGTCCGGGATACCGAGCTGACGAACGGCTGCTGCGGAGTCGCCGCCGCCGACGACGCTGAAGGCGCCCTTCTCGGTTGCCTCCACGATTGCCTCGGCGACACCACGGGTGCCTGCCTCGAACTTCGGGAACTCGAACACGCCCATCGGACCGTTCCAGAACACGGTCTTGGCGCCGGTCAGGATCGCGGCAAAGCGCTTGACCGACTTCGGTCCGATGTCCAGACCCATCCAGCCGTCGGGAATCTCGTCGAACGGAACGATCTTCGACTCGGCATCAGCCGAGAAGGAGTCCGCGACAACAACATCCTGAGGGATGTGGATGACGTCGGCGTACCGGTCGAGGAGATCCTTGCAGGTCCCGATCATGGACTCTTCGCACAGCGAATTGCCCACGGACACACCCTGAGCCGCGAGGAACGTGTAGAACATTCCGCCGCCGATCACCAGAGTGTCGACCTTCGGTGCCAGTGCCTCGATGACAGCCAGCTTGTCCGAGACCTTGGAGCCGCCGAGCACCACCGCGTACGGACGCGCTGCGTCCTGCGTGAGCTTGGCGAGCACCTCGACCTCGGCGCCGACCAGGTAACCCGCGTAGTGCGGGAGCAGCTTCGCGACGTCGAAGACCGACGCCTGCTTGCGGTGAACAACACCGAATCCGTCGGAGACGAATGCGCCGTCGTCACCGACCAGCTCGACGAGAGCCTTGGCGAGCTTGACCCGCTCGGCTTCGTCCTTGCTGGTCTCGCGAGGGTCGAAACGGATGTTCTCGAGCATCAGGACGTCACCGTCGGTGAGTCCTTCGGAACGAGCCAGCGCGTCCTGTCCCACGACGTCACCGGCGAGTTGCACGTTGCGACCGAGGATTTCGGCCAACTTCGCGGCAACCGGCGCGAGGGAGAACTTGGGATCGGGCTGACCGTCGGGGCGCCCGAGGTGCGCGGTCACGATGACCTTCGCTCCACCCTCGGCGAGTGCCCGCAGGGTGGGAGCGGACGCGACGATGCGGCCCGGGTCCGTGATTTCTCCGCCATCCAACGGGACGTTGAGGTCGGAACGCACCAGTACGGTGCGCCCCTCGACCCCAGCGTCCAGCAGATCCTTCAGCGTCTGAACTGCCACTGTTATCGAAACTCCGCTCAGAGAGACTTGGCGACGAGGCCGATGAGGTCGGCGAGGCGGTTGGAGTAGCCCCACTCGTTGTCGTACCAGGAAACGATCTTGACCTGGTCGTCGATGACCTTCGTCAGACCCGAGTCGAAGATCGACGAGTGCGGGTCGGTGACGATGTCCGAGGAGACGATCGGTGCGTCGGTGTACTTCAGGATGCCCTTGAGGGGTCCTTCGGCAGCAGCCTTCATCGCGGCGTTGATCTCGTCGGCGGTGGCCGACTTCTTCAGGTTCGCGGTGAGGTCGGTGACAGAGCCCGTGGGGATCGGCACGCGCAGTGCGTAGCCGTCGAGCTTGCCGAGCAGCTGCGGGAGAACCAGGCCGATTGCCTTGGCTGCACCGGTGCCGGTGGGAACGATGTTGAGGGCGGCTGCGCGGGCGCGACGGAGGTCTGCGTGCGGAGCGTCCTGCAGGTTCTGATCCTGGGTGTACGCGTGGATCGTGGTCATCAGACCCTTGACGATGCCGAACTCGTCGTCGAGAACCTTGGCGATGGGGCCGAGGCAGTTGGTGGTGCACGACGCGTTGGAGATGATGTTCTGGCTGCCGTCGTACTTGTCGTCGTTGACGCCCATGACGATGGTGATGTCTTCACCCTTGGCCGGAGCCGAGATGATGACCTTCTTGGCGCCGGCTTCGAGGTGTCCCTTGGCCTTTGCGGCGTCGGTGAAGATGCCGGTGGACTCGACGACGACGTCGACGCCCAGCTCGCCCCAGGGAAGTTCGTTCAACGGGCCGCGGTGTGCGAGGGCCTTGATGCGCTGATCGCCGACGACGATCGTGTCGTCACCGTCGAGCGACACGTCGTACGGCAAACGGCCGAGGATGGAGTCGTACTTCAGCAGGTGAGCGAGCGTCGCATTGTCAGTCAGGTCGTTGACTGCCACGATCTCGATATCGGTGGTTCCGAGCGCCTTCTGCGCATCCACCGCCCTGAAGAAGTTACGTCCGATACGGCCGAAACCGTTTACGCCAACCCGGACAGTCACAATTCGCTCCTTTGACCATGATTCTGGTGTGCAACTTGACCCACGCATACTCCGAATCCGTGTGTGCACGACGCGGACGTGGGGTTCATCGGTCGATGTGACTCATACCCTAATGCGCGTGGCCCGAACGTGCGCAGCCCACCCTGACGGAGGGCAGGTCACCCCTCTTCGAGTAGCTCCGCATTCACTGCCGATTCGGTGTCGGGTATGCCCGTTTCCTTTGCCTTGCGATCAGCCATGGACAGCAGGCGACGGATACGTCCGGCAACGGCGTCCTTGGTCATCGGCGGGTCCGCCAACTGGCCCAGTTCTTCGAGGGACGCCTGCCGATGCTCGACGCGCAGTGCGCCCGCCGCGGCGAGGTGATCGGGCACGTCCTCGCCGAGGATCTCCAACGCACGCTCGACGCGTGCAGCAGCGGCGACGGCAGCGCGAGCAGAGCGTCGCAGGTTGGCGTCGTCGAAATTGGCGAGACGATTGGCGGTGGCGCGGACCTCGCGTCGCATCCGCCGCTCTTCCCACACCAGACGCGTGTCCTGGGCTCCCATTCGGGTCAGGAGATCGCCGATGGCCTCGCCGTCGCGGATCACCACACGGTCCGTTCCGCGCACCTCACGTGCCTTCGCCGAGATGCCGAGACGCCGCGCAGCCCCGACCAATGCCAGTGCGGCTTCCGGGCCCGGGCAGCTGACTTCGAGCGCCGACGAACGGCCTGGTTCGGTCAGGGAACCGTGCGCGAGGAACGCTCCGCGCCACGCTGCTTCGGCGTCGCCGACACTTCCGCCGACCACCTGCGCGGGCAAGCCGCGAACCGGGCGTCCGCGAAGATCGAGTAGTCCCGTCTGGCGAGCGAGCGCCTCACCTTCCTTCGCCACACGCACGATGTAGCGAGCGGACTTACGAAGTCCGCCTGCACTGAGTACGTGAACGTCGGCGCTGTAGGTGAACAGGTCGAAGATCTCCCGACGCAGACGTCGCGCCGTGGAGCCCAGATCCACCTCCGCTTCGACGACCACCCGGCCACCGACTATGTGGAGTCCACCGGCAAAGCGCAGTAACGCGGAGACCTCTGCCTTGCGGCAGCTGACCTGAGTCACCACTAACCGGCTCAGTTCGTCCTTGACCTCCGCTGTCATTGCCACGAAGCGTTCTCCCTCTGTTCTTCGGAATACTGTTCTTGCCGGGAAGGCTGTGTCGAATCCCCCACTGCCGCACTGCTCGACAGTTCGGCCAACACGTCGGCCAGTTTTGCCGGATCGTGTACATGCGCTGCGCCCGGTGAGGTGTCCGCGACATCCGCGTACCTCACTTCGGCCGAAAATTGATCCGCCGCACGCTGCAGATGTTCACGTTCGCGCCCGGCAGGTACCGACGCCGAGTCGACCACCACGTAGTCGACCCGGAAATCGGGCACGTGTTGGGAGAGTACGTGCAGGTGACGCTCTGCGGAGAATCCGGCGGTCTCCCCCGGCTCGGGTGCGAGATTGAGCACCAGCACCTTTCGAGCCTTCGTCGACGAGAGTGATTCGACGAGCTCGGGTACCAGGACATGCGGGATCACGCTCGAGAACCACGACCCCGGGCCGAGGACCACAAGATCGGCACGATCGATCGCGGACACGGCGTCGGGGCACGCGGGAGGATTGGACGGGAGCAGTCTCACGCGCCGGACCTTGCCCGGCGTCGTCGCGACGGCAACCTGACCACGAATGCAGCGGCTGACGCGGGGGTCCTCTTCGAGTCCTTGAACGTCGGCTTCGATCTCGAGCGCGATCGGCGACATCGGCAGCACACGGCCACGGATTCGCAGCAGTCGCGCCATCTCGTCGAGCGCGACCACTGGATCGCCGAGTACCTCGGTGAGGCCGGCCAGGATGAGATTGCCCACCGAGTGCCCGGCGAGCGCACCGACACCGCCGAAGCGATGCTGGATGGTCCGCGTCCAGTCGACTATGTCGGGTTCGTCGGACGCCAGAGCCGCCAGCGCCATCCGTAGGTCGCCGGGCGGGATGACGCCGAGCTCGGCGCGCAGCCGGCCCGACGAACCACCGTCGTCGGCGACCGTGACCACCGCGGTGACGTCGACCGTCAGGCGTCTTACGGCTTGGAGGGTGGCGAACAATCCGTGCCCGCCGCCCAGAGCGACGATTGCCGGCCCCTCGAGCGCATCCGGCGAGTGCTGTGTCGGTTCACTCATTCGCGCCCCAGATCCCGGTGCACGATGCTGACCGAGATGTCTTCCTCGGAACCCAAACGCCTGGCGAGAGCTTCGGACATGGCCACGCTGCGGTGCTTACCGCCGGTGCACCCGACCGCAATTGTCATGTAGCGCTTTCCTTCTCGTCGATATCCGGCGATCGTCAAATCCACCAGATGACGGTAGGTGTCGAGATAGTCCTCGGCACCCTCTCGGGACAGCACGTAGTCGCGGACGTCGGCATCTTGACCGGTGTGCGGACGAAGTTCGGGGATCCAGTGGGGATTCGGCAGGAATCGAACGTCACAGACGAGATCGGCATCCATCGGCAGTCCGTACTTGAATCCGAACGACTGAACCGTCACCTTCATCGTGCGGTTGGCATCGTTCCCGAACGCCGTTTCGATCTTCTGACGCAGCTGATGAGCCTTCAACGCCGACGTGTCGATGACCAGATCGGCGGCCGCCTTTACCACTGCCAACTGCCGACGCTCGGCTGCGATCCCCTCGGACAACGTGCCGTCGATGCCGTCGTTCTGCAAGGGATGGCTGCGGCGCACCTGTTCGAACCGCCGGATCAACACGTCGTCCGATGCTTCGAGGTAGAGCACCCGAGTGTGGATCGGTTCCGCCTCGAGTTCGGTGAGCACCCAACCGAGGTCTCCGGTGAAGAGTCGACTCCGCACGTCGATCACGACGGCGAGACGATCGACCGGCGGATCGGAGGTCAAACTCAGACCGACCATCCGGGAAATCAGCTCAGGTGGCAAATTGTCCGCGACATACCAGCCGAGGTCTTCGAGCACCTTGGCCGCGGTACTCAAGCCTGCTCCGGACAATCCCGTCACCAGCAGGAAATCCATGGTTCGACTGTCTTTGGCGCTGTCGGTAGTCACTGTGCACTCGGCCCCGTCGTCGGCATGGACAATTCTCGCGACTCGGAGCCCTCGTCACCGCTACCGGATTCAGCGCTGGGCGCGTCAGCAGACGTAACAGGCGATTCGGATTCCGTGTCCAGCTCATCATCCCCTACCGCGGCGGGCAGCGCGCGAGCTTCAGCACCCGCATCGGCCGCAGCCGAATCCGTTCCCAGTGCGGCCAGAACTGCTGTGGCGGTGGTCTCACCGATACCAGGGACCTGCATGATCTCCTCGACCGTTGCCGTTTTCAGCTTCGCCACGGAACCGAAGTGAGCCACGAGAGCGGTACGACGAGTTTCACCGAGCCCCTTGACCGAGTCCAACGCCGAAGCCGTCATGCGCCTCGAGCGCTTGCTGCGATGGAACGTGATCGCGAAGCGGTGAGCTTCGTCGCGGATGCGCTGCAATAGGTACAGCGACTCGCTCGTTCGGGGAAGGATCACCGGATCTTCCTCGCCCGGCACCCATACCTCTTCGAGGCGTTTGGCCAACCCGACCACCGCGACGTCGGTGACACCCAGCTCGTCGAGGACAGCAGCTGCCGCCGTGACCTGAGGGGCGCCGCCGTCCACGACGAACAGATTGGGTGGATAGGCGAAGCGCCGAGGCCGACCGGTGGCCGGGTCGATCGCCGCTTCGGGAGCGAGATCTCCGCCGTCCGCGTCCATGGTCGCCGCCGAGGCCGCTAGAACGCCCAGGTCGCGGTTGTGGCGCAGGAACCGCCGGCGGGTGATCTCGGCGATACTCGCCACGTCGTCGGAATGACCGTCGCCGGCAGCTTCCTTGATTGCGTAGTGCCGGTAGTCCGACTTGCGCGGGAGCCCGTCCTCGAACACGACCAGTGACGCCACGACGTCGGTACCCTGGACGTGACTGATGTCGATACATTCGATTCGTAGCGGAGCCGAATCCAGGTCCAGCGCTTCCTGGATGCCCTGCAGCGCCGCAGATCGTGAAGTGAAATCCCCGGCACGCTTCAGCTTGTGCTGCGCCAGAGCCTCTTTCGCATTTCGCTGGACTGTTTCGGCGAGGTCCTTCTTGTCGCCGCGTTGCGGAACCCGCAGTTGCACTTGCGATCCCCGGAGCTCGCTCAACCACGCCTGGATCTCGGTCGCATTGGCCGGCAGTACCGGCACGAGAACTTCCTTGGGTACGGCGCTGATCCCTGCACCGGAGCCCGCTCCCGGGTCGAGGGCCGCCTGCTCTCCGTAGAACTGCGTGAGGAACTGTTCGACCAGAATCGGCAGGTCCGACTCGGCGTCGAGCGCAGCCCAGTCGATGGCGTCGCCTGCCTTCTCCACGACCCATCCACGCTGACCGCGCACACGTCCGCCGCGCACGTGGAACACCTGGACCGCGGCCTCGAGATCATCGGTGGCAAAGGCGACGAGATCGGCGTCGGTGCCGTCACCAAGCACCACTGCCTGCTTCTCGAGTGCCTTCCGCAAGGCTCCGATGTCGTCACGCAGACGAGCTGCGGTCTCGAAGTCGAGATCCTCGGAAGCCTGCTGCATGCGCTTTTCGAGGTCTTTGACCAGCTTGTCGGTGCGGCCGGCGAGGAAGTCGCAGAAATCTTCGACGATCTGTCGATGCTCCATGGCACTGACGCGGCCGACGCAGGGCGCCGAGCACTTGTCGATGTAGCCGAGCAGACACGGACGGCCGATCTGGTTGTGCCGTTTGAAGACTCCGGACGAGCACGTCCGTGCGGGAAACACTCGTAGCAGCAGATCGAGAGTTTCGCGGATCGCCCAGGCATGGGAGTAGGGACCGAAGTAGCGGACACCTTTGCGCCGCGGACCACGGTAGACGAACAACCGCGGGAACTCTTCGTTGAGCGTCACAGCCAGAACCGGATACGTCTTGTCGTCGCGGTACCGCACGTTGAACCGCGGATCGAATTCCTTGATCCAGTTGTACTCGAGCTGAAGCGCTTCGACTTCGGTACTGACGACGGTCCACTCGACGCTGCCGGCGGTGGTCACCATCTGCCGCGTACGGGGATGAAGTGTCGTGACGTCCGCGAAGTACGAGTTCAAACGTGAACGGAGGCTTTTCGCCTTTCCGACGTAGATGACCCGACCATGCGGATCGCGAAATTTGTAGACGCCCGGCGCGGCCGGAATGGTTCCGGTAGCGGGGCGGTAAGTCGAGGGATCCGGCACGGTTTCAGGTTAGTCGCCGCCACCGACCGACTCGGAAACGCGCAGGATGCGGGCACCGAACCGGCCGGAAGACGTCAGTTGCTCTTGTGCGCGACCGGTGCGTAGCGGTCGGCGAGTTCGCGGAACTTACCGACCGTGTCGACGGCGTACTCGCGGTCGTTGGACTGGATCGCCATCACTGCCATGTACTCGTCGTCGGGCAATTCGATGCGTGCCCAGGCGGCGCCGTCGGGGAACGAGAGCCCCTCGAACAGATCCCAGTCGACGATCTTCTCGCCCAGGACGTTTCGTACGGCGATTCCTTGCTTGCCCACCTTGACACGAGGCCGGGTCAACATCAGTACACCGAGAGCAAGAATGGTGCCGATGCCGGCCATCGCAATTTGGTCCGCGGCGCGGAAGTACACGCCGGTGGACCCCTGGCGGAGCAGAAGCGCAAGTGTGACGTGAACGATCACCAGAAGGACAGCGACGCCGATCGCGTACCGCGTCGACTTACGCGGTGAGGCGATCAGTTCCCAGTTCTCGTTGTCGCCGGGTGTGCTCATCGAAACGAATCCTCGGTCCATGGTGCTCGGAGATGACGCAGGGTCACTGCGGTGTCCAGTGCGGCGGCGCAGGCCTGTGCGCCCTTGTCCTCGACGCTACCCGGCAGACCTGAACGGTCAAGAGCCTGCTGCTCGGTGTCGGTGGTCAGGACACCGTTCCCCACGGGAGTGCTTTCGTCGAGCGAGACGCGTGTGAGGCCGGCGGTAACCGCGTCGCACACGTACTCGAAGTGCGGAGTACCACCGCGGATGACGACGCCGAGTGCAACAACGGCGTCGTGGGTGCGAGCCAACGCCTGCGCAACGACCGGTAGTTCGATCGCACCGGCGACACGGACCAGTGTCACGTCCTTGATCTGTGCCTGCTCGGCGACGCGCTGTGCGCCGGCGATCAGGGCCTCGGAAATGGTCGCGTGCCACTGCCCGGCAACGATCGCCAGCTTCAGATCCTTGGCCTCGGCGATCGCGAGTTGCGGCTGACCTTCGCCGCTCACAGTGCGGTTCCGGGCTGTGCTGAGTCCTGGCTCGCCTCGTACTCGTCGAGTCCGATCAGATCGTGGCCCATCCGGTCGCGCTTGGTGCGCAGGTAGGTGAGGTTTTCGGCATTCGCGCGCAGCGGCATCGGAACGCGGTCGGTGATCTGCAGGCCGTAGCCGTCCAGACCGACACGCTTGGCCGGGTTGTTGGTCAGCAGACGCATCGACGAGATGCCCAGATCAACGAGGATCTGCGCACCGATGCCGTAGTCGCGGGCGTCGGCAGGAAGCCCGAGTTCGAGATTGGCGTCGACGGTGTCGGAACCGGCGTCCTGGAGCTGATAAGCCTGCAGCTTGTGCATCAGACCGATGCCACGACCCTCGTGTCCGCGCATGTACAGGACGACTCCTCGGCCTTCCTGAGCGACCATGTCCAGTGCAGCATCGAGTTGCGGGCCGCAGTCGCACCGCAGCGAACCGAAGACGTCGCCGGTGAGGCACTCGGAGTGCACGCGGACGAGTACGTCGCTACCGTCACCGTCCGGGCCCGCGATGTCGCCGCGCACCAGCGCGACGTGCTCGACCTCGTCGTAGATGCTCGTGTAGCCGACAGCGGTGAACTCACCGTGACGGGTGGGGATGCGGGCTTCGGCGATACGCAGCACGTGCTTCTCGTGCTTGCGACGCCACGCGATGAGGTCGGCGATCGAGATCAGTGCAAGGTTGTGTTCGTCGGCGAAGACTCGCAACTCGTCGGTCTGAGCCATCGCGCCCTCGTCCTTCTGGCTGACGATTTCGCAGATGACGCCGGCGGGACGCAGGTCTGCCATGCGGGCAAGGTCGACTGCAGCTTCCGTGTGGCCCGGACGACGCAGTACTCCGCCTTCCTTCGCGCGGAGCGGCACTACGTGGCCGGGACGAGTGAAATCGTTGGCGCCGGTTTCGGGGTTGGCGAGCAGACGCATCGTCGCTGCGCGGTCCGATGCCGAGATGCCGGTACCGATTCCCTCACGGGCGTCGACGGTCACTGTGTATGCGGTTCCGTGCTTGTCCTGATTGGTGGCGTACATCGGGGGCAGGCCCAACCGATCGCAATCGTCACCGTCGAGCGGCACGCACAGGTAGCCGGAGGTGTAGCGAACCATGAACGCCACCAGCTCCGGGGTGGCCTTCTCGGCGGCGAAGATGAGATCGCCTTCGTTCTCACGATCCTCGTCGTCCACAACGACAACAGCTTTACCTGCAGCGATATCTGCTACTGCGCGCTCGATACTGTCGAACCTGGTCACGTGCTCGCACTCCAAAGTCTTGACTTTTCACATCATCGAATACAACGAGTGCATCCGACGGATGCACTCACAACCCTACGACCAATCGGACGGGTCCGATCAGCCTGGTCCTACCGACCGGCAGAGTGAAGTCGCTCGACGTACTTCGCGATCACGTCCACCTCGAGGTTCACCGGAGTGCCGACCACCGCGGTACCGAGCGTCGTCAACTCCAACGTCGTGGGGATCAGTGAGATCTCGAAGTACTCGAACCCACGGTCGCCGCCCAGCGCGGAGACCGTCAGCGAGACACCGTCGACGGTGATCGAACCCTTCTCCACGACGTAACGGGAAATGGAGTCCGGCAGTGCGATCCGCACTACCTCCCAGTTCTCGGAAGGCGAGCGGGAGATGACATGGCCCGTTCCGTCGACGTGCCCTTGAACCAGGTGACCGCCGAGTCGGCTGTTCAGCGCCGCGGCACGCTCGAGGTTGACGCGAGAGCCGACGTCCAACTTCGCCAGGCTCGAGCGGTTCAGCGTTTCCTGCATGACGTCTGCGGTGAACGAACCGTCTGCGAGCACGTCGACGACCGTCAAGCACACACCGTTCACCGCGATCGAATCACCGTGACCGGCGTCGGAGGTGACCAGTGGCCCGCGCACTGTGAACCGTGCAGCATCGACCAGTTCTTCCTTGGCGACAATTTCGCCGAGTTCTTCCACAATTCCTGTGAACACGCGCCCTACTCCTCGTTCCCCGGAGCAGAACTCTCCGGAACCAGACTCAACAAAATATCGGGGCCGATCGTTACCGCGGACTCCAAACGGAATCGGTGGGCGTCGGTAATGGTGTGCACTCCGGCATCGACGAGCGCGGAAGCGCCCGCGCCGAGAAGTATCGGCGCGATGTACGCCTCGATGACGTCGACGTATCCGGCGGCGAGGAATGCTCCGGCCAGACGTGGCCCACCCTCGAGCAGTACGTCTGTGTACTCCCCCAACGCCTCGACCACTTCGTCGATGTTATCGGTGTTGAGCACCAGAGTCGGCGCGGTTTCATCGAGAACGCTTGCAGTCGAAGGTATTTCACGCTTTCCGACGACGACGCGCACGGGCTGGTGCCCCGCGAGCTCACCCGTGGGCTGACGCGCCGTCAGCCACGGATCGTCGGCGAACACGGTGCCGGTGCCGACCACAATTGCGTCGATCTGTGCCCGCTGCGCATGCACGCGCGCTCTCGCCTGCGGACCGGTGATCCACTGACTCGTTCCGTCCTCGGCGGCGCTGCGTCCGTCAAGGCTGGCTGCGTACTTCCACGTGATGTGCGGGCGACCGGTGCGCTGTTTGTGCAGCCAGGATCGCAGTGGACCAGCTTCCACCTCGGGTGCTCGCAGTCCGGCCGTGACGCTGATGCCGGCTCGCATGAGCGTCGCTGCGCCGCCTGAGGCTTCCGGATTGGGATCACCGACTGCGTACACAACTGCCGAGACTCCGGCGTCGATCAACGCCTGTGAGCAGGGTCCGGTTCGTCCCTGGTGATTGCACGGTTCCAGTGTCACCACTGCCGTACCACCACGCGCTGCATCGCCGGCCTCGTCGAGAGCCACGACCTCCGCGTGCGGTCCGCCAGGCGGTTGCGTCATACCGACGCCCGCGATGGTGCCGTCGGCCGCCAGGATGACCGCGCCGACGGGCGGGTTGGGGCTGGTGAATCCGCGCGCGGAATCAGCTGCGGCCAGCGCGATCTGCATCGCGGCGTCGAGATCAGCCGTCGACGCCTGTCCACCCTTTGCCATCGAGCGGCTCAGACCGACAGCGTCAGGTGCGGCGACGCCGAGGCAGCCTGCGCACGGAGCTTGCGCACCGCCTCACCGGGATCGCTGGCTCCGTACACCGCCGAACCGGCGACGAAGCAGTCGATACCTGCTTCCGCTGCCTGCTCGATCGTGGAAGCGTTGATGCCGCCGTCGATTTCGACGAGCAACGTCAGCTCACCCGAATCGACGAGCTTGCGAATTGCGCGTGCTT
Organism: Rhodococcus sp. GB-02; assembly: GCF_053470465.1. Lineage (NCBI taxonomy): Bacteria > Bacillati > Actinomycetota > Actinomycetes > Mycobacteriales > Nocardiaceae > Rhodococcus > Rhodococcus sp. GB-02. Next base: position 297,879 of record NZ_JBPUKE010000003.1, read on the forward strand.
TGTCGAGCACCTGCGGCATGAAGGACTGGCCGCCGAAGCCGGGTTCGACGCTCATGATCAGAAGGGTGTCGAAGTCCTTGAGAATTTCGAGGTAGTCGTCGATCGGGGTTCCCGGCTTGACGCTCAGCCCGGCCTTGGCGCCCGCCGCACGAATGTCGCGGGCAACCGAACGCGGATCGTCGGTGGCCTCGGCGTGGAACGTGACGTTGTACGCGCCGGCCTCGGCGTACGGCGGTGCCCAGCGCTCGGGGTTCTCGATCATGAGGTGGCAGTCGAGCGGAATGTCCGTCGCCTTCAGCAGACTCTCGACGACGGGCAGACCGAGCGTGAGATTGGGAACAAAATGCGCGTCCATCACGTCGACGTGAAGCCAGTCGGAGCCGGACACGGCAGTCGCTTCATCGGCGAGTCGAGCAAAATCTGCGGACAGAATGGACGGTGCAATCATCGGGGAAGCCACGACGCCGAGTTTAGCTGTGCTTCATTGCCGACCGTGCATGCACATCGACTGTGCTTCATTGCCGACCGTGCATGCACATCGACTGTGCTTCATCGCCGACCGTGCATGCACCACGGGGCAGGTGCAACCTGGTTAGTTCTTCACGACACTCCGCAGCTTGCGCACCTTGGCGGGTGCCTTGATCCGCCACGCATCTTCGAGCATCTCCGCCAAGCGCACCTCGTCGATCAGTTCGAGGTGCACGAGGATGGAGCCGTGACCGTGATAGTGATCTGTCGTGAAGAAAGGCGCCTCACCACTGGCGAGTAGCGCTTCCTTCTCGTCCAGACCGCACATCAAAACCAAGGCGCCCTCCGCTTCGGTGCGGAGTCGCGCAAAAGTCTTGCCTGCCACCTTGAGTGCCGGGGTGTTGTACGAGGTCGACTCCTCCACGGAGGGAAGAGCCGAACCCAGCACTACAACCTGTTCCCACGTAACCATGTAGGCACCATACGACTACCGATGCCCAGAAGTCATCCGATCAGGCCAGCGGCTTGCGCAAAGCGGCCATGAACATCGCGTCCGTGCCGTGCCGGTGTGGCCACAACTGAACCGAAGTCCCGTCTCCGACGTCCGGAACACCGGGCACCAGTTGCTTGGTGTCGAGTTCCACGACGCCGTGACGCCGCACTGCGTCGGCGACGACTGCCAGCGTTTCCGACAGGTGCGGCGAACATGTCGAGTACAGCACCACTCCGCCCGGGCGTACCAGTTCGATTGCAGCGGCGAGCAATTCGCGCTGCAACTTCACGAGCGGCGCGACATCGGACGGCTGGCGACGCCAACGAGCTTCCGGGCGCCGACGCAGGGCACCCAAGCCGGTGCAGGGAGCGTCGACGAGGATGCGGTCGTAGCCGGGTTCGAGTCCGGATTCACGGCCGTCCGCCACGTGCACGTCCACGGGAAGCTCTCGAGTGGTCTTGCGGATCAGCTCGGCACGGTGTTCGACGGGCTCGACGGCGTCGAGCCGTCCGCCTTCGATACCGGCAAGAGCGCCGAGAAGCGCCGCCTTACCTCCTGGACCTGCGCAGAGGTCGAGCCAGCGGCCGGCGTCTTCACCTTCGAGAGGAGCAATGCTGAGGGCGCGGGCAACCAGCTGACTGCCCTCGTCCTGCACGCCCGCCAAGCCTTGGCGAACCGCCTCGAGCTGTCCGGGGTCACCGCCGTCGAGATGCACGGCGTACGGCGAGTACGGCCCGATCTCGCCGCCGGTCACCAGCGCGAGCTCCTCGGCGGAGATCTCACCTGGGCGGGCGACGAGGTGCACGGCGGGGCGGGCGTCGTCGGCGATCAGGACGTCTTCGAGCTCTCCGGCTGCGGCGCCGAGCGAGTCCGCAAACACCTGCGCGATCCACAGGGGGTGGGCGTGCTCGAAGGCGAGTCGGCCGATCGGGTCCTTCGGGGCCAGCAGCTCGACCCACTCGTCCTGAGTGCGTTCGGAGACACGACGCAGGACTGCGTTGACGAATCCTGCTCGGCCCTGACCGTTTTCGGCGCGAACGAGGTCGACCGAGGTGGCAACAGCGGCGTGCGGGGCAACGCGGGTCCGCAACAGTTGATACGAGCCCAGACGGAGAACGTCGAGCAGGGTTCCGTCGATCTCCTCGATCGGCCGACCCGCTGCATGCGCGATGACCGCGTCCAACAGACCCTGAGCGCGTGCGGCACCGTACGCGAGTTCGGTTGCCAGCGCAGCGTCGCGCGCGTCGAGCTTGCGATCGCGAAGCAGTCCTGGCAGTACCAGGTTGGCGTACGCGTCACGTTCACGGACCGCGCGAAGTACGTCGCGCGCAGCCAGTCGCGGTTGATCGAGCCCGGCGGTGGCCGGATCCGGTCGCTTGGCCTGCTTCGGCTTGGTGTTCTTTCCACCGGCTGCGTTCTTGGCTCCGGGCCCCTGTGTCCGTCGTGCCGGTCGTCGTGATTCGGTCACTGTGCTCGTACCTCCGCGTCGAGTCGGGCACCGCGTGCCCAGTCCCCTGCCGACATCAATTTCTTGCCCGGGGGCTGAACCTGCCCGAGTCGTACCGCGGTGGTCGCGGTACCGATGTACAGACCATCCTTGCGTACCGAGATCTCACCGGTTGCCAGGGTCTCGTCCGTGACGGTGACCGGCCCGACCTTGACCCGTAGGTCACCGATCATCGTCCACGCGCCGGGCGCGGGGGTGACGGCACGGATGTGACGGTCGATCGTGCGCGCGGGCAACTCCCACTTCACACGGGCAGCCTCCACAGTCACCTTGGGGGCGTACGAGACGCCGTCGGCCGACTGCGGAACCGCGTTGATCTCTCCGGCCTCGAGTCCGTCGAGTACTGATTCGAGTAGGGCAGCGCCGTTTTCCGCGAGACGTCCGAGCAGGTCGCCTGCCGTATCGGTGTCACGAATTCGCTCGGTCATCACTCCGTACACCGGGCCGGTATCCATACCGGCTTCCAAACGAAACGCGCTGGCTCCGGTCACCTCGTCACCGGCACTGATCGCGGCCTGCACCGGCGCGGCACCGCGCCAGGCGGGGAGCAGGGAGAAATGCAGATTGACCCAACCGAATTTCGGGATGTCGAGTACGTTCTGCGGCAACAAGTTTCCGTAGGCGACAACGGGTGCGCAGTCCGGTTCGAGCCGTGCGAGTTCGGCCGCGAAGTCGGGATCGGACGCCTTGGTCGGTGTCAGCACCGGGATGCCGTGCTCGTCGGCGAGCAATCCGATCGGCGATCGGGTGACTTTTCGGCCTCGACCGGCAACGGCGTCGGGACGCGTGACGACAGCGACCACTTCGTGGTTGGCCGACTCGATGAGCCGACGCAAGGAGGGAACAGCCGGTTCCGGTGTCCCGGCGAACACGACGCGCATGTCAGCTCTCCCGTTTCGGTGGGCTCTTCGGACTCTGATCAGCCGATCGGCCTGTCGAACGCGGTGGACTGCAACTCACGAAAATGCTCCCGGATGTGTCGGTGGATGGAACTGTCAGTCTAAGGACTGCACGAGCTGCGACCTACCTCCCGCCACACCGCATCAGTTTCTCGAGAATTTCTTTGCTCAGAACCCTGCAGATTCACCGGTCGTCGGTATTGACTGTTTCTGTCGTCGCCACTCGGCGGAGGCTGATACGGGCAACACCGATCACACGGAGGAACTTAGATGGCAGGCATCGACAGTAAGTTCGACAAGGCCTACGCGGGAAAGTCCGTCGAAGAATTGGCGGACGCCCCGGTGGCGGCACTCAACGGCGTAAGCGATTCGGACGCAGAACATTTGAAGGCAGCGTTCAACATCAAGACGGTCCGCGATCTGGGAACCAACAAGTTCTTCCTGTGGGCTCAGGCCACTGCCAAGCTCGCCGAGTAAGGATCCTGACCGAAGTGATTTCGGCGCTCACGAATTGGCGTCGATGACCACTCGAGGAATATCCGTGCCGAGCGGCACCGCGCTACACGAAGCGTGCCGCTCGGCGTCGGGATCCAGAACCGTCCGGATGACGTCGATCACGTAGGGGTCGTACGGCATGCGGAAATGACCGGTCAGGTTCGACGGGCACAGATCCTGGAGAACGATGTTCTCCGTACCGGCGCTCCGCAGTGCGATGTTCGAAGATGGCTGGATCATCTCGTCGACAGTCGACCCGATTGTCGTGTAGCGCACACCGGGTACGGTGTCACCGCCGTCGTTGAGCGCGTTCAACGTATCGGAACCCTGCATCTGCTCGCGGACAGCTCGGGAGAAGACTTCTTCGACGAAGTCTTCTCCACCGGGGATCGCGCGGACGATCGGAACCAACCCGAACATCACCCCGCCGTAGGTCGGCGAAGCCAAACCGACCCAATGATCGACGTAGGCGTCCCCGCCCATCTTGTTGACGTAGTACCGCGTCACCGTCGCGCCTTGCGAATAGCCGATGACGTCGACCTTGTCCGCGCCCGTCGCGGTCAGCACCTGATCGACGAAGGAAGCGAACGCGGTGGCACTACCGACTATGTCGCCGACGCCGTACGTCTCATGTGCGACGTCCCCGTCTTCTTCTTTGATCGCACCGCCGTAGTTGAGGGCGAATACGCAGTATCCGTCCTCGGCGAGTGCGGGTGACAGAGCCGCCCAATCCGCGTACGCCTCGGTGTCGGTCCCGTGGGCGAGCACAACCGGCCGGGGATGCGCTGCGGAGGGCGCACATCCGAAATCGTTCGACCCGGCAGGGGCAGATCCGGGATGAGCATGCGCGAATGCGGTGGCTACGGAACGGGACACCTGGCCTGGGCCGATGTCGAGGGGAACGTCCATCGCATCGGCACTCGAGGACGGGAGCGCCGGTGCGGCAGCCGATATCGCGGGCGGTGCTCCGATCAGCAGCGCCACTGCTACCGAAAATGTCAGTCCCACAGACCGTTTGACGCCAGACATTGCTCCTGCTCCTGCTCTGATCCTACGAGGGAGCTGACCGTAACACCAGAAAGTTCGGGGCGCATACCCTACCGAACAGTAGGTATCCGGCGTCTCAATTGCCGCCTTCACCGGCATCGTCACCGGCGAGCACTCGGTACAACGATTTGCGTGCCTCGACCAGCACGTCGGCTGCGGCCTTGACCTGCGCGGGCGTGCCTACGGCGGCCACTTGACCGGCCGCGCCCATCAACTGGCCGATCAGTTCACGAAGGTCCTGCTCAGGCTCCCCCACGCTGAGACGAACGTCATCCCACGGCGCCCCGAGATCGGCGCGATGCTCCTCGACGTACGCAACCCCTTCTTCGGTCAGCTTGGCAGTCTTGCGACCGGCGACCTTTTCGATGATCACCAGACCTTCGTCCTCGAGTTGGGACAGGGCGGGATAGATGGAGCCCGGACTCGGCTTCCAGACGCCGCCACTGCGCTCGACGATCTGTTGAATCAATTCGTAGCCGTGCATCGGCTCTTCGGCGATCAAGAGCAGAATCGCGGCGCGCACGTCTCCGCGACGGCCGCGGCCACCACGTCCTCGCCCGCGACCGAACTGTGCGCCCGGACCGAAGCCGGGGCCGGGTCCGCCGTCGGGACCGAATCGCCCTCGTCGGTGGCCTCTGCGTGGCATGTCGCCGAAGCCCGGACGCTCGTGCGGTCGACCACGACGCCCGCCGTCGTGCTCGCGGGGAGCGCCATCCGGCGCGCCATCGTCCGTCGGCACCCACATCACAAAGGGCGGCCGCTGCTCACGTCCGAAAGCGCCGAAAAAGCCTCGACGGCCGAACATCCCCTCGTTCGGGAAACTTGCATCCATCGCTAAACCTCCATCACTATCGTTGATAGTTCGACGATATATCGTCATACCGGACTGTGCAAGATTATCGGTGCGCGCAAGCACGCACCTGCTCACGCGACACTCAGCCGATGCGGCGCGGATCGATCTGAATGCGGACCGGACCCGAAGACTTCCGCGCACTGCGCGCGGCACGCGCATGTGCCAGAGCATCCGCAAGGCCGCGACCGTCCTTACGTGGGACGCGGACCAGCATTCGCTCCGGCGCGACACCACTCTCGTCCTCACCGGAATACGGAAGCCGCTCCCCCGCAGGCAATTCCACTGGGCCAAGAAGCACAGCACTCGCCGGTAGTTCAGCCGACTCCACCAGCTCCGCGATCGCAGCGGATCCACCGTCGATCGCAGCCATGTGCACGGCCGGAGGAAAGCCGACCTCGTCTCGCTCCTCGAATTGGGACTGTGCGTGTCCCACCGGATCCCACCGGACCAATGCCTGCACCGTCGGGATACCCGAGTCCGCGACAACCACAACTTCCCCGCCTTCGGACAGCGGAATCACCATGGCAGCAGCCGACATCCAGCGTCTGAGTGTTTCCTCGGCGGCGCGAAGGTCCGGCCGACCGAGCAACGCCCAGCCGTCGAGCAGAAGCGCTGCGCCGTAGCCGCCCGTCATCACGGGCTCCGCACCGACCGTCGACACCACCAATGCGGGCCCGTGCGGCAATTCCTTGACCACATCACCGCCCCCGGACAGTACGACTTTCACTCCGGGAAATGCCCGCCCGAGCTCTTCGGCAGTTCGGCCGGCACCGACCACGACCGCCCGCAACGCTTTCGCGCCACACGCATGACATCGGTAGGCGGCATCGGCAACCCCGCACCAGCGGCACGCCGGGGTCCCGGCGCCGTCCGGACCAGCCGCAGCGGGAAGCGCCAGTGGACCGTTGCACCGACGGCACCGTGCCGGGGCACGGCACTTTCCGCAGGCCAAGGTCGGTACGTACCCCCGGCGCGGTACCTGCACCAGGACTCCGTTGCCCTCGCCGAGGGCGCGCCGGGCAGCCGCGAATGCAATGGCGGGCAACCGAGCCGCTCTTGCTCCCGGATCGCGGGCCAAGGCTTGATCGCTGTCGGCCAGCGCCGTGATCTTGGGTGCGTGGGCCCGAACGACGTCCCGCGTGGCGACCAGATCGTGCGCCCATCCCGAATCGACGAGAACCTGGGCTTCTGCGGTTCGTGAGAACCCACCGATCACCACGGCGCACCCGGCGACGTAGCCACGCAGGACGGCAACTTCACGGGCATGTGGATACGGCGACCGCGGCTCGGAGAGATTGTCGTCGCCGTCGTCCCAGACGACAACCAGACCGGTCTCGGGTGTCGGCGCGAAAACAGCGCTCCGCGTGCCGACAACGATCCGGGCGGTCCCGCGCAGTGCAGCGAGCCACTTTCGGTATCGCATGGCTGGTCCCAATCCCGCGGACAGACCCACCACGGCATCAGCTCCGGAGAGTTCGGTGCATGCGGCGAGTACGCGGTCCAGGTCGCGTTGGTCGGGCACAACAAGAATCGCGGATTTCCCGCTTGCCGCTACTGCGCCGGCGAGTTCGGCCAGACGCAAGGGCCAGTTTTCGCCGGGCAACGCCTGCCAGACTGCGCGCGGACTTTTCGATTCGCGAATCGCGGTCAGGAATGCGTCACCGAATCTGTAGAGATACCAACCATGTTCGATCAGTTCCGGAGCAGACGGCGGCTCCGCAGGCTCCCACACTTCGGCTTCGACCTTCGCGTGGCGCGGCGGTACCGCCAAGCGGAGAACATCGGCACGGGTTCCGGCGTAGCGTTCGGCCACGCGATCGACGACCTGCGCGATTTCGGCCGTCAGGACCCGTTCGGACGAGATGACGCGTTCGAGCCAGCCGAACTTCCCCTGGTGGTCACTGGTTGCCTCGCGCGAGACGATGAAGCCGTCCACCAACCGACCAGCGAAGCGGATACGCACCCGGACTCCGGGCTGCGCATCCGCTTCGAGTTCACGAGGAACGAGGTAGTCGAATTCACGGTCGAGGTGAGCGAGCGGGAGCATCGGCAGCACCCGGGCGACCGGATCGACTTCTGCCGCTACTCTTTCCGCGCCCACCCGCGCCCCGTCTGTACGTCAGTGATCAGAGACCAGCTGCGCTACGCAGCTTGTCGGCACGATCCGTGCTCTCCCACGGGAGCTCGATGTCGGTGCGACCGAAGTGACCGTACGCCGCCGTCTGCGCGTAGATCGGACGCAGCAGGTCGAGGTCGCGGATGATCGCTCCCGGACGCAGGTCGAAGATCTCGGTGATCGCCTTCTGGATCCGTGCCGGATCGGTCTTCTCGGTGCCGAAGGTTTCGACGAAGAGTCCGACCGGGGCTGCCTTGCCGATGGCGTAGGCGACCTGAACCTCGATGCGGTCGGCCAGACCTGCGGCAACCGCATTCTTCGCGACCCAGCGCATAGCGTAGGCAGCGCTGCGGTCGACCTTTGACGGATCCTTGCCGGAGAATGCGCCGCCGCCGTGACGAGCCATTCCGCCATACGTGTCGACGATGATCTTGCGACCGGTCAAGCCGGCATCACCCATCGGGCCACCGAGGACGAACTTGCCCGTCGGGTTGACCAGAAGACGAACGTCAGAGGTGTCCAGGTCAGTGAGGTTCACGTCGGTCAGCACCGAGTGGAGTACCTTCTCGCGAAGGTCCGGCGTCAGCAGGTTGTCGAGGTCGATGTCCGCTGCATGCTGGGTGGAGATGACCACCGTGTCGAGACGAACGGCCTTGTCGCCGTCGTACTCGATGGTGACCTGGGTCTTACCGTCCGGGCGCAAGTACGGCAGCACGCCGGACTTGCGGACCTCGGTCAACCGGCGGGACAGACGATGCGCCAGCGCGATGGGCAGCGGCATCAGTTCCGGAGTGTCGGTGGTGGCGTAGCCGAACATCAGGCCCTGGTCGCCGGCACCCTGACGGTCGATCTCGTCGTCACTGATTCCGTCGACGCGAGCCTCGTGCGAGTGATCGACACCCTGTGCGATCTCGGGTGACTGGGCGCCGATCGCGACGTTCACGCCGCACGAGTTTCCGTCGAAACCCTTCGCGGAGCTGTCGTAGCCGATCTCGAGGACCGTATCGCGCACGATCTTCGGGATATCCGCGTACGCAGTGGTGGTGACCTCACCGGCTACGTGAACCTGGCCGGTGGTGACCAGCGTTTCGACGGCCACGCGGGCGCGCGGGTCCTGGGTGAGCAGCGCGTCGAGGATCGAGTCGCTGATCGCGTCACAGATCTTGTCCGGGTGCCCCTCGGTGACGGACTCGCTGGTGAATAGCCGACTGCCGGACTTGCTCACAGATCTCCCTCTCGACGACTGAGTTCTTGACTACAGCTTATTGAAGTATCCGAATCACCGTTCGGTGACCGTTTTGTCATGCTTTGTTAGCTGGGGGCTGAGCCGACGATAACGGTTGGACCGCCTGCGCAACACCCTTGCACTCACCCGATTATCGTGGGGTAACTCTCACCACCGGGCGCGAGTCGCTACTCGGGGAAGAGCTTGACCAGGGCGTCGAGCACTCGGCTGGCCATCAGGGCCTTGGATCCGTGCTCGAGAGCGGACTCCGAACCGTCCGAACCGAGCAGCCAACCGTCGTTGTGATCGACCTCGAACGCCTTGCCCTCGCCGACAGCATTGACGACGAGGAGGTCGCAGCCTTTTCGGGCAAGCTTGGAGCGGGCGTAACTGAGAACGTCACCGTGAGCGTCACCGGTCTCTGCGGCGAATCCGACGATGACCGTTCGAGCATCCAGATCGCCGTCACGACGCGCTTCGACGAGGCCGGCGAGTATGTCGGCATTCCGAGTGAGGCTGATCGAGTCGGGTTCGTTTGCGCCCTTCTTGATCTTGCTGCCTTCGACGGTGGTGGGGCGGAAGTCCGCGACAGCCGCAGCCATGACGACTCCGTCGTGTCCGGGTGCGTGCTTCTCGACTGCCAGTCGGAGATCTTCGGCCGTCTTGATGTGCACGACGTCGACGGCGGCAGGGTCGGCGAGATCTGCCGTGTAGCCGGCGATCAGCGTGACGTGTGCGCCGCGTTGTACGGCCAGACGGGCGAGTGCGTACCCCTGTTTTCCCGAGCTGCGATTACCGAGAAAACGCACGGGATCAAGAGGCTCGCGAGTACCGCCGGCGGTGACCAGAATGCGGCGACCTTCCAGGTCTCGCGGCAATGCATCCGAGCGCTCGAGGAGCAACGACGCCAAACCGACGATCTCGTCGGGCTCGGGAAGTCGCCCCGCTCCGGTGTCTTTACCGGTCAAACGCCCGGAAGCAGGTTCGATCACGTGGACGCCGCGCGAGCGCAGTGTCGCGACGTTGGACACCGTTGCGGGGTGTTCCCACATCTCGGTGTGCATTGCGGGGGCGAAGACGACCGGACAGCGAGCGGTCAACAAAGTGGCCGTCAAGAGGTCGTCTGCGCGGCCCATGACAGCTCGCGCCATCAGATCAGCGGTTGCCGGCGCGATGACAACGAGATCGGCTTCCTGTCCGAGGCGGACATGCGGAACCTGCGGGACGTCGTTGAAGACGCCGGTGTGAACCGGGTTGCCGGAGAGTGCTTCGAACGTGGCGCGGCCGACGAACTCCAGAGCGGATTCGGTCGGAATCACGCGGACGTGATGACCACTCTCGGTGAAGCTGCGGATGATCGAGCACGCTTTGTACGCGGCGATACCCCCACCGACACCGACGACGATGCGCTTACGTATCGATGTGGGCGCGTCGGACACTCCCCCGACACCCGAACGAGGTTCGGGTGCGGCAGACGTGGTGCTCACTCGCCTTCGGTGTGCTCGAGGAGATCAGCGTGGATTTCACGCAACGCGATGGACAGCGGCTTTTCCTGCAGACCGGGCTCCACCAGAGGTCCGACGTATTCGAGGATGCCGTCACCGAGCTGGTTGTAGTAGTCGTTGATCTGGCGCGCACGCTTGGCCGAGTAGATGACCAGGGCGTACTTGGAAGAGGTGCGTTCGAGCAACTCGTCGATCGGCGGGTTGGTGATGCCGAGCGGGGTGTCGTAGGCAGGCAGAGCGCCCTGACCTGCTGCGGACGCGGCTGAAGTGCTGCTCACTCTTTTGTCTCCTGAATTAGATCTTCATTGAAGAACTAGTTTTATCGATCCGGATATCTGAGAAACGGGGTGGAAATCGGTTCCCGAAGGGTGCGGAATCAGTTCCCAACCAACAAGGATACCAACTCATCGCAAGCACGGCTTACATCCTCGTTCACGATGACCGTGTCGAACTCGTCCTGTGCGGCCAATTCCACTCGGGCCGTCTCGAGTCGGCGTGCCACGACGTCTTCCGTTTCGGTTCCCCGTCCGGTCAGCCGTTGCACCAGAACGTCCCAGCTCGGTGGAGCCATGAACACCAACAAAGCTTCGGGCATCGCCTGGCGGACAGCTCGTGCTCCGGCGAGATCGACCTCGACGAGTACGGGCTTTCCAGCTTCGAGCGCTTCTTCGATCGGAGCTGCGGGGGTGCCGGAGCGCTGCAGACCGCCGTGGATTTCCGCCCATTCGAGAAGTTCACCGGAGTCGATCATCCGTTGAAATTCTTCACGGGAGGTGAATCGGTAGTCCTTGCCGTCCACTTCACCTGGACGGGGATCGCGAGTGGTCGCCGAAACGCTGAAAACAAGTTCAGGCAACCGAGTTCTCAGCTCGCGAACGACGCTGGACTTACCGACAGCCGAAGGGCCGGCCAGTACAACCAGCCGACCCCTCCGCACTGCGGTCTTGCTCTCTGACACTGTTGCGTCAGCAATCATCAGACACTGCCGCGTCAGCAATCATCACTTGTCGGCTCAGGCCTCGAAGTCGAACTTGGTGAGCAGAGCCTTGCGCTGCCGATCACCGAGGCCACGAAGGCGACGGGTCGGTGCAATCTCCAGCTCGGTCATGATCTCCTGAGCCTTGACCTTGCCCACCTTGGGCAGCGCCTCGAGCAGTGCCGAAACCTTCATCTTGCCCAAGATTTCGTTGTCTTCGGCGTCCTTGAGGACCTGCTTGAGGTCGGTGCCGCCACGCTTCAGGCGCTCCTTGAGCTCAGCCCTGGCCTTGCGGGCAGCAGCTGCCTTCTCCAAAGCAGCAGCGCGCTGCTCATCAGTCAACTGGGGAAGGGCCACGGTTCCTCCGTCTCGTCGTGTGCAAATTTTGTCTATTCCGCTGATAACCAGCAGCGATAGCGACCGTACTCACGCCTGGCGGGAATTGCTAACCCACCCCCCGCGGTCCGATGCGGATCGCGGTGGGTTATGCGCGACGAATCGATGTCACGGATCGTCGCCATTTTCGGTGAGATCGAGACGGATTCGGCGCAACATGAACGTGCGCACCGTACCGAAATAGACTGTAACACAAAGTATTTCGACAATTGCGGCACGGCCGCCCCGTGCATGTGTGCGAAATCGTTACCTGCGGGAATGAACGTGGTCGCCGACACATTCAAAATTTTCGAGCATTTTCGGCGCCTATGCGCGTGTCGCGGCCTGTTTTCAGGTCTGCAGCGACGATTTCGGATCGTCGGCGTCGACCGTCTCGGGTTCGGTGCGGCTCGCGCCGGGGGCAGCCAGAGCGAGAACCACCGCGAGGCTCGCCCAGAGCAACGAATTCTCCAGAACGAAGCCGAAGACCGGGACATCCATGTCCGCGCCGACGCGAGGAAGCCGAAACAGCACGACGGCAGCGGTGAGGGCGATTGCGATCCAGGACCACACGGGCACTGATCGAGTGCCCTCCCCCACCCCCGACTTGATCGGCACGAGGAGCACGCCCACCGCAGGCACCAACCACACGAAGTGGTGGGTCCAGGCAATGGGGGTCACGATCGCCGCCAGCAGGGCCATCACCGTGAAACCGGCAAGATCACCCCGCAGGCGCTGAGCACGCCGCGTTGCGACAATTCCGAGGACACCCAACACTGCACAGGCGAAGAGCCATGCGGGACCCACCAGGCCCTCGGGAAGTAGCCGCAAGGCCATTCCGCGCACGGACTGGTTGCCGAACACGGACGGGTCACCGACCGCGACGCGCCCCGAGAGTGAGGCGATGTCACCGAAGTAGTCGATCGTCTGGCGTGGGAGAACGGCAAAGCCGAGCGCCGTGGCGCCCAGGAATCCGGCGAGGCCGCCCGCGACTGCTTTCCAACGCCCGGTGATCACGTAGTAGCCGATGTAGACGAGTGGCACCAGTTTGACCGCCCCGGCGATCCCCACCAGCACACCTTCGGGAATCCACCGTGGCCGAGCCAGCACGTCGATCAGGCACAGGAGTGTCAGGAACAACCCGACCTGCCCGTACCCGAGGTGATCGGAAATTGGCGATGCCGCCGTCCACAGGACCAGGAAACCCACGTAGACGACTACTGGCCGCCTACGTGTGAACGGGACTTCGCGATAGCTGAGCACGATGATCGCTGCCAGCATCAGAAGGCTGACAAAACTCCATCCCCACTGGAGCGCACCCCAGGAACCCAAGGCGACGGGAACCGCGACGAGCGCAGCGAAGGGCGGATACGTGAACGGCAATCTCGCGTTGAACGACTCGTCGTACAGGTTCGAGCCGTCGAGGACGGCTTGACCCGCCGTCCGGTACACGGCGAGATCGTCGCCGTGCACGCCGGTGACGGATTGGAACCCGGTGGCCAGCAGCGCACACGCCGCGATGAGAAGTCCGATCTGCCACCAACGATTCACCGACGGACGGTACCACCGGGTTCCACCGCTCGAACGAGCCTCGAGGTCACTCACGGATCAGTTCGCCAATGCGGCTTCGATCTCGTCTCGGTCACGCATTGCTGCCTCCCGAAGTGCCGATACCGAAGGACCATGCTGGAGCACTCCACGGGAAGTGTTCGGCAGCAGGAGTTCCGTCGATCCCGCGAAAATGTCTGCGAGATCCGCTGCCGTTGCGCCCTGCGCGCCGAGCCCCGGAGCGAGAATCGGGCCGTTGAAGTGGGACAGGTCCAGTCCGTGGTCCCGAGTAGCACCGACCACCAGTCCGACGGTGTCGCGGCCGTCGGCGTTCGCGTCGACCGCAGCGTTGACGATCGACTGAGCCACACTCACACCGTCGGCCGACGACTGTTGAAGTACGCCACCCTCGGGATTGGACGTTCGTGCCAGCACGAAGATCCCGCGTGCGTTCTGCCTTGCCAGTTCGAGTGTGGGAGCCAGCGCCCCGAACCCCAAGTACGGCGAGACGGTGACCGAGTCGGAGGTCAACGGCGAATCACCCAACCAGGCTTGCGCGTACGCGTCCATGGTCGACCCGATGTCACCACGCTTGGCGTCCGCGACGACAAGTGTTCCCGCATCGCGAAGGACCGAAATGGTCCGCTCCAACACGGCGAAGCCGGCGCTACCGTAGGCCTCGAAGAACGCAACCTGAGGTTTGACGAGCCCCACCTCACCGGTGAACGCCTCGACGCAGATCTCGGCGAAAGTCTCGAGACCTTCAGCCGTACGTGGCAGTCCCCACGCATCGAGAAGCGCGGGATGCGGGTCGATACCGACGCACAGCCGCCCCCGGTCCGCGATCGCGGACCGGAGACGATGCCCCCAACTGTGACTCACGACTGCTGTGCCGGCGACTGCTGTGCCGGCTGGCGAAGACCTGCGTGCAGTTCCTGCAGGGAGTGAACTCCGATGTCGCCGCGGATGGCCGCTTCGATGCCCTGCACGGCGGCCGAGGCGCCCTGGACCGTCGTGATGCACGGAATGTTCGACGCGACTGCTGCGCTTCGGATCTCATAGCCGTCGACGCGCGGGCCGTTGTTGCCGTAAGGCGTGTTGATGACCATGGCGACCTCACCGCTGCGGATCTGGTCGACGATGGTCTCGGCGCCGGCCGGAACATCTTCACCCGACTGCTTGTACACCTGCTTGCACTCGATACCGTTGCGCCGCAAGACATCCGCGGTCCCCTCGGTAGCAAGGATGGTGAATCCGAGATCTGCCAGGCGCTTGACCGGGAAGATCAGCGAACGCTTGTCCTTGTTGGCGACCGAGACGAACACCGCGCCCGTGGTGGGCAACGATCCGTAGGCAGCGGTCTGCGACTTGGCAAAAGCCGTACCGAAGTCGAAGTCGATTCCCATGACCTCACCGGTGGACTTCATCTCCGGGCTGAGCAAGGTATCCACGCCGGTACCGTCGGCGCGGCGGAAGCGGTTGAACGGCAACACAGCTTCCTTGACCGCGATCGGTGCACCGGCCGGAGTGTTTCCACCGTCACCGGTCGCCGGCAGGATGCCGCTTGCGCGCAGCTCGGCGATGGATTCGCCGAGCATGACGCGGGCGCATGCCTTGGCCAGCTGGACGGCCGTCGCCTTGGACACGAACGGAACCGTACGGCTGGCGCGGGGGTTCGCTTCCAGCACGTAGAGGATGTCGTCCTTGAGGGCGTACTGGACGTTGAGCAGGCCCTTGACACCGATGCCCTTTGCAAGAGCCTCGGTGGAGCGGCGGACGTTCTCGAGATCCGCACGACCCAGGGTGATGGGCGGAAGCGCACACGCCGAGTCACCGGAGTGAATGCCGGCTTCCTCGATGTGCTCCATGACGCCGCCGAGGTACACCTCGGTGCCGTCGCACAGAGCGTCGACGTCGATCTCGACTGCGTCTTCGAGGAAGCGGTCGACCAGAACCGGGCGGTCGTCGGAGATCTCCGTGGCGCGCGAGATGTAGTCGGCGAGGGAAGCCTCGTCGTACACGATCTCCATGCCGCGTCCACCGAGCACGTACGACGGACGCACCAGCACCGGGTAGCCGATGCCTGCCGCGATCTCGCGGGCGCCGTCGAACGTGGTGGCGGTACCGAACTTCGGTGCAGGCAGACCGGCTTCGGTGAGCACGCGACCGAATTCGCCGCGGTCCTCCGCCAGGTCGATGGCTGCGGGGCTGGTTCCCACGATGGGAACGCCGGCAGCTTCGAGGCGCTTCGCCAATCCGAGCGGGGTCTGGCCGCCGAGCTGGACGATGACGCCGGCAACGGTGCCCGACTGCGCCTCCGCGCGGTAGACCTCGAAGACGTCCTCGAATGTCAGCGGCTCGAAGTACAGGCGATCAGCGGTGTCGTAGTCCGTGGAGACGGTCTCGGGGTTGCAGTTGACCATGACGGTCTCGTACCCGGCCTCGGACAGCGTCTGCGCCGCGTGGACACACGAGTAGTCGAACTCGATGCCCTGGCCGATGCGGTTGGGGCCGGATCCGAGGATCAGAACCTTGGGTCGCTCGGTCTGTGGAGCAACTTCGGACTCGGCCTCAGGATCAAGCTCGTAGGTCGAGTAGTGGTACGGCGTCTTGGCCTCGAACTCTGCGGCGCAGGTGTCGACGGTCTTGTAGACAGGTCGCACGCCAAGCTGATCACGCAGAGCGCGAACGGCGTCCTCACCTGCGTGCGTGTCACCACCGAGTTCGGGGCGCAGAGCCGCGATCTGGCGGTCCGAGATGCCGTGGTACTTGGCCTGACGCAGGGCAGCCTCGTCGAAAGACTCTGCAGCGCGCAGCTTTTCACCGAGCTCGTGAATCTGCTGGAACTGGTCGAGGAACCACGGATCGATCTTGGTGGCGTCGAAGAGCTGCTCGACAGTTGCGCCGAGGGCGAATGCCTTCTCGATGCCGTACATGCGGCCGTCCTGCGGAACGCTCAGATCGGCGAGCAGTGCGTCCAGGCTCTCCGTCTCGATGTCGGCGCCGGTCCAGTAACCCGCACGCTTGGTCTCGAGTGAACGCATGACCTTGCCGAAAGCCTCGGTGAAGTTGCGGCCGATGCTCATGGCCTCGCCTACCGACTTCATCGTGGTGGTCAGGGTTCCGTCGGCACCGGGGAACTTCTCGAAAGCGAACCGCGGAGCCTTGACGACGACGTAGTCGAGTGTCGGCTCGAAGCAAGCCGGGGTTTCCTTGGTGATGTCGTTGACGATCTCGTCGAGCGTGTAGCCGATGGCAAGCTTGGCGGCCATCTTGGCAATTGGGTAACCGGTCGCCTTCGACGCCAGAGCCGACGAGCGGGAAACGCGCGGGTTCATCTCGATGACGACCAGGCGGCCGTCCTTCGGGTCCATCGCGAACTGGATGTTGCAGCCGCCGGTGTCGACGCCTACCTCACGCAGAATGTCGATGGAAAGGTCGCGCATCGCCTGGTACTCGCGGTCGGTCAGCGTCATCGCCGGAGCGACGGTGACCGAGTCTCCGGTGTGGACACCGACCGGGTCGACGTTCTCGATGGAGCAGACGATCACGACGTTGTCGCGACTGTCGCGCATGAGCTCGAGTTCGTATTCCTTCCAGCCGAGGATGGATTCCTCGATCAGGACGTTCGCCGTCGGCGACGCGGCCAGACCGCCACCGGCGATGCGGTTGAGATCGTCGACGTCGTACGCCATGCCGGAACCAAGGCCGCCCATGGTGAAGGACGGACGCACGACAACCGGGTAACCGAGTTCGGCGACCGTGGCGTGTACTTCGTCCATCGTGTAGCAAACTGCGGACTTCGCGGATTCGCCACCGACCTTGGCAACGATGTCCTTGAACTTCTGGCGATCCTCGCCGCGCTGGATGGCGTCGAAATCGGCGCCGATCAGTTCGACGTCGTACTTCTCGAGGATTCCCTGCTCGTGCAGCGCCACTGCGGCGTTGAGAGCAGTCTGACCGCCGAGCGTCGCGAGGACGGCGTCGATCTTGTTGCCCTGCAAGGCTTCCTTGGCGATGACCTTCTCGAGGAACTCGGCCGTGATCGGCTCGACGTACGTGGCGTCGGCGAACTCGGGGTCCGTCATGATGGTGGCGGGGTTGGAGTTGACCAGGCTGACGCGCAGGCCCTCCTCCTGGAGGACGCGGCAGGCCTGGGTGCCCGAGTAGTCGAACTCGCAGGCCTGACCGATGACGATCGGACCGGAGCCGATTACCAGGATGTGCTTGAGATCTGTACGGCGTGGCATTAGTTCTTGACTCCGGTTTCTTTCCGTGCGGAGAGCAGGCTGGTGAAGCGGTCGAAGAGGTACGCAGCGTCGTGCGGACCGGCTGCGGCTTCCGGGTGGTACTGCACCGAGAAGGCCGAATCGTCCAGCAGGCGAACACCTTCGACGGCGCCGTCGTTGGCGCAGGTGTGGCTGACCACCGCGCGACCGAACGGGGTGTCGAATTCCTGACCGGCTTCGCCTTCTAGCGCGAAGCCGTGGTTCTGAGCGGTGATCGCGATGCGACCGGTCTGATGCTCGATCACCGGGATGTTGATGCCGCGGTGGCCGAACTTCATCTTGTAGGTGCTCAGGCCCAGGGCACGGCCCAGGATCTGGTTACCGAAGCAGATACCGAACAGCGGCAAGCCCTGTCCGATGACCTCTTTCGTGAGGTGGACTGCGCCGTCGGCGGTGGCCGGGTCACCGGGACCGTTGGAGAGGAACACTCCGTCGGCCTTCAGGTCGAGGATCTGTTCGAGACTCGCGTTGGACGGCAACACGTGGACGCGGATACCGCGCTCGGCGAACATGCGCGGGGTGTTGGTCTTGATACCGAGGTCGATGGCGGCAACCGTGTACAGCGCCTCCCCGCCCTTCGGCTCGACGACGTAGCCGCTGGTGGTGCTGACCTCACCGGCAAGATCGGCGCCGAGCATGGTCGGCTGATCCTGAACCCGTCGGACCAGTTCGTCCTCGGCGGCGATTGCCTCACCCGAGAAGACACCGGCCTTCATCGAGCCGCGGGTGCGCAGGTGGCGAACCAGGGCGCGGGTGTCGATACCGGCGATTCCGACGATGCCCTGCTCTTCGAGCTTGGCCTGCAGCGAGCCCGTTGCACGCCAACTCGAGGTGACCCGAGAAGGATCGCGGACCACGTAGCCGGCAACCCAGATCTTTGCGCCGGCGCGCTCACCCGTCGGTCCGACCGACTCGTCGTCTTCGTCGTTCCAGCCGGTGTTGCCGATCTGCGGCGCTGTGGAGACCACGATCTGGCGGTGGTAGCTGGGATCAGTGAGCGTTTCCTGGTAGCCGGTCATGCCGGTGCTGAACACCGCTTCGCCCAGGGTCTGTCCAACCGCACCGAAGGTGGTTCCGCGGAACACCCGTCCGTCTTCGAGGACCAGTACTGCGGGGCTGTTGTCAAAGCCGCTCATGCGTTCTTTCCGTTCTGCTCGATGTCGCCAGAGCTTGCGTCTTCATTGTCATTCGTCTTGTTCGAAGCAGTCTTGTTCGAAGCAGTTACCGGCTTGACCCAGTCCGGATAAACCGTCTTGTCGTCACCGCGCACGCCCGTGTCGATCTCGGTTCCACTCGGCAATTCCCAGCGGATCACCAGGACGCCGTCCTTGCTCATGACCTTGCCGGCGAGACCGCTCTCCGTGCGGATCGCGCGGATCGACTTCTCCGGGATCCAGATCGCCGACGCACCGTCACGCTCGACGAGAATTCCGCCGCTGTAGCGGCTGATCTCGCAGGTGGCACGAAAACCGAGGTCGCCGACGGCGATACGGTCCTGCCAGCTGGGCGCAATCGTGCTGCCGACGTACAGGCCAGTGGTCGGCAGGACGAGCAGTTCACCCAGAGTTGCCGGTACCGTCGGCAACTCGCCGATCTTGTCTTTCTGGCGTCGAGCGCGTCCACGCCAGCCGACGTACATCAGGCCGATCATCGCGACCCAGAAGATCGCCAGACCGATGATCCACAGTGCTCTGTCCATGACGCGCTACTCCTCGCTACTCCGCAGCCGCACATTCCCGTCGTGTGCGGTGATGCGGCCACGTAACAGTGTGGTCGTGACCCGAGCGGGCAATGTCATCGACTCGTACGGAGTGTTATGCGCGACACTCGCCAGGTCGGGGCCGTGGACCGTCCACTCGGCCGACGGATCGACCAATGTCAGGTTCGCGGGCTCCCCCACCTCGATGGGGCGGCCCTGATCGTCGAGGCCGACGATTGCCGCGGGGCGCTCGCTCATGACCCGGGCAACACCGCGCCAGTCCAACAGGCCAGGCTGGACCATCGTCTCGACGATGATCGAGAGCGCTGTCTCGAGGCCGAGCATCCCGGGGCGAGCGGCTGCGAATTCGCAGCACTTGTCCTGCTCGGCGTGCGGCGCATGGTCGGTCGCGACGCAGTCGATGATGCCCTCGGCCAGACCCTTGCGCAGGGCAGCAACATCGCTGGCCTCACGCAAGGGAGGGTTGACCTTGTTGATCGCGTCGTACGTCTCGAGACGTGAATCGTCGAGGAGCAGGTGATGCGGCGTGACCTCGGCGGTGATCGAAATCCCTTGGCTGCGAGCCCACTTCACGAGCTCGACGGTTCCGGCGGTGGATGCGTGGCAGATGTGAACGCGGGCACCGGCGTCACGCGCGAGCAGTGCGTCGCGGGCCACGATCGATTCTTCGGCTGCTCGCGGCCACCCGGCCAGGCCGAGACGTGCAGCGGTGGGCCCCTCGTGCGCAACCGCACCAACCGTCAGGCGCGGCTCTTCGGCGTGCTGCGCGATCAGAACGCCCAGCGAGCTGGAGTATTCGAGCGCGCGACGCATGATCAGTGGGTCGTAGACGCAATGACCGTCGTCGGAGAACATCTTGACCTTGCCGACGCCGGCCGCCATTGTCGCCATTTCGGCGAGTTGCTTGCCTTCCAGGCCCGCTGTGACTGCGCCGACTGGATGGACGTCGACGAGGCCGACTTCCTGCCCACGTCGCCAGACGTGATCGGTGACGACCACCGAGTCGGCGACAGGGCTCGTGTTGGCCATCGCGAAGACCGCGGTGTATCCACCCAGAGCGGCTGCCGAGCTGCCGGTTTCGATGGTCTCGGTATCCTCGCGACCTGGCTCACGCAGATGTGTGTGCAGGTCCACGAAGCCGGGAAGCAGGATCTGCCCGCCGGCGTCGATCACCTCGGACGCCGTGGCCGGATCGAGGTTCACGCCGATCTCGAGGATGGTGCCCTCGCCGACGAGTACGTCGGCGGGCTCCCCTTCTCCGTAGATCAGGACTCCGCGGAGCAGGACACTCACGGGTGATTCTCCGTTCTCGTTTCTCGTCACAGCGCACCGTCCTCTGAACCGACGAGAAGTCGGAACAAGACAGCCATGCGCATGTGCACACCGTTGGTAACCTGTTGCAGTACAGCAGTTTTCGAGGAATCGGCGACGGCGGATGCGATCTCCATGCCGCGCAGCATCGGACCGGGGTGCAACACCACCGCATGATCGGCCAGCATCGCCAGTCGCTTCTCGGACAGGCCGTAGTTGATCGAGTACTCGCGCTGCGACGGGAAGAAGCCGCCGTTCATGCGCTCGGCCTGAACACGGAGCATCAGCACCGCGTCGAGGCCGGGCAGTTCGGCGTCGAGTGAATGCGAGACCGTGACCGGCCACGTGTGCGCACCGACCGGCAGCAGCGTCGGCGGGGCAACAAGAACAACCTCGGCGCCGAGCATCGACAGCAGCAGCGCATTGGAGCGCGCCACACGACTGTGCAGAATGTCGCCGACGATGGCGATCCGCTTGCCCTCGATGTCGCCGAGGCGCTGGCGGAGGGTCAGAGCGTCGAGAAGCGCCTGGGTGGGATGCTCGTGCGTGCCGTCACCTGCGTTGATGACTGCAGGGCCACCGTCGTCGGCCGCTCCGGTCCACTTGGCGATCTGATGGGCGGCACCCGACGCCGGGTGGCGCACGATGAGTGCGTCGGCACCGGCCGCGCGCAAGGTCATCGCCGTATCGCGTAGGGATTCGCCCTTGGACACCGAGGAACTGGACGCGCTGACGTTGATGACGTCGGCACTCATCCACTTGCCTGCCACCTCGAAAGACACCCGGGTGCGCGTCGAGTTCTCGAAGAACACCGTCATGACCGTGCGTCCGCGCAGCGTCGGGAGTTTGCGTACCTCGCGGCCCAGAAGCGCCTGCTCGAACCGTTCTGCCTCGTCGAGAAGTTCTACCGCGGACTCACGATTGAGGTCTGCGATGGAAAGAAGGTGCTTCACGCGCTCTTACCTCCGGAGATGACTACCGCTTCCCTGCCGTCGTGCTCCTGGAGGAGAACCTTGACGTCCTCGGACCTCGCGGTCGGGACGTTCTTGCCGACGTAATCGGCGCGCAGCGGCAGTTCACGGTGACCGCGATCGACCAACACCGCGAGTTGCACCGCACGGGGGCGACCGAGATCGCGCAACGCATCGAGGGCGGAGCGCACGGTGCGTCCGGAGAAGAGGACATCGTCCACGAGAACGACCAAAGCGTTGTCGACGCCGCCTTCGGGGACGGACGTTCGCTCGAGCGGGCGGTGCGGTTTGTTCCGGAGGTCATCCCGGTAGAGCGTGATGTCGAGAGATCCGATGGGAAGACGCACACCGGAGAATTCTTCGATCTTGGCCCGCAGTCGCGTGGCGAGTGTGGTGCCGCGCGTCGGGATACCGATCAGGACCACACGCGGGGCTGTTCCCTCTGGTCCGTCGAGTGCGGTTTTCTCTATGATCTCGTGAGCGATCCGCGCGATGGTCCGGCCCACATCCTGGGCGGACAACAATTCGCGGGTCTCGCTACTTGCCTCGGCACCGGCGGGTGCCTTCGCGTTATCTGGACCTGCAAGATCGGATGGGCGAGACCCTTCGGGCACGCTCATGCAGCGACCTCCTTCTCCGCCTCACTGGACGGATCGTTAAAGGATGTCTGACGGTCCCCACCCTATCAGCCGACAGACCTGATCCCGCCGCGCGAGCAGTGACTCTGACCGGTTGTGTGCAGGCACACAACTCGCGCAGTGACATCTGTGCGACTCGCACGGCGGGTGGTGGAACAAAACTTGCTACTCGGTACCCGAATCCGATTCCTGCGCGCGCTGAGATGTCGCAGCTGCAGCCGATCGGACCTGCGGCGCAACGAGAACAACCTGCCCGAGGATTCCGTTGACGAATCCCGGAGAGTCGTCCGTCGAAAGCTGCTTCGCGAGTTCGACGGCCTCGTCCACGGCGACAACCGGCGGAACGTCCGTCGCGTGGAAGAGCTCCCACACGGCGATACGCAGAATCGCGCGGTCCACGGCGGGCAGACGCTCGAGCGTCCAATCCTGCAGATGCGAGGAGATGACCTGATCGATGCGATCCAGGTTCTCCGCAACTCCGGAGACCAACGTGACGGTGTAGGCCGCGACGGGCGCTACCGCGTCGTCCTTGACGGCCAGGTCGGAACGCTCCGATGCGAGTGCGACCGGATCGAGGTCACGTGCTTCGGCTTCGAAGAGGAAGTCGACGGCACGCTTGCGCGCCTTGTGGCGTGCACCGAGTTTCTTATGTGTGCCGGACACTCAGGAATTCACACGCCCGAGGTAGTTGCCGTCACGGGAATCGACCTTGAGCTTGTCACCGGTGTTGATGAAGAGCGGCACGTTGATCTCGGCACCGGTCTCGAGGGTGGCAGGCTTGGTGCCGCCGGTGGAGCGGTCGCCCTGCAGGCCCGGGTCGGTGTGCTTGACGACGAGCTCGACCGTGACCGGAAGCTCGACGAAGAGGGGAACGTCTTCGTGGGTCGCGACCTGGACGGCCATGTTCTCGAGCAGGAAACGCGACTGGTCGCCGACGGTGGATTCGCTGATCGACACCTGGTCGTAGGTGTCGCCGTCCATGAAGATGTAGTCGCTGCCGTCGTGGTACAGGTAGGTCATGTCACGACGGTCGACCGTGGCGGTCTCGACCTTCACACCGGCGTTGAACGTCTTGTCCACTACCTTGCCCGAGAGCACGTTCTTGAGCTTGGTGCGCACGAAGGCAGGGCCCTTGCCGGGCTTGACATGCTGGAACTCGATGATCGTCCACAGCTGGCCTTCGATCTGCAGAACCAGACCATTCTTGAAATCACTGGTGGAAGCCACTTGCTTCGCGTCTCCTAGGGGTCGGGAAACCGTCTCAGACGACGGTAAGGTCTTTTGCGGTCAGTGTGAGCAGCTCTGGCCCCTGCTCACGAACAACGAGCGTGTCCTCGATCCGTACACCTCCGCGCCCGGAGAAGTACACGCCCGGCTCGACGGTCACCGCCGCGCCGGAAAGAAGTGTACCGGTGCCGAGCTTGCCGATTCCCGGTGCTTCGTGGATTTCGAGGCCGACACCGTGGCCGAGGCCGTGCAGGAACAACTCGCCATAGCCTGCATCGTCGATCACCGCACGGGCGGCGGCGTCCACGGCCGCACATTCGACACCCGGAGCGAGGGCGTCGCAACCGGCAGCTTGCGAACGCGCGACGAGCTCGTAAATCTCCCGTTGCCAATCGGAAACGGACTCGAGCACGTAGGTCCGGGTCATGTCCGAGTGATACCCGCCGACCTGAGCTCCGAAGTCGAGTTTGACGAAGTCGCCCGACGCAAGAATCGCGCCGGTCGGCCGGTGATGAGGAATTGCCGAGTTGGCACCGGCCGCCACGATCGTCTCGAAGGAAATACCGTCTGCGCCGTTGTCGAGCATCAGGTTTTCCAGCTCGCGGCCGACCTCTCGTTCCGTTCGGCCAGGTCGCAAGCCACCGCGAGCGATCAACTGCGCCAACGCGACATCGGCTGCGGTGCAGGCGGCGCGCAACAACTCCACCTCGTGCTCGTCCTTGACCATGCGCAACTGTTCGACAAGGCCACTCACCGGTTCGAACCTGATCTTCGGCGCTGCCTCGGTCCATGCCCGATGTTCGGCGAATGTCGCTACATGTGATTCGAACGCGAGAACGGGCACCGCGGACGTCTCGATCAAGTGCGCAGCACTCGAACGGGCGATATCGGCACGAAGGTCCGGCACCTGCTCCGCCACCTGCGTCACGTAACGACCGTCGGTGCAGATCACCGTCGCGCGTTCGTCGGACGCTGAATCGGACGCACTGACGACGAGCGCCGCATTCGAACCGGTGAATCCGGTGAGGTATCTGATGTTGAGGAGATCTGTGACGAGAATCGCGTCGAGTTCGCGCTCCGCGAGGAGGCGTCTGAGGGATTCACGGCGTGTTCTGAAGTCGACCGGCATCCCTCGAACCTACCGCCCGCGCAGACCTGCCGATCAACTCGAAACTCACGGTTACAGCAATAAGTGTGGGTTAGGCCACAAGGTGTAATGGGTTCTAGTTAGGCTGTACCCATGAATGCGTGGTTGGTACGTGGCCTCGGCATGGCCCTGATACATGTTGTGTTTCGTGCGTTGCTCGGTGCAGCAATCGCACAGTGGCCACTTCAGGGGTCCACCCTGCGCTGGCTGTCCCTGTTGATCGTCATCGTCTTCGCCGCGATCTGGGGTGGTATCGACGGCATTCGTGACCGCCGAGACTTCCCCGAACCCGAAGACGGCGCCGATCTGACCATGCTGTGGCTCAAGGCTGCGCTGGTCGGCGGATTCGTCGCCGGCGCTGCCAGCTGGGCACTCAGCCTGGTCCCCTCCCTCGAACTGACCCAGCAGGGCTTGTTCTTCGAGGTGACCTCTGGTGCGGCGTTCACGATCCTTCTCATCTTCGTCCCCGCCATGGTCGCCATCACCGTCGGACGCTTCTTCGTCAGCCGTGAACAGCGCAAGAACGGTACAGCTCCGCAGACCCCGACCCACGAGCGTCATCGCGAACCAGTGCCTGTCAGCGAGGGCTACGACTCCCCCACCGAGCAGCACGCATACAGCGGAGCCGCCATGTCCGTCGAGGAATCCGACGCCGATACCGCGGTCTTCCCAGCGATCGATCTGGGCAAGCGCGAGCAGTAACGCCACCCTCTACACAACCGAATGCGGCCCCGAGGAAATTTTCCTCGGGGCCACATTCGTGTGGATGTACTTTCGACTTCGCTTCGTTCAGACCCGCTCGGCGAGGAACCTGATCGCCAGCGGATACGCGGCGACGCCGAGTCCGACGATCACACCGGTCGCGATCGGACTCAGATAGGAATGGTGCCGAAACTCTTCTCGCGCATGAACATTCGAGATATGCACCTCGACCAGTCCGGCGGTCAGCTCGGCACACGCATCGCGTAGGACCACCGACGTGTGCGTCAAGCCACCGGCGTTGAGAATCACCGGTTCCCCCGCGTCTGCTGCGTCGTGGATCCAGCCGAGAAGATCACCTTCGTGATCGCTCTGACGAACGACCACCTCGACGCCGAGATCCTTGCCCGCCGCGACACACAATTCGATCAGATCGTCGTGTGTGGTCGCCCCGTAGACCTCGGGCTGACGCTTACCCAGACGCCCCAGATTGGGTCCGTTGACGACGTTGATCCTCACAGCAGAACCGTTCCGCCGGCCGGTCTCGGATCGCGGGCAATCGCGGAGTACGCCGCGACCAACAAGCTCGGATCCGGCCCTTCGAGGCGGCCCGGCTTGGCCAGTCCGTCGAGGACCACAAAACGAAGCAGCCCGGCACGGTTCTTCTTGTCGGTCTGCATGCCCTTCAGCAGGTCACCGAATGCGTCACCGTCGTACGACGTCGGCAGACCAACGAGGTCGAGGATCGACTTGTGACGATCCGCGGTGACGTCGTCGAGTCGACCGGCGAGCCGTCCGAGTTCGGCAGCGAAGACCAGACCGACCGAGACAGCGGCACCGTGACGCCACTTGTACCGCTCACGACGTTCGATCGCGTGGCCGAGGGTGTGGCCGTAGTTCAGGATTTCGCGCAGATCCGACTCGCGCAGATCCGCGGCCACGACCTTGGCCTTGACCTCGACGGAGCGCCGAATCAGCTCGGGCAGAACAGTTCCCGACGGATCGAGAGCCGCCTTGGGATCGGCTTCGATCAGGTCCAATATCACCGGGTCGGCGATGAATCCGGTCTTGATGACCTCGGCCATGCCGGCAACGATCTCGTTGTGCGGCACCGTCTCGAGTGTCGCGAGATCGATGAACACCGCTCCGGGTTCGTGAAACGAACCGACGAGGTTCTTGCCCGCTTCGGTGTTGATTCCGGTTTTGCCGCCCACCGCTGCGTCGACCATCGCGAGCAACGTGGTCGGGACGTGAACAACCTTGACGCCGCGCATCCAGGTGGCTGCCACGAAGCCGGTGAGGTCGGTCGCCGCTCCCCCACCCAAGCTCATTATCGCGTCGCTGCGAGTCAGACCGATCCGGCCGAGTACGTCCCAGCAGAAGCCGGCGACGGCAAGATCCTTACCGTCTTCGGCGTCGGGAATTTCGATACGGTGAGCGTCGATTCCCTTCTCCGCCAATGCAGCCCGTACTGCCTCCGCGGTCTCTGCCAATGGCGGCTGATGGAAGATCGCGACAGTGCGCGCGCCGTCGAACTCGGCAACAAGATCGCCGAGCAGGCCGCGGCCGATCACGACCGGGTAGGGACTTGCGGTCTTCACCTCTACACGTACGGGTTCGGTCACTGCTCCACTACTCCGCTCCGGTTGTTCATTTGTCTTGAAGTTTCGACACCAATTGCCCGACGACACGCGCCGGACTGCGGCCGTCGGTCCGAATCCGAATCGTGGCCGAACGCCGGTACAGCGGACGACGACGCCTCATCAGCTCCTGGTACTTGACCTTGGGATCTCCGCCGGCCAGCAGCGGACGATGATTGTTCGCCCCCGTGCGGCGAAGCCCTTCGGCGACACTGATCTCCAGGTAGATGACCGTGTGACCTTGGAGCAGTTCGCGCGTGCGATCGGAGAGGATCGCACCACCGCCGAGCGAGACGATTCCGTCGGTGGCCTGCAACGCGTCGCGAACCACCGCTTCCTCGATCTCACGAAACCGAGGCTCTCCGTCGTGGGTGAAGATCTCCGGGATCGTCCTACCCGTGGTCCGTTCGATCTCGGCGTCCGTATCGACCAGTTCGAGTTCGAGGGCCTGCGCGAGGCGTCGACCGATGGTCGATTTGCCGGCGCCGGGCGGACCGATGAGTACAGCCTTCGGCTTCATCGATACGTGAGCCCTATCGAGGCGGTCGGGCTGCGATGCCCTCGGCGTAACGACGGTAGTTGGCAGTGGTTTCAGCAATGGAATCACCACCGAACTTTTCGAGTGCGGCCTGAGCCACGACAAGCGCGACCATCGACTCGGCGACGACGCCGGCGGCCGGAACCGCGCACACGTCGCTGCGCTGGTGGATGGCAACCGCTTCCTCGCCGCTCTCCATGTCGACGGTCGCCAGAGCGCGCGGAACGGTCGAGATCGGCTTCATCGCAGCGCGAACTCGAAGAGCCTCACCATTGGTCATGCCACCTTCGATTCCGCCTGCGCGGTTCGTGGAGCGCACGACGCCGTCCGGTCCCGGACGGATTTCGTCGTGAGCCTCGCTGCCACGACGACGCGCGGTCTCGAAGCCGTCACCGACCTCGACACCCTTGATGGCCTGAATTCCCATGAGGGCAGCGGCAAGTCGTGAATCGAGACGCTCGGCGCCACTGACGAAAGTACCGAGTCCGACAGGCAGGCCGTGGATGACGACCTCGACGACGCCACCGAGGGTGTCGCCGTCCTTCTTGGCCGATTCGATTTCGGCGATCATCGACTCTTCTGCAGCCTTGTCGAATGCGCGCACCGGGCTCGCGTCGATCGCGTCCAGGTCTTTGCCCTCCGGCACGGGGCCGACGTAAGGCTCGGAAGCACCGATGGAAATGACGTGTGAAACGACCTCGGCACCGAATACTTGACGCAGGAACGACCGCGCGACGGTTCCGGCGGCTACACGGGCTGCGGTCTCGCGAGCGCTGGCGCGCTCGAGGACGGGACGCGCGTCGTTGAAGCCGTACTTGAGCATGCCGCTGTAATCGGCATGTCCGGGACGCGGGCGCGTCAGCGGGGCATTGCGAGCCTGATCGGCAAGCAGGTCCGGGTCGACCGGGTCGGCGGACATGATGGTTTCCCACTTGGGCCACTCGGTGTTGCCGATTTCGATCGCCACGGGGCCACCGAGCGTAAATCCGTGGCGGACACCGCCGATGATCGTGACCTTGTCGGCCTCGAACTTCATCCGCGCGCCACGGCCGTAACCGAGTCGACGACGGGCAAGTTCGGACGAGATGGCCTCAGAGGTCACTTCGACCCCCGCGACCATGCCCTCGAGCATCGCGACGAGGGCGGGACCATGGGATTCTCCGGCAGTTATCCAACGCAGCACGCCGACCATCTTTCCACGTCGCGGACCTCAGTTGTCACAGTGGCCCTCCCGGTGAACACAGATGGCCCACACGCACGATGCGTGTGGGCCATCTCAGCAGTACTTGCGGGTCTAGAGAAGGCGGAATCCTCCACCGTTGGCGTTGATGTCAGCCAAACCGATGTTGATGTCCGCCGAGTTGTCGGGAGCGTGGAACGGCGGTGGAAGCGGCTCGAAGCAGTAGGGCGGGAAGCCGTTGCTGATCAAGCCCACCAGGCGATCGCCGACGACGAGTGGTCCACCGGAGTCACCGGGGATCGAGCAGGTGTGCTCGACGATCTCACCGTAGACGGAGTCGTAACCCCAGGTGATACCGCACGTGTTGCCGGTCGAGCGGCCTTCCTTGCACACGATCGTGCCCGGTGCCGGCGGAGCGCCGATACCGTTGATCGTCGTGCCGCCGACGGTACGCAGCGGGGCTACCTTGGAGTCGTCGAGATCGATCACCGCAATGTCCGAGACCGGACTCGAGTAGGAGAATCGGCCGATGGGGCCGGCTTCCGGTAGGTATTCGGCGAACACCCGGTCCCCGACAACTCCGCAGTGTCCGGCGGTGAGTGCCACGAGCGAACCGGCGTTGTCATAGCCGACTGCGGTCAGTGTGCAGGCAGCAACTTGCTCCGGATCGGAGTGATCCACGTCCGGCAGTAGGATTCCTGAGCCCCCGCCCAGTGCCACCGATGATGGTGCAGGCGCGGCGCCGGCGACGCCTGCCCCTGCAGCCACAGCCGCCAAACAGGCTGCCGCAGCGACGAAAAGCCTTGTGCGCATAGGTTCCCCCGATAATCGAGTGCGAAACGAGATTCGTTTTGTCCCATTTCCGAAGCCTCAGTCAACGTCAGGGTGTGGACATTCGGCAAGTCCGACGCGCCGCCTACTGGGACTGCGCGCCTGCGATACCCGCCTGTATGAAACCGACGGTTACGTCTTTCCTGCAGATCACGGTCCGTCGTTGAATAGTCAATAACGCCAGGTTTTCCGCGGATGTTGCGCTCGTCACGTCCACCAGGCAAACGCAATCGAACCGCATGCTGCCAGGCACATCGAGGGTCCGTGCGCAATGGGCGAATTGTGGGCTACCGGTCCCGACTGTTGCCGTTCCAGTCTTCGCAGTTCGATCACGATACCCAGGGTTGCGGTGAGCACCGACGCAGACACCAACGACCACAGCCAGGCGTCAGCGCCCACCAATCCGGTCAGAGCACCCAGAGGAAGAGAGAGCTTCACATCGCCGATACCCATGGAACCAGGCGACATCACGTGCGCCAGGAGGTGGATTCCGGCGAGCAGTACCGATCCCACCGCGGCCACCAACACCGTTCCCGACATCGTCGCGTAGACCATCACGACTGCGTAGCCCGGCAGCGTGAAGCTGTTGGGCAGCCGGCGCACAGCCAGGTCGACAATCGAGATTGCGACACACCACCACACCACGGCGAGACCTGAGATCAGTTGCGCCACCGTGGTAGTCAGTGCGCCGACGACAACCCAACCTAGTGCGACAGCGCACTGCGGCGCACAACAGCGAGTCACGGCTGGTCGATAACCGTGTCGCCGCAACCAACTGTCGACGATCGCCCGAGCACCGAACCCAGCGATTACCCCAGCGCCTGCCAAGACCACCAAAGTCCACATGGTTTCGAGCTTGGAGTCCGGCGTTCACCAGCGGCAGACTCCGAATCGCCTTGTGGACTACCTCAACACTGTGAACAAAGCTAGGCGATAGCGGCTGCCATCGCCTCTCGCGGAGCGGGCTTGCCCGTGAACTGCTCTACCTGTCCGAAGGCCTGATTGAGCAACATCTCGAGGCCACCGATCACCGTGCCACCAGCCGCCTCGACAGCCGAAGCGAGTGGCGTCGGCCAGGGGTTGTAGATCGCGTCAAGGACAAATCGCGCCTTCCCCAATTGCTGGGCAAAGGGCGTTGCCGCATCTGCGGGAACGGTGCTGACCAAGACCGAGGATTCGGCGCAGATTCCACTGAGCCGTGCGTCGTCGAACGCAACCAGATCAATGTCCAACCCGACAGCACCACCGCATTCGATGGCACCGGACGCGCGTCCCGGATCACGTGCGACCACGGTGACTGCCCGAACTCCCATGTCGGCCAACGCGACCAGTGCCGGCCGCGCGGTGCCTCCCGCGCCGACAACTACCGCCGAAGTCCCGCTGAGATCGCCGACACCGCCGGCGATCAACGCACCACTGACTCCGTCGACGTCCGTGCAGTCGGCACGCCAACCGCCGTCGATGCGAACCAAGGTGTTGGCCGAGCCGATGGTCACCGCCCGCGGTGTGCGTTCGGTGGCGTACTCGAGTGCTGCGATCTTGCCGGGCATCGTCACGGAGAGGCCGACCCATTCGGGGCCGAGTGAGTCCACGAGGGCAGGCAACTGCTCGCCGGTGCACTCGATCCGCTCGTAGGTCCAATCGCGAAGACCCAGAGCCTCGTACGCCGCAAGATGCAGCAACGGCGATTTCGAATGAGCGATCGGACTTCCGAGAACAGCTGCTTTGCGCGGCGTCTCGAGTGTTGCCGCGGTACTACCGTCCACTGTCGAGAATCCCACTTTGCTGTGCCAGTTCGATGTTGGCGAGATGCTCTTCGTAGCTCTTGGTAAAGAGTGTCTGGCCTTCCTTGTTTATCGTGACGAAGTACAACCAGTCACCGTCTGCCGGAGATTCCACGGCCTTGAGAGCGTCGATGCTCGGCGAAGCGATGGGTGTCGCGGGCAGGCCGGGCATCGCGTACGTGTTCCAGGGAGTGACGCGCTCACGGTCGGCATCCGTGGTGGCGACCTCGGTGGTGTCGAGTGAGTAGTTGACCGTGGAGTCGAACTGCAACGGCTGATCGACTGCGAGTCGGTTGACGATCACTCGCGCGACCTTGGCCATGTCGCCGGGCAATGCCTCACGCTCGACCAACGACGCTGCCACCAACAACTGGTACGGCGACATACCGACGCCGCTTCCGGCTGTCAGAATCCCGGTGGCCTCGTACTTGGCGGCACTGCCCTCGACCAACGCACGCAAGATCTCGGTGGGCGTCGCAGTCGGGTCGAAATCCCAACTGCTGGCCGCGATCAAACCTTCCAGCTGACGGTCCTTGTCCGGAACGCTCTTGACCGAAGACATGGCCCAGTCCGGGACGCCGAGCGAAGCCAGATCGGAAGATGCTCCCGCAGTGTTCAATTCATCTGTCGATACACATTTCTGAGCGGAAACCGGGCCTACACAACTCGCCTCGGAAATGAGGTTGTAGATGCCCTTCTTGAGCGAGCCCGTCTGCGCGTCCGAACTGTCGTGCAGCTGACGTCCCTCGGCGATGACAACACTGCCGACGCGGGAGTCCGGGGCAACCAAGGCGTCGAGTGCGCTCGCGGCGCTACTCTGCACCGGCACCTGGTAGAAGCCGGGTTGCACCTTCTGGATCTCCGACGGATTGGCGATCGCCGCGTTGTAGAAAGCAGCGGAACTCGCGACGACGTTTTTCGCCTCGAGCGTCGCACCGATTTCCGATGCGGTTTCTCCACTGTTGATCTGGATGACCACGGGTGCGCCTCCTGGGCCGGCGAAGTCCTCCGCGGCCTTGTTGCGATCCATGTACCAGAGAGCGCCGTATGCACCGACACCGAGGACTGCGATCACCAACACCAGTAGGGCGAGAACACCGACCTTCTTGCCTCGCTTGGCGCGCTTGTTGCGCGCTTCGCGTTGCTTGCGTGCCTCGGCTCGCGACATGTGCGGCGGATCGATGTTCTGCGGCAGCGCACGCATGACCATGGTCTCGTCGTTGTCGAAGTCGAACGAACTGGTGGGCCGGCTTCCGCCGCCCTCATCCCACCGCGCGTTCACAGATCGCCCTCCAGTGCAGCGTCCTTCGACGACTCCCCTGGTTTCACAGCTCTACTCCGCTCGTCCAGCCAGCCTTGCAGGATTTCCACCGCCGCAGCCTGATCGATCATCGGCCGCTGCCCGCGTGCCTTCACTCCGCTTTCGCGGAGATTGCGCGCAGCCGTGACAGTCGTCAGTCGTTCGTCGGACAGTCTCACCGGGATCGGTTCGACGGCCCGCTGCAGTCGTTTGGCGAATGCAGTCGCGATACCGGCGGCTTTACCTTGCTCACCGCGCAGCGTCTGTGGCAGTCCGACGATAACCTCAACGGCCTCGTATTCGGACACGATGTCGATAATGCGCCGGATATCCGGCGCGTCGGGCCCACGCTCCTTCGAGCGTGGAACCGTTTCCACCGGTGTAGCGAGGATGCCGTCGGGGTCGCTGGACGCGACGCCGATGCGAACACTGCCGACGTCGATGGCGATGCGCCGCCCGCGACCAGGGTCGTCGATGCCGGGGCGATCGGGACCCTGCTGCGTAGCCACCACTGTCAGCTGCCGCCCGCCAGCTCTCCGACTCTGTCCCGGATCGCATCGAGCGCCGCCGGGATTCCTGCGGAGTCCGAACCCGAGCCCTGGGCCATGTCGGGCTTTCCGCCGCCGCGGCCGCCGATCTTGGGTCCGAACGACGCGACCAGTTCGCCTGCCTTCACACCGAGACCCTGCGCTGCCTTGCTCGAGGCGACCACAAACGGAACCTTGCCGTCGACGTCACCGAGGAGAGCGACGACGGCAGGTTCGGAGCCGAGGCGACCCTTGATGTCCGTGACGAGGCTGCGCAGATCGTTTCCACCGACTCCGGCAGGAGCGGGTTCGGCGATGACGAGGACGCTGCCGATGCGCTTGGCCTTGGCGACGTACTCGCCTGCCGACGCCAGCACAGCCTTGGCCTTGGTCTGCTCGAGTTCCTTCTCGGCCACCTTGAGTCGCTCGACGAGCGCCTCGACGCGAGCAGGCACCTCTTCCGAAGGAACCTTCAGTGAGGAGGACAGTCCGGCCAGGAGCGCGCGCTCCTTGGCGAGGTAGCGGTAGGAATCCAAACCGACGTACGCCTCGACGCGTCGGATTCCGGAGCCGACGGACTGCTCACCGAGCAGCGTAACCTGACCGATCTGAGCGGAGCTTCCGACGTGAGTACCGCCGCACAGTTCCATCGAGAACGGGCCGCCGATTTCGACGACACGAACCTCGTCGCCGTAGTTCTCGCCGAAGAGTGCCATCGCACCCATCGACTTGGCCTTGTCGAGGTCCGTGACAAAAGTGTTGACCGCGTAGTTCGACGCCACGGCTTCGTTGGTGAGGGCTTCGATGTCCTGCTTCTGGGACTCGGACAGCGCGCCCTGCCAGGAGAAGTCGAAACGGAGGTAACCCGGCTTGTTGAGCGAGCCGGCCTGCACGGCGTTGGGGCCGAGCACCTGACGCAGCGCAGCGTGCACCATGTGGGTACCGGAGTGCCCCTGGGTTGCGCCCTTGCGCCACTCGGCGTCGACGTGCGCGAGGACGACGTCACCCTCGGTGATCTCGCCCTTCTTGACCGTCACCTTGTGCGTCCAGACCTTCTTGGCGATCTTCTGCACGTCGTTGACCTTGGCTTCGAGGCCCGGAGCGGTGAGCGAACCGATGTCGGCGATCTGTCCACCGGACTCTGCGTAGAGCGGACTTCGGTCGAGGATGACCTCGACGTCCTGGCCGGCCTTCGCCACCGGCACGCGGACGCCGTCGACGATCAGCGCGAGGACGTGAGCCTCGGAGACGAGTTCGTCGAAACCGGTGAACTCGGTGGCGCCTCGATCGAGCAGTTCCTTGTAGACCGTCAGGTCCGCATGCGCGTGCTTACGCGCTTGAGCGTCGTCCTTGGCGCGCTTGCGCTGCTCGGCCATGAGCGTGCGGAAGCCGTCTTCGTCCACGGTGAGCCCGGCCTCGGACGCCATTTCGAGCGTGAGGTCGATCGGGAAGCCGTAGGTGTCGTGCAGTGCAAACGCCTGATCGCCGGCGATGACCGACTTTCCGGACGACTTGACCGACTCGGCAGCATTCTCGAAGAGTGCCGAACCCGAAGCCAGCGTCTTGAGGAACGCGGTCTCCTCGCCGACGGCAACGTTCTCGATGCGCGTGAAGTCGGTTTCCAGAACCGGGTACGAGGGCGCCATCGTGTCGCGGACGACGATCATGAACTCGCGCATGGTGGGCTGCTCGCTGCCGAGCAGTTTGGCTGAGCGCACGATACGACGCAGCAACCGGCGCAGGACGTAGCCGCGGCCGTAGTTGCCGGGGTTCACACCGTCGGCGATCAACATCGCGGCGGTGCGTGCGTGGTCGGCGATGACGCGGAAACGGACGTCAGAAGTGTGATCGGTCCCGTACACGCTGCCGGTCAGTTCGGCGGCCTTGTCGATGACGGGGCGGAGAAGGTCTGTCTCGTAGACGTTTTCGACGCCCTGGAGGAGGAACGCAACGCGCTCGACGCCCATGCCGGTGTCAATGTTCTTCTTCGGCAACGGTCCGAGGATCGGGTAGTCACCCTTGTTGGTGCCCTCGCCGCGCTCGTTCTGCATGAACACGAGATTCCAGATCTCGATGTAGCGGTCCTCGTCGGCTTCCGGGCCGCCTTCTACGCCGTACTCGGAGCCGCGATCGTAGAAGATCTCCGAGCAGGGGCCACAGGGTCCTGGGATGCCCATGGACCAGTAGTTGTCCTTCATGCCACGGCGCTGGATGCGCTCTTCGGGCAGACCGACCTCGTCGCGCCAGATCGCAAATGCTTCGTCGTCGTCAAGGTAGACGGTGGCCCACAGCCGGGTGGGATCGATGCCGTATCCGCCGTCCTCGACCGAACCTGTCAGCAACTGCCAGGCGTGGGAGATGGCTTCCTTCTTGAAGTAGTCACCGAAGGAGAAGTTGCCCGCCATCTGGAAGAAGGTGTTGTGGCGGGTGGTGATGCCGACTTCTTCGATGTCCAAGGTGCGGACGCACTTCTGCACGGACGTCGCGCGCGAGTAGGACGGCGTCTGCTGCCCGAGGAAGAACGGCACGAATGGAACCATGCCCGCGTTGACGAACAGAAGGTTCGGGTCGTCGAGAATCAGCGAGGCGCTGGGCACCTCGGTGTGGCCGGCCTTGACGAAGTGGTCGAGGAATCGCCTGCGGATCTCGTGGGTTTGCACTAACCGGTCCTTACCTTCAAGAGCGTCGAGCTATGGGTGTCCAGAGTAACGCGTCGACCGGTGGAACCTGGCAGGCGTCAGCCACGAACTATTCGGCGGAGTTTGCTCACCCGATCTGCGATCTCTCGCTCGTTGCCGTGAGCGGTGGGCTGGTAGTAGTCGACACCCACCAGATCGTCCGGCGGATACTGTTGCCGCAGAACACCATCACGTGTGTCGTGCGGGTACTTGTAACCGACTGCGTTGCCCAACTGCTCGGCGCCCTTGTAGTGCCCGTCACGCAGATGCGGCGGCACGAGCCCGGATCTTCCGGCGGCCACATCGGCCATGGCAGCGCCGAGAGCGGCGATGACCGCACCCGATTTGGGGGCTGTCGCCAGATGAATGGTGGCTTGTGCCAGAGCAAGACGCGCCTCGGGCATGCCGATCAGCTGCACTGCCTGCGCGGCGGCGGTAGCAGTCTGCAGAGCCGTCGGATCGGCCATGCCGATGTCTTCGCTGGCGTGAACGACCAGACGCCGTGCAATGAATCGAGGGTCTTCGCCCGCGGTCAGCATCCGTGCGAGGTAGTGCAGAGCGGCGTCGACGTCGGAGCCGCGAATGCTTTTGATGAAGGCACTGATGACGTCGTAGTGCTGATCTCCGGCACGGTCGTACCGAACCGCAGCCCTGTCGACGCTGGCCTCGACGGTCGCGAGGTCGAGCACCACCGGACCAGGCACGTCACCGGCCGTGTCCAGTGCAGCCCCGGCAGCGGCCTCGAGTGCCGTCAGGGCTCGGCGTGCATCACCGGAAGCCAGACGGACGAGATGTTCCATCGCGTCGTCGTCGATCGTGATCGCTCCCCCGAACCCTCGCTCGTCCGCGACCGCACGCTCGAGCAATTCCTGGACATCGGCAGCGGTGAGCGATTGCAGTTGCAGGACCAACGAGCGCGACAACAGCGCGGAGACGACCGAGAACGACGGGTTCTCGGTTGTCGCGCCGACCAAGAGAACGATCCGGTTCTCGACCGCGGCGAGCAAGGCGTCCTGCTGGGTTTTGGAGAAACGATGAACCTCGTCGATGAACAAAACGGTCTGTTCGCCGTTCAGCAGGCGACGACGCGCGAGTTCGATGACACCGCGGACTTCCTTCACACCCGCGGACAGGGCAGACAAGGCCTCGAACCGGCGGCCCGTTGCACCCGAGATCAACGAAGCAAGCGTGGTCTTGCCGGTGCCGGGAGGTCCGTACAGAAGTACCGATGCGGCGCCGGATCCCTCGACCATTCTGCGCAGTGGCGCACCGGGCCCGAGCAAGTGCTGTTGCCCGACAACCTCACCAAGGGTGAGCGGGCGCATGCGGACAGCCAGAGGAGCACCGGGCGGCACCGAGGACAAGGCACGCTCGGCTACCGACACGACATCTGGTTCGTCGACGATCTCGGGCTCTTCCGGTGTTGCCTCGAAGAGACCGTCTTCCGCCACCGCACTGTCTTCCGCTTGCCAATCGCTCACGAATCGACGCTACTAGAGACCACCGACGCCTGACGCAATCCGCAGTTCCAGCCAGCCCTCACGTCCTCGGCGAAGGCGCTGTAATAGCGTTGTCGCCATGAGCACCTCCGAGATCGCCACCGTCCTCGCGTGGCACGATGCACTCAACTCCCAAGACGTCGACACACTGCTGCAGTTGTCGAGTGACGACATCGAGGTAGGCGGCCCCAAGGGCGCGAGCCAGGGACTCGCTGCCCTGCGCGAGTGGGCCACCAACGCCGGCATCACGCTCGTGCCCGGCAAGATGTACGTCCACCACGGCGTAGTCGTCGTCGAACAGACCGCAACGTGGGCGGCCGAACCGGACAAGTCCGCAACTGTGGCCTCGGCTTTCCGAGTCGTGGCGGATCAGGTCACGTCGACGTTCCGGCATCCTGATCTCGAGACGGCGCTCGCAGCGACGGACTTGTCCGAGAACGACCTCGTATCCGAGAGCTGAGCCTCCGTCAACTGAACGGACTCGACAAAAAGGGCGCCCGTGCACGGGCGCCCTTTCTCATGTGATCAGCCAGATGCTCAACTGAACTCTGTACGCAGCGCCGCCACGACCTCGCGGGCGTGCGCTTCGACGGCGCCGTTGCCGGCGAGCTGTGCCGAACGTGCGAGCCTGGCCCAACGGCCGACCAGGGCGTCGGCGCGTGGGATCGAGAGATAGTGCTCTCGGACGGCAGCGATACGTGAATGATCTTCGGGTAGGTACAGATAGGTGCTGAGCCAGACCCAGATGAGTTGGGCTTCGACGATCCTGCGTCCCAACTCGGCCTCGTCGGCCAGGGCGGGCCACATCCCGACGACCTCGGCCCGCCAGGCATCCACCATCGCCGACGCCCGCTCTTCGGTCAGGTCGATGTTGCACAGGCAACCGGGGAACGACACAAGCGCGTAGGTGATGTCGAGGAGAGCGTCGCGGTAGCCGCCCCACTCGTAGTCCAGGAACTGCACGCCGTCGTCGTTGACGATGATGTTGTCCGGGCACAGGTCCGACGGACTGAATGCACGGAACCGGCCGCCACTGAACAGCGTTTGTGCGTGCTGCACCTGCTCGAGAATGTCTGAACTCACATCGATGCCGAGACTTTCCACCAGCATTGTGGGAACGCCGGCCACTGCGCGTCCCACTTGATCCGCTACTTCGTCGGAGCAATGGGCGACCTCGGCGCGACGCAGCAGCGCGGTGAAGTCATCTTCACGGCCTACTGTCGCGGCGTGCATGCGGCCCATGGCCTGCGCCATGGCCATCAACGTGTGCGTGACGGTGTCCGGGTCGGAGTCTTCGAGACGGACGCTGATGGCGGTGGCGTCGCCGAGGTCACTCAGGATCAGGAGACGAGCGTCGAGGTCGGATGCCAACAGTTCGGCGCCGGGGCGGGCGTCCTTGGCAAGCGCGTTGGCGAACTGATACGACACCGCTTCACGGAGAAAGGCGGTTTCGACGTCGAAGTCACCCTCGGACGCGGCGGGGAGCGCAATCGCCGTCTTGGTAGCTCCCTGGAAGTTGTCACGGACCTGCTTGATCACCAGCGTTCGGGGCAGGGAGAACGGGTTTTCGGCGACACGCACGCGCAGTACGACGGTGCGGCCACTCCCCCCGAGATCGACTGGATCCACCAGGGTTACGGGTGCCCCTGTGCGGCGTGTCAGCAACTGCTCAGCAGCTGCGACGACTTCGGAAACGGGGTCTGCCAGTAATGCGGTCATCACCGACCAACTTACCCGTTAGTGACTCCGATCATGCCCAGCTCATCCGCCCACAGCGGAGAATTCAAGCCCTCACGTCAACAGAAATTGCCGTCTACCTGCGGTGATGACAAAAGTCCCTAATCGCCACACCGTCGCACAGTTCTCGCGAGAATTCTGCTGTCGGTGAGCAGAACTCCGAACCGGCCACATCATGGAGTTTTGCCCTCGTCGACAAATCGAGAAATACCTTTCAACGCTGCTTCGAATTCCTCGTCGGCGCGCGTTCTGACCAAGAGAACGAGTACACAGGCGATGACTATCCCGAGCAGGTTGACCGCCAGTTGCAGAGACGACAATCCGGCGATCCGCCACTCGCCATTAGCTGCCGCAACCACGGCGAAACCAGCGGCGGGAACTGTGGTGACCGAGATGAACACCCCGACCAGGGCGGCGGACTTCGAGGAGACGAGCGCCAGCATCCCCGCCGCACCGGCAAGAAGCGCGACGACAAACGAAATGGGCCCGACCTTGTAGACGAAATCGACCTCGTGGAGTGATTCGAGACTGACGACGTCCATCCATCCGAAGAACTTCACCACGAACGTGGCAGCAAGAGTCACGCCCATCGCGATGGGGAATCCGACGGCGAGCGCAAGAATCGAGCGTCGGCGCAACCGTCGATCCCGCCGCACCAGTGCCACCCCAAGGGCTGCCAGCGGCCCGAACTCGGGGCCGACGACCTGGCGCCCACGATCGTGATCTGTGAGTCGGTGACAACGCCGATTGCAGCAAGGAGGCACGCGATCGTCAGGAACGCGACGAACAATCCGTTGAGAGTTGATTCTTCCCGAGTGCGGGACAGCAATTCCTCCCACACGAGGGAATCCGCTGGATCACCCGGCACGTCACGCTCGGCTTTGCGCGCCGCCGCCGACACCACCGTCTCGACCGGTACGAGCGTCATTCCGCCGTCCTCGGCGACGCCGAGGGCGGTCAGAACATCGACGACGTCGTTGGCCGCTTCACGGGCGACGTCGGCCTCCACCATGTCGCCGGCAGGATGAACTGCGACATCACGCAATACGACGATGTGTGTCGCACCCCGCTGCGACGCGAGCGCACCGAGAACTTGCTCGGTGCGCTCGGTCGGGCAGATCACCCGCAAATGCAGCACGGCGATCCGGTGTCGGCTCTACTTGGCTTCGCCGGTGTCGCCTTCGGACTTCTTGTCCTCTGACGTCTTCTCCTCGGACTTCTTCTCGGGCTTCGCATCGATACCCGATTCCTTGCGCTGCTGAGCCGAGATCGGTGCCGGCGCATCCGTAAGCGGGTCGACGCCGCCGCCGGACTTCGGGAACGCGATGACCTCACGGATTGAATCCATGCCGGCGAGGAGCGCGGTGATGCGGTCCCAGCCGAATGCAATTCCGCCGTGCGGAGGCGCGCCGAAGGCGAAGGCGTCGAGGAGGAAGCCGAACTGCTCCTGCGCCTCTTCCTCGGAGATACCCATCACCTTGAACACTCGTTCCTGAATGTCCTTGCGGTGGATACGAATACTGCCGCCGCCGATCTCGTTGCCGTTGCAGACGATGTCGTATGCGTAGGCGAGAGCGGAATCCGGATCGGTGTCGAACGTGTCGAAGAACTCCGGCTTCGGCGAGGTGAACGCGTGGTGCACGGCCGTCCAGGCGGAATGGCCCAGCGCAACGTCACCGGAAGCAGTGGCGTCGGCAGTCGGCTCGAACATCGGAGCGTCGACGATCCACACGAAAGCCCACGCGTCGGGATCGATGAGGTCCTTTTTGCGTGCGACCTCACCACGGGCTGCGCCGAGAAGTGCGCGCATCGGCTTGGTTGCACCTGCTGCGAAGAAGATGCAGTCACCCGGCTGCGCTCCGACATGAGCGGCAAGACCCTCACGCTCGGCGTCGGTAAGGTTCTTGGCAACGGGTCCACCGAGGGTGCCGTCTTCGCCGACCAACACGTACGCCAGCCCCTTGGCCCCGCGCTGCTTGGCCCATTCCTGCCAGGCATCGAGCTGCTTGCGCGGCTGGCTTGCACCACCGGGCATCACGACGGCGCCGACGTACTCGGCCTGGAACACGCGGAACGTCGTGTCCTTGAAGAAGTCCATGCACTCGACTAGTTCGATGTCGAAACGGAGGTCGGGCTTGTCGCTGCCGTAACGACGCATTGCCTCGT
Organism: Rhodococcus sp. GB-02; assembly: GCF_053470465.1. Lineage (NCBI taxonomy): Bacteria > Bacillati > Actinomycetota > Actinomycetes > Mycobacteriales > Nocardiaceae > Rhodococcus > Rhodococcus sp. GB-02. The sequence continues at coordinate 339,268 of NZ_JBPUKE010000003.1, forward strand.
TGTAGGTCATGCGGTCGATCGGCGTCTTGATCTCGTGGCCGACCAGCTTCCACAGCGCCGTGAGGATTTCCTCGGCAAGCAGGATGATGTCGTCCTGGCTGACGAATGCCATCTCGATGTCGAGCTGGGTGAACTCCGGCTGACGATCGGCGCGGAAATCCTCGTCGCGGTAGCAACGCGCGATCTGGTAGTACCGCTCGATGCCGCCGACCATGAGGAGCTGCTTGAACAGCTGCGGGCTCTGCGGCAGTGCGTAGAAGCTGCCGGGCTGAAGGCGTGACGGCACGAGGAAGTCCCGGGCACCCTCTGGCGTCGAACGCGTGAGCGTCGGAGTTTCGACCTCGACGAACTCGTGGTGTGAGAGAACGCCGCGGGCTGCAGCACTTACCTTGGAGCGCAAGCGAATTGCGGAGCCGGGGCCTTCACGACGCAGGTCGAGGTATCGGTACTTGAGGCGCGCTTCTTCGCCGACCTGATCGTCGAGCTGGAACGGCAGCGGTGCGCTTTCGTTGAGAACCTCGAGTTCTGTGGCGTTGACCTCGATTGCTCCCGTGGGGATCTCGAAGTTCTGGTTGCCCTCGGGGCGAACCTCTACCGTTCCGGTCACGCGAACGCAGTATTCCGCGCGCAGACGGTGCGCCTGCTCGGCCACGTCACCTGCCCGGAAAACTACCTGCGCAACTCCGGATGCATCACGGAGATCGATGAAGATCACTCCGCCGTGATCACGACGCCTGGCTACCCAACCGGTGAGCGTTACGGTCTGCTCTGCCTGCTCGGGTCGCAATGAACCGGCGAGATGTGTGCGCAGCACGGGATTCCTTTCGAACTACTTCCAATAACCGACGACCGACTACTTTGCCTGCGATCCTACGGAGCGAACTGCGCAGAGCGGAAACGCGGACCCGCATCGCATGCGAAGCTATCCCCAGAAGTGACGGCAAGCACTGGTTCACGACAGCAGAAAGCGGACATAGATGACCTTCAACGAGGGGGCTCGCGGTGAAGCGGGACGCGTTCAGGTTCAAGGCGGCGGGGGCGGCGGTGGCCGGGGCGGCAAAATTGCGATCGGCGGCGGCGCGGGCGGCATCATCGTCCTGATCCTGGCGCTGCTGTTCGGTGGCGATCCCGGCTCGCTTCTGGGCACGTCGACGGAGACGTCGAATTCGTCGACGGGATTGTCCTCGGTAGACGAGTGCACCGGCGCTCAGGCAAATGCAGACGTGAACTGCAGAGTAACTCTGACCGTCGGAAGCCTCGACGATGTCTGGGAACAGCAATTGGTCAAGCAGACCGGCACGGCGTACGTCCGACCCGAGGTCATCTTGTTCAGCGGTTCGGTCAACACCGGGTGCGGCCAGGCGTCGAGTGATGTCGGTCCGTTCTACTGCCCGGCCGACCAGACGGCCTACTTCGACACGAGCTTCTTCCAACTGCTCGTCGACCGTTTCGGTTCCAGCGCGGGACCGCTCGCGCAGGAGTACGTGGTCGCTCACGAGTTCGGACATCACATCCAGAATCAGCTCGGCGACATCGGCCGAGCGCAAGCCGACCCGCAGGGCGAACAGTCGGGTGCGGTTCGCACCGAACTCCAGGCAGATTGCTACGCGGGCGTCTGGGCACATTTCGCGGACACGATTCCCGACGATGCGACTGGTCAGCCATTCCTGAAGCCACTCTCGGAGAAGGACATTCGTGACGCCCTGTCGGCGGCTTCATCTGTCGGAGACGACCGTATCCAGAAGTCCACGACCGGTCGGGTCAACCCCGAGGGCTGGACACACGGCTCTTCCGCGCAACGGCAGGCGTGGTTCGTGACTGGTTATCAAACAGGCCAGGTCTCCTCGTGTGACACCTACTCGGCGAGGGATTTGAACAACCCGCCCGACCTGAAGCGGTAGAGAACCCGGAAACCATCCCACCGACACTTAATTCTGTCTTGACAGAATTAAGTGTCGCGGGATGGTTTTCTCATGTTAGAAGTCGCAGTCATCGATCGCCCCGCTGCCGCGGAAGCATCGCTCGACCCGATACGGCAACGGATTCTGGCCGAATTGACGGTGCCGGGATCGGCATCCTCGCTGGCACCTCGGGTGGGACTGACACGCCAGAAGGTGAACTACCACCTGCGCACTCTCGAAGAGCACGGACTGGTCGAACTCGTCGAGGAACGCAAGCGTGGAAACATGCCCGAGCGCATCATGCACGCCAGCGCCGCGTCGTACGTCATCTCCCCTGCCGCCGTGTCTGCGCTCGCCCCAGATCCGAGCCGGTTCCCTGATCAACTCTCGGCGCGCTGGCTCGTCACTCTCGCAGCACGGATCGTCCGAGAGGTCGGCGAGCTGATCGCCGGAGCAACCGCGGCCGGAAAGCCGTTGGCTTCCTTTGTGATCGACAGCGAGATCACCTTTGAGACGGCATCCGACCGCGCCGCATTCGCCGGCGAGCTCGGCGAATCGATCAACTCACTCGTCGCCAAGTACCACGGCGGCAATTCCGAAGGCGGACGCAAACACCGCTTGGTTGTCGCCCTGCATCCCAGTGCTGACATCGCTGTGCAACATGGAACCGATCCGCATCAACAAGTCCAAGGAATACGCCGAAGCAGCGGGTGGGGACTTGCTGCACGACAAGGCAACTCGCGCCGCGCAGAACAAGGCCCGCCGGATACAGCAGGAGTTCCGCACGTGGGCACTCGACGCCGATCCGGATCGCCGCGAAAGGCTCCTCGACACCTACAACGAACTGTTCAACTCGACCGTCGCACCGCAATGGGACGGCAGCTACCAGACCTTCCCCGGCCTCGGCGACAAGTACGCGCCCTACGAGTACCAGCGCAACGCCGTCGCCCGAATCGTCGGTGAGCCGTCCGTACTGCTCGATCACGTCGTCGGTGCCGGCAAGTCCGGAACCATGTTCATGGGCGCCATGGAACTCAAACGGCTCGGACTCGTCCGCCAACCGTGGATCGTGGTGCCGAACCACATCGTCGAACAGATCGCCATCGAGGCATCGCACTGGTACCCCGGCGCCCGCATCCTCTCCGGATCCGCCGCCACCGATCTCGAATCCCGCAGGCGACTGGTCGCGCAGTCGGCTACCGAGGACTGGGACATGGTCATCGTGCCGCAGTCCGCGTTCAAGCTGATCGGCGTCTCGAATCAGACCAAAGCCGATTTCATCCGCGACGAACTCGACAAGCTCTACGAGCACCGCACCACGATGGAGACCCGCGAGTCGGTCAAGAAACTCGAAATCGCGATCGCCAACGCCGAGGAACGACTCAACGACACTCTCGATCAAACCGGAAAAGACGCTGGTCTGAGCTTCGAGGAGAGCGGCGGTGACTACCTGTTCATCGACGAAGCGCACATGTACAAGAACCTGCGCCGTCAATCGAACGTCGACGAGCTGGCCTGCGCCAAGGGCGCCGATCAGGCCATGGACCTGTCGATGAAGCTGCACTACCTGCGAGGTGTGCGCCGCGCCGAAGCCGTCGAAGCCGGTATCCCCGAGGACAACTACGTCGAACGAGTCGCGACCTTCGCCACCGGAACCCCGGTGGCGAACAGTCTCGGTGAGCTGTGGGTGATGACGAACTATCTGCGCCCGGATCTGCTCGAGGCTTCCGGTGTTGCCGCGCTCGACTCGTGGGGCGCGACATTCACCGCCACGGTCGAGAGCGTCGAACTGAACTCGAGTGGCAGCAAACTCGTTCCCAAGACCAGGGTCGGGGAGTTCACCAACGTCGGTGACCTTGTCGCCATGACCAGTGTGTTCACCGACGTCGTGATGCGCGATCAAGTGCCGGTGACTCTTCCGGTCCTCGACGGTGGGCAGCGCACCGTCATCTCCTTCGAGCCCAGCCAGGAAGTACGGGACTTCATCACCGACCTCGGTCACCGCGCCAGTGCCGCCGATCGCCGCCGTCCCGACATCGACAACTCGCTCAAGATCGCGAGCGACGGCCGCAACGTGACCCTCGACCCGAGGACCGCGCACCTCGGCGCTCCCGAGACCGGCGGTCGAGCTTGCATCCTCGCAGATCAGATCCTCGAGGTCCGCGAAGACACCAAGGACAACGTCTACCTCGACAATCTAGGAAACGAGTCCCCCCTACGCGGAGGACTCCAGATCGTCTTCTGCGACCGGTCGACCCCGAAAGCCAAGAGCCGAGCGTGGAATATCTACACCGGAGTCAGGGACGAACTCGTCGCCGCCGGCATGGATCCTGAATCCATCCGGTTCATCCACGACTACGCGAAAGCGTCGGAGAAGGCGAAGCTGTACGCGGACTGCCGAAACGGCCGTGTCGCTGTTGTTTTCGGTTCCACCGAAAAGATGGGAACCGGCGCCAACATCCAGCCGCGCGCCGTCGCCCTGCATCACATCGACGTGCCCTGGCGGCCTGCTGACCTCGAACAACGAGAAGGCCGCATCATCCGGCAGGGCAACCAGAACAAGCGCGTCCAGATCTTCGCGTACGTTGCCGAACGCACCTTCGACACCTTCATGTGGCAGACCGTGCAACGCAAAGCGCACTTCATCGAGCAGCTCAAGCGCGCGGACCGCACTGTGCGCCGAGTCGAGGATCTGGGCGGGGACGACCTCGCCAAGAACGCAGCAGCGATCAAAGCGATCGCCACCGGAGATCCCCGCTACATGCGCCAAGTCGAACTCGACGGCGCCGTCGCCGACCTACAAGCCGACGCCGACGCGCACTTCGCTGCAGCTCGAAGCCGTGAACGCGAACTCGGAGCCCTCACCACCGCCATACCCGGACACCAGCAGGCAATCGCGGCACTGACCGCGGCCGTACCCGCAGTCGAAGCGCACCTCGCGGCCGAGGGATTCTCGATGACCATCGCCGGCCAAACCTTCACCAAACGCCCCGAGGCATCGAAAGCGCTGGTCCATCACCTACGAGAGACCTACGGTCACCTCAAAGGTGCAGGACTCGACAAGGTCGTCACCGTCGCAACCAAGGGCGGCCTCGAAATCGAGGTCCGCCGGTCCATGGCCGATGCCGCGCTCTACGTCGGCGCGAAAGGACTTCCGCTCTCGACGAGAGTCATTCCCCAAGAAGACATGTACGTCAGCGTACGAGCGAACACCACCATGACCGAAGAAGAACGCGAAGGAGCATTCGGTCACGTCGCGAGCGGCATCATGAGCCGCGTCGAACGCATGGTCGCCGAAGTACCCGACAAACTCGACTCCCGCACCTGGCAACTCGACACCGCCACTGCCCGTCTCGAAGAACTGCAGAAGCAGTCCAGCGAGGACTTTCCCCGAAGCGCCGAGCTCAAGTCGATGTACGCCGAACTCTACGACCTCCAACGCCAGCTCCGAGAGGAAGAAAACAGCCCCGAAGCGATCGCCCGCCGAGCTGAACTGCAAGAGCGGCTCGAATACAAAGGGCGAGAGCCCGGTTGGTCGCTCATGCTCAACGCGACACCGGCACTCGTCGAACAACTCGAATGCGTCGACGCCGACGAGGTCCGAGCGATCATGGCCCGCCGGGAAGCCGAAGCAGCCATGGAACGCAGCCGACTGGCAGCAGTGGCCGAATCTGCAACTGTCTCCGACGCTTCGACGGAACAAGACCCGGCACCTGTTGCGGCAGAGCAGGAAACAGCACAACCCGGCAACGTCGACTCAGATATCCCGGAGGCAGCTGAGTCGTCTCCGGAACCGAATTCACCGTCAAACGAGGCTTCTCCCACGGTGATCGACCTCGCGCACCCGACATCAATACGGGACATGCTCAACCGTCGCCGAGCATCACCCGACCGGCCCAATCCCGCCCGTCCGTCGACCGATCCATCTGTCGAACGTGACCATGGCCAAGAGCTGTAAACGCCATGCACAGGAATGTGCGAAGTGGTTGAGCGGTACGAAAAATGTTGAAATACAATCAATTTGAATCATTCGGCACTGAAATGGAGAAACAATGGCAAAGACCCGCGTATACCTGAACGGACCGATCCCAGGTCTCGAGAGGCACTTCACCGGGGAGGATCTCGCGGCGCTGACCCTCCTTGTCGCGGACCTGCGCAAGGGGCGTGCTGCCACCGAGAAAGCTGCGTCAACGGCCGAGGGTTACAGGGAAGTCGTAACGCAGGCTGCCGTGATCCTGACGGAGTCCACCGAGTATTCGTACATCGATGTCAACGTTAGTCCCGACTTCGTCACGGCAAACCCGGAGCCGGGATGGAACCGCGTACTTCGCGAGGAAGCAACCGACAATCCCATCCACAATGTGGTGTTAGAACTCAAGCTTGCCAGCGAATTCTTCGGTATCTCCGAGCTTGACCTCAAAACGATCGACGTGAAGGACTACCTCACTGGAACCGATGTTCGTGAGTTCTTCCTCCCGGACCGGGCAGTGGCCGCTCTCGAATTGATTCAGGCCTGACGGAGCACAGCAATTTAGAGAACCCCTCAGCCTCGGCCGATCAAGGGAAAGATCATGATCGGAAAGACCATGATCAACTCTGCGATCGCGCGAGTTCATCACCAGTAGCGCCGCAAGCACGGGCGATCACAGTAGCCAACCTGCACTGACGACGGACGGCGTTCCGTTCGTCGTCGGTGAGCCTGCTCTCGCCGGCAACCCGATCCTGCTCGCACGCGTCCCGAAGATTTGAGAGTGCTTGGTCCTTTGTCAGGTCGAGTACCGCCGGCGGGAGTTCGATCCCGTGCTCACCGTCGTAGATCAAGCACCACTCGTACACCTCGTCCAATCGTTTCTGCGATCCCCACCCGTTGCTCACCACGAGGTCAGCGGACTCTCCATCGGCAGAGGGAACGGGCGTGGCCGTCGACGGCAATGCCGCGAGACGCCCGACCGTCGCCTTACTCGAATCGAGCATCGAGGCAGTCTCCCGGATGGAAACACCGCTCGCGAGCAGCACTTTGATTGCCTGCATCAGCACGACATCGCTCGCTTCTTTCGCCTGGCGGGCGGCCTGCTTCGAGGTCGACACTGCATCGGAAGCGGCTTTGAACAGCTGATTCATACCGCAACCTTACCCAAAGACGGGACGCGCAGGACCATTGAAAGCCCGGTGTGTCCCACAAGTAGGACGTTATGGGCTACTGTGGGGACATGAAAGGTAACGAACCTGCTCAACTCGACCTGTTCGACTTTCCCTCCGACGCCGATCCCGCACTCGAAGAGTTCCTCGCAGACGCCGAGACCATCCCCGCTGCGTGCGTGTGCGACAAACACGTGGGACGCATCATCTGGCTGAACAGGGCCTGCCGGATCCAGAACTGGTGCACCGAAGACGACGGGTACACCGGTCGTGCAGTCCGCATCGAAGCAATCGCCCTCGACGACAACAGCTCTCACATAGGACGTTTCCTACTGGGTAGACCGCATTCCGTCGGTCACGGAAACACCCTGACTCTCAAGCGAGAAGAACGGTGAACAACACGGTGGGCCGCTCCGCCCGCACTCTCACAACAGAACCCACATCTGTCGTAGGTGTGCCGCACAATGAGCCGACACACTCATACACAGTGCGGGGGAACGAACATGAGCATCCTGATCATCGGCGTAGTGGTCCTGGTGGCCTGGAAAATCGGATCATTCGTCGCCAGATTCCTCGGCGGTCTGCTCATCATTCTCACCATCGCCGGGCTCATCTGGGGCGGCCCCCACTTCGGGGAGATGAACGCACCGTTGGCCCTGGCAGTGGGGCTGGGCCTGTGGTTGTTCGGACACTGGTTGTTCGCAGTCAAGCACAAGGGATGGCGCAGCTCGCTCGCTCTTCGAGTTTTCAGCCTGCCTATCTTGCGCCTTCTCGCACCCGTTCCCACCAACCACATCCCTGCCCAGCCTGCCTGGGTCGACTGAGAACCGATCGACGAGCGTTGCCCCGACCACCAACCTCAGAGCACCTCAAGTCATGCCGACTACCAAACCATTGAGAAATCGCACGGAACCAGGGGGTTCACCACCATGAGCACAACACCTAAGCGCTATGTCATCGTCGATGTCGAGGGCCGCGTATGCCCCGACCAACGCAAAAGCGCCCGCGAAACCATCGACTACCGTGCCGCACGCGCACTCAATACCCAAGCCACGGGACGTACACGCTTCGGACGCACAGTCCGAACAGCACTCGCAGCCGACGGCCTCGACAACCTCATCAGGCACGCAAATCTCGACACCAAACTGTCCTGGCCCCTCTCGATCTACGAAGTCAGCGGCGACAAGGAAACCGGCGTCCCGCGCGACCCCGGACTGCGACGACTCGACGGCATCAACGTCCACCGCGAGATCCGCGCTGCCGAACTCTTCGGGCACCAAGGCTCCGACGTTGTCGACCTCATCGAAAAGCTCTACTACACAGACGACTTCGAACTAGCCAATGCGGCAGCAGCGAAGAAGTTCGACACCTTCTCCAACATTCTGGTCGAACTCCGGCCCGCGCATACCGAAGCAAAAGGCAAACTCATTTCGGCGGCCGTACAAGCTGGACTGCTCGACGAGATGCTGCTCGCGAACAAGCTCGCATCTCGGGCCGCGGGGTTACCCGTCAACTTCTTCGACACATTGACCGGATACCCGCTCACCGACATCGGTTGCGCCGCAGCAGCGATTGTCGTCTGCGATCACATCAGTGCAGCCGAACACTCAACGCTCACCGCGCCATTGAGTGCAACTCTCGCCGGGCGCCGATGATCGCGGCCCTCGGGACCTCGACGAACCGGCCAGCGTGATGGCTAAACGCGCGTCAGATATGCCGAGGTTCGCAGGTCAGGGACGTGCAATGCAAATCGAAGGGTCCGTGGCAATCCTGATTGCCGTGGCGATTTCCGGTGTTGCCCTGGCTGTAGCCGGCCCCACAAATCCTATCGGTTTCATCTTCATGACAGTCGGGGCCGCGATCGCTCTCGCTGGGGTGTACCGCGTCTGGCGTGGAACAACTTTCCAAGTCCTCGAAGAGCGAATCGGACCCAGCCTGTTCGACCCGGAGCGGTGGGACTGAACTGGAAGAAATGGAAGGAGGAACGAATTTCCTCCTTCCATTCGTCTTTTAGTCCTCGTTCTCCGTAAATTCGAGCATGACTGAAATCTCAGCAATAGACAGGTATATTGCTGACGATTCCATTTCTATCGATCCGTGAACCCAACGCGCAAAGGTTATAAGGACTCCCGCAAATCGACGAACAAACATATGTGCCCGCTCAGGATCGTCAGGGAATGCGCTTTCTTTTCCGTAGTATTCGCAAATAATGGTCAGGAGTATCCGAATTCGGTCCAAGCATCCAGGATGTGAATCCTCTGGAACGGAGGTCCATTCGTCTCGGAAATGTGCAATTGTTATGAGGGACAATACGGCGCCACAGATACCGCCGGTCACCCCTAGAGGGTCGCGGCTTCCGTTGAAGTAACCAGACATGAGAAGCGTTGCGAGCAAGTCTGCATTGATCTCGTCGCGCTGCTTGGATGACATGTCCCGGATCTCCTGGCCTACCGAGCTGGCTTTCGTCAGATCCCTTAGGGTTGTCACAACCTCCCGATCCTTCCTGGAGGTGACGTCACGCACTATGTGGTGGCTGAATTCGTGCGCGATCGTCCAGGTCTCTGCCCCGGAAATCGCACTTTCGAAAGCTTCCTTGAAATTAGCATCAGGGAAGACCATCAAGTCGTTTCCCTTCAAGGAAAGAATGCCGCCATACTTGAAGTCTTCGATACTTTGATCGAAGTGATCGCGCATTCCGGTCCATAACCGCCGTGATTCTTCTTCGGAAATCGTTTTCGCAAAATCGAGGGCCGTTATAAACCTGCCGTACATTGCCGCGTATGCGCTGAGAACTGCCGTGTATTCGTGCGATATGGCTATCATGCCGCCACGGAGATTTGTTTTAGATTCGGCCATATCCTCGTTTCGGTATGTGCGTCCTGCATAGATGTTTTTCGCTCGGGCTCGCCACTTGGGGTTCGACATCTTGACGAGCATCTTCATGGTGTTGTGTAGTTCTGGGCAGTTCGATCGACTGTCTGGAGCGCACGGTTTCCAGTTCAAAAACTCACTTGGAATCTTTCCGCCTGACTCTTTTTCGAGTTCCAGCATCTTGGGATTCGCCCAGTAGCTTATCTGCGGCTCACGGGTCTGAGCAAAAAACAGTCCACGAGAATTTTTGAGCTCCATGATGTGACGATCTTTCCGTGAGTAGGACGGCAGATTGCGACGCTACATCACAGAGACGACTGACGTTTCGTGTTCCGAAGTCCTGTGCACAAACCGTCTAGACGAGGTTGCGGTACAGGGTTGATCGAGCGACTCCGAGAGTTTCGGCAATGGAGGTCATCGAGACGCCAGCACCTTTCATCTTGCGTGCGATCGCCTTCTGCTTGTCATCGAGTACGGGCGGACGGCCCCCGGTGCGTCCCTGCCTTTTGGCTGCTTCCAGACCTGCAAAGGTTCTCTCCCTCAGGAGATTGCGCTCGAACTCGGCGAGCGCTCCGAAGATGGTGAAGATCAGCCGGCCACCGGAAGTGGTGGTGTTGATTTCTTCGGTGAGTGAGGTGAACCCGACGCCGATCGATTCGAGGTGGGCAACCGTTTCGAGCAAGTGGGGAAGGCTTCGCCCGAGTCGGTCCAAGCGCCACACTGCGAGGGTGTCGCCAGGGCGAAGGTACTCGATGACTGCGGCCAGCTGCGGGCGATCGTCTTTGGAACCGGACGCGACATCGGTCCAAATCTTGTAACAGCCCGCGGCCGTCAGAGCGTCCGTCTGCAGAGTCGGGTTCTGGTCGGCGGTCGAGACCCTGGCGTACCCCAAAAGTGTGCTCACAAGGGCACAGTGTCGCAGAACTCGACGACATGAAGTATTGAGAGACAGTTGGTTTTCGGACGGGTTTCGGGACACTCAACGATTCGATAACGAAAGGTCGACCGAACCCGCCGATGTGAGTCCGGCAGTGTCCGACAAACGAACTTGCTCTCAACAGGTCAACGCATCACTACTGGTGAGATGATGCGTGGCCGTGGAGGCGTGGGTGGGCAGCAAGGCATTGGGATTCACTGTGGAGCAGGAGAACCTGATCTGGGATCTCCACCGCCGCGGAGAATCACTAGGAGAAATCGAGCGGATCCTCGGAGTAACGATGCCCCGAATTCGTCGTTTCCTACGTGAGTCCGGCGGTATCCGACCGGTCCCACGAGCACGAAGACGCGGCCACATCACCGCCGGCGAACGAGAAGAGGTCTCGCGAGGAATCGCCGCCGGCGACAGCGCTCGGACCATCGCCGAGAAACTGGGAAGATCCCCGTCCACGATTGCACGCGAGATTGCCCGCAACGGTGGCCGTGTTGCCTACCGGGCGGTCGAGGCGGATGCAGCGGCGTACGTCCGCGCGCGCCGGCCTAAATTACCGACGCTGTCTATGCGGCCGATTCTGCGGGAAACCGTCACCGCGAAGCTTCACGAGCAGTGGTCGCCTCAGCAGATCTCAGTCTGGCTCCGACGCGAGCACCCGGACGATCCGCAGATGTGGGTCTCGCACGAGACGATCTACCGTTGCCTCTACATACCGTCACGGAAAGTATTCGACAGCACTGCATTTCACGAACTCCGCACCGATCGGCCGATTCGTCGACCGAGGGGAAAGAAACGCTCCCACGGTCGTGGGCGGATACGAAATATGGTCTCCATCGATCTTCGAGGAGCTGCGGCAAACGATCGTAGCGAGCCCGGCCATTTGGAAGGCGATCTCGTGTTCGGCATCCGGCCGTCAGCGGTGGCGACATTGGTGGATCGGCAATCACGCGTTACCCGTGTGGTGGCATTGCCGGACGGCTACCGAGCTGAGACGGTCGCGGACGCGCTAATCACCTGCCTGGGCTCGCTACCTGCCCATCTGCGTAGGTCGCTGACCTGGGACCGAGGAAGGGAAATGGCCGAGCACGAGCGCATCACCGCAGCTCTCGACATGCCCGTCTACTTCTGCGCTCCGCATCATCCGTGGCAACGCGGGACGAACGAAAATACGAATGGGCTGCTGCGTCAGTATCTGCGCAAGAACGCTGACCTGCGCACTTTCAACCAAGATGGACTGGATGCGATCGCAGCCAAGCTCAACGATCGACCTCGTCGAGTGCTTGACTGGGAGAGTCCACGGCGAAAAGAAGAGCAGGTGCTCGGCGCCATCTAAAGCAAATAGCAAACTGGAGAATCTGGCGCCTGCCCAGTCAGAGCTTGTTGTCGTTGCTGCCCGCCCAAATCGGGCTATCGGTTACCTTCGCTGCCCGCCCAAATCGGGCTATCGACTACCTTCCGAAACCTCGGCGACCCGCCGATTGAAGAAATTTTGAGCATCAACCAGTTCCAAATTCTCACAGCAACCTCCGCATAGTGTTCCACCGTCAACACTAACCGACCGGCGTGACTCTTTCGGGTATCACCGTAATGTTGGCGATGCGTTGACCTGTTGAGACCAAGAACGAATGAGAGACGACCAGAGCAAGCGCATAGCTATGCAAAGGAGTTGCACGGCGGTCGAGTTCAGGATTCTTCGGATCCGGATCTTCGAGGAGCAAAGTTCAACTCCTGGGGATGGTGACGTAGCCACCATCGGCATCGCACAATATTCGGATGACAACAGCGGGTGGGCGGTCCGAAGATTCACCAGTCGATGAATCTCCAGTTCCGTCGTCTTCATCTGAATCGGGCGGCACGAAGGTTGGGTTTCTTGTAGGCAGCGCCCTCGCGGCCGTTAGTGTTGCCCTCATTGTGTCAGGATTTGCGATCTTCTCCGGTGATTCAGGGGTCGCACAGCCTGTCGCGACAGTCCTTGGCGGCGCGGGAGTCCTCTGCGCCGGTGTTCTTACCTTCCGATCCGCCCACAACACTCGCGTCAGCGCGGAGAAAACCGCCGCGGCAGCGCTTACCCACGCCCAGACCGAACTTCAACACACGCGAACTGTCGCGGCTGAGGAGAAGGCAAGGCATGAGACGCAATTCGAGGAGCAGCGTCAGCAGGCCGAGCGGGCTCTGAGGGAACAAGCGTCGACGTTCGAACGCACCTATCAGCGAGAAGTGATCCGTGACTTACGATCCCGTTACACCATCTGTGCCGAACAACTCGCCCATGACTCCGCTGCGGTCCGACTTGCCGGTGTCTACGCCCTGGCCTCTCTCGCTGACGACTGGCAGCTGCAGAACGAACGTGTTGAAAAACAAGTCGCCATCGACCTCCTCTGCGCATACCTGCGAACTCCCAACACCCGTACCCCTAAATTGATTGCCGACGGACTGCCAGACACCGGGGAACTGGAAGTACGCAAAACCATTCTCCTCACCCTCCATGCACGGTCGACGTTGGAGATCTCCGACCCCAAAAGCTGGAAAGGCTTGGAGTACGACATAACCAATGTGGACATGATCGGTGTGAAACTGTTCAGGGCAAACCTCACCAACGCGATACTGTTCGGCGCGAACCTGACCGACGCGAACCTGAACCGCACGGTCCTCCCCGAAGCGATTCTGTATGGCGCGAACCTGACCCGCGCGCGACTGGCCGTCGCGAACCTGACCCGCGCGGACCTGAGCCGCGCGGACCTGACCGACGCGAACCTGAGCGACGCGAACCTGATCCGCGCGCGACTGGCCGTCGCGAACCTGGCCGGCGCGAACCTGGGCGGCGCGAACCTGTACAGCGCGGACCTGATCCGCGCGCAACTGGTCGAAACCAACCTGACCGACGCGAACCTGACCCACGCAAACCTGACCCACGCGAACCTGACCGACGCGAACCTGACCGGCGCGAACCTGACCGACGCGAAGCTGAGCGAAACCAACCTGACCGACGCGAACCTGACCAGCGCGGTCCTAACCCGCGCGGACCTGACCAATACCGACATGACCGACGCGGACCTGACCGATGCCGACATGACCGGTGCGAACGTCATCGGCGCGACCTTCGTCAACGTGTCATGGACATCAGCCACAATTTGGCCTGCCGGATTCACCCCACCTGAGCCGCGCGAAGAAAGGTAGCGCCACCGTCCTGTGTCTGAATCGATCGGTTGATGGGCGCGATGGCTTCGATAGGAACACTCGATCATTCTGCGGACGTCAGAGAAGGCTTGTTGCGATCACCGTTTGGACCCAAGGGCTGCAAGGATACGAAAATGAAGACTCACCGTGAGATGAGCAGTTCCTTGACCTGGCCCACCAGATAGCTGGCTCTGGGACGATGTCATGCGACAGCCTTTTCTAAGATGAGGCTCGCACTACCGCGAGGAGACCCGTCATGCTCGGATTATTCAGAAGAGGCAGCGCGCCAGTTTATGAGTGCGGGTATGCGCACCCGGATCACAGCGAGCAGCCTCACTACCACGTAGGGCATCCGCGTAAGAAGACACAGTCAATGATTAAGGGCACTGGCCCCTATGACGATGACACCCGCTACGCCAACACCGGGATTCCTCCCAACCCGCCAGGCACTGACAATCCGCCACTCGCCAGGGGGCATTAGACAAGGTATGGCAGAGCCGGCTACGCGATCCATGGCGAATGTCTCTCTGCGGCAGAGGCCGGACTCTCGGTTTCCAGGTCTATCAATCGATCGTTTTCAACCAGGTCAATGATCTCGAGGAGGTTCGGATCCCGACGAACATCAACGAATTCGAAGACGACACCGCCTTCGAGAGGTACATCCTTGCCCGCGGCTTCCCGCTGTTACCCCAGCCGCAAGGTGGGGTCGTGATCGACCTGGGTGACATTCTCTCGGCAGCGGCACAGTCGACGGCGATCAATGTTCAAGTGACGGCGGCCGACTCGTCGAGGTGTCCCGGGGACCAGTTCGGTATCAACGAGATCAGGCCGCTCGTCTTTGGGGCTGCATGGAAAGTGTTCGACCTGCTCGTCGAGATGCGCCTAGAACAGGACGGCGTACGCGAACCAAAACGGAAAAATCCCGGTTACAGCATCGCGTTCAAGACGAAATGTGCTCGTACGGAAAAGGTGTCGGCACCGCCGACCATTCAAGCCGACGTATGGGATCGGGTCATGAAGTGTTTCGACGCTACCGAGACGCTAAGGCATTCGGTGGTGCACAGGCGACTAACTGTAGATCCATCGACAGGCGACCTATGCGCAACTTCACTCCCAGGTGAGCTCGCGCCGAAGCCGCTCACTGTTGAAGAGCAGTCAGCTTTCTGCCGTCTTGCTGATGGCGTCGCGGAGGCGGTGATCCGGGGAGAGCTGCCAAATCGTACGGCGAATAACCTCAAATGGGTCCTGGATCAACTTGCCGCGCACCACAAGCAGCCATCGTTCGGCACCTCACGCACGGACGGGTTGGTTCCCCTGGTCATAGTCCGACCCTCCCAGGGACCGACGAACGACTTGGAACTCGACTTCAAGCACATACGTAACCGCGTGCGGGCCGCGGTCAAGGACGTGTCGTACTACGACCTTGAGATCCATCTGCCGGACAACAAGGTTCTCGCGGCTCCCCTTGAAGACACACCCGATGCGCGGGTCAAGCTCTCAGTCGACAACCTGCCAGATTGGCTCCGCTTGGTGTGAGGGAAATCGTGGGCGGCGATCCCCAACTGGCACCCGGCAGGGCGAGCAGTTCGTACCCCGGCCTGCGAACGGTATTCGTCGGCCGTCCCGCAGTGAGCTGACCCAGGGAAGCATCCGAAAGGAAATCTCGAAGGAAACCTCCGCCGTTGTCCCTCCGTTGGGACATGTGTAGTGTCCCTGCCATGGGACGCAGGTTGAAGTGCAGTTCGGAGTTCGCGGTCGACCGCACACCAGCGGATGCGGCACGGGCGGTGAGGCGGGCAGTCGCGTTTCGCGACGATGCAGAACGTGCTCTGGAAATAGTGCAGCTTCAGGCCGTCCGCACCTGCACTGTGCAGGGGCTTTCCGTGCGGCAAACCGCGAAAGCGCTCGGACTCGCCAAATCGACCGTCGGACGGATCAAACGCAACTTGGATGACTCCCCTCACGGGATTTGGACATCAGGTCCGCCGAGCGGTGCGGTGGCAATCGAAATTGCAAGGCGCGGAGGAGCACTCACAGCAACAGTCGGTCTGGATCACATCAGCGAGGCGTGGAAGGCGCCCGACGAAGACGGTTTCCAGCGCATACGAGATGAAATCCGGCAATCTCCCGGATCGGTCATCTCACGCCTCCCGATAGGTAGCGCGGAGTCTCCGTGGGTGGATTCGGCGACGCTGGATCTCGCGACCTTGCGAGATCATGCCGAAGCCGCCGAATGCATGGTCGACGCCAACCGAAGGTGGTGGCCCAGCCGGAATGTCCGCGATCTGCAACCGGGTGACGAGGTGCCCCGATTCCTCGGTGACTTTGAAATCAACAAAACATTCAGCTGGGTGTTCATTGAATCAGTCTCCGGTACAGGAGATTTCGGCGACAGATGCATGATGAAATTTCAAGAGCAGGACGGCACACCTGGGTCCTGGCCCGACTGCGCCTGGGATGAGCAGCAACCTGTCCGACACTGGACACGAAGTGTCGGCGGGCCATCGGGATTCATCTCCGCTGTGGCCCTGGAGCGGCTTCGCATACTGGTGACCCTTCACGGGCAGCCGGAAGCGATCGCAGCCGCGCACGCTCAAGGTCATGTACGAGCAGTCGGCCACATCGGACTGATCTTGACGCCGGAGGACACCCAGCTCGTGGCCCGTTTCGTCCAAGCAAAAAGGGACGCGACGAACGAACTCAACGCGGCGTCGACACCAGGGCGAAAAGAAGCGGCGGCGCGGAAACTACAACGACTACTCGGCGTCGAGGTTGCTTTTCCCACCGACATCGTCAAAGAGTTTTTCGGCCGCGTCAAGTCGATGGACGGTGCGCCATGGAATGAATATCTCGAAGCGGCGGCAGAATTCGGATTCAACGAGCACGACTGTCGGCAGCTCGTGGCCACCGGACGATGGATCGTCGAACATGGAAACAACGACGCGTAATCGCCTGGGCGGGCGTCGTGGCCGAAGGGGAAGAAGCAACTAGTACCTTAGCGGCGCTGGGGATTTAGGAAGCTTGTTCCCCTCGGCTCTCGGCTTCTTCGCGCATCGTCACCCGCGCCAACATTTGTTCCATCTGCGGCCACCCCAACGGCAACGCCGCGCCCTGCATTCTGATACGGATATTCCACTCCGGAGCGAATGCATCCCACAAGACCCGGACAGCAGGTGCCAACACATCGCGCTCGATCGCAACGACAGTCTCTCGGTCCCAAAGCGTTTCCCCGTCAAAAGAATCCGGCTCACCGAACACCGAGGTCAACCGATCAGGGGTGTAGCCGAGTGCAATCAAATCCGAGGCACTGAAATGTTCCTTGCTCACAAAATCCCCCACATCACGACGACCGTCAACGACCACACCATCTTGCAGCACCAGAACCCACAACCACAGAAGTCGAGTCTCCCGAGAATGTCGGACCCCCGAACTATCCTTGGTATCGCGACGAGCACCAGGTCGCCACACTGACCCGACGGAAGCGAAAGCCGACGTCCTGACCTGCAAGAAAGCCTTGCGGATCGGTCATATGTGGTGACCTGGTGCTCTTTCGTTCGAGGCCGCGGCACAGTGCCGCTGAACGGTCAGCCGAACTGCGCAGCTCCCGGATCTACTTCGGAGCGTCGCGTTCGGGCATCTTCATGATGATCAAATCTGCGCCGTCCTTGTACCGATAGGACCACTGGCCATCCTCGAGTGCGACGGTGCCGGCCTGCCCCACATCGGGTGCGTGACTCCAACTCTGAGCCTCATCAGGCTCTGCACTCTCGCTCATCGAACCCTCACTCACACGTTCCCGGTTTCGCGATCTCTCGCGCCGCATTCAGCCGAATTCCGTTTTCCAAGAATCCATCTGCCTTTTGAACGGTGCCGGTCATATCCGCAGGAAGCCCACATGCGATCGCGTACTCCACCAACTTGAGATTGGGATCCGAATACATCAACACCTGAGCCGTCACTACGACGGCGTTCCACCGCACATAGTCAGGACCGCGGCCTGTGAGGACGCCGGTGCTGCGGTTTGTATCCGTTGAGCGGTCGTGTCCCGCTCGATCGAGTCGGTACGGTGCATCCGACCAATCGTGGTTCTTGATCTCGTCCGCGAATTCTTGCGCGAGCCTACTCAATGCCATCTTTCTGTCCTCCCTACAAGGAAAACCCACCCGATCCTTCGAGCGGGGCCGAAGCGCCTCCCCGACAGAGGTGCCAACTGAAGACGGTACGCCGCGGTGCCGACATAGTTGGCGACCGTCACCGATGTCGCACATATGACATCGAACGCGTGTTCGACTACGGTAAGGGTGGGGACAGGCGACGGTAGGAGGACAGATCGTCATGACGGAACTGTCCGACCAGGTCACGCCAGTAGCGACAGCCCTCAGCAAGGCGGAAAAGCTCGAACAGCTACGCCGCAAGATGGCCTCGATCCCGGCCCGCTCGGACGGCACCGAACCAGCGACACCCTCGGTGATGCTCAAACCCGTCGGCGAGCGCGAGCCGACTCCGATCGTGGCCACGGCGCAATCGACTCTCCGGATGCTTCCGGTGCCACCGCCGCTCGGCGAACTACTTCCACGCGGAGGACTCGCACGAGGCACCGTCGTCAGCGTCTCCGGAACGAACTCCGTCCTCATCGGTCTGCTTGCATCCGTCACCGCCCACGGCGGACATGCAGCAGTGATCGGAATGCCCACTCTGGGAGTCCTTGCAGTCACGGAACAAGGCGCGGATTTGTCACGGATCGCACTTGTCCCCGAGCCTCGGGACAATGCGGTCGAGGTGGCGGCAATCCTGCTTGACGGCATTGACCTGGTGATACTCGGACTTTCCGGCGCGGCCGTCACACCGTCGAGGGCGCGAGCAGTCGTCGCCAGAGCCAGGTCCAAGGGCAATGTTCTCGTGGTCACTCAAGGGCAATGGGACGGCCCGGATCTACGGATCGAATCGAGGGTTGCCGGGTACAGCGGCCTGACTGCGGGGCGCGGGCGGGTGACTTCCGTCCAGCTCGACGTCGCGGCCCTGGGCAAGGGATTCCAACGAAGCACAGGACGGATGGAGATCCGCGAAGAGGCAGGGGTGTCAGTCTGGCGAGCAATCGCACCGACTGTCGACGCCGCACACGAGCCTGCCCCGCTGAAGAAGGCACTGTGATCAACACCGATCATTGGAACGAGCGCTGGCCGGACCACCCT
This sequence comes from Rhodococcus sp. GB-02, assembly GCF_053470465.1. Classification (NCBI taxonomy): domain Bacteria; kingdom Bacillati; phylum Actinomycetota; class Actinomycetes; order Mycobacteriales; family Nocardiaceae; genus Rhodococcus; species Rhodococcus sp. GB-02. The sequence goes on from NZ_JBPUKE010000003.1 coordinate 358,479, forward strand.
GTGATCAGGACATTCGAGCCAGCGAGGCCGGTGAAAGTCGACATCGGTCGGGCGCTGCCACTCGGGCGAGGGGGAGCATCACGGGCCGATCATGTGAGTATGCGGTTGAAAACGTCCGCGCTGTACATGTCCGGATACCTCGACGGCGCTCTCAAATTTTGGGCACGGATGCACGACGGGCAGTGGCTGGCCGGGGTAACCGTGTACGTCACCGATGCGGGCGGAACCAACAGCGTCGAGATCGACATGCTCGTCACTGCAGACGCCATCACCGAAGCGCCGGCCACCTAGACCGCGAACACGTACGAATCTCCGAGCTGCCGGTTCCGTCACTGAAACAGTGGGGTGGTGACGAGCTTCAACTTGTAGTCCTGGACCTGTTGAATATCGCCGTACTCGTCCTGGGCCATGATCGTGAAGGACTTCGCCCGTCCACCTTCCATCCGCGAGTAGATGGCGAAGGTCATGAAGAGATGCCGGGGGTCCACGCCAGGATCCTTGAGGGTCCAGGTCGCAGTTCCCACCGTCGCGTCCCATCCGCTGGCGTTGGTCTTCTTCTTCTCGACCAGTGTGAAGTCGTTCAGCCGAGTCAGGCTCTGATACGCCTGTACGGTGGCCTGCTCCTCGTCCTTGGCGTACTTTTTCTCCCAGTTGTCGAAAGCGATTGCTCCGGTAGCGATGCTGCCCTCAGGAAGACCCGTCAGGTTGGAGAGAACGGGTCCCTCTGCGTCATCGGTTTCCTCATCCATATTGGAGAGGAATTGCCACCCGTCCACGAGGGGCATGAGGATCTGGGTGTCAGTTCCGGGCCATTCGAACCGCTGATAATCGACTCCAGGAAGCGGAACCAGGGTGGTCTTGTACTCGGTTGACGTGGGGGCAACGGTCGTGGCGACCGGAGCACCGGAGACCGTCCCGGTGCAGCCCGAAAGGAGCAGCACGGAGGCCAGCGCTGCCGATGCAACCAGTTGGCCCTTTTTTGGCTTCATGTCGGCGGGTTTCCCTTGTCAGTGCAGGGCGGGAAGCAACGCGCTCACCCCGCCCTGCACGTACAAAATGGACCTGGTCACCACTCCTGGACGATGTCGACGGTGCTCGTCCAGATCGCGGGGTTGTTCACGCTGAACGAGACCTGACCTTGGTGGTTGGCGGTCTCGTCGACCAGCTGGCCGATAGTGGCGCGGACGATGGTCCCGTTGTTGTAGATCGAGCCATCACCGGAATACACGCCCCAGTATTCGCCGGGGATGGCGTTGAGGAAATCAGCGGTGTTGGTGTCGGCGAGGAAACGCGTCTCGTTCTGATCGAACCGAACACCGACATAACCGTCTCCGGAATACGGCGTAGCGGCAGAAGCGGCACCCGCCCCGAGGAGAGCGACAGCACCGGCCGCGACCGGGACCAACAGCGCAGCTACAGCCATACGTGAACGGGACATGGAAACCTCCTGTGACGCGAAGGCTGCATCGGCCGCAACCAACTTTGATGTAACTGACGGTATCGCAAAAAGTGGTAACCGAACATTTGCGAAAAGATGACCTCGATCACGTTCGGGCGAAGGGGAAGTGGTACCGAAGGTTGCGCTAGTACGAATTGACTAGGTCAAAGGTCGTAGGTGCGGCGAAAATCCACTATCCAACCCGTTCGATCCCGCCGGATTGGTTGCTCTCCAGTGAATGTTGGGCACTCAATCCGGCCGGTCGGGTCAACCCCGTCTGGCGATGGCACATGTTTTCGAGGTGCTGCGGAATATGCGCGCCGATGATGACTGCGTGAAGCGTGCCTCTGAACTGCAAGAACAAAAGTGTGTACCCCCCTTTACTTGAGTCGTGTAGGGGGGTACACTTATTCTTATGACGAAGCGAACGGAACTTCTCAAAGAGATACGAGTATTCGCCAAGGATGCGGGGCTCGAGATCGATGAGACCGAAGGCGGAAATCACACCAAAGTGGTGATCGGAGGACGCGCACGGTTGTCGCCCGGGACTCGGAAATTCCCGAGTTGACCGCCAAGGCAATTCGCAAGCAGCTCGGGATGACCGAGGCACGGAAGGGGAAGAAATGAAGGTCACAGCACACGCAGTCCGATCCGGCGACTGGTGGTCGGTGGACGTTCCCGAGGTCGACGGGCTGTTCACCCAGGCCCGGCGTCTCGATCAAATCCCGGCGATGGTCGCAGACGCAGGAGAGTTGCTCACCGACATTCCTGCGGCCGAGTTCGAGGTCACCCTCGACTACGACTTCGATCCGGCCGCACGCCGCGAGATCGAGGAAGTCAAGCAGCTCAACGCAGCCGCTCAACGAGCGGTCGACGAAGCCTCGCGCCAGTCGCGTGCAGTCGTTCACGACCTTCGGCAGCGGGGTCTGTCTGTCCGCGAAATCGGCGTCATGCTGGGCATCACCCCCTCGCGGGTCTCTCAGCTCGGCAAGGACAAGGCCACGGCCTGAACCATCCGTGTGCGGCGTGGCTCGAACACTGGGCGCGCCGCACGTCACTGCGCCCTGGCGATGTGTCATCTCGCCAGGGCATCGATCCATTCGTCGGCGGTTTCCGGGAGCCAGCCGCGATTTCGCCCGACCGCTCCGTCTTCGCCGGGTAGTCGCCATGCCCAGTCCTCGACTCCGGCACCTGGACCTGGGCGCAGCCGGAGTGCAGATGCTCTGCGACCCCAAGGAAGCAGCGGACGAAGAAGCCGCGGAAACCTCCAACGAGCGACGTAAGGTCCGCGAACTCAATCTGCGCGCCGAAGCCGCCGCTGTGGTCCGCAAGGAATTCCTGGGCAAGCTGGCCTGCGCCAAGACCCCACCGAAGGCAGCAGCCCGATACGTCGCGACCATCCGGTTCGCCGAACGAGAAGGTACCGATCCCAGCAAGCGTCCCGTCCGCGAAATCGTCGGTGTCGACCCCGCACTGATGAAAGTCTGGTCCTCCCGCAGGGCCGCAATCGAGTCGCGTCGAGGCGAACTCGCCGCACAGTTCCAAGCCGACCACGGACGCGAACCCAGCTCCATCGAGGCGCTGGAGCTAGCGCAACAGGCCACCCTCGAGACCCGCGATGCAAAGCACGAACCTCGCTCGCTTGCCGAGCAGCGAGCCGTTTGGCGAGCAACCGCCTTGGAGGTTCTGGGCAGTGAACACGCGCTCTCGGAGATGATCCGAGTAGCCACCCATCCCCCACGTTCGAGCAGCCGCATTCGGACGAATCAACGGTGGATCGACCAATCCGCCGAAGCCGTCCTGGGGACCATTTCGGCGTCCCGCGCCCGGTGGCAGGAATGCCATGTACGCGCCGAAGCCGAGCGCATTGCACGCTCGGCAAACCTCAGTCGACGCAAGATGGACAAGGTTGTCGACCGCATCGTCGCCGCCGCGCTCGGACCCGAGCGATCCGTATCGCTGGGTGTCGACGAGGGGTTGTCGGACCCGGCAGAGCTGCGCCGCGCGGACGGTTCGAGCGTGTACAGCACAGCCGGAACGACGATGTACACCTCCGAAGCAATCATGGCCGCCGAAGAGCGTCTGGTCGCTGCCTCGCAGCTGATGGACGGTCGCAGCGTCGACTCGTCCACCGTCGATATTGCGTTGCTCGAGCAAGCCGCAAACGACTTCGAACTCAACGCCGGACAGGCGAAACTCGTCCGAGAACTCGCTACCTCCGGCGCTCGACTCCAACTCGCGCTCGCTCCCGCCGGCACCGGTAAGACAACCGCAATGGCTGTCCTTGCGCGCTCCTGGGAAGCGGAAGGCGGCCGGGTTATCGGTCTTGCACCGACCGCAGCATCCGCCGCCGCGCTCCGCAAGGACCTCGACGCGACTACCGACACCATGAACAAACTGACGCTTGTTCTCGAAGAACTTGCGGCAGCGACGAACAACCCGGATCAGGCCGTCGACGTACCCGAGTGGATCCAGAACATCGACGACAGCACCCTGGTCGTCATCGACGAAGCAGGCATGGCCGGCACCGCCGACCTCGACGCCGTGGTCTCGCACATCCTCGCCAAAGGCGGCAGCGTCCGACTCGTCGGCGACGATCAACAGCTCGCATCGGTCAGCTCCGGCGGCGCGTTGCGGGACATCGCACAGACCAGCGGCGCGATCACGCTCACCGACGTCGTGCGCTTCGCCGACGCCGCCGAAGGCTACGCATCGCTGGCCTTGCGTGACGGTGATCCGGCCGCGATCGGCTTCTACATCGACCACGGACGCGTCCACGTCGGAGACACCGTCGCCGCCGAAGACCTCGCCTACGCGGGATGGTCAGCGGACCGCGCCGCCGGTCTCGACGCCGTCATGCTCGCCCCGACCAGGGACATGGTCCGCAACCTCAACGAGCGCGCCCGAGCCGACCGACTCGCCCTCGACGGACGCCCCACCGGCCCCGAGGTGGCGCTCTCGGACGGCAGTTCCGCCTCGACCGGTGACATCATCACCACCCGCAAGAACAACCGTCGACTCCGCACCAGCGCCACCGACTTCGTCCGCAACGGTGACCGCTGGACCGTCACCGACGTTCGCAGCGACGGAAGCCTGCACGTCACCCACCTCGCCTCCGGACGCAAGATCACCCTGCCTGCCGGAGACGTCCGGAAGAACGTGCAACTCGGGTACGCCCGAACGATCCACGGCGCCCAGGGCATCACCGCCGACAGCTGCCACACCGTGGGCACCGGCGGAGAATCCCGCCAACTCGCCTACGTCGCACTGACCCGCGGAAAGCTCGACAACCACCTGTACCTGGCCACCGCCGGGGACGGCGACGAACACTCCGTCGTTACTCCGGACGGCATCACGCCACCGACGGCAGTGGACTTGTTCTCCCGCATTCTCGGTCGCGACGGTGCTTAAGAATCGGCCACCTCCGCTCAACGTCGACTCGAAGATCCGCACCTTCGTCTCGCCCACGCTGCCGCCGCATACGACGACGCAGTCGGGACCGCCGCCGAACACCTACTCGGCAAGAGAGCGTTGCGCCGCATCGACAAGGCCGCCGAGAAACTTGTCGCCGGACTGTCCAGCGAACCGGCATACCCGGTACTGCGAAAGCATCTCGCGATCCTGGCCGCGAACGGTGCCGACCCGGTCCAGACTCTCGAATCCGCTGCCCGAAGCCGCGAACTCGACACCGCTCTCGACGTCGCCGCGGTCCTCGACTGGCGTCTGGACCCCAGCGGCGCACACTCCGGCGGATCCGGACCGTTGTCCTGGCTGCCCGCCGTCCCGGCGAGCTTGAGCACCCACAAGAAGTGGGGCACCTACCTCAATGCGCGAGCCGACCTCGTCTCCGAACTCGCTGCCGACGTGCGCACCCGCGCCGCCGACTACTCCCCCGACAGCACTCCCCTGTGGGCGCGTGGACTTCTCGACACCGACCGAGAACTCCTGTCCGATCTTGCGGTCTGGCGGGCAGCGCATGGCGTCGAAGACATCGACCTTCGACCCACCGGACCGGATCAGTTCGCGGTCGCGGACCGCCGCGCACAGACGGTGCTGCGCACCCGAGCCGCGACCGTGCTCGGAGATCCCGCCGCCGCCGCGAAGGTGTGGGAATCGCTGGCGAACAAGGTCGAACCGCGACTGGTCAGCGACCCCTACTGGCCTGTACTCGCCGAACAGCTCAGCGCCGCACAAACTGCCGGCGTCGACGTTCCCTCCCTCGTGCGACTGGTCAGCGGCGACAAGCCGCTCCCCGACGAGATGCCCGCAGCAGCACTCTGGTGGAGGCTTTCGCGTCACCTCGACACCACCGAAACGTCGAAGGACGCGATCGGTGGCCTGGAACCTGTCTGGACACCGCACCTTCGCGAACTGTTCGGTGAGAACGCGCAACGCGTCATCGACGACGCCGCGTGGCCGCAGCTGGTCGCAGCGATCAACGCCGCAGACCCCGAGCAGTGGAACGCCGCCGACCTCCTCACCGTCGCCCACGACCTGCTCGCAGAAGCGCACGCGGACGCACCGATGCCCGCCGATCACCTTGCCGCCGCACTCGCCCGGCGTGTCGAGGCAATCGTGGAAGCGTCGACCGCCTACTCGGCTGATGACCTACCGCCCGAGCCGCTCGATCTCGACGCCGAAGAAGCCGCCGCCGCAGCGGCCGGTTCCTACGAGACCTACTTCGACGACGCCGCCGCTCTCGCGGAATTCGACGCACAAGCACCGTCGTACGAGGACGCAGGAGAGCGCACCGAATCAGACTTCGACGACGCCGCCACCACGTTTGGTGACGACTTCGGCTACTACCCAGGCGAGGAGACAGCAGCCGACCTGGAGTACGCGCCGGAGGACTTCGAGGTCGAGACGTGGACCGGCGACCCTGTCGTCGCCACCCGCTACAGCGATCTCGAACCCGCCGAACAGCTCGCTCGACTGCGCGACGACCTCGCCGCTGCCCGCGAACACAAGGACGCCCTGTGGGCTGCGATGCTCGACGGAACCAGTGAACACCTGGTGGCGGTTCTGCCGATGATCGCAGAGATCCACAGCCGCGCCGACACCCAGCGCCCCTACGCCTCCGAGGCCGCCTACGCCCATCAACGCTGGGTCGACGCCTCCATCCGCGCCGAAATCGGCGGCAACGAAGTCGCTCGACTCGGCACCGAATCCAGCGCCGCACGAGCAGAAGGAAACGACGACCTCGCCGCGGACCTGGACTCGCAGTTGGCGCTCGAACAGATCATCGCCAGCGCGGCAACCACCGAAGCCGACCGCGCCCACGCCGAATACGAACTCGCACAACAGGCTCTCGAAGACGCCGCTGGCGGCGTGACCCGAATCGTCACCTCGACCGACGCCGAGCAGGTCCGACTCATCGCCGGAGAACTCGACAACCTCGCCCTCAACGAGGCCCGCGCCACCTACCGTGCACTCGAGAACCAGGTCTGGCGTGCAGAAATGCGCGCCGCCAAGGCTCTGGCCGACGACGCCGTCGACGCCCTGTACTCCGCGCCGCTGCCCCCCGTGCGAGAGGCCACCAACCCATCCACCGACAGCGCGCAAACATCGATGGCGCCGACCGCGACCGCAGTCCTCGAACGCCCGAGCATGACCGACACCATCGAACGGTACGAGCTCGCCACCGGACGCCAAGGCGACGCCTTCGCCCGAAGCGTCCTGCACACGGCCGTCCCCGAGGACCTCGCCCGAGCCCTCGAAAACTCCGACGACTGGAACCGAGTCGCCGCCATACTGTCCCGAGTCCAGAACACCGGCATCGACGCCCACACCGCCGCAGCATCCGCCGCGACGGCCACCGCCCGACGCTTCCCCCAGACCGTCATCGACTACGCCCGCAGTACACCGACCACCCCACGACGCGACACCGCAGACCTCCTGGCCCTCCCGCTGCCGCTCCCGGCCACACCGGAATCGGATGCCGACCTGGACCGCAGCGTCCTGGACCTGCACGAACAGATCGAGCAGCAAGCACACGCCTTCGGTGAGACCGCGCTCGACGAACACCCCGCATGGCTGGACGCCGTCTCGGACACATCGACGCCGCAGGCACGGACCGTCGTCGACGCCATCGCCACCTGGCTGCACCTCAACGACGTTTCGGACACCGAGGCGGAACCATTGGCCGGCGCACACGACGACGATCGCGCCGCCGCCCGTATCCGTGCCGCCCTGACCGCACTGAACACCCCCGACATCGCGGCCGAGATGAACGCCGACCCCGCACGCCAGCTCACCAACGCCGAGCTGACCGCACGGATCAAGAAGTCCCAGGTTCGCCAATCGACCACCCGCTCCGAACTCTCTGCCGCGAAAGCGCAACTGCTGCGAGCAGAAGAACAGCCCGCCACCACCCGCGCCCACGAACACCTGCGCACCGTCGACCGCGACCTCACCGCAGTCGACCAGGCCGCACACGCAGATACAGTCCGCACGGCCGCACACGCAGAACTCGCCCAAGCGCACACCGAACTGGCGAGACTGCAACGCACTCTCGACGAGACGAGCAAGCTCTCCCCCACTCGACGGAGAATCGCCCAAGAACTCGCAGAACATGCCCCCACCGTCGACGCCGCCCGCGCAGCCGCCCGAGCAGCAGACGCCGCATGGAGCACCGCCACCTCGCAGGCCCCGCCGCGAAACCAGTGGAACAAGCTGCGCGAAACCGCAGCCAACCAGCAAGCGATCCTCGACGCGGCCGAACGTGAAGACAATGCCGCACGAACCGCTGCACAAGCACGCGTGGCCACCGCCCAACAGCAGGTCGAGACCACCGAGCAGACCGTCGACACCCTTACCGCGGAAACAACGCCGCCGGCGAACCCTCGACCCCGCCACCCAGAGCGCCGAGCAGCAATGGCGCATCACCAATCCGCCCACCCGCACCGCACCGCCCAAGAACACCCGCGGAGTGGACGCACCCGAAACCGCGCGCGATCACGGACAGGAAGGCCCGCAGCTATGACCGAGCCGATCGAAGAAGACCTCATTCGCGAGTTCACCGCGATGACACAGGCAGCGCAGCAGGCACTCATCCGCGCCTCGCGCCAGTCCGGCCGAATCCGAAGCAGGTCCACCCCAGCGGCTGTCTCCGCCCGAATCCCCACACAACATCGACGCCGCGCCACCCTCGCAGCGAAGTGGGCCGTCGCCAACTTCCGGCGAGACCGCAACCCCGACGCCGCCCGCACCGCCGACACCGAAGTTCGGAAAGAAGGGTTCCAGGTACCCGACCCGAACACAGCCGATCAGAAAGCCCTCACGCAGCAAGCCCGCGAAGCCAACGCCCGAGCAGCCGAATCCGAGCAACGCGCTACCGCAGCCGAGCAACGCGCCAAAGACACCAAAGCGGACTACGACCCGAACTTCGACACGTCACTGTCCGTGGCCGGCAAAGCAGTTGCCACGCTGGCGTTGGCATATGCAGCAGCCGAAGCCGAACAGCATTTCGCCCCCGACCCGGAGACGGAACTGGGCGTCGACCAAGCAGCAGCGTTGGACGTGCCCGCACCGGACACCGACTACGGTTTCGACCCCAACCAAGAACCACCCGTCGACATCTACGACGTGCCACCAGATTTCGACGATGCGAGCGCTGTCTCGAATGCGCCTCAATCCGAGGTCATCGCCCTCGCGCACCCCCGCGAGGTCGGTGAACTACTCAACTCCGAACCCTCGGCCGGCCCGGACAGTGGCAGTGAGCCGGTCATGGTCCCGGAGATCGACCGTGGAGCAGAAGTCGAAATGTAGCCCGGCACACGCACAAGGAACGGGGCGCGTCCTTACTGATGCGCCCCCGTTCCTGTGTCGTGCACTCACCCGTCTGTACGTTCCCTCGTCACGGCGTCGTCGGCGGTGCCGGTGGTGGTGGCGGTGAAGTGGCGTCCCCATAGGACACCGCGATCGAAACGATCTCAGGGCCGCTGAGAATCACTCGCGTCCATTTCGCATTAAGCGGTTTGATGTCCACGGTGCTGTCTTTTCTGGCTGCCAGTGGTGGTTCCAGGATGAGTTCTCGGTCTGCGAGTTCAAGGTCTGGAGAGTATTTCGCCACGCGTCCTGCCCACGTCGAACCGTTCTTGAGCTTCACCATGACGTGCACCGGCGTTGTAGGGGTGGGCCGATCGCCGCGAAGGACCGAACGCCATGCAGAGATATAGAGGATTTCGGATGAGTCTCCGCGATGGATGAACAGGTACAACAGATACGAGATCCCCAGGGAAACAACAAGGCCAAGTGCAGCCGCGAACGCTACTTCGCCGAGATGATCGGCGATGTAGACCGTCCCACCACGAATCAGCGCAGGTAGATTCGGCAGCGGATGAACACCGCATATGCCGGTGATCCAGCTGACGATAGCCAGAAGACCAAGAGCCGCAAGACTGCACACCGCCGACACCAACGCGGTCCGACTGATTTCGGTGAAGGCCGTTTCAGGTCGTTTGATGCGCTTTTTTGCACTTGCGAGGTCGTACAGCAGTCCTGGCGCGACAAAGAGGAAGAACGCCAGGACTGCGAACCATGTACTGATAGTCATCGTCAGTCGGGAATTTCGCCCCACTGCTCCGAAACCGTTTGGTTAGGTTGCGGTGGTAGTTCTTGTGCCTGCTGCACCGCGATCGGTCGTTCACCCGACAGGGAATCTATCGAGTGTGTCAATTCGTCGGTGCGCGGTCGATCGGCGGTGGAGGTGTGTTGCGGTCTAGGGAGGAACTCGGGATTCGATGCACTCTTGTTTTCAGTCACAGGTCGTGTCCAATCGCTCGCGTACCGGCACCTTTACCGGTCGCTGTGAGTTTCAGTGTGCACCACGAAGCCGACACAGACGGCGACCGCCAACGTGGAGTCGTTGCCGCTAAGCGGCGAACTGTGTCCGCGTGGCGCATGGCCAAATTCTGTGTCCGCGTGGCGCATGGCCAAATTTCGCGGTGGAACGACAATTCAGCCATGTCCAACGCGGTTTCGGGAGCACCGAATTAGATCGATAAACTCTTTCCCAACTAAAGATGCATGGCCTATGACTGCCCCTAGGTAGCATTTCAACCCGTGTCGAATTCTCAGCTCTACTTAGTGCTCGTTGGAGTTATGTCCGTTGCCATCATGGTGTACACAGTGGCTCTCTTTGCCTTGTTGAACCTCCGCAGATCAAGGCGCGAGAGGGAGCTTATGATGCGAACGATCGAAGTCGAGCGAGACTCTTTCAGGTCGGTGCTGCTCCGGCTTGCTTTGGACGCGAAAACTGATCTGTCGGTAGCGCAGACATTGGTGCCTAAGGTTGATCTCGACATGCCCGCTCGTGTCGAGCTTGTCAATAGGCTGGATTCTGCGGAAAGCCTCGTTCATGCTCAAATTGATCAGCTGATTCCGCAATACCCCACCGACACGGACGACAACGGCGAAAAACTCCGTGAAATGTTGGACCAACGGCACGCAAGCCTTGAGGGTTTGTCCCCCAGCGTTTCTCAGGAGGACAAGTGACGACTCCGGGAAAGAACAATGATGAGGAATCAGGCCACGATCAGCGCCCGCGCGTCGTGCGTGTGGCAAAAGGGCGGTTTGTTGAGTCTCCGCTGACCCCATCGGGTAAGGGCTGGGTGAGAATAGGCTCCACTGAAAGAAGACCACCGACCGCCAGTGCACACGATCGGGAGCAGGGCGAACCCAAACCACTGGTTCGGGATGTGGCGCCGGTAGCAGCAGGACTACCCAACGCCGGACCAAGCGAGAACATCGAGCTTGCGCTCGCCGAGGAACCCGCACTGCAGGGATTTCTTCCGACTGCCAGAGCCAGATTGATTGCTGTCACGGACAGGATGACCGAGTCCGTCGGCATTCGTGCTGTCGAAATCGCTCGTAAGCGTCATGCCACTGCCGTCGACCTCCAGGATGTCAACGATTCCCATGACGAGCTACTTGGCAACAAGGCTGCCCAGATGAAGTCATTTTTCATGGGCCTCGCGGGAATTCTGCTCGGTGCGGCGATCGCAACCGGGGTCGCTGTGGGGTTGATGGAACCAGGGCCGTCGCATGAGAGCTTTTGGTGGGCAGGTGTCGTGATTGTGGGCCTGGCGGGCGTGTTCACCATGTACAAGGCGTTTCCGTCTGTCCGGTAGTTGTCTTTTCAGTTCATGAGGTCGGCGCGGTGGAGGAAGGTTGTCGCTGCTTCCGCCGTCGGCAGACTACCTGCGCTGATGTCGATATTGACGCCGTTGATGGTGTTGACGTACTGCACGGAGTTGACGGCATCGCGGTACTCGAGGCGCGCGGCGGCGGTGCGTGGGGCGTTTTCGGTGATGAGTTCGGGCCGGTCCTCGTCGCGCCAGTCCTGGAGCGTCCGTTCGGCCTCGGTTGTGTTCACCCAGATGAGGTAGACGATGTTGTTGTCGGAGAGACCTCGGCTCAGGGGTGACGCGGAGGAGACGGTGCAGAAAAGGTAGAGATCGCCGGCTTCGGTGTTCGATCCTTGTGAGCAGATGCTGCTCTGGGCCAATGCTGGTGGGAGCGTGGCTGTGACGGCGTCCATCGTGATGTGTGTTCCGCCCGTCAACGGTGTAGGCGTTGGGGACGTGGGCGGGCTGTTGGCATCGATGGTTGTGTTTCCGCAACTGACGATGGCGAAAGTTGCTGCGGCGAAGGCGATCAGATGCCGGGCCCGTGTCGTTTTCACAGTTTCGGCGGGCACTGAACAGGGCGACATTTCTGCATTATTCCTCATGTGCCACAACAGGCTTCGAACGCGGTGATTCGTTCTGGCTCTTGGGCTGTATCCGCATAAGGATGCTTTTGTTTTAGATTCCGGCGCGCCACCCGATCACGTGGAAAAATGGCCAGACGGCGCTTGGATCGACGGCAGAGCACCGTGGTCCCTCCAGGTCCCGTCGCTGCTCGACCCGGACATCGGCCCGGTATCGCCGTCCAACAAAATCCGCAGGTGCGGGTCGGCGTGATGAATCCACCACGCCGACATCGCCGAACCGTCTTCGGAAGCGCGAGCGTTCTCCCATGCGTGCCACAACGTCGTCAGACGAGTGACGACCTCCCGGTATCGCCACCACCTCGCGTCCCAGATCAGTCCGCGGCCGGCGGCCGGCGAGAGGTTGCGGTTCACGACACGGGCGAAATAGCCGTTGACGAACTGCTCGACGCCCGAGAAGACGGGCTCGATCTCCTCGAATCTCCATGGCTCGTCCGGAAGTATCCCCGCAGGTGCGGGCACGGACCGTAGCGGCCCGTGCCCCATCCAGGTTCCGTCAGGCATGGCACCGGACATCGGTCCGGTTTCGCCGTCGAAGAGCACCCGCATATGAGGCTCGCAGTGCTGGATCCACCACGCGGACACGGCCGCTGCATCATCGGTGTTCGCATACGCTTCTTCCCACGCGAACCACAGTGCGGTGAGTCGTGCGACCACTTCGTCGTGTCGCCACCAGTACGCATCCCACATCAAACCCTTGCCAGGCTTGGTAGAGAGCTTGCGGTTGATGTTGGCAGCGAGGTAGTCGGTGACGAAGTCCTCGACACCGAAGTACACCGGTTCGACCTTCTCCGCGACCGGCTCCTCCGCTACCGGCTCTGCTGCAACAGGCATGTAGTCGTCTTCGAGACCATCGAGCTCGCCCAGGTCTTCGAAGCCTTCGTGGTCGTCGAGTCCGTCGTTCAAGGTTTCGAGGTCTCCGAAGTCATCCATCGGTCATCACCACTCGTACGGCTCGTCGGTGGAATCAACGTCTGCCGGAACGCTGACCGTGCCATCGAGGTCGACGTCGATCAGCCCCTCCGGATTGCCGTACTTCTCGTTCGATTCCTGAATCTTGGCCGCGTGAGGGCCGTTGAAGTAGAACGCCTTTCGGATCAGAACTGGCGGGTTCTTCGGAAATCGCACCAGCGCCCGATCGCCGGGCAGGGCGGCGAGGTCTTTGACGGACAGGATCGGTTCGGTGCGGTACGAGAGCGAGCTGCTGTTGCTTCCGGAGCCGTGGTTTCGGCTTTCCACCGGCACCTCGTGGGTGCCGACGAGATCCGAGAGCGTGCGCAGATAGTCGGTGTCCTGCACGTTGCCGCCGTAGTAGTGGATTGCACCGGCGATCATCGCGTCGGTGTCTTCCTTGCCCCACACCCGGACGCCCTGTTTCGTCGACTGCAAGAACGTGCCGAGAATGATTCCGCGGGAACCGAAGTGCGAGTACCACTTCGGAAGATCCTTCAGTGGGCAGATATTCGCAGCCTCGTCGAGCATCGCCACGAACGGAACCTTCAACCGACCGCCGCGAGACTTCAAGCTCAATTCCACCGCGCCGGCCAGAACCTGTCCGATCAACGCCGTCGTCAGCGGCGCTGTCGAGTCGGGACCTTCCATCGACAAGGCGTACAGAGTGTCGGTCGAGGACACGAACGCGATCGGATCGAATTCCGGTAGCGCGTGCATGTATTCGCCCGTCTCCGTCCGTACGCTCGCGGAATCGCTGTCCGTGGCTGAGCTGGTGGACGAATGGAGGGTGTTCTCGACGATGATCTTTCGGCGCACCGGCGGCGTGACCGCGAGCGCGTAGTCGTCGTCGGAGAGGACGTTGAGGAACCGGCGAGCCATGTCGTACAGTCCGTCGCGCTGCTTCGAGGTCAGAGCTTGAGTGTCGCGGATACGTGCAGCTGCACGACGCATTCCGGTCGATTCGAGGATGACCGCTGGAGTGGGGTCCTGGTCCCGGCCCAGCCAATCGACAACGTGAAGCAGGTCCCCGCCTACTCCAGCAGCGGCGAGGATGTACAGCGCCAGCAATTCTTGCGCCCCGCCGTCGAAGTACGCGTCGGCGCGGGCACCAGGCTCTTTCGATGCGCTGACGAAGAATCCGGCCAGTTCGCGAGCCGAGCCGAGCCGTTCGATCCTCCGCAACGGATTCCACCAGAAGTTGGTGGTTCGTTGGCCGGTCACTCCTTGCAGATCGAACAGCCACACCGTGCCGCGTTCCTCACAGATCACGCGCGTCGCCTGATAGACATCCGGCTTGTTTCCACACGTCAATGAGGCTCCAGGCGCCTCGGCGATGGTGGGAATCACCACGGCCGCTGACTTACCCGTACGTTGGCCGCCGACTCCGACAAGATTGTCTTCCCAGCTCATCCAGATCGAGGTTCTCCCCCACACCAGCGGTCCCAGTTCGATACCCGGCTTCTTGTGCGCGCTGGGGTCGGCGTCCGGGCGTAGGCGGCGGGACTTCTTTTCGGCGCCCTTGCCGGTCATTTCCACCAGCTCTCGCGGTGATGCCATGGTCCTGGCAGCATCGTCGATCTGGCGGCGGTCCTTCGGGCGCATCCGGACGACGACGACTGCGATTGCTACGACCATCACGGCGAAGATCACCATGAGCATCGTGGACTGCCACGGCCACGGCCGCCGACCGGATACGGCTTCGAGCAGCGAGGCCGGAGGATTCGGGTTGACTTCGAGTCCTGCCATCGCGCTGCCGGCGGACAACGCTCCCCATACCGTCAGGCCCAGGCCGATCACGCCTACGAGCGCGAGGACTTTGAACAGTTCGGTCCGGTTGGTGCTCGTCTTGTGCTTACGTGCTTGTGCCATGGTCGGCTCCGTTCGATCGAGTGACGGTGGTGCTCACGTCAGGTGTTCCTTGCGTAGCGGCGGTAGGGGTCAACCGGGAACGACGTTGTACGAGACCAGTCGCCATCCGGAGTCGGTGTGCTCGAGGTCCGCGCTCATCGTCTGATGTGAGTACGGCGTAGACGATCCGTCCGCGTGGAGCACTGTCTGGCGTACCTGTACGCGCCACGTCTGCTTCTCGGGAGTGCTTTGGACCGGTTCGGGTCCGACGGTGGCCGATGCCGAGATCACGTCGCCGGACTGTTTCCACAGTTGCCAGGAGGGAAGCGGGCGGATTCCTTCTGCAGGTGGCATCGACGCCTCTTTAGCCAGGTCACCGCCGAGCCACGGCAATGCCCGCCCCATGGCTGCGCCGGGTGACGGGTCGATGACGGGCTGCCAGGAGAACATCGCGGAGAGTGCGCGGCCGGCGACCGTTTCGGGTGACGCTGTCTCGGGTGTGCCGTCGTCGACGTTTACGTGAGCGTCGGTGCCGCTCACTTCCGGTGCCTGGTCTGTTCCGCATCCAGCCAATGCGATTCCCAACGCCGCGACCGAACAGGCGGCGAACGCAGTCAGCCGTGACCGGCCCCACCGTTGGGGCCTGGCGCCATTGAGTACGGCGGTGATCGGTTTGTTGGTCATCAGTTTTCACTCTTTCCGTTGCACGGCGGACCCCATAGGCCGACATGCCGAGATTGGGCATTGGTTTGTGCGGCAACGATGTCCGCGCTCTTGGCTAATGGTGTGGTGTAGTCTCACCACACCCGAAACGGAGCAGTAGCGATGTCCGAGAAATTCAAAATCCGCCGCGAGGTGGTCGTCCCCGGAACTCCCGAGCAGATCTGGACCGCCATCTCGGCCGAAACGGCCGGCTGGATGTTCTCCTCCCCTCTCGAGATCCCCGCCGACGGCGGCCGCCCGGACAGCCCGATCATCGCGATCTGGGAGCAGCCCCAGCGAACTCGCCATCCACATGCAAGGCCCCGACGGCTGGTTCAACAACCTCGAATACGTCGTCGAAGCACGCGACGAGAGCACCGCCGTTGTCCGCTACGTCCACGCCGGAGTGTTTGCCTACGATTGGGACGACCAGTACGACGGCGCGAGCAATCACACGGACTTCTACCTGCACAGTCTCGGCCAATACGTGCGGTACTTCGCCGGTAAACCCATCACCTACGCCTCAGTCGAAGGCCGGGAATCCTCTTCCTCGCCGCAAGCGATGGGAATACTTCGCAGCGCCCACGGAATCACCTCGGGCACCGCTGTCGGTGACGCCGCGTCGGTGGAAGTCCCCGGAATCGGAACCGTCGACGCGATTGTCGACTACATCAACGACTGGTTCATCGGCTTGCGCGCCGAGAACGCCTTGCTGCGGTTCTACGGCCGAAATGCCTTCGGCGGCAACGTCGACGCGGCCCACCACCTCTTCGCCGCGGATGCGGACGGTGACGCAGCGACGGCAGCGTGGCAGGCCTGGCTCGCCGGCGTGTTCGCCTGAGTCGTCACACTCCCCGCTCTGCTGACACGCGACCATTGTCGATCGCGGTCAGCAGAGCGGCGTGATCGCGAGCGTTGCGTTTGGCGTAGGCAGCGGCGAACTCCCCGATCGCGAAGTCGAATTCGGTTCGGTCACCGAGATATTCGGCGATCGCTATCCGATCGGACGAGCGAGCGTGCGCGTAGCCGAGGACCCTGGCGCACAAGCGCCCGTAGAGTTCCAAACCCTCCGGCACCATTTCTTCGATTACTGCCGACCCTTTACCGTCGCGCAGTTGGCGAATGTAGAAATCGTGCTCGCCCTCGTCGAGTCCCGGCCCTCGTTCCCAGCCGAGAAAGATGTCACTCGTCGCTTGCATCAATCGTTGCCCGTTGACGACGCGTTCCCCTTCGTTCTTGAAGGTCGGGCCGTCGACGTACCCGGACAGCACCGAGGGCTGCGCCTCTTTGACCTGCAGAATCAACGGATCGTCGTCGTCGACGCCTTTCATGAGGATCATCCACGCGCGTGTTCCGACGCTACCGACGCCCACGACTTTTCTGGCGATGTGCGTCATCTCGAAGGTGTCGAGGAGAACGCGCCGATCCCATTGCAGTGTGTCGCGATACGACCGGACACGTTGGCGCAACAGCTCCTCGATCTGCGTGAGATCGGTCCCGGCGAACAACTCGTCTGCGGGCACGATCAACGGCGGATCACTGATGAATCGTCGCCGGCCGTCGACGATTTCGGTGAACTTGCCTGCCGCCTGCACACTGTCGCGGCGGCGAGCCTTGTCCAGCGTCGCTTGTGTGCGAGCGACCATGCGCTTCTTCAGGTCGATTTGGAGAGCCTCGAGTCCGTCCTCGGGTGCGATGTGCGAGTACCAGACTGCAAGATTTCCCAACCCTGCCTGGGCGATCATGGTTTCCCGATACTCGGCCGCGCATCCGCGAACGATCTTCTTTCGCTCCTTGCCCGAAAACCCGTTGTCCTTCGCGGCGATCACCAAACTTGCCGCCAGTCGCTTGACGTCCCACTCGAACGGGCCCGGGTAGGTTTCGTCGAAATCGTTGATGTCGAACGCCAACTTCCGCTCCGGCGTTGCGTAGATCCCGAAATTGCTCAGATGTGCGTCACCGCAGAGGTGGCTGCGAAGGCCCGAATCCGGACTGCGTGACAAATCGTCGGCCATCACTAGCGCAGCGCCCCGAAAAAACGAGAATCGCGATGCTGACATCCGCCCATAGCGTATGGGTACCAGGTCCTGGACCCGGGACTGCGCCTGCACTTCCAGCAGCGAAATCGGGTCGCGGTCGCTGTCGGCGAGATCCGCCAGCGCCGCCAGCGGGGTGTCTCTACGCGCCTGACGGCCGCGGGCCCGCCGCTCGTCGACAGTGAGATGCTCGGTACGCACTGCTGTCATCTGCCCGACCTTTCACTCGCAACGGCTATCGCTACGAACTCGACGCGTCGGGCGTCGTGCGGCCTCCTGATCCGCGCGCTGCGCGTACCAGGAGTTCCGGACTTGACACCAACGCCTTGCGCCACGGAAGTACCCCGTCGATCTCGATCTGAATCGACAGGCTCAGCACGGTCCGAATCAGAACGATCATGCCCAGAACTGCGGCGTCGGTCAGCGACGGTGACGACGTCACCGTCTTCACGAGATCAGCGGCGACAAGTATCTCGAGCCCGAGAAGGATGACCGCGCCCATCGTCTCGCGCAGAGTACGAAACGCTGAACTACCGTCCCGCGTTCGACTCCATGCGCGCCCCGCGATCACGAATGCGAACATGAACCCGAGAACCATGGCGACAACACCGAGTACCTCGAACCATTCGGTGACCAGCTCGAAGAACCTGATTTTGTCCATGGTCATGATTCTCGAGGTAACTCACCGATAAGTCGAGAGGACACGACGGTGTCAGCTGAAGATCCGTTCGATGTCGTCGAGCCGCAGCTGTGTCGCGCGAGGAGAATAGCCCGAGCCCCACAGGCTGTCGTCGACGTAGTGGACGCTCCCCGAGCGGACAGCGGGAAGACGCTCCCAGAGCGGGTTCATCGCCAACTGCGCGCGGGCATCCTGCTGGTCCTGGAATGCGCCCACGATGATCACGTCGCTGGTCACCTGGTCGAGTTGCTCCGCTGTGAGTGTGCGCGTGAACTCCTCCGATGTGGCTCGATCGCCGGGGAATCCGAGAGCGTCGAGAAGAGCGTCGACCTGGTTGTAGACGACACCGTTCTCGCCGGTACGGAGGAGGGTCACCGACGGCAACGAACCGAGGGCCGAGAGTCGATTCTTGATTGCCAGGAGTCGGTCTTCCGTTCGCGCGTTCAATTCGGCTGCGGCATCTTCGCGTCGGACCGCGACGCCCATCGAGGTGACCAATTTCTTCATCTCGTCCCACGTGAGGAACCCGTTGAAGCCGGCAAACACCGGCACGCCTGTCGTAGAGAGTTCGTCGTAAGACTTTGCCGCGTAAGCATTTCCGGCGGTCAGAAGCATGACGATCAGATCCGGCGACGCGCCGATGATTGCTTCCTTGTTCCATGTTCCCGCCGTGCCGAGGTTCGGGATGTTCGCCGCCTCCGGCATCGTGCGCAACACCGCGTCACCGCTCACACCCTCGAGACCGAAGAAGCCGCCGACGATCTTCTCCGGCGGCACACCGAGGTCGAGGACCGTCGCCATGGCGCTGACGTGGGCGATGACCATTCGCTGCGGATCCGACGGAATCTCGACAATGCCCGTCTCGTCCTGCGCGGTAACGAGACCACTTGACGCCGAGCCGTTTTCGTCACTGCTGCACGCGGCAAGAAGCGTCGCTGCCGCCGCGCCGAGCCCGGCGCCGAGGAAGCCCCGGCGCGTCAGCGCATCGACGATGCGGTTCCACTGCTCGTCAGCATCGAGTTCGGGGTCTTCGAGTGCGGGGTGCAGGCAAATCGAGTTCGGCACAGTTCGGTCCATTCGTTCGAGCGGTCGAGAATCTCCTCGATTGTGGCCATCGAACAGTCGAAATTGAACAGGATTTCGAGCCGACATCTATCGCTGTCCGGTCACACCTTCTTGACGACGC
This sequence comes from Rhodococcus sp. GB-02, assembly GCF_053470465.1. NCBI lineage: Bacteria > Bacillati > Actinomycetota > Actinomycetes > Mycobacteriales > Nocardiaceae > Rhodococcus > Rhodococcus sp. GB-02. The sequence continues at coordinate 378,093 of NZ_JBPUKE010000003.1, forward strand.
TCGACTTCAATTGCATCGGTCCGATGCCGTCGACCTTGCAGTCGATGTCGTGGTCGCCGACGCCCTGGACAAGGCGGATGTTGCGCACTTTCGTACCCGACTTGATACCGGTCGGACTGCCCTTCACCTTGAGCGTCTTGACGACCGTCACAGTGTCTCCGTCCGCAAGGACGTTTCCTACAGAGTCCTTCACCACTCCCGGAGCCTCACTTGCACCATCGGCCGGTGACCACTCGTGCGCGCAGGACGGGCACACCATCAAGGCACCCATTTCGTAGGTGTATTCGCCGGCGCATTCGGGACATGGGGGCAGGGTGTCTTCCACGCGGGTCATTCTATCCAGCAGGCGCGCGATTCCCATTTTTGCACTTCATGAACCATTCTTGAGAAAAATATTGCACTCGATGAAACTTTGCACTCTGTGCAATTATGGATGAAATGGGAACCGAAACACTCGGATTGCGCGAACGAAAGCGAATTGCCACGAGGCAGTTGATCGAGCACACGGCGGTCGAACTCGTCCTCCAACTGGGCTACGACGAAGTGACCGTCGAGAAGATCTGCGAGGCCTGCAATCTGTCGACCCGCACGTTCTTCAACTACTTCCCCACCAAGGACGCAGCGATCGGTGGGCTCATGCTCGTCGTGCCGAGCGAGACGACCATGCTCACGCTCATCAGCGAGCACCCGGACGATCCGCTGCGCGGCGCCCTCGCGGTATTCGAGGTGGCGATGCAGATAGTCGACGAGAGACCCGATCTGCTCGCGCATCGACGCGAATTGTTCGAACGGCATCCCACACTCTTGCAACAGCACCTGGCTACGTTCCACGACCTGGAAGACACACTCACCAGACTCTTGACGCGCGAGCTGCGTAGGCGCCCCGACTATCGACAACTTCCGGCAGACACCGCCGCGGACGAAGCCACTGCGACGGTCATCACAGCGGGCGCAGCGATGCGCTACGTCTTCCGAAAATGGCAGGGCAGCGAACGGGCCGGCCCCAGAACCGAACTGCTGGATCCTGCACTACTCCTGATGGCTCGAATTCTCCGATCCGCGAACTGATTTCGCCAGCCGTCACTGAACTAAGGAACTTCATGTCCACTCGAGAAGCTGCGACCGTCGACCCCGACGGCGCGCACACCGACACCGACGCCGCGCCAGACAAACGGTCGATCATCCTCGTTTTTGTCGGGCTTATGATCACGATGCTTCTGGCATCGCTCGACCAGATGATCTTCAGCACCGCGCTCCCGACCATCGTGGGCGAATTGAACGGCGTCAACCACATGGTCTGGGTGACGACGGCATACATCCTCGCCTCGACCGTCATGATGCCGGTGTACGGAAAACTCGGTGACCTGATCGGCCGCAAGGGCCTCTTCATCGGCGCCATCAGCATCTTCATCGTGGGTTCGGTGATCGGCGGTTTGTCCCACGACATGACCACACTCATCGCTGGTCGCGCAGTACAGGGGCTCGGCGGCGGCGGTTTGATCCTGCTGTCACAGGCGATCATCGCCGACGTCGTCCCGGCCAGGCAACGCGGCCGGTACATGGGTGCGATGGGCGGCGTGTTCGCACTGGCTTCGGTTGCCGGCCCCCTTCTCGGTGGATGGTTCACCGAGGGCATCGGCTGGCGCTGGGCATTCTGGATCAACATCCCCCTCGGGCTCCTCGCCATCGCGAGCGCGATGGCATTTCTGCACCTGCGGAAGCCGAACCTCGGCAAGCCTCGCATCGACTATCTGGGCATGGTTCTCGTCGCGACGTCAGCGACGTGTCTGATCCTGTTCACGACCTGGGGCGGAAACACCTACGCCTGGGGATCGGCCGTCATCATCGGGCTGATCATCGGCTGCGTCGTGACGGCAGTGGCTTTTGTCTTCGTCGAAAAGCGTGCCGACGAACCGGTAATTCCGATGCATCTGTTCGCTCAGCGCAACTTCGTGTTGACCACCGCCGCCGGCCTGATCATCGGAATCGCCATGTTCGGTGCGCTCGCCTACCTGCCGACCTACATCCAGATGGTGACCGGCAAGAACGCCACCGAAGCAGGATTGATGATGATTCCCATGATGGCGGGCCTGCTCGTCGCCTCCATCGGGTCCGGCCAGCTGGTCAGCAAGACTGGCCGCTACAAGATCTTCCCCATCGTCGGAACGTCGATCGTCGCAGTTGCTCTGGTCCTGCTCTCACGTCTGACGCCCTCGACTTCGCTGCTGGTCTTCGGTTGCTACATCGCTCTCATGGGCATCGGGCTCGGCCTGGTCATGCAAATACTGATCCTGATCGTGCAGAACACCTTTCCCGCCGCTGAAGTGGGAACTGCCACTGCGTCGAACAACTTCTTCCGTCAGATCGGTGCCTCGTTGGGCAGCGCGATCGTGGGCAGCCTGTTCGCCTCGCGCCTGACCAATCTGCTGTCCGAGAGGCTTCCGGCACACGGAGGCGCAGTCGGTGGTGACGAAAACTCACTGACACCGGGAATTCTCTGGAAGTTGCCGAGCCAGGTTCGCGAGATCATCGTCGGCGCATACAACGATGCACTCGCGCCAATCTTCCTGTACCTCGTCCCCTTGGTCATCGCAGCGGTCGTCTTGTTGCTCTTCGTCAAGGAAAAGCCGCTCGCGACGACGATCGATCGATCGGCACCCCCGCTCGAGTAATTGACTATCGTGGCGTGATGTCGCACGCACCGAATACGCCCAGACGCACTCTCGCTGTTCTGGGCGCATTCGGCGTTGTAGTGGTCGTTGTTGCCTGCATGCTTTGGTGGTTCGCCCGCGGCGACGACGCCCTTGCCGGCGAGAACCTCGACTCGTTCCCCACGGTGGACCACAGCACGCTGACCGCCCAGCAGAGTGCGCTGCTGACCGTCCTCGAACAGGAATGGGCATCGGGCAGTCCTGGCACCAAATACGCCGAGGGTGTCGAAGAATCGTGGTGTGCCGATTTCGTGAGCTGGTCGATGAATCAGATCGGGACGCCCTTTTCGAACCCTAACTCCGGCTCGTGGCGCATCCCCGGGGTGTACACGCTGCAGGAGTATTACGAGTCGGTCGACGCGTTTGTCCCCTACGGTCAGGACTACCAACCGAAGGTCGGCGACACGATCCTGTACGGCGACTCGAGCCCCTTCGGCCAACACGTCAACGTCGTTCTGGTCAACGACGGCGGCACTCTGACGACAGTCGGCGGAAACGAGAACAACAAAGTCATGCTTCATCGCATAGTGCCCTCGGAAGTTCCGGGAATCGTCGGGTTCGGCGTCCTCTGAGCCACCCCCTTCCCTCTTTGCGTGATGAAACTTTATCGATGTGGGCGGCGAGATTTCCGAATTGGTTTGATCGTTGGATGGAGCAAACGGATTGACATTATTCGGATAATTCGTTGTTTCCGTCGTCGACAGATGTTACACCTAGGCGAAGGGCTGTATCTGGCAACTAGATTCGTATCCAGCTGCCCCCTACCTCAAGACAGGAATTCGATGCGCCCCGGTGAGCTGACCGCCCTCGAGCAGATGCAACTCATGGCCCGCGCGGCTGCTGCGCAGGCCATGAGTACTCCGTCGATGCTCCGACTCCGGCTCGGCCGCTACCCCACTCGGACACTCGAGCTGCGCAAACGCCCACTCCCCGACACCAAGCTGTGCACCGAAGCGCTCGATCACGCCAAAGGCTCCCTCTCCCCCGCGGTCTTGAACCACAGCTTGCGCTGCTGGATCTGGGCCGACGTCTTCGCGCAGATCGATGCGATCGAGTACGACCCAGAAGATCTCTTCACCGCGTGCGCGCTTCACGATGTCGGCTTGGGCGCAGAGGGATCGACCGCGCACGGGTTTTTCACCTCCATCAGCGCCGCAGACGCGGAAGAACTCGCGACCCGAGTGGGAACTTCGGAGAGGTCGGTACAGCGAATCGGCGACGCGATCCGTCTGCACATGGATCTGACTGTCGATCGCGATGCGGACGCCGACGCCTATCTGCTGCACGCCGCAGCACATTTCGACGTTGCCGGTCGACGTGCGCCCGAAGTATCCCGAGCAGCTGTTGATGCAGCAATCGCGGAGTACCCACGAACAGGGTTCACCGACGAGTTCGCACAGTCGATGCGGCGCGAGGTCAAGCTCCGCCCGCTCTCTCGCGCGGCGACGCTCTGGAGATCGGGCATGGCACTGCCGTTGCGAACCAATCCCCTGGATTGGAAGAGCCGGTAGCTACGTCCAGTCCTCGAGCACCGCGGTTCGTGATCCTCCGACATTCCCGGTATTCACCACGCCCACGGGTTCGATCAACATCACCTCCGCTTCCTCTTCGGCGATGGGACAATGTTCGACTCCGCGAGGTACGACAAACAGTTCGCCGGGCCCCAGCGGAACATCTCCGTCGCGCAGTTGGATTCGAATCTGCCCCTTTGTCACCAGGAACATTTCGTCGGTGTCGCTGTGGGTGTGCCAGACGAATTCTCCTTTGATCTTGACGATCTTGATCTCGTAGTCATTGAGTGACGCGATCTTCTTGGGTGACCAGTGCTCGGTGAACTGACCGAACTTCTCGCGGAGCGATATCGCTGTTGCCGAACTGTCCATGGTGTTCCTTCCTCCGGCTCGCCATCACTGCGACGACGAACCCGCACCACTCTTCGTCACCCCAGGACGGTGCGTCTTGTACGTTTCTGACATGGATCCACACGGCGCACACATCACCGCGTGGGCACCGGAACTCGAGGGAATCACCGAGGTCTTCCATGCCGATTTCGTCGGACACGCCTATCCCAAACACACGCACGATCAGTGGTCTCTCATGCTCGTCGACCGCGGAACGATTGCATACGACCTCGACCACCGAGCACACGGAGCGGCCCCTGAGATCGTGACTCTGTTGCCGCCCGGCATCGCGCACGACGGAGTCCCGGTCACCGAGGCCGGATTTCGGCAACGAATCCTGTACCTCGAAACGTCAGTTCTCGGCGAGGACTTGATAGGCCCGGCGGTGGACAGCCCTGAGATTCGCGACCCCCTGCTGCGCCACCGTATCGATCAACTGCACTCTGCACTCGGTCCGCACGGCGACTCACTCGAGGCCGAAAGTCGCCTAGGGTTGCTCGGTGAAAGATTGAACGAGATCCTCTCACCGCACGCAGATCGAGTCCGTCACACTCCCACCGTCGACGACCGCGTTGCCGATCAACTTCGAGAGCTACTCGATGCGCGACTCACAACGGGAATCACGATGCGAGAAGCGTCGAGCATTCTGCAGCGGAACCCCACGTATCTGATCAAGAACTTCGCGAAGCATTTCGGGCTTCCGCCTCACAAGTACGTAACGGGACGCCGAATCGATCTGGCACGACGCGCAATCCTGGCCGGGCGCGAATTTGCGGACGTGGCCGTCGACGTCGGATTCCACGATCAATCCCACCTGTCGCGGCACTTCGTCAAGCATGTCGGGGCGCCACCCGGCAGGTACGCACTGAACGTGGCCGGCGGAGCGCGCTAGCCACAGCACTTGGCACCGGTTTCATCGAGCAGACACTGTTTCCAGTCAGCTGGAGCCTGTGTGCACTGAAAGAAAACGGTGTCAGGTCGCAGCGATCAAGCAGCCGTCTCGAGGTCGACCAGCAAGAAGTCCTCGCGCCGCCGCCCCCATTCACGATCGGTCAGCTGATACGAGCGCAACGCACGAGGTGCACGGGCCAACTCGTAGAAGCGCTCGGAGCCAGGCACGAACTGCCTCGTAGCCCAACCCCAATCTGTGCCGTGCGGAATCTTCGGGTCCGGAAGCATGGCGGACTCCAACGACATGAGCCGCAGGCGCCGAACTATTCCGGTCGTGGCGGCATCCTCGCCGAAATCGATCCACGCCTGACGCGCGTTCGGGTCGTCACGAGCCGTTCCGGCAACTAGTTGCAACGCACCTGTGACGTCGATCCGAGAAGGCACCGGCGGGTCGGCATTGAACTTGAGTTGCAGAGCACCGGCGCGACCGATCGCCGGTTGTTCCGGCTCCCGGACATCGGTGCCGTCGCGAGGCAGTCTCCACATCAACGGTTTCGAACTCACGCGCACTTCCGCGGTCAACGCCCACGCCGGCTCGGCAACCGCCCACCGCCGCGCGCGGTCGGCATTCCACGCGAGCCCCCAACGGACCGTCTCCCCCAATTCAGGAGAGACAAACCACCGAAGACGCAGACCGTCGACGACTACCGGGCTGATCATCGCGTCGAGGTTCGCCGACGCACCGACCACTCGACCGGGTCCACCTCATCGTCGAGCCCGAGAACCACGCGAGCTGCATTGCGTCCCTGATCGAACAATGACTGGCGAACCGTGGTCAGCCCGGCCTCGGATGCGGCTGCGGTGTCGTCCCACCCGACGACCGCGACGTCGTCGGGCAGGGCGAGGCCGAGTTCACGGATCGCGTCCAGAACCCCCAGAGCCAGTTCGTCACTCATCGCCAAGATGACATCGGGCCTTCGGCTCTCGGGAACGTCGAGCAGGGACCGAGCCATCCGCGCACCCTCGCTCCGCTCGTTGACGGTGACGACCCCCACCCGCACCGAGGGCCAATCGAGGCCCGCGTCGCGGACGGCGCGCTCGTAACCCTCGAGCCGATGCCGGGATACCGGAAAGAACGCTTCACTTGAAACCACGTCCATCCGAATCTCGGACCGAAGCTCACGATCCCACGGAAGGCTGATCACCGCGGGCCGCTGCGCCCCCGACAACCCGACTACCGCGATCGCAACGGCGCCGGCAACATCGTCCATCCCGACGAGATCCACACCCTCGTGTAACGGCCCACCCTGGATGCATGCGGGTTTGCCGGTGCCGACAATCGCGTCGAGGATGGGATCGTCGAAGACGGTGGTCCAGACGACAAAACCGTCTACTGCCGCGTCGCGAACTCTGTCGACGTCTCCGGGTTTCCCCGAGTTCGGCAGCATCATCAATCCAGCATTCGCGTCCAGGCAGGCGTCGGCGACTCCCGAGAGGAATCGCCGGGCTACTGCGTCTTCGAAGGCGTACGTCAGCTTCTCGCTGAAGACGACCGCGATGTTGTTGAATTTGCCGCTCCGCAAGGACTGCGCCGCCCGGTTGGGGCCCGCGTACTCGAGCTCTTCGGCAGCGGCGAACACCTTGGCCCGCGTTGATTCCGACACGCGCTCGGGCTGCGCGAAGGAGTACGACACCGACATCACCGACACGCCTGCGGCCTTGGCGACGTCGGCCATCGTCGGTCGACTCGAACGCTGCGCACGTATGGCCATGAGCATCAGCATAGCGAGTGCAAAATACCCATTGCGCAGGTGTGTATCGATACATGTATCGTTACACAACATGACTGCTCGACTGCCGAAGGCAACCACGCTACGGCTGATGACACTGGCCGGAGCAGCCTTCGCCTACGTAACGGCCGAAATGCTCCCCGTCGGACTGCTCAGCGAAATATCGTCAGACCTCGACGTCACCGAAGGGCGTGTCGGCCTACTGCTGACCTTCTACGCATACGGTGTCGCGGCCTTGACGCTTCCGCTGATCGGAGCGGTCAAAACCTGGCCGCGCCGACGCGTCGTCGTTTTGACCGTGGCCACCCTCGCGGTGTCGCAACTGGTCGCGGCGTTGGCCGTCAACTATCCGATGCTGGTGATCGGTCGGTTGCTCTGCGCTGCGACGCACGGCGTGTTCTGGGCAGTGGTTGCGCCGGTCGCAGCGACTCTGGTTCCGCGCGGACAGCAGGGCAAGGCCATCGCGATGGTGTATGCCGGCACGTCTCTCGCTTTTGTTCTCGGAGGTCCCCTGTCTTCGGCAATCGGCCAGTCCTGGGGTTGGCGGACCGCGTCGGCGGCAATCGGTGTGGTGGCAGTGATCATCGCTTTTTCACTGCATCGTGCGTTGCCCGAAATGCCGGTCGATCAGCGGCATCGGAACAAGCGAGACAAACCGAAGACGACACCGGCGATGAAACGGGCACTCGCCGTCATCTGCGCGGCAACGCTGTTTGCCGCCCTGGGGCAGTTCGCGTCGTACACGTTCTTCACTCTTCTGGTGGAGGAAAGCCTCGGCTCGTCCGGTGGCGTCCGTACCGCGATGCTTCTGGTGTACGGCGCCGCCGGCGCCGTCGGGGTGTGGGTCGCCGGCAAGTACTACGACCGCCGACCGCGCCTCTTCACGCTCATCTCGATAGCGACGGTGGCAGGCGCGCTGGCCATTTTCTGGCTCTTGGCGCCCTCGATGGGAGCGTTCGCAGTTGTCGCCACGATCTTGTGGGGCGCGGCGTTCACCACCGTTCCGATCTGCCTACAGTCCTCGGTTCTGCGTGCCGTCCCGATCGGGACCGACCGCGCCTCGGCCGTCTACGTGGTCGTGTTCCAGATCGCGATTGCGACGGGGGCGTTGCTCGGCGCCGCTGTCGTCGACGGTGGTGGAATCTCGCATCTCGCGGGAATCGGGGTCGCTTTGATGATCGGTTCGTTGGTGATTGTCGGGTTCGGCCGACGCGCATTTCCCCGCGAACCGCAGCGGTCCACTCACTCCCCCACCGACGCGGCAGCCAGCCTCGCGTCGTAGATCAGGGTGTAGCGCCAGAACAGTCGCCTCTTGATCCGGCTATCTGGCAGATACCGGGTGGCCGCGCGCCGGATGTCAGCCATCGACTCACCTGCTTCCGCGGTGGGAGCCGTCATCGGCTTCAGTTGCTCCACCGCAACCTGTCGATGCTTGACGACGCCGACGACGGGATTACAGACGGCCGCCAACACCGACAGGAGTCCGTCGGTCACTGTCGTCGATCGATAACACCCGACTACGACGAGCCGACCGCCTGGTTCGAGCAGGCCACTCAGCCGCTTCATCGATTCTTCGAGTGGAAGATGGTGCAACGCTGCGACGACCGTGATCGCGTCGTACTTCGCCTCGGATGCAAAGTCCTCGATCCGCCGTGCTTCGATGATCACGTTCTCGTCGTCGACAAACCTTGCGCGCACGGCGGCCGACGTTGTCAGGTCGGGTTCCACACCGACCACCACGTCGAACCGCCGACGCAAGAGGTCGATCAGATTGCCGGTCCCGCTCCCCACGTCGAGAGCGCGACCGGACCTGACCCCGCGCAGATTACGTAGAACCCACCGGCCGTAGTGATCGTTGTGACTCCACGGATGGCGCCGGTTGAAACCGTCCAAGCGCGCAATCACACCCATACCCGACGGTATCAATCCGAGCCCGGGCACCGGCCGTCACAACCGCGGGTCGACCGGCTCCGATTCGAGAGCCAACACCGCGAACACGGCCTGGTGCGCTCGCCACAGCGGTTCGCGGTCGACGAGCCTGGATACCGCCTCCATGCCGAGCGCGTACTCGCGCAGCGCCATCGACTGCTTGTGTCCGAGGTTGCGGTTACGCAATCTCGCAAGCGTCGACGGTTCGAGGTAGTCGGCACCGTAGATCAATCGCAGGTACTCCCGGCCGCGGACCTTGATCCCCGGCTGAACCTTCGCGTTGTACCCCCGCGGTCCGTGAATCTGATTCGCCAGCGGTTTGACGACCATCCCCTCACCACCGTCACCGGTGAGCGACTCCCACCACTTCGTCGCTTCGGACACCGAGTCTTCGGAACCGAGATCGACGACCAGGCGACGTGTGGTGGTAAATCGACTCGGGTCGGCCGCGGCCAGGCGGTCCGAAATACCGAGGTGCCATTCGTGATCCCGTTCCCCGTACGACTGGCCCTCGGTCGCCAGAATCTGGAACGGCGCGATGGTGACGCCGTCCAGTCCGTTCGTCGGCCACACGTACCGCCGGTACGCCTCACCGAAGCGCTCGATACTCGCGGCCCGGACCGATGTCTGCTCGAACATTTCCGCCACGTCCAGACCCCGCGAACCGGCCTGCGCCAACACTGCCTCGCGGGCGGCGAGGTCAGTTCGTCCCGCCGCCGCGACCGACGCGTACTGCGAGCGCAGCAGACGTTCTGCTTTGACGTTCCACGGCAACAGTTCGCAGTCGAGGAGCAGCCAGTCGGTGCCCAACTCTTCCCACAACCCAGCGGAGGTGACTGCGGCGGCGATGTCGTCGACCAACTTCTGAGTCAGCTCGTCGTCGAAGAACTGGCGGCCGGTGCGGGTGTGCACCATCCCGGTGAGCGCATCCGGTGCGTCGAAGCGGGACTGAGCAACCGATCGATCACGGCACACGAGCACCACTGCCCGCGAACCCATGTGCTTCTCTTCGCAGATCACTGTTCCGATTCCGCCGGCCCGGTATGCGTCGAACGCGGTCGACGGGTGTTCCAGATAATCATCGGATTGGGCCGTCGCGCAGGGCGCCATGGTCGGCGGTAGGTACCGCAGCCATTGCGGCGCGACCGCGAATCGGCTCATCACTTCCAAGGCGCCGGCAGCGTTGTCGGTGCGAACGGACACTCGCCCGCGCAGTTCGGTGTCAACGCCGGTCGTTTCGAGGACGTCGGCGAGATCGAGCACGTCCGGATCGCGAGTCGGCGGAGCCAGCGGCACCACCGGCTCGTACCAAACCTGCTCCGCCGGAACCGACACGATCTCTCGTTCCGGGTATCGAAGAGCGGTGAGGGATCCACCGAAGACGCACCCGGTGTCGAGGCACGCGGTGTTGTTGATCCATTCCACCTCGCGCACCGGCGTGTGACCGTAGAGGACCATGGCTGATCCTCGGTAGTCCTGCGCCCACGGATATCGAACTGGCAAGCCGAATTCGTCCGTCTCACCGGTGGTTTCACCGTAGAGCGCAAAGCTTCGGACTCGGCCGGACGCCCTGTTGTGGTAGTCCTCCTTGAGACCGGCGTGCGCGACAACGAGTTTGCCGTCGTCCAGGACGAGGTGTGCGACGAGACCGTCACAGAAGTCGACGACGCTTTCGCGGAACTCCGCCGACTCGGTGGCCATCTGCTCGAGGGTCTCGGCGAGTCCGTGACTCGGCGTGACCTTCTTACCGCGCAGCGCCTTGACGAGTTTGTTCTCGTGGTTACCCGGAACCGCTATCGCATGTCCCGCCGCGACCATCCCCATGACCAGACGCAGCACACCGACCGAATCCGGACCTCGATCCACGTAGTCGCCGAGGAAGACGGCAGTTCGCCCTTCCGGCGGCACGGCATCGACAGCGCCGCCATCGGCCCCGTAGTCGACGGTGTAGCCGAGTTTCGCGAGCAGGCTCTCGAGCTCACTTCGACATCCGTGGATGTCGCCGATGACATCGAACGGGCCACGCTCGACACGCAGATCGCTGCGCAGCGGGCGACGCGAGAATTCGGCTTCGGAAACCGCGTCCTCACCTCTGAGGATGTGAACCGAACGGAAACCTTCCTTACCCAACCCGCGGAGCGAGCGAGTCAACTGTTGGTGCTGGCGGCGAATCACGTCGCGTCCGAACGTCCGATCAGAGCGTGCGTCGTTTCGTGCAGAGCAGACCGATTCCGGAACATCGAGCACGACTGCCACCGGCAGTATGTCGTGCTCGCGAGCCAACGCAACGAGTCGCTTGCGCGCAGCGGGCTGGACGTTGGTCGCGTCGACCACCGTGAGGCGTCCGCGTCGCAAACGCTTGGCCGCGACGAACTCCAGCACTTCGAAAGCATCGGACGTCGACTCCTGTGAGTTCGGATCGTCACTGACCCACCCTCTGAATGTGTCACTCGAGAGGGTTTCGTACTCACCGAAGTGGCGCGCTGCAAAGGTCGACTTTCCCGAGCCACTGACGCCGATGAGTACTACTAGGGCGAGATCTGGAATCTCGTACACCGTCATGACGTTCGTGCCTCCTTCGTGAAGATTGCCATCTGTGTCGGCCCGCCGAGGACCGGATCAATTGCTCCGATAAATTCGAACTCCACGGAATAGCCGTGGGCTCGGGCCGTTTCGGTTGCCCAGTCGCGGAATTGGGTTCGGGAGAACTCGAACCTGTGCTCGGGGTGCCTGAACTCTCCCGCCAATGCCGGATACAGCACGTTGTAGTCGGCATTCGGAGTAGTCAGCAGCACATACTGCGGTGCTGCGTCCACGAAGACCGATCTGACCAGCGCCGGCAGGCGCGCCGTGTCGACGTGCTCGACCACCTCCATCAGCACGGCTGCGTCGAAGCCTTTCAAGCGTGCGTCGCGGTACGTCGCGGACGACTGCATCAAAGACACACGTTCACGCTGGACGTCGGACATTTCGGTGAACTTCAATCTGCGTTGCGCCCGTGTCAGTTCGCGCGCGCTCACATCGACGCCGACAAGCTTGTCGAATCGAGCGTGCGGCATCAGCGCCTCGAGCAATTTACCTTCGCCGCAACCGATATCGACAATTGTTCTCACGTGCAGTCGCTGAAGCGTCGTCAAAACTGCGTCGACGCGAAGGCGTGCCAGCGGCGGATCCGGTCTCGGTGCTTCGATCTGCGCCTCGGCCTGTTCGGGAATCAGTCGATCGACCACCGATTCGACCAGGTCGCGTCGACGAGCCAGGTAGCGGGACATGATCAGCGCGGAATCCGGATGCGACGCCAACCACTCTCCAGCGACGCGGATCAATTTGTCTGCCTCGTCAGGTCCCACCCAGTAGTGCTTCACATCGTCGAGGACGGGCAACAGCACGTAGAGGTGCCGTAGGGCACTCTGCACCGTGTGTTCCCCGGTCAGTGTCAGCGACACGAAGTCGGAGTTTCCCCACGTCGGTAGGTGCGGATCAAGCTGCACCGGTATCGCGGTCACGTCCCAGCCCAGCGGCTCGAACAGCCGACGAGGCAATTCCGCATCGCCGCCACACGGAACCACCGGAATCGAGACGGTCAACGCTAGTTCGGCTCCGACGAGTTCCGGGTGCGACTTGCACGTTCCCGTCAACGCGGTGCGAAACAGCTTCGACAGAGCAACCGAGAGTATGGACGACGCCGCATACGGTCGATCGTTGACGTACTCCCCCAGCGAAAAGTTGTCGCCACTCTTGCCGCGTCGATACCTACTCTGCACAAGTTCGATGGGGTCGACGTCCACAATCACTGCCACAGTGGTCTTTTCGTCCGAGGCCTCCGAGTACAGAACCGTGGCGGTACCGATCGCCAAGTCGAAGCTTTGCACTCGGTCGGGATGTTTGTGCAGCAGGTAGCTCAACGCAGTCGCATCAGGAGTCTGCGAGGTCGGGGTGGACGTCAGTGTGAGTAGCACCAGGCGAATGTAGCCCGGCAGACGTCCGGAGCGCCTCCGATTTACGCGCCCCGCAGCAGTCAGAACAAGGTAAGAGCTGCTCCCGCACCCACCAGTTCACGCGGCGCCTCGCGCGATTGCTTGCCAGATGCATTGACGTCTCGATGCTCCGAACGACCACCCAACCCATGACGCTCGACCAGTGGCTCGACGCGGGTTGCGAGCCAACGCTTGTATTCGGGAGTGACATACGCGCCTCGCCCGTACAGCTCGCGGTAGCGACGGATGAGTGCCGGATGTTCCTGAGCAAGCCAATTCATGAACCACCCCCGAGTACTGCCGCGCAGGTGCATCGGGAAGACTGTCACACTCGTCGCACCGGCTTCGGACAGTGCCTCGAACAGACCGTTGAGGTGACTGGTGGAATCGGTGAGGAACGGAATGACCGGCGCCACCATCACATTGCACGCGAATCCCGCGTCGGTGATGGCGCGGATCATCTCGAGGCGCGCCCGCGGCGACGGGGTACCAGGCTCGATCTGCTTCTGAAGTGCGGCGTCGTTGATCGCCAACGACACTCCGATGCCGACGTCGACCTGCGCCGCCGCCATCTTCAACAGTGGCAGATCCCGTCGCAGCAGAGTTCCCTTCGTCAGGATCGAGAAGGGAGTTCCCGATTCGGTCAACGCGCGAATGATGCCGGGCATCAAGCGGTATCGCCCCTCGGCTCGCTGATAGGGATCGGTGTTGGTGCCCAGTGCCACCGCCTCCCGTTTCCAGGACTTTCGCGCCAACTCCTTGCGGAGCACCGCGGCGATGTTCGTCTTCACGACCACCTGGGAGTCGAAATCCGCGCCCGCATCGAGGTCTAGGTACTCGTGACTCGGTCTCGCGAAGCAATATCGGCAGGCATGTGAGCAACCTCGAAAAGCGTTGACGGTGAAGCTGAACGGCAACGTCGAATCTTCGGGCATCTTGTTGAGCGCGCTCTTGCAGAGCACCTCGTGAAACGTGATTCCCTCGAACTCCGGAGTCTGCACGGAGCGAACCAACCCGGCCCGTTCGAGTCCGGGTAGCGCTCCGTCATCTGCATCCAATGCCTGACCCGACCACCTCATAGCCCCAAGTCGAACACTTGTTCTAAGGTATGTCAAGATGGAGCAAATACCCGACCGTGCCTCACCACGGCCGGGAAGCTGTTGGCAGAATTCGGTGCATGTCGAACAGAATCAATATTTCGTCCGGTTCCGAATGGGAACCCAAGATCGGTTACTCCCGCGCCGTGCGCATCGGCAACCAGATCGCAGTATCCGGCACCACCGCTCCTGGTGAGACCCTCACCGATCAGACACGCGCAGCGCTCGAAACGATCAAGGCAGCACTTGCCGAGGCCGGCGCCTCGCTCGACGACGTCATCCGCACTCGCATGTACCTTCGTGACATGACGCAGTGGGAGCAGGCTGCTCTCGCCCACGGTGAAGTGTTCGGCGAGATTCGTCCCGCCACGACCATCCTCGAGGTCAGCTCGCTGATCGACCCCGCTCTGCTCATCGAGATCGAGGCCGACGCGGTCATCAGCTGATCACCAATCCGAACGTTTGTGACAGTGGGCGCCTAGTCTGAGCCGATGAAACCGATGCGGCTGTATCCGTTGACGCTCGCGCTCGGCATCACCGTCACTTTCCTCTCGCCCGGTTCTGCACTCGCAGATCCGGGCGAGAGTCTTTCGACGGCTTGCGGCAGCCCGCTGAGCAATGCCGAGGTGGATCGGATTGCCGAACTCAGCGATGTGACGACGCTGAACGGTGCCGGACTACCTCGCCTCGAGACCGCTGTCGAACGTCATCGGGAAATCACGTCGATCCTCGTCTCACACCACGATTGGCGAGGCCTGTTCTCTATCGGCCTCGATGCTGTCGAGCATGAGGCGGTAATGCCGCTGCAGCGAGATCCCGCAGCTTTCGACAATGACGAATGGGCCCATTCGGTCAGCTATGAATTGCTACGCAGGTACCTGGTGAACGTCCACGCTGAGTTCACGGGTACCCCCACCGATCCGGCGTGGAGCAACTATTTCACTCTGACGCGTCAGTGCGGCGCCAGTCCCGCGCGGGTCGCCATGGCCGGCTACAACGCGCACCTCACCGTCGACCTCGCTCATGCCGTCGCCACATCCGGAACCACTGCGGAGGATGTTCCCGATTTCTACAAGATCGTCGATTCCATTGCCGTCAAGGGTGGTTCGATCGTGACCCTCACCAAGGCCGAATACGACGCAGACCTCGGGCCGCTCTGGCGGTTCTACTTCGTCGGCGAAGGACTCGACCGTTTGGCCGGAAACTCGCAGCCCTCGGAACTGCTGCTCCGCGCAGCCGACAGCGGATACAACACCATCACACTTGCCAACGGGTTCGCCCTCCAGAATCCGCAGACCCGTCCTGGCGCCGAGCAGGAGATCGACGCACTCTGGCGCACCACGGATTCGGCGCTCGACGTACTCGCACGACTCGGCGGTCTGTGACTTCTCACCCTCTGCCGACCTGAAACGGACACACCTGAGACAATGACCCCATGACTGGGCACTCGGCGGGGCAAGGCATGCAGAGTCCCGCCATGCGCCGGGTACGAGACCTGTTGCGCGGACCCGCAATTGTCTGCAGCGAACAGGCCACCATCCGTGAGGCCGCGAAGTTGATGACCGACGCGGGACGCCGCGCTGTTGTGATCCCGACGGAGACAACCGGTTTCGGAATCTTCACTGAAGGTGACTTGCGAGCTCGCGTGGTAGTCGGTGGCGTCGACAGCAATCAGCCGGTTTCGACGGTGATGACGCCGTCTGCGGTGACAGTCGACCCTGATCGACTGGGCGCCGACGCGGTTACCGACATGCTCGAGTACGGATTACGCCATCTCCCGGTGGTGACCGATGCAGGCACGTTGATGGGTGTGCTCGAACTCAGTGACCTCCTGACTTCGGCCACCAATCAGGGTTTCGAACTGCGAGCAGCACTCGCCACGGCGGAAGACGACGCGCACCTCATCGAAACCGCCCGTGCCGTACCGGTTCTGGTGACGGAGTTGGTGGCGTCGCGGGTCTCACCGCTCGACATCGGCGCGACGCTCGCCGTGCTGATCGACGTCACAGTCAGGCGAGCCATAGAGTTGGTGGTTGGCGGTGACGAACGACCGGATTTCGCGTGGCTTTCGCTCGGCAGCGTCGCGCGGCGTGAAGCGCTCCCGTCTTCGGATATCGACAGCGCGCTGGTGTGGGGCGGTGAATCCCATCACGAGGGTGCCGACGCGGCGAAGCGCATCCACGACATCCTCGATCTCTGTGGGTTCCCGCGAGACACCAAGAACGCCGTCGCCACCCAGGCCAGATTTGCTCGAACGCTGCCACAATGGCGCACTGCGCTGCGCAAATGGGTCTCCAATCCGTACCAGGACCAAGCGCTGGTCATGTTGTCGATGCTGGCGGATGCCCGCGTCGTCGCGGGCGACCCGGCGCTGGATCCTCGCCCTGCAGCGTTGGATCAACTGAGACTGCATCCGGCCGTGATGCGTGTACTACTTCGCGAAGCGGTCGGCGACAAGGCAAAACTTCATTCATTCAAGGACGTGATGACGCGTCGGACCGGAACTGTCGACCTCAAGGCCAGCGCAGTCCAACCCATCGTGAACATCGCTCGATGGGCGGGGATTTCCGTGGGCGCCCGCACGAGTTCGACGCTCGAACGACTCAAGGCTGCAGCGGGGAGCGGTTTTCTACTCGACGACGACGCCCAGGTGCTGATCGAGTCTTTCGAGGTGCTGCAGCAGATTCGCGTCCGCCACCAGACCGATCAGTTCTCCGCGGGTAGGCCACCAACCGATGAGGTCGTGATTTCCGAACTCACACCGCTCTCACGCAGCTTGCTGAGCAACGCGGTGCGCGAGGTAGCAGGTGTGCAGCGACGCCTCGAGTACGCCGCGTCCGCGTCGGCGCTACCCGACATCGACCCGTGAATCGCACTGCGCTCGAACAGGTTCTGGCCGCGGAACGGCTCGAAGGCTGGGATCCGAGCGATGAGCAGATCGCGGAACTCGAAGCCTTCCTGATCGGGATGCTTTCTCGGCGTGAGTATTTCGAGCAGGAGTTGGCGCGGGCCGTCGGCCTCTCGTCAGCGATTCCCCCGCGGATCCGCTGGCGGCGATCAGCGCCGTACGTCTATCGCGGTACGTCGGTACTCAAGAACAACTTCGACGTACGAGATCCCGCGGCATTGCAGTCGCTGGAATTTGCGGCGACTGCACTGCGCCTGGGCGAGGCACATCTCGGAGGCGAACTGGTACCGCACACAGGCGACACTGTCGAACTTCTACTCCTTCACCAGCATGTTTTCCAAGACCTGTACCAGTGGGCCGGCTACATCAGAACCGTCGACATCAGGAAGGGCGCGGCCACCTTTGCTCCGGTTTCCGCGATCCGGAACTACCTGTCCGAGGTGGAAGAGATCATCGCCGCCGTCGACTGGGCCACGCTCGATCAGGGCGCTGCGTCGTTCGCGCTCGCGTCGGTGTACTCGACGCTCAATCATGCCCACCCGTTTCGGGAAGGAAACGGGCGAACCGGAACCCTCTTCCTGCATCGACTCGCCGCCGACACCCGGTATCAGCTCGACTTGTCGCGGGTGAGCAGAACCGAGTGGGAATCCGCGTCGAGGGATTCTGCGCCTTTCCGGCCCACCGGGACCCCGTCGCCTCGCCCGTTCATCGATCTGTTCAATCGCGCTCTGACTCGCTGACGAGCCCGGTGAACGGAGCGCCGCTTTGCACTATCACCACAAGCATCCCGTCATCCGAACCGGACTCGTGGATCTCGCCGGGGCTCCACAACACTGCCTCGCCTGACGCCATCGAGACCCGTCGACCGTCGTCTTCGGCTACCCAGCCCGAGCCGTCCACGACGACGAACAACTGCCAGAGGTTCGCAGAATGCTTCCCCAACAGGCTGTTCGGCCGACACCACGCGAAGTGACTCCTGAATTCTCCACCGTCCACCGAACGGGCGAGCTGCATCATGGTGATGTTCCGGCTGCCGTACTCGTCGGCGTCCAGGCTTCCTTGGGGCAGTGTCACGAATCGCATGTC
The DNA here is from genome assembly GCF_053470465.1 of Rhodococcus sp. GB-02. NCBI lineage: Bacteria > Bacillati > Actinomycetota > Actinomycetes > Mycobacteriales > Nocardiaceae > Rhodococcus > Rhodococcus sp. GB-02. The sequence goes on from NZ_JBPUKE010000003.1 coordinate 396,383, forward strand.
TGAGTGTCGCTCACCTCGTCGACCTTCACAATGACCAACGATGACAACCACCGCGGACTGAACACCTTTACTGCTGAGAAAAGGGTGCGCACTCGACCATCAACCGGGCAGCGCGAACTCCCCCGCATCCGACCAGCGCTGACGCTCCGCCCCGAACGCGACGGACTGCGTCGCGCGGAACTCCTCGATCGAACGCGAGTTCGACGCGAGGAACTCCTGATGCTCGGCCAGCGAGAAGCTTCCGTCCTCGATCTCGACTCCCCCGCCGCGGCCGGCGGCGGTGTCCGCGCGCAGATCCATCAACTCTTCCGGCTCGACGGGATACCAGGAGATCCGGTCGAAGAATCGCAGTAGCCAGGGAGTGCCTTCCTCGAACGGGCCCGACTTCGCGGGGTGGCGGTGATTCCACACCTGCGTCGTACGTCCGACGAACTGGTACCCACCTGGGCCTTCCATGCCGTAGATGCAGAGGTAAGCCCCACCGATCCCGACGGCGTTTTCCGGGGTCCAGGTGCGGGCAGGGTTGTACTTGGTCGTGACCAAGCGATGGCGCGGATCGAGCGGCGTCGCGACCGGCGCTCCGAGGTAGACGTCGCCGAGGCCGAGCACCATGTACTCGGCGCCGAAGACGGTGTCGAACACGTCGTTCACGGATTCGAGACCGTTCATCCGGCGGATGAACTCGATATTCCACGGGCACCACGGCGCATCGGCGCGAACGCCGTGCATGTACCGCTGGATCGCTTCGCGGGTTGCCGGGTCGTCCCACGACAGTGGCATCCGTACAGTGCGACTCGGCACCACGAGTTCGTTGGCCGCGGGCAAGGTGTCCTCCGCCTCGGCGAGCATTCCCATCAGTTTGCCGACGGGCAGGACGTCCGGGTCGACGCGGACCTGCAGGCTGCGGATTCCCGGGGTGAGATCGAGTAGTCCGGCCGGTTTCTCGAGTTCGAGTCGCTGATGCAGCGCGTGTGCACGCGCACGCAGGGCCAGATCGAGATTCATGTCGCCGTATTCGACCAACACGTTGTCGTCACCCGAGCGGCGATATGTCACCGGGGTGTCGCCGTCGCGGCGGGCGATGACGCCGTCGTCGCCGTCACCGCCGGTGGAATGCACAACCGAACTGGAGGCTCGACGCGATACTCCCAGGTCACGGCGCGAGGCCGCCCGTTCGGCACGAACCGGTACGAAGCGAATCTTGTTGCCGGGAGCCAACTGTCCGAGCTTCCATCGATCGGCGGAAACGACCGTGATCGGGCAGACGAAGCCGCCGAGGCTCGGTCCGTCGGGTCCGAGGAGGATGGGTGTGTCGCCGGTGAAGTCGAGGGCACCGATCGAGTACGCGTTGTCGTGAATGTTCGACGGGTGAAGGCCCGCTTCGCCCCCGGTGGTTCGAGCCCAGTCAGGTTTCGGCCCGACCAACCGGACTCCGGTGCGGTCGGAGTTGAAGTGGACCTCGTACTCGGTCGCGTACAGCGTGTCGATGTCGGAGCGGGTGAAGAACTCCGGTGCCCCGTGCGGGCCCTCGGTCACCGCGAGTTCCCAGCACGTGTGTATCGCCGGAACATGCTCGGCGGGAACAGCTCCCGCTGCGCCGGTCGCCTGTCCGAGTTTGAGAACGTCTCCTGCACGCAGGGTCCGGCCTTCGTGTCCACCGAACCTACCCAGGGTGAAGGTCGAGGCGCTGCCGAGATAGTCGTCGGTCTCGATTCCGCCCTGTACCAGTACGTAGATGCGCAGTCCCGGACCGCTGACCGTTCCGACGTCGAGCACCGCTCCAGCGGGGACGAAAACCGGTCGCCACTGACCGTGTGTGACGCCGTCGACGGTTACCGACACCGGGGCGCCTGTGACGCACACCGTGGTGTCTTCGTCAAAGGTCATCGCAGGTCCAGCCATTGCACATTCGATTCCCGGAGCACCTTCAGGATTTCCGAGTGCGGTGTTTCCCAACCGAAACGACAGGTCGTCCATCGGGCCCGATGGTGGGACTCCGATCTGCCAATATCCGACCCGTCCGGGATAGTCCTGAACCGTCGTCAGCATTCCAGGACGCACGATGGTCAGCTTTGCGTTCATTCGTCCGCTCCCGGCCGTGTGACGATCATGCGGACTGCCGTCGGATCGAAGCCGTTGCACGGGTTGTTGATCTGCGGGCAGTTGGACACGAGGACAAGCGCGTCGCGTTCGGCACGCAACGCGAGCCGCTTTCCCGGCGCCGACAGTCCGTCGACGATGCCGAGCGTGCCGTCGGGGTCGACCGGGACATTCATGAAGAAGTTGATGTTGGACACCAGGTCCCGTTTACCGAGCCCCCATTTGGCGCCCTCTACGAGGAAGTTCTCGACGCACGCGTGCTGATGCTTGGTGTGGTGGCCGTATCGCAGCGTGTTCGATTCCTGAGAGCACGCGCCGCCGACTGTGTCGTGGTTTCCGACCTCGTCCGCAACAAGTGTCATGAGCGGAGTTCCGTCGTCACTGCGGAGCACGGAGCCTGTGGTCAGGAACAGATTCCGCTGGGCGGCGACAGTCGCTGCTGCCGAATACCGAACGCTGTGATCGTCACCGGCGTAGACGAGTGTGTCGACGGCTTGATTTCCGTGCAGATCGACGATGGTCAGGACGTCGCCGGCACGAACGAGCGCTGACCACGGCCCGAACGCGTCAGCGATCTCGTCGAGGATCACCGTTCCGGGAACGAGGGCGGGGACATCCAAAGTGGTGGTCATGCGATCTCCTCCAGGTTCGAAGCTGTCCAGGCGTCTTCGGTATTGAGCACTGCGCGTTGATATTCCGGCCCGCGATCGACAAGGCTGTCGAGTTCGTCGGCCGCATTCCACGCGAGGACTTCGAGGGACGTGGTGGGAAACTCCGACGCCGGGTCGAGTGGGTGTGCGGTGTTGGCGATCATCACGATGACGGGCAGGTGGATCAGAAGGTCAACCGTTGCACCTGCTCCGGCGGATCCGGTGCTGGTGAGAGCGCCGTCGGCCTCGACGCGCACACCGTGGAAGAACGACAACGGAGGCGCTATGTCCCGCGGCCCGAGTCCGTTCTTCGCGGCAGCCACGGTGAAAAGTTCGCGTCCGGCGGGTGAGGCACTGTGCAACGAACCCTGACCGTATTTCGCCTCGTTGGTGGCGCGCGATGTCGTTCCACAGAACGCGTCGTGGTGACCCGAGGTGTCTGCGACGACGGTCGCGAGTACTCGCCCCTGATCGGAGAGCAATGGGTGCCCGACGCCGAGATAGGCCTGCCACGGAACCTTGACCGTATCGGCGACGTTGAGTCGCTCCCAGGGAGCGTCGGCGCGGTAGAGCAAGACGTTTGCGCAGGCGCTGCCAGCGATGTCGCGAAGTCGCAATCGCGTTCCACGGGAGAGAACCTTCGTCGTGTATCGCCCACCCGGTACGGTCTCAGCCCAGGTCAGACGCTTCGAGGCGACGTCCTGGGGTGGGTTCGGCCAACGAGTTGCAGGCAAGACGGGCATGGAATCGGTGATCGTTCTCGCTTGGGACCGGGCATGCTCGCGGGCTCCGGCGGTGGTCTGGGTAGTCATGGTCAGGCTCCGATCGTGACGGGATTCGGGGTGGCGCGGCCGCGCGGGAAGCAGGCGACTCCCAGCCCCACGACCAGCGCTATCGTGATGGGCGCGGCCCACTGCAGGATGGGATATTCGCCGGTGGGATTGAAAATCTCGGCCCGCGGCCAGGACAGGTTGATCACCATCAGTGCGCCGTACACCACCGCGGCGATGTTGACCGGGACTCCCCAGATACCCAGGGAGAACAGCTTTTCACCTTCGGCATCGAACTTGGGGCCGGCAGCGGTGCGCGGCCATCCCTTGAGCCGCTGAGCCAACAGCGGCACGGTCACCATGAGATATGCCAAGTAGATCAAGATGATGCACACGCTGGACAGGGTCGCGAAAATTGCCGAGTTGCCCACGTTGACGGCCAGAACGGCAATGCAGATCAGGCCGATGAGGATGGACGGTGCGATAGGTGTTCCGGTGCGGGGGTTCACCTTTGCCAAGATCGGCGAGGCGGGCAGACGCCCGTCGCGGGCCATGGAGAACATAAGCCGTGATGCAGCAGTCTGAATTGCCAAGGTGCATACGAACACTGCGATCGAGACGTCGATCAGCAGCACAGTGCCCCACGGCGAACTCAGGATAGACGTCAGTACGTACGGCAAACCTTCGGTGGCCAGGCGGCCGTCGGTGAGCGAAGGCGCCGCCATCAATGCGCCGAGGATCATCAAGCCGCCACCGAGTGCGGAAGCGGAGAGTGCAAGACGGATTGTGCGAGGTGCAACGCGTCGGGGATTGCGAGTCTCCTCGGCCAGTTCCCCTGCCGACCCGAAGCCCACCATGACGTAAGCGGCCATCAGTCCGGACATGATCCACGCCCAGGCGTATCCGGGCTGACCCCCGGCACTGCCGGTGTCGAAGACGACGTCCGGTCCCCGCTGAGCGTGGGTGAAGAACATCCCGACCACAGCGATGACTCCGACGATTTCGCAGGTCACACCGATGTTGTTGATACGCGACATCCAGTTGACGCCGATGCAGTTGATGAAGGTGGTCAGAACCAGAAGTACCGATCCGAGCAGCACCGCATTGGCGGCACCACTCGAGGAGGTGAGTGCGCTGTCCTCGCCGATGATCTGGAACCCGCTCCACACATTGGGGAGCACGACCTGCAAGGCGATCGCGGCAGCCGACGCGGTGACGATCTGAGCGAGAATCATGAACCACCCGGCGAACCAGCCGACGATCTCACCGCCCATCCGCCGCGACCACTGGTAGATGGCACCCGAAATCGGATATCTGGCAGCAAGTTCCGCAAAGTTGAGAGCGACCATGAACTGACCGATGAAGACGACGGGCCAGGTCCAGAAGAACGCCGGTCCCGCGAAACCGAAACCGAGACCGAATAATTGGAAGATCGTCGTCAGAATGGAGACGAAGGAGAAGCCCGCGGCAAACGACGCGAACTTTCCCAGCGATCGATGCAGCTGCTGCTCGTAGCCGAACTCCGCGAGGTCGCCGTCGTCGTGAGGTGAAGATGCGAGCGCGGATGCGGTTGTGGGCTGCGCAGCCGGGGTGGTTGCACTCAACGGCGTACTCCTTCGGCGTAGCGATTCAGAGGCGAATAACTGTCGATTGATAGTTTTCGCGAAATCCACTCGCCGCAGGTGACGCCCGCGTATACGATTCGCCTGATTCTGTAACAGGCTCGTTGAGTACGTTTCGAGCACGTGACCGAATGCTCACAGCGGCGGCCACCCCGCATGTAAGGCCGCAGCCTGCCACTATGGAAGGCGTGACCAACGCCGGCCCCGGACGACCCCGCCTCACCGCTCGCCGACGCCCGGGTGGCACTGCCCGGGCGGAGATCTTGGATGCAGCCGCTGAACTGTTCACCACCCGTGGCTTCGCCGCGACGTCGACGCGCCACATCGCCGAAGCAGTCGGGATGCGTCAGGCATCTCTGTACAACCACTTCGCCACCAAAGACGACATCCTGGTTGCGCTACTCGCCGACACGGTGACTCCGGCGCTCGACTTCGCAGAGAATCTCAGGCCGCTCGACGCCTCACCCGAGGTGAAGCTGTACGCGCTTTCACACGTCGACGCGGCGCAATTGATCACCGGACGGTGGAACCTCGGCGTCCTCTATCTCTTGCCGGAACTGAGAAGCGACCGGTTCATGTCGTTCCGAGCCGATCGCGATCGGCTTCGCGAGCAATACCGGGTACTCGCCCAGGCGGTGCTCGACGCGATTGACGATCCGGCTTCAACTCATTTGGTCGAACTTCCATTTCGACTGGTAGAAAGCGTGATCAGCGCGCGAGTCGACGCGCTCGAAGGCACCCCGATCCCCGAAGCCTCCGTCATCGCCGGGTCGGCGCTGCACATTCTGGGGTGGCGTCAGGATCTTGATCCCCTCCATACGGAAGCGGCAGAGCTCATTGCGAACGCAGAAACGCCGACATTGTCCGGAGCTGCATCAGCTCCGGACAATGTCGACGCAATGAGGACCTAAACGGCCACGAGACTAGACCGAGAGAGACTGTCCCGGGAAGATCAAGTTGATGTTCGGAACCTGGCTGGCGAGGTTCTCGATCGAGATGCCGTGTGCAGCAGCGATCTTCGACAGGGTGTCGCCTGCCTTGACCACGTAGTTACCGCTTCCGGTGCTTGCTGCCGGAGCCGACTCGACGGAAGCCTCAGCGGTGACGGGAGCTGCTGCGGCCTCGTAGTTGCCCGCGGTGGTGCCGGTGGTCAGGTACTGACCGCAGACGGGCCATGCACCGACGCCCTGGCCTGCGAGAACGTTCTCGGCGACACGGATCTGCTCAGCCTGGCTGGCGTTGGCAGCGTTGCCCGATCCACCGAATGCATTCCAGGTGCTCTGCGTGAACTGCAGACCACCGTAGAAGCCGTTTCCGGTGTTGGCGGCCCAGTTACCGGAGGACTCGCAGTTTGCGACTCCGGACCAGTCGTGGCCGGCTGCCGACGCGGTGCCGGTGCTCATGGCGAGCGGGATCGCGACGACTGCGCCTGCGGTTGCAACTGCGCCGAGGGCGCGCTTGAAGGTGATGCTGGTCATTGGGTAAATCCTCTCCGCTACCGCGGACGAGGTCGGCCCGGACGCTTTCACGTCTCGTCGATCGACTCGCCTGTTTCACTCCTGCCCCGCGAAGGTTTCGGGAGTACCGGACCCGCGGGGCAGAAGCACGCAGTTGCGGGTCGGTGTTTGCCCGGTAGTTTCGGGCTGTCAACGACCGTAGGCGATGGTCACGGATTGGTCACGGGGAAGTTTTCCAGCACTGCCGTACCAGTTTCAGCCGAGATTCGAACGATAACCACAGGTCAACTGATTGATTCGAGCGTTAACCATACCGATCGTTATCCGTTCGTTATGTGGTAACCGTCACTGAGATTTTGTGACCCATCGCACCGAAATCGGCCGTGTCGGACCGCCAACGAGACCCCTGGGGATGTTAAGAGAGTCCTGGCAACGGGAAAAACCAACCGCCCCAATCATTATGGAGAATGGACTGGTGATCGTCGCAGTAGAAGGACCTAGCGCCGCCGGCAAAACCACCTGGTGCCGAACCCAACTCGGTGGCGAATCCGCAGCGGAAGGATTCGTCGCCGAGTATCAGCCCACCGGGTTCGAGCCGGACGGCACGGATCTCGACGTCCAGGCAAGTTACTGGGCAACGGTCAATTCGAAGCGATGGTCGCAAGCGAAAGATCTAGAGTCGAGAACCGGTATCGCGCTCTGCGACAGCGACCCGCTGAAACTGCACTACAGCTGGTGTCTCGCTGCGGTGGGCGCAGCGCCTCGGGAGCGATTCGAGTACGAGCTCGCGGCAGTCGAGACAGCTTTCGCGCACCTCGGACTGGGTTTCGCGGATCTGACCGTCATCTCGATACCGTCACCGGAGCAGCTTCTACTGCAGCGCGAAGGAGACCTCAGCCGCCGACGACGGCATTTTGCGCTTCACGCGGCGCTCGCCGAGCCGCTCACCCACTGGTACTCGGCGGTGGACAGGGTAGATCCAGGTCGCGTTGTGTGGCACTTCCCGACACAGCTCGATCTCTCGCGCTGTCCCCCGCCTCGATCGGATCGCAGCGATCTGGGCCTCCTTCGCGCGGTGATCAACGAGCTGCCGCCTCTCCCCAGGTAGGGAGCGGCTGCTCGATCTCAGCGCGCTCGTTCGACCCTGGCCTCGTCCCACACCGGCGACTCGCTCTCGTACACGTTCCCATCCGATCCGAAGACGAGGAACCTGTCGAACCCGCGCGCAAACCAACGATCGTGGGTTACCGAGATGACGGTGCCGGCAAACTGTGCAATGCCCTGCTCGAGCGCGTCAGCCGAATGAAGGTCGAGGTTGTCGGTCGGTTCGTCGAGCAACAACATCGTGGCGCCGGAGAGCTCGAGGAGCAGGATCTGCAATCGTGCCTGCTGACCACCAGACAGGTCGTCGTACTTCTGTTCCGCAGCTTGGGACAATCCGTAACGGTCCAGCGCGCGGCTCGCCGCTTCACGCCCCATTCCGTTGCGGTGCTCGTCGCCCATGTGCAGGATCTCGAGCAGCGTATTTCCGGTCAGATCGGGCCTGGAGTGTGTCTGCGCAAACAATCCGGGACGCACCCGGGCACCCAGCGTCGCGGTACCCCCGTGCTCGACCGGCGCGATGTCGAGCGCCTCGACGGGCAGATGCTCGGTCCCCGGATCGGTCCCACCTCCTGCCAGGAGACGGAGGAAATGCGACTTCCCGGATCCGTTGGAGCCCAGCACGGCGACGCGGTCTCCGTACCATATCTCGGTGTCGAACGGCTTCATCAATCCCGTCAGCTCGAGATCCTGACATACCAAGGCGCGCTTGGCGGTTCGCCCGCCCGCCAGGCGAACTGTCACCTTCTGCTGAAGTGGAATCGCTTCGGGCGGTCCTGCCTCCTCGAACTTCGCCAACCTGGTTTGCGAGGCGTGATAACGCGCAGCGACGCCGTCGTTGAACTTGGCCTTTTCACGCAATCGCAGAACCAGGGCACGTAGTTTCACGTGCTCCTCGTCCCAGCGTCGACGCAGTTCTTCGAATCGAGCGTTGCGATCCTCGCGGGCCTGGTGGTAACTGGCCAGCCCAGCGCCGTGAGTCCACGACGTTGCACCGCTGATTCCCGGTTCGAGAGTCACGATGTGGGTGGCCGCGTTGGCGATCAGTTCGCGATCGTGGCTTACGAACAGGACCACTTTCGGCGATTCCGAGATCGTCTTTTCCAGCCATCGCTTGCCCGGAACATCGAGGTAGTTATCCGGCTCGTCCAGCAGGAGTGCGTCGTCGGGCCCAGCGAACAGTGCTTCGAGTACCAACCGTTTCTGCTCGCCACCGCTGAGGGAGTTGGCTGCGCGCCACTTCGCACGGTCATAGGGAACACCGAGCGCCGAGGTAGTGACCTTGTCCCAGAAGTCTTCGGTCTCGTAGCCGCCCACGTCGGCCCAATCGGCCAACGCATGCGAATACTTCATTTGAGTTGATTCCTCGTCGCGATCGATCATCGCGTTCTCCGCTGTGTCGAGCGCCAGCGCCGCGTCGCGGATCGGCGCCGGAGAGACGGACAACAGAAGATCGCGCACGGTGGACTCGTCGCGAACTTGGCCGACGAATTGCCGCATCACGCCGAGTGTTCCGGATCGAGTGACCGCGCCCTCGTCAGCGACGGCGTCTCCGGCGATAATACGAAGCAACGTCGTCTTACCAGTCCCGTTGGGCCCGATCAGTGCAGTTTTTGCACCGTTTCCGACTCGAAAGCTGACACCGCTGAGCAGTTGTCGACCATCAGGGAGGAAGTAGTCGACGTCGGCGATGTTGAGGTGGGTCACGGGCTCAAGCGAACCCTATCGGCGTCGATCTGCCAAACCATTTGTTCGCTCGCCGGCCTCGCGCCCACTGTTGTCAGAAACGCGTGCGAACGCGTCGAGCGCCGCCAGATAGCCGAAAACCATTGCGGGACCGATAGTTGCGCCTGGCCCCGCATAGGTATGACCCATCACCGGCGAACTGGTGTTTCCGGCGGCGTAGAGCCCGTCGATGACCGAACCGTCCGCGCGCAGCGCCCGCGCGCGAGCGTCCGTGTTGATACCGCCCTTGGTTCCCAGATCGCCGGGAACCATCTTCGCCGCGTAGAACGGGCCCTTGGTGAGTTCTCCGAGGCTGGGATTGGGCTTGTTGGTGCAGTCACCGTAGTAATGGTCGTATTTACTTGTCCCCCGGCCGAAGTCGCGATCAACTCCGTCGCGCGCATAACTGTTGAATCGCGTGATCGTCGCCGACAACGCATCGCCTGGTACTCCGATCTCGGCAGCGAGTTCGGCAATCGACCCGGCTCGAACAATCGCACCCGATTCGATCCACGACCGAGGTATCGGCCCGCGCGCCGGAACTCCCGCGAACAGGTAACGGTCACGGTAAGTCTGATCGAAAATCAGCCAGGCCGGAATATTCTCGGCAGGGCCGTCACCTCGGCCATGTTTTCCGCCGAACATTGCATGCGCCGCTTCGACGTAGGGAAGTGACTCGTTCATGAACCGATTCCCGCCCGCGTTGACCATCAGACTGCGCGGCAACGAACGTTCCGCCAAGGCGAACCACGGGCCCTTGGGCAGTGGAATCGACGGCGCCCACCACGCGTCGTCCATGTACGAAATTGCTGCGCCGACGCCCAGAGCTGCTCGGATACCGTCCCCGGTATTGGTCGGCGCTCCGAGAGTCCACTGCGCACTACTCGGTCGACGCTGATACTCGCTGCGCATGTCGTCGTTGTTGTCGAAACCGCCGCACGCGAGGATGACGCCGCATCGCGCGCGCAGCGTTGTCTGTACTCCCCCGGACTCGAGTCGCACGCCCACCACCCGTCCGCTGTCGGTAACCAAATCCACAAGTTTCGTTCCGAGTTTCACCGGCACGCCGGCTTTCCGAACTCCGAGCATCAGTTCCGCCATGAGCGCTGGTCCGAGCCCGATCAACTTCTTCTTCCTGGCCTTCGCGGCCAGGGATCTCATTGCCACCCGAAGCATTCGCACCGGCCCGCGCCAATGCCGAATCCCCGTGCTCAGCCACCGGTAGTCAGATTGTTGGACAACCATGTTGAGCGGAACCTTCATGTACGGCGGATGAAGTGTCGCGAGATCGTCGCCCAGTGCTCGGGCGTCGAACGGGCGCGGTTCGCACGATCGCCCGCTTGCAAGTCCGCCGGGCGCCTCGGGAAAGTAGTCGGAGTAACCCTTCACCCATTCGAGCTCCAGAGCCGAATGTCGGATCAGGAAATCGAGGGCTTCGGGGCCTCGATCGATATACGTATCAATGCGGTCGGTGTCCGCGTCCTCCCCGACAATGCTCTTCAGATAGGTTCGCGCAGAGTCGATATCGTCTGCCGGCGCCTCGCGGCGAAGTATCGAATTTCCCGGAATCCACACGCCACCCCCGGACCGGGACGACGAACCGCCCCAGTATTCGGACTTCTCCACGAGGATCGTCGAGAGTCCGTTGTGTGCTGCCGTGATGGCTGCGGACATGCCGGCCGCCCCCGACCCGACAACAACCACATCCGCTACGGGCGGCACGGCGCCCTGAGAGTCCTCGTCCATCACTGGTCACGACCTTTCGTGTCATCTTCGTCCTGCGTATGCCACCGGGATCCCCGAACGGCGTCGAGCGCCCCCTCGACGCACACGGGAAGCGATGCCCCGCGTTTTTGGGGGTGACGTATCCATTGCCGATAGCCGAACTCCGCCGCAGCCAACATCAAATGAACGAGAAGTCCTGGGCGGCTGTCATTTTCCGGATCGAGTTGCATTCGCTGTGCCACCAACTCGACCAGCCGATCACGATGTTCGGGCGCGATCAGCGCGACTCGATCCATCAGGTGCGGCGCGGTACGGAACGCCGATCGCCACTGATCGATCTCCGAGGACTCGAAAGCATTGGAACGCTCGAGGATTGCCCGTGAGATCGCAAGATCAGCCGACTCGGATGCCGGGCGATCCTCGAGCAGCGTCACGATTCCGGCACCTCCCTGCCTGACCGGATCCAACAACAGATCCTCCTTGTTACGCACGTGTCGGAAGTACGTGCTCGCCGACACCCCCGCCGCCGACGCGATCTGCTCGGTGGTCACATCTTCGAAACCGTCACGCGCGAACAGTTCGAATGCCGCACGTTGAATGTCTGCTCGCACCTGCAACCGTTGTCTCTCCCGTAGTGACATCAGCAACGTCCTCCCGCCTCGGCCGAGATCCGGCCATTCTCGATAATGGGAGTCTCGCCTATTGTGACAGTCACTGTCAATATCCAATTCTCTGTCAGATATCAGCAGACCCCGGCATTTCGTTGACAGGGCGTTCGATTTCACGACAAGCTTCGAAGATGAAGCGATGGTTCGCGGCCGGCCTTGGAACAGCGATCGTCTCGCGATCACTTCTGCGCAAAGCACTCATCAGCAAGTTCCGACGCGACGTCCGTGCACTCAATTCCGGCAACTACCGGCCGCTGTTGAATTCCTATCACCACCACGCGGTGCTCAGATTCGCAGAGGGTGATCATCGGTGGGCAGGAGTGCATGCCGGACAGGGCCAAATCGAGACGTTTCTCCAGGAATTTGTCGCCGCTGGGCTTCAAGGCGAAGTCACCGAAGCGTATTTCGGTGGTCCACTTTGGCGCATGACTCTGCTCGCGCGTTTCAATGACCGAGCGCTCGGCCCGGACGGCGCCGTCATCTACCAAAATCGGACAGTGCTTCTCGTTCGAACCAAGTGGGGGAAGATAATCGAGCAGGAAGACTATTACGAGGACACAGGCAGAATCGGCGACTTCGACAAGCGGCTTCGCGAAATCGAAGCCGGACGAACCTGTGGCACAGTCGTGGAATGACAGATGTCAGGGCTGACCGGTATCGAAAACTATCGGCATTCCTCGCTTCCCGGAACGATGCCGAACTGGCCCAACTGGTAGACACCGCTCGCGTCACGAGTGTCGGAGTGGGCGGCGCCGCAGGACTCGTCAGTGTCGGCGAAAACAGGCTCAACGGCGTTCCGGTATTCACCAAACGAATTCCACTGAGCGAACGGGAACTCGCCGACGTGGGCTCCACGTCCAATCTCTTCGACCTACCCATGTTCTGCCAGTACGGCATTGGAGGGCCAAGCTTCAACGCATGGCGAGAGCTGGCCGCGAACGTCGTCGTCACCGATGCCGTTCTGGCCGGCGAAACACAGTCCTTCCCAATGCTTTACCACTGGCGGGTGCTGCCCGGCCGCTCACCTGTTGCATCCGAACACGCGGACATCGACGCGGTGCTTGCCGCTCAGAGCGGCATCCCGGCTGTGCGGACGCGCCTCGAGGCGCTCGCCGCTGCACCAAGCAGCCTCGTACTGTTCTGCGAGTACATCGCACACCCGATATCGGATTGGCTGCAGGACAACCCGGCCGGCAAGGCTGCCGAAGTCGAGCGACAGTTTTCGGAGATCGTGGCGTTCTTGCGCGATCGACAGTTGCTCCACATGGACGGACATTTCGGCAATATGCGCACCGATATGGAGCGGATCTATCTCAGCGACTTCGGACTGGCCACATCGCCACACTTCGACCTGTCAACTGCCGAGCACGACTTCGCCCGGCGTCATGCCACTCATGACGCCGACTACGCCGCCATGCTTCTGGTCAACTGGTTGGTGACCGAGGTCTGCGGGGTACCGAGGCCGACAAGCGGCGGACCAGTCGCCCGCAACGAGTACGTACGCTGGTGCGCCACAGGTCATATCCCAGGTGATGTGGCACCGGGGGTGGCTGCGATCTTGACCCGGCACGCACCTGCCGCTGCGGAGATGAACGACTTCTACTGGCGATTGTTCGACGGCGACTTCGACGCGCACTACCCTCATATAGCGGCTGTTCCGAGATCCGGTCGAGGACAGGGTTTTCCCTGAACTGCCGTCTCCACATCTCAGGGTTCATGTCATCCTCCGGACCGATGTGCTGGTCAGTGTCGGTAGGGCACAGTTCTGCACATGATTGAACTGAGGGGATTGACCAAGGTTTACGGACCGACGAAAGCGGTGGACGATTTGTCGTTCACGGTCAAGCCGGGCATCGTGACGGGCTTTCTGGGCCCGAACGGTGCCGGCAAGTCGACGACGATGCGGATGATCCTGGGTTTGGATCAGCCGACGTCGGGTGCGGCGTTGATCGACGGCAAGCCGTACCGGGAGCTGAAGACACCGTTGCGGACGGTGGGCGCGTTGTTGGATGCGAAGTGGGTGCATCCCAATCGCAGTGCGCGGGCGCATCTGCAGTGGATGGCCGCGTCGAACGGGATTCCGAAGTCCCGGGTCGACGAGGTGCTCGGGTTGGTCGGGTTGTCCGAGGTGGCGGGCAAGAAGGCCGGCGGGTTCTCGTTGGGCATGTCGCAGCGTCTGGGGTTGGCGGGTGCGTTGTTGGGTGATCCGAAGGTGTTGTTGTTCGACGAGCCGGTCAACGGTCTCGATCCGGAGGGCATCGTCTGGATTCGTAAGTTCATGCAGCGGTTGGCGGCCGAGGGCCGCACCGTGCTCGTGTCGAGTCACCTCCTGTCGGAGATGGCGTTGACGGCGGAGCAGTTGGTGGTGATCGGTCGGGGTCGGTTGATTTCGGATTCGACGGTGGCGGAGTTCGTGGATCGTTCGTCGGAGTCGACGGTGCGCGTGCGCAGCCCACAATTGGACGCTCTCCATACCGCATTGACTGCCCACGGACTGACTGTCCGCGAGGAGCATTCAGGATCGGAGCCGGTGTTGGTGGTGGTGGATTCGACCACTGATGTGATCGGTGGTTTGGCGGGTTCGCAGGGAATCGTGTTGTACGAGTTGGCGTCTCAGCAGGGGTCGCTCGAGGATGCGTTCATGAAGTTGACCGGAGACGATGTCCAGTACCACGCGTCCGGTGTCGATCCGGGTGCCGGAGCCCACCAAGCAAATGCACACCAGGCAAACACACAGCACGCTATGGGAGGTGCACTGTAATGGCTGTTCTCAGTGCTGAACGTATCAAGATCACCACGACCAAGTCGCCGCTGTGGTGCACGATCACCATCATCGTCCTAGGGTTGGGCGTCGCCTGGATGATCGGGCGTTCGTCGAGTTCGAGCATTCAGGCGTACAACGATGAAGCCGAATCAGGCACTCCTGATTTCGAGAAATTCCTCCCCACGTTCAACGACGCGGGGCTAGGAGTATCCGGATTCGGCGTCATGGTCCTGATGATCATGGCGGCGCTCGCGATCACCAGCGAATACCGCTTCGGCATCATCCGTACTACCTTCCAGGCCATCCCGAGTCGGGCTTCGGTTCTGATCGCCAAAGCCGGCCTGATCGGGGCTTTCGGCGCGGTGCTGTCCTTCGTTCTCATGCTCGGCGCGGTATTCGTCACCAAAGCTGCTGCAGGATCTGAAGGTTCCACCAATCTGGCACTGGACAACGCCGATGCCTGGCGCGCCGTTTACGGCGTACCGATCTTCGCGTTCCTCTGCGTCGCCCTTGCTATTGCCGTCGGAGCACTCCTTCGTCAGTCCGCCGGCGCCATTGCACTACTGCTGCTGTGGCCACTGCTCATCGAGAGCCTGTTCGGGATGTTCGGATCCTTCGGCAGAAACGTCTCACCGTTCCTCCCGTTCGCCAACGCCGACCACTTCCTCTCTTCGGGTTCGAGCATCAATTTCCATTGGGGCCCTTGGGGAAGCCTGTTCTACTTCGCAGCATTTGTGCTCGTGATATTCGGAATCAGCATCGCCGTCGTCAACAAGCGCGACGCCTGACCGAGACACAAACTGACCACGACCAAAACTGGCCGCACCGGAGCCCTTCCGGTGCGGCCAGTTTTGCGTTGACAGAACCCGCAGATACGTTGCCGACTGCATGCTGGCAGCCGGGCGGCGAACATCGCTGGATCTGAACACACGCGGATTCGCGTCGCTCTGTCCCGTAGACGCGGCACCTTGCAAGAAGACGATGCTGATGCGGGGAGAGGTCGACATGCCGCGCAACTCGATCGAATCTACAACGCACTGAGTGACCGACTACCCGACCTCACCCGGCGGGTAGTGATCACCGGCGTCGGACATCAATGCACACCGGACAACACGGAAGAGGTCAACCTGGCGCTGGTCGAGTTCTTGGCAGACTGACCTTACGCGTCAGCGTTCCAGTTGCGCGGCAAGATCCTTCATCCAATCCAGGAATGCCTGCGGGCCGTCGAACTGGACGCCGTCGACTGCGGCAACTTCTGGTGCAATGTCATCGCCCTTGACCACCAGCGCTTCTCCCCCGGACGCGATGGCCGCAGCAAATGCTGGTAGATCTCCGCGGTCGTCACCTGCGTACGCGACGACGTCGACTCCCGCGGCCTCGATCGCACGAAGAAGACCTGTCCCCTTGTTCTCCCTGACGGGTGGACGCAATTCTTCGACCAGCTTGCCGGGCTCACGATGCAACCCGGTCCGGCTCGCGATTTCAGTTGTCGCTGCTTCCACCAGGCGCTGCGCGGCCGCTCGATCTGCAGCCCGACGCCAATGCACGGCCACCGCAAGGCCTTTGCTCTCGACATGGATACCAGGCACTGCCTGAGAATCGAACAAGCGGCGCAGTTCGGCTTCTGCTTCAGCAACGGCATCACTGAACGCCGCGACAGCCGGAAGCACGTCGATTCCGTTCTCCGTCCAGGTCTCGACACCGTAGGAACCCATGAGTACAACCGAATCCAGACTCAGCCGTTCTCGCAGAAACGACACCGGCCGCCCCGAAAGCAGGCCGACTACACCGAGATGCTTCGTCAGAGTCGCGAGCACGTCCTCGGCGCCGGGCAGGAGTGCACTCGCCGACGGATCATCGACGATGGGTGCAAGCACACCATCGAAATCCATCACCAGTCCAGAACGAGCTGGATCGGACGTGAGTCGGAGGATGACGTCCGAAGCGGTTCGCATGGTTCGAGTGTGCCAAATCGATCGCGCCCGCAATACCAACACCGGATCCGAATGTAATCTCTGCCACTTCGTCCAGGTTGTCCGGAACCGCTGGGGAAGTCGCGTTCTCTCCGTGCAAGGGCGGACTGTGGTCCGATACAGTTCTCGCGACGCTTACCAACTGGGGGGTAATGATGAGCGAATTGACTGTCGTCACTGACGACATCCGTAAGTACGGCTCGATGTCGGCCGAAGCGGCAGGACACATCGCGCAGGCCGCCGTCGTCGATCTGGGAGCCAACATCGCGGCAGTCGCACCGGCCGTAGGCCCCGTCGGGATCGAATTTCTCGACGCATTCGCGCGCGCTCAGGCCACACACACCAAAGATGTTGCAGCACTCGCCACGTTCTACGCCGGCAATGCCGCAATTGCCGCTGCAGCCGCGCAGGCCTATGACACGACAGATCATGCAATCGCGTCAGATTTAACCGGCGTGGCTGGATCGACGGACATGACCGCGTGAACACCGATCGCATGGACACCGAAGACGACTCGAAGACGGTCCTCGAACTCCTTCAAGGTGGTAGTCCAGTCCCGGCACTGCCGAACAACGCGGTCGACTCGATGCTCGCCGGCGTACCGGTTCCGGCGCTCCCCGGAATCGAGGATCTATTCGCGCCGTTGATCGAACTCGGGAAGAGTCTCGGCACAGGCGCTTTTGCCGGCATCGATCCCGTCGGCATCTTCAGCCAGGCGTCCACGCTGATCGACCAAGCCATGGGACTGTCCGACAGCGCAGTCGCCCAGGTGGGGCAGACCTGGCACAGCACCGGCCGTGACGCCGCGAACGAACTGTCGCGATCCGCACAGAACAGCGGCGCAGAATTGAGCGAACGCGGAACCGCGATATCGAAAACCACTGCTGCCGCCGCGGAATCGGTGCAGCGAGGCAATGCAAATCTCGCGTCGATCGCGCAGTCCTTCGCCGCCACGGTTGCGGCTGCTGCACCGATCGTGTGGACACCACCCGGGCAGGCGATGTTGCTTGCCTCCGCAGCTGAACACATGCAGGCAGCCGTCGCGGCGGTGACTCGGACTCGTGGGGAGATGCTCGGGCACACCGCTGCCATGAACGCCCTTGCCGGGTCGATCCCCGTTCCGACTCCACCGACCAGTGAGGCACTCTCCAACCTGGTCACTCCGGAGGCAATCAACAACGCCGCCCGTCAGATCGCCCAACCTCTGTCTGCATCAACCGATGCCGGTGATGCGTACTCCACCCACCCGGCCTCCATGCAGCAAGGCACCGACGCAGTTCGGGCCTCGGCAGCGCAGGCAGGCGCCGGACTTGCGACCGGCGTCGACAAGCTGTGGGGCGCGGGCAATTCGTCGACGTCACTCGCAGCTGGCGGATCGCAGTCACCCGGTACGACAGCAAACTCCGGTGGAGCGTGGGCGGGCGGGAACGGCGCGAGCGGTGGAACTATGAGAGGCGCAGCGGGAGTTGCTGCAGTTCAACCAGTTCCGGTAGCAACGCCCGCCCTGGGTGCAACATCTTCGGCGGTCAGCGGCGGCGGTATGACGCCCGGGGGCATGATAGGCGGCGGACCTCGCGGATCGCGGGACGACGAGTCGTCACGCACCACTGCGGGGTATCTCGTCAATGCCGGCGACGAAAATTCGATGGTCGACGATTTACCGATGGTGTCCCCGCCCGTGCTCGGCGCCAAGGATCCCGATCAGTACCTGTTCCGAGATCTCTGATCGGGTCTCCCGGCCGGGGCGGCATGACAATCCCAGACAAAGCTCAGTTCAGACGAAGCCCAGCTCCCGAACCGACGCACGCTCCTGCTCCAATTCGCTGACGGACAGGTCGATCCGTTCGCGTGAGAAATCGTCGATCGCGAGGTCCGGAACGATAGCGAATTCGCCATTGGCACAGGTCACCGGGAAGGAGGAGATCAACCCTTCGGGCACGCCGTAGGAACCGTCCGAACACACGGCCATGGATACCCAGTCGTCCTCGGCCGTCCCGATCACCCAGTCACGGACGTGGTCTATCGACGCACTAGCCGCACTTGCCGCAGAGGACGATCCACGCGCAGCGATGATGGCGGTGCCTCGTACCTGCACAGTCGGGATGAAATCGTTCTCCACCCAGTCGCGGTCGTTGATCACCGCGAGCGCAGGATTACCCGCGACGGTCGCGTGGGACAGGTCCGGGTACTGCGTCGCCGAATGGTTTCCCCAGACGGAAACCTTGCGCACCGACGATGCACGAACGCCGGTCTTCTTCACCACCTGCGCAATCGCTCGGTTGTGGTCGAGACGCGTCAGCGCACTGAACCGAGTATCGGGTACATCCGGCGCGTTGTTCATCGCGATGAGAGCGTTGGTGTTGGCCGGGTTTCCGACGACCAGCACCTTGACGTCCGAGGCTGCGTTGTTGTTGATCGCCTTCCCGTGCGCTGTGAAAATCGCGCCGTTCGCGCTCAGTAAGTCGGCGCGCTCCATCCCCTTGCTCCGCGGACGTGCACCGACCAGCATCCCGACGTTGGCGCCCAAGAAGGCGACATCTGGATCGTCGGTGATGTCGATGGAACTCAGCAAGGGAAAGGCGCCGTCTTCGAGTTCCATCGCAACGCCTTCGGCAGCGGACACAGCGGCAGGAATCTCGAGCAGTCGAAGTTTGATCGGGACGTCCGCGCCGAGCATCTCCCCCGCAGCAATGCGGAAAAGCATTCCGTATGCGATCTGACCCGACGCTCCAGTTACCGTGACGGTTACGGGCGCAATACTCATTGCCGACTCCTCACCTGCCGTTTTCACGACTGTCCGTTCTACAACGCTGTAAGAACGGTTTCCACGCTAGTCGAGTAATCCGGCCACTTCGTGGTCTGTCAGTGTGGTTCTCGGCACTCGTCCCTCCGCCGTCACGAGTTCGACGGCGCGGTACAGCGGACGCTCGGCCAGTCCGGCGCCGCGGGCTTCGGCACGCAACTGTTCGATCAGCACCGAGGACAACGCGGCAGCCGGCACCAACTCGCTGGCAGCGAGGGCGTCGGCGAGCTTGCGGAGTGCAAGGATCTCCAACTCGCGCCCGCCTCCTGCCGTGTACAGCGCGAGCGGTATCCGCACGGTGGACCGTCCGTCGCCGAGTGTCAGGCTGACCTCGCTGATCCGACCGGATCGCACCGTCAACGCCGCCGTGAGTACCTCGGCCACGTCGACGTCGTTGGTTCGAAAACCAGCTTGCGCACGAACTCTGTTGCCGTACAACGTGATGTGTCGGCGCAGCGTCATCAGGATCGCCAGTGACGTCGGCACCGCGATGACGGCACCGACGATCACTCCAACGGTCGCCGTCGAGAACACACTGACGATCAACCCGACAACCACACCGAACACCACGACAACAACGGCGAACTTCTTCAGCCGCGGCGCGATCAACGCCACGGGAACCAGATCGAGCGAAACCGGTTCGGCCTCAGTGCTCAACGAGATCCCCGAGCTTGTCGACAACCTGGTCGAGCGCCACTGTCTCCTGCTCACCTGTTGCCAACTGTTTGACAACGACGACGCCCTCTTCGAGCTCACGCTCGCCGAGAACCAATGCGATTGCGGCACCCGAACGATCAGCTGCTTTCATCGAGCCCTTCACGCCACGGTTTCCGTACGCCAGGTCGACACGAATTCCGTTGGCACGCAACTGATGTGCGATCTTCACCAGTGCCGCCTTCGCCTCGGCGCCCATCGGTACACAGAAGACGTCGACACGTGCCGGTGGCGCAACGGACTTACCCTCGGCCTCGAGCGCGAGAACCGTGCGGTCGACGCCGATTCCGAACCCGATCCCCGAGAGCGGCTGTCCGCCCAGTTGTTCCATCAGACCGTCGTAACGACCACCGCCGCCGATTCCGGACTGCGCGCCCAGTCCGTCGTGCACGAATTCGAAGGTCGTCTTGGTGTAGTAATCGAGGCCGCGAACCATGCGCGGGTTGACGACATAGGGAACGCCCAAGGCGTCGAGGTGCGCGAGCACCTCGTCGAAGTGAGCCTTGCAACTCTCCGACAGGTGATCGAGCATGAGCGGTGCGCCGGCTGTCATCTCGCGTACATCTGGGCGCTTGTCGTCGAGCACCCGAAGCGGGTTGATCTCGGCGCGTCGACGCGTGTCTTCGTCGAGCGGGAGTGCAAAGAGAAACTCCTGCAGCAGTTCGCGGTACTGCGGTCGGCAGGTGTCGTCGCCGAGAGAGGTGATTTCGAGGCGGAAGCCGTCGAGCCCCAACGACCGGAATCCGGCGTCGGCGATCGCGATGACCTCAGCGTCGAGTGCGGGGTCGTCGATCCCGATGGCCTCGACGCCGACCTGCTGCAACTGACGGTAGCGACCGGCCTGCGGGCGCTCGTAGCGGAAGAACGGGCCCGCGTAGCTGACCTTTACCGGCAACTGTCCACGGTCGAGGCTGTGCTCGATGACGGCACGCATGACGCCGGCAGTTCCCTCGGGACGCAACGTCACCGAACGATCGCCACGGTCGGCGAACGTGTACATCTCCTTGCTGACGACGTCGGTGGACTCGCCGACGCCGCGCGCGAACAGGCCGGTGTCTTCGAATATCGGCAACTCGATGTGGCCGTACCCGGCCAACCTGGCGGCGCGCGTCAAACCGTCACGAACGGCGACGAATTCGGCTGACTGCGGCGGAACGTAGTCCGGAATGCCTTTGGGTGCAGAAAAGGTGCTGACTTTACTCACGAGAGGTACTTTTCCTTATTCTTGTGCGCTGAGTCCAACGAGAAACGGGTTCGAGCTTCGCTCGGCGCCGATCGAACTGTTGCCGCCGTGCCCGGGCAGGAGCACTGTCTCGTCACCGAGTCCCAGTAGCTTGCGGGCGATCGAGGCGAGCAACTGCTCGTGATTTCCACCGGGCAGGTCGCTGCGCCCGATGGAACCCTGGAACAGGGTGTCACCGGTGAACGCCAAGTCCACGGGTCCGTCCTCGGTGTTCGCCTGGGTTCGGAACACCACGGATCCTTGTGTGTGCCCCGGCGTGTGGTCGACGACGAACGTCATTCCGGCCTCGGTGATCTTGTCGCCGTCGGCCAGTTCGATCACCTCGTCCGGCTCCACGAACGTCATGCCTTGAATGAATTCCTTCATCGTCGGGCCTATCCCCCGTGCCGGATCGCTGAGCATGTAGCGATCCTCGGGATGGATGTACGCGGGTACGGAATATCGCTCACAGACCTCGCGGGCCGACCACACGTGATCGAGATGACCGTGTGTCAGGAGGACCGCGTTGACCGTCATGTCCTTCGAGTCGAGATATTCGAAGAGCGGCTCGGCCGCATCCTGCCCCGGGTCGACGACTACGCATTCGCACGCGTCGACCTGGGCGAGTATGTAGCAGTTGGTTTGGAACATCCCGGCCGGAAAACCAGTGACGAGCACGGGGGCGACTCCTCTTCGAAAGGCGGAAACGAACAACACGGTGTCGGTTACAGCCTAAGCTGCTGCCCCGCCAGTAAGTTCTCAGGTTGCAATGGGAGACTCTGACGACGAGTAGAGCCGCTTGCCGAAGCCGACCCCAGGGTGTCGCTCGGCCGGCCGACCACGATCCACCCGCGATACGGAGGACTACAGCAGTGCCGAGTAACGAGCAACGCCGCGAGGCGGCGAAACGCAAGCTCGAGCGTCAGCTCGAACGTCGCGCAGAACGTGCCCGCAAGCGCAAGCAGATGACGATAGCCGGAACTGCACTCGGCGTTGTTGTCGTAGTCGGTGTCGTCGGCGGCCTCATCTGGTTCAGCAACCGCAGCGACGACGACGCGAACACCACCAACACTGCAGCCGACGACTCGAGCCTCACGCCGCAAACTGCGGGTGCGATGCCGGCCGGTCTGTCGACGCCACTGGCCGACACGGTTTCCTGCTCTTACCCGGCGGACGGTGCTACCGCGTCCAAGGCCAACAACCCGCCTCGTACCGACGGGATTCCCACCACCGCCCCGGACGCGACACCGAGCATCAGCGTCGAGACGTCACAGGGGAACATCGGGCTCACGCTCGACGGAACGAAGTCTCCGTGCACGGTCAACAGCTTCGTGAGTTTGGCGCAGCAGGACTACTTCAACGACACCACATGCCACCGCATGACGACGAGCCCGTCGCTCCAGGTTCTGCAGTGCGGTGATCCCTCCGGCACTGGCTCCGGCGGCCCGGGATACGGATTCGACAACGAGTTCCCCACCACGGCGTACGCCACCACCGACCCGGCGGCGCAAGAGCCCGTCACCTACGCGCGCGGCACGGTTGCGATGGCCAACACCGGGGCGCCCGGTAGCAACGGCAGCCAGTTCTTTCTCGTCTACGGCGACTCGCAGCTTCCGCCGCAGTACACGGTTTTCGGCACGATCGACGAGACCGGTCTCGCCACTTTGGACAAGGTCGCGGCCGGCGGATCGACACCAGAGGGTGACGGCAAGCCAAATCTGACCACCGACATCAAGACAGTAAGGCTCGACTGATGCGACGTAATCCTGTGATGCGCTTTCCTGTAGTTATTGCCGCTGCAAGCGCCGCGGCGCTGCTTCTGGCTGGTTGTTCCAGTGATTCCGGTAGCTCGGACTCCCCGTCCAGTACCTCCAAGGCGAAGACGACAACGGCTGCCATGCCGCCGCTCGACATGTCACAGTTCGAGGCGCTCCCGCCTGTCCCGGCGCCGGCCGCTGCAACCGTCGACTGCTCGTACCCGAGCGCGGCGGGTGCAGCAAAAACCGTCAACCCGCCGAACTCCACGGGTGTGTCCACCGAGGGAACCGTCAACGTCGCGCTCACGACTACGGCCGGCCCGATCGGGATGGAGCTGAACCGGGCAGAAGCCCCCTGCACGGTCAACAGCATCGTGAGTTTGACCGAGCAGAAATTCTTCGACGACACCCCGTGCCATCGACTCTCGACGATGCCGGGTCTGCAGATCCTGCAGTGCGGCGATCCGTCAGGCAAGGGCACCGGTGGACCGGGGTACCAGTTTGCAAACGAGTACCCCACGACCACATACGCTGGGAACGACCCGGCGCTGTCGCTGCCGGTCGTCTACCCCCGTGGCACTCTGGCGATGGCTCATTCGTCCGTACCTGACAGCAACGGCAGCCAGTTCTTCCTCGTCTACGAGGATTCGATGCTGCCGCCTGACTACACGGTTTTCGGCACCATCGACGACGCCGGCCTGGCGACAATCGAGAAGATCGCGGCCGACGGCGACGACGGTGGCATGGGAGCAACCGGCGGCGGTGCACCCAACACGCCGATCACCATCGAGACTGCAGTAGTCGCCTGACCCTGTGCGCCTTTATTAACCGCCCGCGGTTAATAAAGGCGCACAGCAGTTTACGAGGCAGAAGTCACCCGGTAGACGTCGTAGACACCTTCCACGTTACGAACCACGTTGAGCACATGACCCAGGTGCTTCGGGTCACCCATCTCGAAGGTGAACTTGCTGATCGCCACTCGGTCGCCGGACGTGGTGACCGAGGCGGACAGGATGTTCACCTTCTCGTCGGCCAACGCCTTGGTGACGTCGGAAAGCAACCGATGACGATCGAGCGCCTCGATCTGGATCGCGACCAGGAACACCGACGTCGCTGACGGTGCCCATTCGACGTCGATGATTCGCTCCGACTGATCGTGGAGCGAGTTGGCGTTGGTGCAGTCGGTACGGTGCACACTGACTGCTCCGCCGCGCGTGACGAAGCCCAGAATCGAATCGCCCGGAACCGGCGTGCAACACTTCGCAAGTTTTGCCACCGTGCCGGGAGCCCCGGGAACCAGGATTCCGGAGTCACCCGTGCTGCGGGTGCGCACCGGCATGGTCGACGGCGTCGAACGCTCGGCCAGTTCCTCCTCGACGGCGCCGACGCCGCCCAGATGAGCAACCAGGCGCTGCACGACGTGGTGCGCCGACACCTGACTCTCGCCTACAGCCGTGTACAACGCGGAGACGTCGGGATAACGAAGTTCGTGCGCGATGGTGCTCATCGATTCGGCATTCATCAAGCGCTGCAACGGAAGTCCCACACGGCGGACCTCCTTTGCGATCTGGTCCTTACCGGACTCGAGCGCCTCCTCGCGCCGTTCCTTCGCGAACCACTGTCGGATCTTCGCCTTGGCGCGCGGGGAGACGACAAACGTCTGCCAATCGCGACTCGGCCCGGCGGTTGCGGCCTTCGACGTGAAGACCTCCACCACTTCGCCGTTCTCGAGAGTTCGCTCCAGCGCGACCAATCGGCCGTTGACCCTGGCACCGATGCATCGGTGCCCGACCTCGGTGTGCACAGCATATGCAAAATCGACCGGAGTCGATCCGGCAGGCAACGTGATGACGTCACCCTTCGGTGTGAAGACGAAGATCTCCTTGACCGCGAGGTCGTAACGCAGCGATTCGAGGAACTCCCCCGGATCGGCCGCTTCACGTTGCCAATCGAGTAGCTGACGCATCCACGCCATGTCGTCGACCTCGGCGATGTCACCCGCGTGCTTGCCCTTGGTCTCCTTGTACCGCCAGTGCGCGGCAATACCGAACTCCGCGGTCCGGTGCATGTCCTGGGTCCGGATCTGGACCTCCAAGGGCTTGCCTTCCGGTCCCACGACGGTGGTGTGCAGCGACTGGTAGACGCCATAGCGCGGCTGTGCAATGTAGTCCTTGAAGCGACCGGCCATCGGCTGCCACAGCGAGTGGACAACGCCGACCGCGGCGTAACAGTCACGCACTTCTTCGCACAGAATGCGGACGCCGACCAGATCATGGATGTCGTCGAAGTCGCGGCCTTTGACGATCATCTTCTGATAGATCGACCAGTAGTGCTTGGGCCGGCCCTCGACGATGGCGTTGATCCGTGAGGCGGACAGCGTCGAGTTGATCTCGGCCCGAACCTTGGCCAGATAGGTGTCACGAGACGGCGCGCGATCTGCGACAAGTCGAACGATCTCGTCGTACTTCTTCGGGTGAAGGATCGCGAACGAGAGGTCTTCGAGTTCCCATTTGACGGTAGCCATACCGAGTCGATGCGCAAGTGGCGCAATGACTTCGAGAGTCTCCCGTGCCTTGCGCGCCTGCTTTTCGGGCGGCAGGAATCGCATCGTGCGCATGTTGTGCAGACGATCCGCAACCTTGATCACGAGCACGCGCGGATCCCGCGCCATCGCGATGATCATCTTGCGGATGGTTTCGCCCTCGGCTGCGGTGCCCAGAACGACCTTGTCGAGTTTGGTGACGCCGTCGACGAGGTGAGCGACCTCGTCACCGAAGTCCTTGGTCAACTCCTCGAGGGAGTAACCGGTGTCCTCGACGGTGTCGTGTAGAAGGGCTGCGACGAGGGTGGTGGTGTCCATACCCAACTCGGCCAGAATGCTTGCGACGGCCAACGGATGCGTGATGTACGGATCGCCGGACTTGCGCCGCTGGCTCGAATGTCTGTCCTCGGCGACGTCGTACGCACGCTGGAGCAGCGCGAGGTCGGCCTTCGGATACAGCTCACGGTGAAGGCTGACCAACGGCTCGAGCACCGGGCGGATGGTGGCATTGCGCTGACCGGTGATGCGCCGAGCAAGCCGAGCACGCACCCTACGGGAGGCGGAGGCGGGCACGGCCAGGTTCTGCCCACCCCGATTGCCGGTAGTTTGCGCAGATCCCGAATCGTCGGGCACCGCGGACTTCGATGGTGTCGTCTCCGGAGACGGAACTGCATCCGTCTCCTGCGACACTGCACCCGAGTTCTGTGATCGATCAAGATTCGACGTCATGTCGCCACCTCCTACCACCGAGTTGGATGAGGCAACCGCCCTGCATCGGGTAATTGCCCTGGAGGTCTAACTCGACCCCCAGGAGACAACTTTAATACTCAGACCTTCACCAGGGATGTCAGTGGGTACTTCAAGAAGCGATCTCGACCGCGCAATTCCTCGATCTCGAGCACCACTGCGACGCCGACGACGTTCGCTCCACCCAACTCAACCAACTGTACAGCCGCCTCGAGTGTCCCTCCGGTAGCCAGAACGTCGTCGATCACGAGAACATTCCGCCCGGCGAGATCGAAGCCGTTCGCCGGGATCTCGAGAGTCGACGATCCGTACTCGAGGCTGTACGAGCGAGAGAGCACCGGCGGCGGCAGTTTGCCGACCTTACGCACGGCCACCACCCCAGCGCCCATCTTCGCTGCTGCGCCGGCACCGAGCAGGAATCCGCGGGCATCGACGGCTGCGATCGTGTCGGCGTCCGGGGCACAGGCGACAAGGGCGTCGAGCACGGCGCCGAACCCCTCTGCGTCGGCGAACACCGGAGTCAGATCGGCGAACCGCACTCCAGGGCCAGGGAAGTTGTCTGCCCAGCGGGTCAGCCGAACAACAGCGTCTCCGGCGGCCCGGTGGATTGCGATCAATTCTTCAGGCGTGTGCAAGGCAACGCCATTCGAGACGGTCATCTGCGTAGTACCCATCTGTCCATGTTCCAGCCGGTAGCGGCCCGAGTCGGATTGACCAAGACTGCCGACATGCCTGGAGCTACAGCGACAGTTCGTAGTTGATTGAACAGTGGAATCGTAGGCACCTGAGTCCAGAGGATGTTCTCCGCCTCCACCGAGAGTCCCAATTGCGCACTCGTGCTCGCATCCACGTTCAGCTGATCGATGATCTGATCGATCCTCGCGTTTCCGTAATTGCCGAGGTTTGCACCGTTGCCCGATCGCAACGCTCCGCGCGCGTCGATCATGCTCGCTGTTCCGCCCGCCCCGACTTTGCCGGCCACGCCGGAAAGCACAGCGTCGACGCCCCCGGACTGCAGACTCGTAGGATCGAAGCTGTCGCTGCTCGCGTCCTCGATCGTGATTCCCGCCGGAGCGCACGCTGCTTTTGCTTCGGAGACGATCTGCGCCCGCACCGGGTCCGGCGCCAGGTAGCCGACTCGGACGGTCAACTGTTCGAGGTCAGCTTCCGACAACGAGGTCTTCGCAGCCTCGACGTCGGAATTGGCGTACCGATCACCGTCAACCGCAGCGGCGTCGCTGTAGACCAGTGAATCCGGCGCCATCAATCGCGAATCGACCACGCCGGAGCCCAGACCGGCCTGCGGCGCGTTCTCCGTCTGACCGAACTTCTCGAACAACGCTGTCCGCGGAACACAATGCGCGAACGCTCGCCGCGCGGCTTCGTCGCCCAGAGAACCCGACGTCGCGAGAACGAACTGCTCGATCGACCGCGACGGAATCTGTTGGACGTCGAAACCGGACGGAGTACCGAGCTCGCCGGCAGACCCGGAGGCGACGTCGACGACCTCGATCGAGCTCTTGTCGAGATCCTCGTTCAGATTCACACCACGTGGCCAAACGACGATGCGATCGGTGGCCGGCAGGTTACCCCACCACCGCTCGTTCGCGACCAGCACCAGACCGTCGTCGGCACTGTACGAGTCGATTCGATACGGTCCGGCGGAAGGCAGTACCGAAGTGTCCACCTGACCTGGAGTCAGGTTCCACCCGGTGTTCCAGAAGTCCGCGATCTTCGACAATGCTTCGGTGTCACCGGCATTCACCGCGCTCACCACGTCGCTGACACCCGTGCGCTGCGTCACGATGTGTGAAGGCATCAACGCAGTCGCACCGAACAACGACCGCCAATCGGTGAACGATCGCCCGGGTTTGAAGAACACCGTCGCATCCTTCGACCCGCTCTGGCAGTCGATCCGGTCGATGTCCGCGTAACCGAGATTGTTCGCCGTGTCGAACATGGGCTTCACGGAACCGTCGACATCTTTGGTGAACGTGCCACTCGACGCCGCCCATGTGAGGACGAGATCGTCACAGGACATCGGAATCCCGTCGGAGTACACGGAAGCCGGGTTGAGCTTGTACGAGACGGTGAGCACGTCACCGGGCAACTCCGACGCCGTTCCGATGTCGGTGTCCGACACGGGCGCCCCCGCCGGACCGGTGAACGTGAAACCGGGAAGCACCCGGCCGAACGCGGCCATCGCTCCGGACACCGACCCAGCTGTCGTGTTGGCGTTGTACGTGGTGATGGAGTTGTCGATGGCGTATCCGATGGACGGAACCTGCTCGGCGCTTTCCGAGCAGGCCGCCAACGAACCCGCAGCCACCGCGGTGGCTGCAACGAACGTCATCGATCGAACCAGTGTGCGTGTTCTTGGGAGCATGTTCAGTGCCCCTTCTTGTTTCGCTTTCCGGTCGGCCGCGCACCCGGCTGCGGAGCAACCGGCGCACGGCGTGCAACTGGTGCGCCGACGGCAACCGCCTGCGTACCCTTCTCGGCCAGCGTAGCCCGGCGGGCGAGCACCTTACGAGTGTGCGCGGCGACGGGTCCCCAGCGTTCCTTCATCGAAACCAGGAGCGGCGTCGCGAAGAAGATCGAGGAGTACGCACCCACGATGATTCCAACGAGCTGAACGAGCGCAAGGTCCTTGAGTGTGCCGACGCCGAGCATCCAGACCGCGACCACCATCAGTGCGATCACGGGAAGCACACTGATGACGGTCGTGTTGATCGAACGCATCAAGGTCTGATTCACCGCGAGGTTGGCCTGCTCGCCGTACGTCCGGCGCGTCAGGTGCAGAACACCGCGGGTGTTCTCTTCGACCTTGTCGAACACGACCACCGTGTCGTACAGCGAGAAGCCGAGAATGGTGAGCAAACCGATCACCGTCGCGGGCGACACCTCGAAACCGACGAGCGAGTAGACGCCGGCGGTGACGATGATGTCGAAGAACAACGCGACGATCGCGGCTACCGCCATGTCTCTCTCGAAGCGGACTGCGATGTAGATACTCACGATCACCAGGAACACGATCAGCGCGATCAGCGCCTTCTTGGTGATCTGACCGCCCCAGGTTTCACTCACGTCCGCGAAACTGATGGCTTGCGCCGACGGGTTCCCGTCCTTGTCCTTGGGCTGGAACTCGTCGAAGAGGGCCGACTGCAGTTCGTTGATCTGCGTCGCGTTCAGCGTCTCCGACCGAATCTGCACGGTAGCACTGGCGCCCGAGCCGACCGTCTGCACGGTTACCGGCTCGAATCCGAGCGTGTCTGAGTAGACGGTTTCGACCGCCGACGTCTCGACTCCACCCTCGGCCGGGAACTGAATGCGCGATCCACCCTCGAAATCGATACCGAAGGTGAACCCGCGCAGGATGATGCTCAGCAGCGCGATCGCGACCAGAGCGCCGGTCAGTCCGTAGTAGAAGCGACGCTTGCCGACGACCTCGAACGCACCCGTTCCGGTGTACAGCCGTGAGAGCCAGCTGTGCTTGGGCATCGCGCCTTGATCGACGCCTGAGTCGGTGATCTCCGAGCGGGCGGCGTCTGCGGTCTCGGCCGAGGAATTGTTGGAAGGCCCCACCGGGGAGTTGTTGGACTCGCTCATGCTCGTGTCTCCTTAGCCGACGCAGCGGCGGCAACCTTACGTTCGCGGGCAACCTCTTGCACTGCGCCGAGACCGTTGACCCTGGGCTTGGACCAGAACGCCGAACGGGACGCCATGCTGACCAGTGGCCACGTCACGAGGAACACGACAATCACGTCGAGGATGGTGGTCAGGCCCAAGGTGAAGGCGAAGCCTCGCACCTGGCCGACCGCCAGCACGTACAGAACTGCAGCGGCGATGAAGCTGACCGCGTTGCCGGAAAGAATGGTCCGACGCGCTCGCGCCCAACCGCGTGGCACCGCCGAGCGGAAGCTACGGCCCTCACGCATTTCGTCCTTGATGCGTTCGAAGAACACGACGAACGAGTCGGCGGTCATACCGATACCGATGATCAGACCTGCCATACCGGCCAAGTCGAGTGTGAAGCCGATGTATCTACCGAGCAGAACCATGATTGCGTAAACCATGACTCCCGAGAGAATCAGCGACAACGCAGTCAGGACGCCGAGCATGCGGTAGTAGACCAGGCAGTACAGCAGAACGAGCACAAGACCCACCGCGCCGGCGATCAGTGCCGCCTGCAGTGACGCCAGGCCGAGCGTGGCCGAGACCGTCTCGGCTTCCGAGGCCGCGAACGACAGCGGAAGCGAACCGTACTTGAGCGTGTTGGCCAATTCCTTGGCACTGTCAGCGGTGAAGCTGCCGGTGATCGAGGTGGCGCTGCCCGCGGGCGTTGCGCCTTGAATCGTGGGAGCGCTGACGACCTTCGAGTCGAGCGTGAACGCTGCCTGCTTGCCAATGTTGGCTGAGGTGAACGCGGCCCAGGTGTTGCTGCCCGTCGTCTTGAACGAGAGGCTGATCTCGTGACGCGACTGCTGTGAGTTGAAGACCGACGAGGCGTCGGCGATCTCCTGGCCGTCGATGATCGAGGGACCGAGGAGATAGATGTTCAGTCCGTCTTGCGAGCACGCGACCAGCGGCAGCGTGGGGTCGTCGTTTCCACGAAGCGGATCTGCGACGGAGCAGTCGAGGTTCGCCACTGCTTGCTGCTGCACGGTCGGATCGGTGCTCTGTCGGAGGGCGCGCGCTGCGGCGATTTCCGCTGCTGCTGCGTCGCCTTCGTCGGTGCCGTCACTCGATGCGTCCCCGCTGGGAGCCGGCGTTGTCGTCTCCGGCGCCGGAGTTGTTTCCGAAGTGGTCGGGTCCTGAGCCAGGAACGGACGATTCTGCGGAGTCTGGGTCCCGTCGGCGGGTGCCTCGGGGGCCGGAGCATCAGTGGCCGGAGTTTCGGCCGCCGGCGCCTCAGGGGTAGCTGTCCGACTCGCGTCACGGGTGGCGACATCGATCGAACCGGTCACCGGCCGGATGTAGAGGCGGGCGGTCTGACCGAGCGAGCGAGCCTGTGCGCTGTCGTCGCCGGGAACCGTGATGACGAGGTTGTCACCGTCGATGACGACCTCGGAGCCGGAAACGCCGAGACCATTGACGCGGGTCTCGATGATCTCCTGCGCCTGCTTGAGACTGTCCTGACTCGGAGCACTGCCGTCCGGGGTACGAGCGGTCAACGTGACCCGCGTTCCACCCTGCAGGTCGATGCCGAGTTTCGGCGTGGCCGACTTGTCTCCAGTGAAGAACACCAGGGCATACAGTGCCACCACCAAGACCCCGAAAAGGGCCAGGTAGCGGACCGGATGCACCGTTCCGGTGGAAGGTGCCACGATCTTTAAGTCTCCTCAGTAGGTGCAGAGCTTCAGTAAGTGCACGGCTCGGGTGGTCGACGACCACCCGAGCTGCGGCGTTCGAACTGCAACGATTGATCAACGGGGTGAACTGAGCTGCTGGTGAAAGAACGGACAAACCGATCTGGACGTGTGTCCGAGTTCACAACTCTAGAACACGTACCAGGTCGACGAAGTCAGGACTCCTTGGTGAGCCGGATTTCGGTGTCGGTAGCAGACTCTTCGATCTCGGAAATCGAGTCGTCGTCGTACTCGTCGGTCTCGGTCGTCTCGACGACGCGCTCACGGATGACCAGACGAGACCAGGTGGTGATGACACCGTCGGCGATCTCGAGGTCCACGGTGTCGTCGCCTAGAGAAGCGATCGTGGCGTAGAGCCCGGCTGTGGTCTGCACCCGATCGCCGACCTGCAGCGAGTCCTGCATCTCGGAAGTGGCAGCCAAAGCCTTCTTCTGCTTGCGCATGCCCAGGAACATGGGCACCAGCAGTGCGAGGATCAAGAGTGGGAAAAGCAAACTCGACATGTGTTGATCAACCTCGGTTGTGTTGCACGTTTTACGCCGCGATGGTCCCGGATGGACCTACGCAATACACCAGTGTGCCATTAGTTGCTGAGGATTCCTGACAGATCGGCCGTTCAAGTAGGCCTTTCCAGTCGAAATTCACTCTCTGTTCGGATCGAACAACATGGCCTGCGGTTCGTTGACACGAACCTCGATACCGCCCGCGGCGGCATCCGGCGGCGGTGTCATTCCGAGTTGAGTCCAGGCAGCGGCGGTAGCCACACGTCCTCGCGGCGTCCGGGCGATCATCCCGGCACGGACCAGGAACGGCTCACACACTTCTTCCACCGTCGACGGTTCCTCGCCCACGGCCACAGCCAGCGTCGACACGCCGACGGGCCCGCCGCCGAACGACCGCACCAACGCACTCAGAACGGATCGGTCGAGTCGGTCCAAGCCCAACTGGTCCACGTCGTAGACAGCCAAGGCGGCCTGAGCGACGTCCATGGTGACGATTCCGTCGGCACGAACCTCCGCGAAGTCGCGAACCCGTCGCAGCAATCGGTTCGCGATACGCGGCGTCCCCCGCGAGCGTCTCGCGATTTCGGCGCCGGCGTCAACTTCGAGATTGACTCCCAGAATTCCCGCCGAGCGCATCAGAATCTGTTGCAACTCTTCGGGTTCGTAGAAATCCATGTGCGCGGTGAACCCGAAGCGGTCACGCAACGGACCGGTAAGGGCACCGGATCGGGTTGTCGCACCGACCAGCGTGAATGGTGCGACCTCCAGAGGAATCGACGTGGCGCCGGGCCCCTTACCGACGACGACGTCGACGCGGAAGTCCTCCATCGCGAGGTACAACATCTCCTCGGCCGGACGAGCGATTCGGTGAATCTCGTCGATGAACAACACGTCGCCCTCGACGAGATTGCTCAGCATCGCCGCCAAGTCCCCGGCGCGTTCGAGCGCCGGCCCGGACGTCAGCCGCAGGGAGGAGCCCAACTCCCCCGCGATGATCATCGCCATCGACGTCTTACCGAGTCCGGGCGGACCGGACATCAGGATGTGGTCAGGCGTGCTGCCACGAAGTTTTGCGCCGGTGAGCACGAGCTGCAATTGCTCGCGGACTCGGGGTTGACCGATGAAGTCGTCGAGACTCTTGGGGCGCAAACTCGCTTCGACGTCGCCGTCTCCTGCCACCAATTCGGCAGAGACCTGCGATTCGTCGTCGAAATCGTCGATCGGATCGAAGTTCATCGAGTCTTACCGAGCAGCGACAGAGCAGAACGCAGTGCTACCGATGTAGTGGCCTCGGGCGATTCCGCCAGAACCGAATCCGTGGCCTGCTCGGCCTGCTTGATCGGGAAACCCAATCCTTCGAGAGCTTCGACGATCTGATCACGGATCGAACTGCCGACGACGACACCGGAAGCCGCGCCGGCCGTCGTAGCGACGGCGTCCACTTTGTCGCGCAATTCGACGACCATGCGCTCAGCACCACGTTTGCCGATGCCGGGGACCCTCGTCAACGCCGTCAGGTTGCCTTCCGACAGTGCACGCCGTAGTGCGTCGGGTTCGAGAACTGCGAGAGTTGCCATCGCCAGGCGCGGTCCGACTCCGGAAACCGTCTGCAGGAGGCTGAACAGGTCCTTCGACTCTGTATCGGAAAAGCCGTACAGCGTCATCGAATCTTCGCGAACGATCATCGTCGTGAACAGGCGCGCTTCACTTCCGCGATGGAGCGCACCGAGCGTCACGGGGGTGGCATTGACCCGATAGCCGACACCTGACGCTTCGATGACCGCGTGGTCGAGCGCAATATCGAGTACCTCGCCGCGTACCGACGCGATCATCGTGAACCTGCCTTCTTCATGTCGGCCAATTTTGCCTGATACTTACGCATTTGTTCGGCGGCCATCGCCTCGGCGCGGGCCATTCGCTCGATCATCGGTGCTCGCCAGCAGTGACAGATCGCGAGCGCCAGAGCGTCAGCGGCGTCAGCCGGTTTCGGCGCCGTCTTCAAGTTCAGGATTCGCGTCACCATCGCGGTGACCTGCGCCTTGTCTGCGTTACCGCTGCCGGTAACGGCGGCCTTCACCTCGCTGGGCGTGTGGAAACACACCGGGATGCCGCGTCTGGCGGCAGCGAGCGCGACAACTCCGCCTGCTTGCGCCGTCCCCATCGCCGTACTGACGTTGTGCTGCGCGAATACGCGCTCGATCGCGACGACCTCCGGCTTGTACTGCTCGATCCACAGTTCAGCCGCATCGGAGATCCGCAGTAGCCGAGACCCGAGGTCCATCTCGGGCGGGGTCCGCACCACGTCGACAGCAATCGGGCGCACTTTCCTGCCGTTGCTCCCGTCGACCACACCCAACCCGCAGCGAGTCAAGCCTGGGTCCACTCCGAGCACGCGCACTTTGTCACACCTCTCCATACCGAACAGCTGTTCGATAGCTTAGCGGTGCGCGGGCCTACTACCCCGCATCAACACGCAACCGGCCGAGACGCGGACGTCAGGGCCGGGTTGAGTTGAAAAGCAATCAGTCTTCGAGAGCCGCGAGAACCTCGTCGGACAGATCGATGTTGGTGTAGACGTTCTGCACGTCGTCAGAATCTTCGAGCGCGTCGACGAGCTTGAAGATCTTGCGTGCGCCGTCGACATCCAAGGGAACCTCGACGGAAGCGCGGAAATCGGCTTCGGCGGAGTCGTAGTCGATGCCGGCTTCCTGGAGTGCCGAACGTACGGCAACCAGATCCTGTGGCTCACTGACGATTTCGAAGGTTTCACCGAGATCGGTGACCTCTTCGGCACCGGCGTCGAGCACAGCCATCAGGACGTCGTCCTCCGACTGGCCGTTCTTCTCCAGTGTGACGACGCCCTTGCGAGCGAACAGGTAGGAGACCGAACCCGGGTCAGCGAGGTTGCCACCGTTGCGGGTCATCGCGGTGCGAACTTCACCGGCTGCGCGGTTACGGTTGTCGGTGAGGCACTCGATCAGAACGGCGACGCCGTTGGGTCCGTAGCCCTCGTACATGATGGTCTGCCAGTCTGCGCCGCCCGCTTCTTCACCGGCGCCGCGCTTGCGCGCACGCTCGATGTTGTCGTTGGGAACTGACGTCTTCTTCGCCTTCTGGATGGCGTCGAACAAGGTGGGGTTGCCCGTGGGATCGCCACCGCCGGTTCGTGCCGCCACCTCGATGTTCTTGATCAGCTTCGCGAAGGATTTGCCACGACGTGCGTCGATCACAGCCTTCTTGTGCTTGGTGGTGGCCCATTTTGAGTGGCCGCTCATGCGATTCAAGCCCCTTTCCTGCTGCGTTGCGCACGCCGAATGCGCGTCTTTCAGCTCTGCCGATGTTACCCGTCCCACGTCACAACTCGCTGCATCCCCCGACACGAATTGACCAAACACCGCATTGTTCGCATAGAATGCAAACATGTTGGTCCGAATAGATCACGCCTCCACAACTCCACTCGCGGAACAGATTGCCGCCGGGGTTCGTGGCTCGGTCATCCGCGGCGAAATCGGCCCGGGCGATCGACTGCCGTCCGCTCGCGCTCTCGCCGAGTCGATCGACGTCAATCTCCATACGGTCCTTCGTGCGTACGCAACACTCCGCGACGAAGGCCTGATCGACCTCCGACGCGGACGAGGCGCCGTCATTCGCGCCGAATTCGACTCGGGAAGAACGGCTCTCAACGAATCTGCACGCGAGTTCGTTCGGCAGGCCCGAAATCTGGGACTCGACACCGCGCACATGCTCGACCTCATCAAGGAGACCAGCACACAATGACGACCAGCAAGATCCGACTCTGGACAGCGGCTTCGCTGACTCTGATCCCGACCCTGATCCTGGTTCTCGCGCGCTTCGCGTGGGGCGACCAGCTACCCGAGACCGTCGCGAGCCATTGGTCCGGATCGAACCCGGACGGGTTCAGCACCACGACGACATTCTTCGCCATCGCGCTGGCGCTTTCACTGGTGGCAGGCGTTTTCGCGTGTGTTGTCGCGGCCCGTTCGAGCGCCAACGCGCCCCTGTTTCTCGCCGTCACCTCGATCTCGAGTGCGACGCTGGCGACGATCTGGATCCTGAGCGTCGCCCTGACGATCGACGCCGGAACGCCGGAAGACGCACGTATCGGCTGGTGGATTCTTGCGCCGATCGCTGCGGTACTCGTAGGAGTTCTGGCATACGCGCTGCCTGACCAGCAACGAAACGGCCCGGAGTCGGCACTGCCGACCCCGACGCTCGATACTCCGCTCACGGCCTCCGAACGTGCAGTGTGGGTCGGGCAGGTCCGCAGCATCTGGCCGTGGATCGCTACCGCCGGCCTCGTAGTTCTCGTGATCGCGACTGCCGCGTACTCGGATTGGTGGGTTGCCGTGATCCTGGGTGTGTCCACCCTCGCCGTCACAGCATTCGCCTCGGTCACCGTGCGCGTCGACCGTCACGGTCTCGGCATCAGTTCCTGGGGCGTTCGATGGAAGAAAATCCCCATCTCGAAGGTGAAGTCCGCATCGGTCGATTCGATACGTCCGGCCGAATGGGGTGGATGGGGTTACCGGATCACACCGCGCGGAACGGCCGTCACTCTCCGCTCGGGTGAGGCGATCGTGGTCACTCTCGAGAACGGACGACTGTTCGCCGTGACCGTCGATCACCCGGAAGACGGTGTGAAGCTGATCAATTCGTTGGTTCAGGCTGGTTGATTCACGAACAACGTCAATTCACGAACAACACGGCAGCGGCATTGCCGGCGAGGTAGAAGCCGGCAATGCCGAACACCCAACCCATCGCGCTGTCGCCGTGGCGAGAGATGAACGAGTCCACCCCGCGCAGCGGCTTGTCGAGGCGGTTGCCGGCCACGATCCTCCCGCACAACAGAAGCACTGCCGGCGCGGCCATGATCAGGCAGTAACCGGCAAGTATCGACGCAGACGTGACTGCGGACAGCCCAGCAGCGGTGATCATCGCGATCGCCGCCAAGTAGGGCAGCATCGTCACCAACTCGGCGGTCCCGGCAGCAATTGCCAGAAGTACGACACTTCTCGCGGAACTGGCCGAGCCGAGCACCCGCTCTCGCCAAACATGAGTTCGATCGGCCTGACCGGATGTGCGCCTCTTCTCGGAATCGAATCGAAAGCTCCACGCGAACAAAACGATACCGAGTATCAACTGCGTAACGCGGGCGGCGGGGGTTTCGAGCAGCGGGGCGACGACAGGCATACCTGCCCGTGCCGTCGTCCAGACTGCCACCCCAACAACAAAATAGAACGTCGTGATGACCACCAGATACGTCAGCAGCCTGCGAACCTGCGGTCGTCCCGGCATCAACAACATCCAGACCGGGACGACCAATGTTCCGATGCTCGTGCTGTCCAGCAGGGCGAGCCCGCCCAGGGTCGTGAGCAGGACGAGTTCCACGTCAGTCGTTTCGGCGCTCGGGTATCGCTGCCTCCCTCGTTCGGACTGCATTCACGATGTCGAAAGCACCGATGATCGCCAGGATCACGCCGAGTGGCCCGCCGCGAAACCAGAAGAACTCGGCGTCACGCGCGAACAGCCACAGACAGCCGCCACCGACGACCAAGAGAATGCCGATCATCAACTCGAAACGAATCTTCATACGTCGAGCCTGTCTTCTCTATCGAATCCGCACATCAGTCATCGGAACAACGCCGACCTCATCATTTGGTATGACAAGTCAGGCGCCCCGATGTGCTCTGATAAGTCTGTGGTGACCAGAAGTCGGAGTGTCGGCAAGTGGAACGATCCGCTCATCGCCTTCGGCCTGTTCGCGATCGGGGTACTCCTCTACCTGGTCGGCCTGTACCAGATGTGGACCGATGTCGGAGGTGTCGCCGACGTTCCCGTCGGGGTTCGGATCGGGATGCTGGCTCTGCTGTGTGCGATCGACTCGTTTCGGCGGGTGCGTCCGGCAACGGCCTTGGCGGCGGGGGCCGTCATCGTCGTGGTCGACGCCGCCCTTGGCCCCTCGCTGCCGATGTGGGTTGCCCTCTCGGATCTCACCTACGCCGCAGTTCTGTACGGAACGGCGCGGCTGGGCCGAGTGGTGTGTTCTCTGACCGCGGTGACGGTTGCCGCGCTCACCGCACTCGTTTACCTGTCCACCAGGGACGTCCGCGCTGCGGCTGGGGCGGGCGTCGTGACCGCTCTGTTCTTCGGTACGCCGGTGTGGTGGGCACTGGTCATCCGTCGACAAGTCGAATTGACCGAGGCCGAACGCGAGCGTTCCAGAGTCCACGAAGCACTCGCCACTCTGGATCGCGAGGCCGCGGTCGCTCACGAACGGGCAACCATGGCGCGGGATCTGCATGACGTGATCGCAAGCCACCTCTCTGCCATCGCAATCCACTCCGAAGCTGCACTCTCCACCACAGCTCTCTCCGCAGAGCAGGGTGAACCATACGATGAACGACAAACTGGATTGCGGGAGATGATCGGGGCGATCAGATCGAGCAGTCTCGCGGGCCTTTCCGAGATGCGGTCGATGATCGAACTGCTCCACGCGGGGGACGGCGAGACGCCTGACCCGCGTTCCTCTCCCCCGAGGCTGACCGAGTTGCCCGTCGTCCTGGACGCAGCTCGGGCCGCCGGCAGCACAGTGGAAGTAGCGATCGACGTCGATGCCGCCGAGCTGCCGAGCGTCGTCGATCACACGGCGTACCGGATCGCTCAAGAGGCGTTGACCAACGCGCTCAAGCATGCCCCCGGCGCGCCGATCTCGATGTCGATCTCTCTCCAGCACAATGCATTACAGGTCGAGATCCGAAACCCCGTCGGTCCCGACATAGCCAGTCCGCGGGCACGAACGCGCGGGCTTGCAAACATGCGTCATCGTGCTGAGCTGCTGGGCGGTTCACTCGACGCACTTCCGGTCGACGGAGAATGGACGGTATGCGCTCAGCTACCGGTCCACACACCGAACGGAACGGATCGGTGATCACCGTCGCCCTGGTCGACGACCACGCCGCGATCCGCTCCGGCCTGTCGATGATCCTGCGGCAGCACGACGACATCGATGTCGTTGCGGAAGCGGGAGACGGAGCGTCGGCGATCACCGTCACTCGCACACATCAACCCGACGTCGTGCTGATGGACATCCGGATGCCGGGCACCGACGGCATCGAAGCGACACGTCAGATCATCGGTACGACCCGCAGCCGCGTTCTGGTGTTGACCACCTTCGACCTCGACGAATATGTCTTCGCAGCTCTGCGCGCCGGCGCAGCGGGCTTCCTCCTCAAGACCGCGACAGCGGACGAGCTGATCAGCGCCGTCCGCAATGTCGCGGCCGGCGATGCCGTGCTCGCTCCCCGAGCCGCACGCGCACTGATCGGCGCGTTCGTTAAGCGCACTCCCAAACCCGCCGAACCGCTCGGACTGAGCGAGCTCACCGATCGCGAGCGCGAAGTGCTCGTTCTACTGGGTATGGGTCTGTCCAACGCCGAACTGTCGCGTGAACTCGGTGTCGGTGCTCCGACGGTGAAGTCGCATGTGTCGCGAGTTCTGTCGAAGCTGCACCTCACCTCACGCGTCCAGGCGGCGATCCTTGCCCGCGAACTGGAGCTGTAGTTCAGCCGAAGTGAACGAGCGCCCTAGCCGCGCACGAGATCGACGAACATCTCGTGGACTCGACGGTCCCCGGTGACCTCGGGATGGAACGAAGTGGCGATCACCGAGCCCTGCCGGACAGCGACGATGCGACCCGCGGCCTCCCCCGCCGCGGCGGGAACTTGCGCGAGCACCTCCACACCCGGACCGACCCGCTCGACCCACGGTGCGCGGATGAAGACTGCGCGGATGGGATCACCGATGATTCCCTCGAACTCCAGGTCGGACTCGAAGGAATCGACCTGACGACCGAAAGCGTTGCGGCGCACCGTCATATCGATGGCGCCGAGATGCTCGGCGTCCGGCCGGGTGTCGAGTACCTCGCTGGCGAGCAGAATCATGCCTGCACACGATCCGTAAGCCGGCAGCCCGCCGCGGAGTCGATCACGAAGCGGTTCCAGCAGCTCGAAAACCTGCAGAAGCCGGCTCATAGTGGTGGATTCGCCACCCGGGATCACGATGCCGTCGACCTTGTCGAGCTCCTCCGGGCGCCGGATACCGACTGCGTCCGCTCCCGAATCATCGAGTGCGGCAAGGTGTTCGCGAACATCACCCTGGAGGGCGAGTACACCGATCAACGGACGCGTCATCACACAGTTCCTGTCTTGTTCTCACGGTTGTCGGGTTCGCGTTCCAGCCGCGTCAAACCCTCCTGAACCACCGCTGCCACCATGTTGCCATCGCGATCGTAGATACGCCCCTGAGTGAGCGCGCGACCCAAACCTGCCGACGGTGATGTCTGGTCGTAGAGCAACCACTCGTCGGCCCGGAAGGGCCGTAGGAACCACATCGCGTGATCGAGCGAAGCCGTTTGCGTCTTCACACCCCGGTGCGGGACTTTGGAAGTTCCGAGCAGGGTCATGTCACTGAGGTACGCGAGGGTGCAGATGTGCAGCAGCGGACGATCCGGCAGAGCCTCGCGGTAGCGCATCCATACACGCTGCTGGGCGGCCAGGTCCGGCGCTGACGCACTCTGCTCGGCCGGCACAATTCGGATGTCCCAGTTCTTCCACTCCTGGTAGAACTGCGATTCCGCCAACTTGGGAACGGTCTGCGCATCCGGCAAGTCCTCCGGCGCCGGAACGGAGGGCATCCGATCCTGGTGCTCGATACCGTCGTCGTCGACGTGGAACGAGGCCGACATCGTGAAGATCGTCTTACCGTCCTGGACTGCATTGACCCGACGCGTGCAGAACGAACGCCCGTCGCGAATCCGGTCGACCAGGTAGACCGTCGGAATCTTCGGGTTGCCCGGGCGCAGAAAGTATCCGTGCAACGAATGCACGTGGTAGCTCTCGTCGACGGTGCTCACGGCAGAAACCAACGACTGCCCGGCAACCTGCCCGCCGAACGTCCGCTGAAGTGCCGTGGGATGGACCGCACCGCGGAAGATGTCCTTCTCCAGGTGTTCGAGCGCGAGGATCTCCTCGATACCAACCATGAGTCCTCCGGAAACATTGACCGCATACACAGACCGCAGCACTAGGCGCGATGACGGTTCACAATATCGCCTTGGCGAGCGGGCACGGCACCATGGTGGGCGTGAGTACATTCATCCCGTCCACTCCCCTCGCTCTGGCCGAGCAGATCGCAACGCTGAGCGGATCATTTCCATCGGTGGTGGTAGCAGCGATCGACGGACCGGATTGTGCGCAACCGTCTCGGCTCGCGGAACTGGTAAGGGTGGCAGTCCAGTCGCACAGCAGGCCGAGTTCCGTTGTGTCACTGCACGACTACGTGCGGCCGGCTTCGCTGCGATACGAGTTCGGCCACGAGGATGCGCTGAGTTACCGCGCCATCTGGTTCGACTACCCGGCACTCGATCGTGAAGTGATCACCGCGGCTCGCACCAAACGGACGCTGTTGCCGAAACTCTGGGACGAAACCACTGATCGCTCGGCTCGCTCGACCCGTATCCCTGTCCACGAGCGCGCGGTCATCGTAATCGCCGGTCCGATGTTGCTCGGGCGCGGACTGGAGTTCGACGTCACCGTCCGTCTGGACATGAGCGAAGCTGCCATGCGGAGGCACACACCGCAGGCGGATCTGTGGACAGTCGACGCGCTACTCGAACACCGCTCAGCGGTGTCCGAGGAGGTCGATTTCGAGGTCAGGTACGACCATCCGGCCCGGCCTGCGGTGCGCTCTCGCCGCGTTTGATTTCACAGCGGTTGATCTCACTTCGGGCGATAGAGCCTGGTCAGGCCTTCCTGGACCACCGCGGCAACCATGTTTCCTCGGCTGTCGAAGATGCGCCCCTGCGTCAGTGCCCGGCCGAAGCCCGCTGACGGCGACGTCTGGTCGTACAACAGCCACTCGTCGGCCCGGAACGGCCGCAGGAACCACATGGCGTGATCGAGCGAGGCGCTTTGCATGGCGACATCCATGTGGGGGCCGCGGGAAGATCCGAGCAACGTCATGTCACTCATGTATGCAAGCGTGCAGACGTGGAATACCGGGTCGTCCGGGAGCGCCTCGCGGGAACGGAACCAGACTTGCTGCTGCGCGGCAGCACCCGGCCGCTTGTTGATGTCTGCCTTCGGCACCATTCGCAGGTCCCAGTCGGACCACTCGCGAGCCAACCACGCGGTCTCGGGGTCTTCCGAATCCTGGGCGATGGCCAAGGTCTCGGGGTCAGGGACGGGCGGCATCTCGTCCTGGTGCTCGATGCCTTCGTCCTGGACGTGGAAGGATGCCGACATCGTGAAAATGGCTTGTCCGTCTTGAATTCCGGTGACCAGGCGGGTCGCAAATGAACGACCGTCCCGAACACGATCCACCAGAAAGACGGTCGGTTCCATCGGATTTCCCGGACGCAGGAAGTATCCGTGCAACGAATGAACTGAGTAGGCCGGATCGACCGTTCGTACTGCTGACACCAATGCCTGGCCGGCGACCTGGCCGCCGAAAGTACGGGTCAGGGTGGTCTCCGCGATGATTCCTCGAAAGATGTCACGCTCGAGGCGTTCCAACTCCAGAATTTCTTCGATCCTCGCCATCGATGCTCCACATCTTCCCATGTACCGACGTCTACCGACCTTCACACAATGCCTGACGCACCCCCGGCCACCAAAGTGGGCATCCGAAAACTGGGCATCCGAGAACACTGAGCGACGGGGTGCATCTGCTCAGAACGGCGGTGGATCGTCTCCTCGATCGACGGTCCTCCTCTGGACCTTCTTCTTCACCCGCAGGCGCATCCGTATCCGCTGGCGCCGGCGTTCACCCCGCACGCGGGCCGCCTTGTTCTCCAAACGTGTACGTCGACGCCGACCACCCTCGGGCAGTACAGGCTCGAGCATTCCTGCCAGCAGACCTGACGGCCGAGTTCGGTAACAATGTCCGGTAATCGACGTCAGCGTGACGCTCCGGTCCGGATTCGAGGTGTGCACCCACTGACCGGAATGTTTGAGGCGGTGATGATTTCGACAGTAGGCACTTAAGTTCGAGACCACGGTCTTTCCACCACGCGCTGGATCACGATGATCAAAAGGTTCAGTGTGATCGAGATCGGAATTCCATGCCGCGACATCGCAGTGCAACCACTGACAGCTACCCGAGATCACCCTCACCCACGTGTCGAGGACAGCGCCCGGGCGGTACACCAATGCCGAAGGAATGACGGGCGGAGGAACTACAGGCGAAGGAACTGGCTCGCCCTCATCGGCAGACTCGAGCGCCGCATCGGCTGGTACCTTCACCTTCC
The DNA here is from genome assembly GCF_053470465.1 of Rhodococcus sp. GB-02. NCBI lineage: Bacteria > Bacillati > Actinomycetota > Actinomycetes > Mycobacteriales > Nocardiaceae > Rhodococcus > Rhodococcus sp. GB-02. The sequence goes on from NZ_JBPUKE010000003.1 coordinate 439,921, forward strand.
GAAGCAGCGCTCCCGCGGCGATGTCACGCGCATGCTCTGCACTGATCACGCCATAACCGTCGAGGTGAGCGGGTTCGTCTGCACCTGGTGAGTCACCGCTCAGGAGCGCGCTTTCCAGCATGACCACGTGAACTAACGGCCGACGCACCACGACAATCCCACTGCGGTCTTGTGGGCAGTCGCCCCGGCCACAATCGCACGGCAGAATCGTCGACCCCACCACCAACGCTCCTAGCGCGTCGGCTCGTCGCTGCTCGTATTTACGGGAATCGTGTCGGCACACCGACATCGCCAACTCCCGCAAGCGACCGTCGAAAGCCCGTGCATCCTCCGCCGGAATGCTCCCCAAGATCCGCGCCATACCGTCTTCGGCAGCGCTCACACCTACGAACCGATCAGCCAGGGCGCGGCGTCGACGCTCCCGCATCCCCTCCGGATCCACCACAGCGACGATACGGTCGATGGCCGCCGTCAATCGGCGGCCGGTCAAGCCGGTACCGCCATGTATCGGTGGTGCTGAAATCTTCTCGAGGAGCTGCCGTTCCACCTCGTCGATCAAATCGTCATCGACGTTGGCTGTAGCGGAGTCGATCAATCCGACTCGATACAAATCCAGTTCTCCGCGTGCCATAGCGGCACGCGTGCGATGGAGTCGAGTCTTGAGAGAAAAGCCGAGGCCGATCAACTTTCCCGCCGCGGCACGGCCCATGGTCAACGCTGCGCCGAGCTCCGCCTCAGCTAGTTCGTGCGCAGTGGACGACCACGCGCCGGCATCGGAGTGTCCAGCGCTGCAACGCTCGAAAAACTCGGCAATGGCAGCGAGTTTGCGTTCCACGAGCATCGACTCGCGCGAATGCAGTTCGGCAATGAGATCGATGAGGGCGCAGTCGGATTCAGCTCCGAACAGCTGCGCTGCGGCACTCGAACTTCCTACTCCGTCATCGAACATTTCTCCACAATATTCGAAAGCATGTTCGAAGATCTACAGTTTCCAGAAATCAGTCCGAAGAATCCCGATTGACCGAAAATTGCTGCGGAGCAACCTTTGCGGCCACTCTTGTTTCGGCAACGGATTCCACTACTGAACCAGGGCGTTGATAATGCGGGCGGCTTCGGCCGGGTAGATGGGGAGGTCGGACCCACCTGTCAATAGCCAGTGGACTGGACTACCTTCGTCGAGGACTCGGAGTTGCACGTCGAGCGGAAACGCATCGAATTCGGCTGAGTCGACTGCAAAGACATGGACAATCTCATGCCCAAGTCGCCCCTCGAACTCGAAGATGTTCTCGACGACCTCGAGCAACTCCACACTTCCCAACGTGACGCCGAGTTCCTCCGCGAACTCGCGTCGCAGCGCTGCCTCGGCCGTCTCACCGAACTCGATACCGCCACCGATCAATCGATGGAAGTTCTCCCCCGTGACAGAGTCCGTGCCGTCGAGCATGAGTACGTGACCGCAACGGACAGGTAGCCCCAATGAGATGTTGCGAATTGACGACATACAACAAAGCTTAGGTGGCCAAATCGAACACCATTTTGAATCCGACGACAGTGAGTATCACCAAAAGTGATGGGGTGGGCGCAAATACGACTTGGACTTGCAGAGAGTCCCGATGCCAGACTCGAACGTCATTCCCAGACCAAAGAACCCATTGAGGAACTCGATGAACGACGCCAGTACCTGGACTGCACGACTCGCCGCACTCGACCTGACGCTTCCGCCGGTCGCTACCCCGGCAGGCTCCTACCTTCCCGCCGTTCAGACGGGGGCATACGTCTACACGTCGGGGCAATTGCCGCTCGTCGACGGCACCACGACGTGCATCGGCAAGTTGGGTGAAGGTGTCTCCGTCGAAGACGCAGCCCAGGCTGCGCGGTTGTGCACTCTCAACGGACTCGCGGCCGTCGACGCCTTGGTCGGGCTCGACCGCATCGTTCGCGTCGTCAAGGTCGTTGGATTTGTTGCTTCCGGATCCGGATTCTCACAGCAACCCCAGGTGATCAACGGCGCGTCCGACCTGCTGGCCCAGATCTTCGGTACCGCAGGGCAACACGCACGCTCTGCGATCGGCGTCGCCGAACTCCCCCGAAACAGTGCCGTCGAGGTGGAATTCGTATTCGAGGTCTCCGAAAGCATCTGACGGTCTGACCCCCCACACGACGAAGGGGCGGCGGGTTGCTTCTGCAACTCGCCGCCCCTTCGTTGTCGAAAACCTTCAGGCACTGGGCCCGGTCATCAGACCTGGTGTCACCAACCGCGCTCTGCGAGGCGGTGTCCAACCGGCAGGTCGTCGACGTTGATGCCGACCATTGCCTCGCCGAGTCCGCGCGAGACCTTGGCGAGCACGTCCGGGTCGTCGTAGAACGTGGTGGCCTTGACGATGGCCTCGGCGCGCTGCTTCGGGTTGCCGGACTTGAAGATGCCCGATCCGACGAACACGCCTTCGGCGCCGAGCTGCATCATCATCGCAGCGTCTGCCGGGGTGGCGATGCCGCCGGCGGTGAACATGGTGACCGGCAGCTTGCCGGCCTTGGCGACCTCGACGACCAGCTCGTACGGTGCCTGCAGTTCCTTGGCAGCGACGTACAGTTCGTCTTCGCTCAGCGAGGTCAACCGGCGGATCTCGCCGCGGATGGTGCGCATGTGAGTGGTGGCGTTGGAGACGTCTCCGGTACCGGCTTCGCCCTTCGAGCGGATCATGGCCGCACCTTCGTTGATGCGACGGAGCGCTTCACCGAGGTTGGTGGCGCCACAGACGAAGGGAGCGGTGAACTTCCACTTGTCGATGTGGTTGGCGTAGTCGGCCGGGGTCAGGACCTCGGACTCGTCGATGTAGTCCACGCCGAGGCTCTGCAGGATCTGCGCTTCGACGAAGTGACCGATGCGTGCCTTTGCCATGACGGGAATGCTGACGGTGGAGATGATGCTGTCGATCATGTCCGGGTCGCTCATGCGCGAGACGCCGCCCTGTGCGCGAATGTCCGCGGGGACCCGCTCGAGTGCCATGACGGCGACGGCGCCTGCGTCTTCGGCGATCTTGGCCTGCTCAGCGGTGACAACGTCCATGATCACACCGCCCTTGAGCATTTCAGCCATGCCGCGCTTGACGCGTGCGGTGCCGATGGCGGTGGTGGGGGCAGAGTCGGGGGTGCTCACAGCAAACTCCTGCAGTAGTGGCGTGACAAAGAAACGAGGCACGACGAACACACGAGTTCATTCGCTCGGAGGCCTCTGGCCAGAACTCTAGGACCAACCGGCCTTCGATTCCGTATCCAATTTGCCATTGCTGGCCTTAAATAGCCGCGACGCCTGATCGGCCGAACTCATCAGCGGATGGAACGCACTTCCGGATCCTCGCTACCGTCCGCGATCGTCGCTGCTTCCACCAGGAGGTTTGCCAGATCCAACGGGTAGACGGGCTCACCGGACTTGGCCAGTCGGCGGATCTCGTCGGCACTGCACCAGCGATGGCCCGTAATCGCACGCTGCTCCAACTCCGTGTGGCCTTGGAAGACCGGCTCGAAGCCGTGAGTGCGCGTGGCGAAGAACAGCTCTTCCGAACGGATCAGCTCACCGTCGAACGGGAAAATCGCCACTCGACGCCAGAGCGGACCTCGCAGATTCTCCGGCGCCACGACGAATCCGGTCTCCTCCTCGATCTCACGAACGGCAGCCGCCCGCAGATGTTCACCGCGTTCGAGCCCGCCGCCGACGGTGAACCAGAAGTAAGTGTTCGGGATCTGAGGATCGTGCCCGCGCAGCAGCAGCACCCGATCGTCCTCGTCCAGCATCACCACGCGAGCGGAGGTCCGCGACGTATCGACAGTGATGCCCTCGGGCACCGCGGCCGCGGTGGTCCGCTCGGAGATCTCGAAATACTGAGGCAGCGGCGCCGTTCCGCCGAGGTGAAGCCAGCGAACAAGTCGACGCGTACGGAGTGCAAGGGTGTCTCGCACCGCGTCGTTGTGGAACCGCCTGGCGATCAGAACCCGCGCTTCGGCGTCGGCCAGCTCGGCCACCAGTTGAGGTCGCAGCGACGTCGCGCCGTAGGCGGCAAGAGCGTTGGACAACCGATTCTCCGCGAGTTCTCGGTCCTGACGATCCGCCCGTTCAGCGGCGTCGGCCAAGGTGACGAATCTGCGGGCGTCGTCGGCGCTCATGTCCACGGCCGCCGCGCGGACCACCGCTGCACGGCGGGACAGCGCCGCATCGAGCGCCAGCCAGGACTGATCCGAACGCACATGCAGCCGATCGAGTCGATTCGCCGTCCCGTACGCCCACAGTCCGACGACCAGGACGACGGCAGCGACAAGTCCGAGAATGAAGATCGTCAGAGCGGAAAAGGTCATGATCCCACCACACGAACGCCGGTGCCGCCGACCGTGACGGTCTCGTAGACACGCAGGATCTGCTCCGCCACCACCGGCCAGTCGTATTCGGCGACAACGCTTGTCGCGGTGTTGACCAGAGCACGGCGTCGGTCCGGATCACCGAGAACGGAATCGATTGCCTCGGCCAGGGCATCGGAGCTCCCGATGGGGACCAGCAAGCCGGCCTGGCCGTCGCGAAGTACCCGACGGAAGGCGTCCAACTCACTCGCGACGACGGCGGTACCGGCCGCCATGGCCTCGACCAGAACGATCCCGAAGCTCTCACCGCCGAGGTTGGGCGCGCAGTAGACGTCCGCACTGCGAAGTGCAGACGCTTTCTCCTCGTCGCTGACCTGCCCGAGCAGTCGGAGATGCTTGAAGTACTTGCCCGCCTCTTTGCGGAGTTTTTCCTCGTCGCCGCGCCCGACCACGATCACTTCGAGATCAGGATGACGCTCGACCAACTCCGGCAGTGCACCGAGGAGGACGGCCATACCCTTGCGCGGTTCGTCGTAACGCCCGAGGAACAGAATGGTTCCACCCTCGCGCGGATAGCCGGGCAACATGTCGGCCTCGGCAAACGCGGCGACGTCGACGCCGTTGGGTATTTCGACGGCGTCGGATCCTAGGGACTCGACCTGCCAACGACGCGCCAACTCCGAGACTGCGATCCGGCCGCTGATCTTCTCGAGATACGGGGCCAGGACACCCTGAAAAGTGCTCAGCACCAATGACTTCGTGGTCGACGTGTGGAAGGTCGCCACGATCGGGCCTTCCGCGATACGCAACGCGAGCATGGACAGACTCGGCGCATTGGGTTCGTGGATGTGCAGAACGTCGAAGCCACCTTCCGCGATGAACTTGCGGAGGCGGGCGTTCGCCGTCGGGCCGAAGGACAACCGCGCAACAGAACCGTTGTAAGGAATCGCGACGGCTTTACCAGCGGAGACCACAAAATCCGGTAACTCGTCATCGTCGGACGATGGCGCAAGCACGCTCACCTTGTGGCCACGTTCGATCAGCACCTCGGCCAGATCCACCACGTGCGCCTGCACCCCGCCGGGGACGTCGAAGGAGTACGGGCAGATCATCCCGATTTTCATTCACCCTCCATGCGGGCGAGCCGCGATTCGGAGAGATCCGAGCGCCACAGCGGCTGCAGCATGTGCCAGTCAGCGGGGTGCGCTGCGATGTTGACCGCGAATCGGTCGGCCAGTGCCTGCGTGGCCGGGCCGACGCCCCCGGAAACGTCGATCGGCGGGTCGATCTTGAAACCCCACCCGTCGGGAGTGAACCAGCAGTGGACCGGTAGAAGCGGCGCTCCGGTGTCGATCGCGAGCTTCGCCGGGCCTGCGGGCATGCGAGTAGGTTCTCCGAAGAACGTGACAGGCACACCCTTCTTCGCCAGATCGCGCTCCCCCAGAAGACACACGATCTTGTTCTCACGCAGATGCTTGGAGAGTTCGACGAACGGAGGATGCTCTCCGCCGCTGAGCGGGAAGATCTCGAAACCGAGACTCTCGCGATATTCGACGAACCGCTCGTACAGGGATTCGGGTTTGAGCCGCTCGGCCACCGAGGTCAATCCACCCCACTGCTGAACGCACCACACGCCGGCCATGTCCCAGTTGCCGCTGTGGGGCAGCGCCAGCACTGCGCCATGACCTGCCGCCATCGCCTTTTCCAGATGTTCCTGGCCCTCGACCAGCGCATGCAACGCCTTACCGGTGGCGACCAGGTCCATCGACGGAAGACGGAACGCCTCACGCCAGTACCGGGCGTACGAGCGCATCGAATCCTTGATCAGCTGATCCGGGACTTCCTCCGGTGTCGTCCCCAGAACTCTCGCGAGGTTCTTCCTGAGTTGTTCGGGTCCGCCCTTGCGTACCGCGAAATCCGCTCCAGCGTCGAACAGCTTGACTGCCACCGATTCCGGCAGGCTTCGCACCAACCGCCATCCCGCGGCGTATCCCAGATCGGTTGCACGCTCGGCAAAACTCATTGATCTGCCTCGCCTTCCGTCTTGGGCCCACCATCTGTTTCGGGCTCGCCATCGGGCTTCGACCCGCCTTCTGCCGTTGATGACGCCGGGGCGATCGGCAGAAGTTCCCGGGCGCCAGGGGAATTGCGCACCGCGAGCACTCGCTGGAAGACAGTGACGATACTTCCGGCGGCCAATACCCACATCGCGATGTGGATTGCCCACGGTAGACCCATGCCCGTAAGGCCTGATCCGACCAACACGATGATCAGCCGGTCCGGACGCTCTATCCACCCACCGTCGGCAGTCAGCCCGCTCGCCTCGGCGCGTGCCTTAGCGTACGAGATGACCTGCGAGGTGACGAGGCAGATGAGCGTCGCCACGAGAAGCCACTTGCTGTTCTCGTGGTAAACCGCCCACCACGCAAGGCCGGCAAAAATCGCACCGTCGGCCACGCGATCACAGGTGGCGTCCAGGACGGCCCCGTATCGCGTTCCACCACCGCGAGCGCGGGCCATGGCGCCGTCGAGCATGTCGAACATGACGAAGAACCAAATGAACAGGGTTCCCCAGAACAGGTGTCCGGACGGAAACAGAGTCACCGCCCCGGCGACACTCGCCACCGTGCCGATCACCGTCACCGTGTCTGGCGTCAGGCCGGTCTTGACCAGCGCCTTCCCCATAGGTGCCGTCACCTTGGACACCGATTCGCGTCCGAAGAAGCTCAACACCGCAGGAAACCTCCCCGTCGTGAGTTCCGGATTGGAACTCGTCGCAACAAAGCATCCTGCCATGAAGCCGGACGCATCGATCTATTGTTGCCAGGCACCGGCGAGTAGTCCCCTGGTCTCCCGCAGCAGTTGCGGCATCACCTTCACCCCACCGAGCACGGTGATGAAGTTGGCGTCGCCACCCCAGCGGGGCACTACGTGTTGGTGAAGGTGCTCGGACAGCGAACCGCCTGCAGCGGCACCGAGATTCAGGCCGACGTTGAATCCGTGAGGATTCGACACGCTCTTGATCACCCGCAACGCCTGCTGGGTGAACGCCATCAACTCGGCGCTCTCCTCCGGCGTCAGGTCTTCGAGAGCCGCGACCTTGCGATACGGAACCACCATGAGATGCCCGGGGTTATACGGGTACAGGTTCAGAACCGCGTAGACATGCTCACCGCGGGCAACGATGAGCCCTTCTTCGTCCGACATCTTCGGGATGTCGATGAATGGCTCACCCGTCGTACCCGGGGTGTTGGGCGCCTCGGTGATGTACGACATCCGATGCGGCGACCAAATGCGCTGCAAATGGTCAGGGTCGCCGACGCCGTGGTCGATCAGCGAACCTGGTCCCTCGTCACCGGGGGCACTCACTGCGCCACGCTTGGCTGCACCAGTTCGGCTGTCGGCGAGGCATTCTCGCGACGGCTGATCCACTCGGTGATGATCCGGACGGCGTCGTCGACGGGAATTCCGTTGATCTGTGTGCCGTCGCGGAAGCGGAAACTGACCGCGCCGGCTTCGACGTCACGCTCGCCCGCCAGGAGCATGAACGGGACCTTCTGCGTGGTGTGGTTGCGGATCTTCTTCTGCATGCGGTCGTCACTGAAGTCGACCTCGGCGCGCACACCGGCAGCCTTGAGCTTCTTCGTGACGTCGAACAGGTGATCGGCGAATGCCTCCGCCACCGGGATTCCGACGACCTGCACCGGCGCCAGCCACGCCGGGAAAGCGCCGGCGTAGTGCTCGGTCAGGACGCCGAAGAACCGTTCGATCGAGCCGAACAGAGCGCGGTGGATCATGACCGGTCGAGTCTTGACGCCGTCGTTGCCGGTGTATTCGAGCTCGAACCGCTCGGGCAGGTTGAAGTCGAGCTGGATGGTCGACATCTGCCATGTACGGCCGAGTGCGTCCTTGACCTGAACGGAGATCTTGGGACCGTAGAACGCAGCTCCACCCGGGTCCGGCACCAGTGTAAGGCCGGAGGCTTCGCCGACCTCGGCGAGCGTTGCGGTCGCCTCTTCCCAGACGTCGTCGCTACCGACGAACTTGTCCGGGTTCTTGGTGGACAGCTCGAGGTAGAAGTCGTCGAGGCCGTAGTCCTTCAGCAAGTTCAGTACGAACTGCAGCGTGGTGGTCAGCTCGTCGCGCATCTGCTCACGGGTGCAGTAGATGTGAGCGTCGTCCTGAGTCATACCGCGCACACGAGTCAAACCGTGGATGACGCCGGACTTCTCGTAGCGGTAGACCGAGCCGAACTCGAAGAGCCGCAACGGCAATTCACGGTACGAACGTCCGCGAGCACGGAAGATCAGGTTGTGCATCGGGCAGTTCATCGGCTTGAGGTAGTAGTCCTGGCCCGGCTTACGCACGGTGCCGTCCTCGTTGAGTTCCTCGTCGACGTGCATCGCCGGGAACATGCCGTCGCGGTACCAGTCGAGGTGACCGGACACCTCGTACAGATGTCCCTTGGTGATGTGCGGGGTGTTGACGAACTCGTAGCCGGCCTCGATGTGGCGGCTGCGGGAGTAATTCTCCATCTCGGTACGGATGATGCCGCCCTTGGGATGGAAGACCGGCAGACCGGAGCCGAGTTCGTCGGGGAAGCTGAAGAGGTCCAGTTCGGTACCGAGCTTGCGGTGGTCACGACGCTCGGCCTCGGCGAGCAACTCGAGGTACTCGTCCTGAGCCTCGGTGGACTCCCACGCGGTGCCGTAGACACGCTGAAGATCGGCGTTGTCCTGATTTCCGCGCCAGTACGCGGCGGAGCTACGCGTCAGCTTGAACGCTGGAATGTGCTTGGTGGTCGGAATATGCGGACCGCGGCACAGATCGGACCAGATCTTGTCGCCGGTACGGGGATCGAGATTGTCGTAGATGGTCAGCTCGTTGCCACCCACCTCCATGATCTCTGGATCGTCGATACCGGACTTGTCGTCGATGAGTTCGAGCTTGAAAGGCTCGTCGGCCAACTCGACCCGGGCGTCCTCGATCGAATCGACCACTCGACGCGAGAAGCGCTGCGAACCCTTGATGATCTGCTTCATGCGCTTTTCGAGCTTGGCCAGATCCTCCGGAGTGAACGGACGATCCACCGCGAAGTCGTAGTAGAAGCCGTCTTTGATCGGCGGCCCGATGCCCAGCTTCGCATCGGGGAATTCCTTCTGGACCGCCTGCGCGAGGACGTGGGCCGCGGAGTGTCGGATGACGCTGCGACCGTCTTCGGTGGACGCTGCCACCGGCTCGACGTCGACATTGACCTCAGGAGTCCACGACAGATCCTTGAGCGTTCCCTCGCCGTCCCGCACGACGACGATCACGTCGGGCCCCTTCGTGGGGTATCCGGCTTCGCGCACTGCAGTCCCGGCGGTCGTCCCCGCGGGCACCCGAAGTGGGGCGGCTGAGTGCTCTGGCGCGGGACTGGTCACGGCGATGTGCTCCTAAGGTATTGCGACAAGTTAAGACAGGCGTCGTACCCACTGCGAGCACGCGCACGATCATGTTATCGGCCCTACCGACATGTCGAGACAACCGAGTGAAGGAAACCGACCTCGTTCAGCTCACAGTGGCGACTCGAGCCACGAGTAGTCCAGCCCTACCCATGTCCCGATCAGCCCGAAGGTGCCGAGCACCCACAAAGTCGCCAGGACGAACACTGTGGTGAACAGAACGCCCAACCCTTTGACGAACAGCGACTGCTTGCCGAACCATTCCATGAACCTGTCGTATCGAGCCTTCGCAAAATGAAGGAGTCGATGAGCCCAGGCGAACTCCGACGCCAAAATGCCCAGGCCGGCGAACACGATGAGCCATCCGGGGCCGGGGTACGGAATAGCTATGACACCTGCGGCGAGCACGATCACGCCGACGACTCCGACGCCGATGCGATACGCAAGATTGAGGGTGGGCCGCGCGGCGATTCCGGCGCGCCACCGCTCCCAGCGGGACTCTGCGTCTTGGAAGACGGACAGGTCTGAATCGTCGACGGGAGAATCGACCTTTTCGGTACTCAAGTCGGTCACCTTTTCCGTCGCGAAATGTCTCTTCGACCAGGCTACCGAAATCGTCGCCCGGCCACCTGCGACGACGGTCTGCATGCCGAAACGACGGTGCCCTCGAACCACTGCGCTCTCAAACGACTGAAGGCGTCCCCGATGATCGGGAACGCCTTCAGTGTCTTTCTGTGGTCCCGGCTGGGATCGAACCAGCGACCTTCCGCGTGTGAAGCGGACGCTCTCCCACTGAGCCACGGGACCGTAAGTCATCCGAACGCATGCGCTCGAACGAGTTGGAACATTAACACGGCTGCGCGATGAATACGAATCACCAGGTTGGCATTCGATTTGCTCCAGGCAACCCCGAAATCTACGAATTCGAGCTGATTTCAGACCGCATTCATCGGCAAGATGGACAGTTGCAACGCGCGCGACCGGCCGATTCGACTCCGAACACGCCACTGAGCTGGCGATTTGTGTGTATCCGACACGGTCGGCTAATGTTTCCAACGCACCGAGGAGAGCGAGCAGCTCCCCAAGCAACACGGTGCGATGCGGACGTGGCGCAGCTGGTAGCGCACAACCTTGCCAAGGTTGGGGTCGCGGGTTCGAATCCCGTCGTCCGCTCGAGAGGTGTGACTCAACCTTTTACGGTGGAGTGGCCGAGTGGTGAGGCAACGGCCTGCAAAGCCGTGCACACGGGTTCGATTCCCGTCTCCACCTCGCGCGATTAGCTCAGCGGGAGAGCGCTTCCCTGACACGGAAGAGGTCACTGGTTCAATCCCAGTATCGCGCACCACGTCAGGCCTTCGGGCCTGATGGTCAAGGCCTGCTTGCAGGTCTGATAAGTTAGAAAAGTACTGAGTTCCGGTAACGGAGTTCATTGCTCATGCGGACGTGGCGCAGCTGGTAGCGCACAACCTTGCCAAGGTTGGGGTCGCGGGTTCGAATCCCGTCGTCCGCTCCATTTTTCTCCAGAACCCGCGCGATTAGCTCAGCGGGAGAGCGCTTCCCTGACACGGAAGAGGTCACTGGTTCAATCCCAGTATCGCGCACCATTTGAGAATGCAAGAAGCCGGAACCTCAGGGTTCCGGCTTTTTGTGTTTGAGCACCGAACACACTAACCGCAGTGCTGACGCAAGCCCCCCCAGGGAATGCGTCAGCACTGCGGTTGATGGAGCTGATCAGTGAGAGAAGCGGTTCGCTGCCGAGGTCATCGCGCGCAGCGAGGACTCCGTGGACGACTCCGCAATACCCATCGCCCAGCTCCGACGTCCGTCACACTCGGTGAAGATGAACGTCGCAGTACGGTGGCCGATCTGGTGCTGGTGGAAAGACAGGATCTCGAGAGAGATTCCCGCGTCGTGCAGCATCGAGGTCATAGCCGAGATCGCACCGGTCGAGGTGGTGGACGCTTTCTGGATGCGCTCCCCCAGACCGAGAGTCGCTTCGAAGGTCCACCGACCCGGTGCAATCTTTTCGGATGACCACGCGCCCAGACGGATCGGGCCGCTCATTGCCGCGTACGTGGACTCGAACTCGGTCCAGGACATCGCAGAGCATTCGGCACGCAGGCCGGCAGGCAGAGATTTTCCGTGGCGCGCTGCGAAAGGATCAGCAGGCGTAGAAGAGGAATCAGAAGCGAAGGCGAAATTGTAAGTCATAGTCGTGGTCTTCCTGGAATGAAGTGGAGGACCAACTGGTAGCAAGACGACCCGCAGCGAGGGGTCGGTCCGATTCAGACCCCGCTACGGCGGCTTACTACGAGAATTCGCTTCATGAGAGAAGAGGCTAGGCGGCCTGGTTCCATAAAGCAACCCAGACCGCCTAGCAAAGCAACCCAGACCGCCTCCACTTCAGGTCAGACCTGAGCCGCTTTATGCTCGGCGATCAGGGCGCGATACCACTCGAACGAGGTCTTCGGTGTGCGCTTCTGGGTGTCGAAATCGACGTGCACCAGGCCGAATCGCTCCTTGTATCCCGCGGCCCATTCGAAGTTGTCGAGAAGCGACCACACAAAATAACCACGGACGTCGACACCGTCGTCCATTGCCGATCGGAGGGCGCGAAGGTGCGCATCGTGATAGTCGATTCGTGCTTCGTCCTCGACAACTCCTGCGGCATCCGGAGCGTCGTGGAACGAACACCCGCTTTCCGTGATGTAGATCGGCGGCAGTGCGTCACCGAAGCGTGCTTGGAACGTCCGCAAGATCTCACCTAGTCCCTCAGGGACGATCGGCCATCCGAAGTCGGTTATGGGATAACCGGTAATCGCGACAGGCGCAAAGGGCAGGCCCGGCGGTAGGTCGACCTCGAGCACACCTTCTGTCCCCTGGCCTTCCACCGGAGCTGCAATCATCGTCGGCTCGTAGTAGTTGATCCCGTACCAGTCGAGCGGCGCCCCGATGATCTTCAAGTCCTCTTCGACCGGACCGCTGAGCAGCTGTGCAAATTCGTCTGCGGGATACTTTCCGACCAATACCGGGTCGGCGAACATCCAATTGACGACGTGGTCGTAGATGTCGGCAGCCATCACGTCTTCCGGGGAATCCGAAGCTGCCCGCACCGGAGCATGATTGGAGGCGATTCCGATATTCGTGCATCCGGTTGCCCGAAGCGCTTCGACAGCGAGGCCGTGCCCGAGCAGCTGATGATGTGCGGCTTGGAAAGCCTCGAACCCCAAGGCCAGCCCGGGGGCGTGAACTCCCAAGGCATGACCGTAGAGCGTGTGCACTACCGGTTCGTTGAGCGGCATCCACATTCCGACGCGATCGGACAACCGTTCGCCGACGACCTGCGCGTACTCTGCCAGCCGGTACGAGGTGTCTCGGTTCATCCAGCCGCCCTGCTCTTGTAGCGCCAAGGGCAGATCCCAGTGAAAGAGAGTGACAGCAGGAGTAATTCCCACCGAACACAGTCGATCGATCAGGCGGTCGTAGAAGTCGAGCCCTTTCGCATTCACGGCCCCCGATCCGGTGGGGAGTATTCGCGACCACGACAGGGACAGCCGATAAGCGTCGAGCCCGAGGTCTTTCATCAACTCGATATCCGATTCCCAGCGGTGATAATGATCGGCAGCGACCGTCCCGGTGTCGCCCCCGACGACTACACCGGGACGGTCACAGAACTCGTCCCAGATCGACGGTCCGCGACCGTCTTCCGCCACAGCTCCTTCGATTTGATAGGCCGCGGTGGCGGTTCCCCAGACGAAGGAAGACGGAAATTCTGGTGTCGGCTGCCGAGTCATGTCGGTCAGTTAATCAAAGAACCGTGCAAAACACGCAGCTTTGTTGGACACTCGACCAGTATCGAGATCCAGTACCGTTCGGCCCAACCGAACGGACGAGACAAAGGCCCTGCTTGATGACGGATAACACCCGCACCCTGACGAGGGCCCGGATCGCCACTTCGGTGGCCTTCGGACTTCAAGGATTTCTACTCGCCGCCATTCTGACGCAGCTTCCGCAGTACAAGGACTTGTTCGAGCTGAGCGAGACGCTGGTGGTGGTTGCGGTTGTCACTGTGTCCGTCATCGCCGGCCTCGGCAGCGTGCTCGCCGAGATGCTGGCGGTGCGGACGTCGAGCAAGATGACTCTGCGAACCGGACTCGCCGTCATCGCAGTCTTCGGCGGGGCAACGGGAATTGCACCCAATGCGGCGATGTTCTTCGTCTTCCTGGCGATCTACGGCATCGGACTCGGCATGGTCGACGCAGCCGCCAACATGCAGGCGGTCTCGATTCAACACGCCAAGGGTCGCTTCATTCTCTCCTCGTTCCATGCTTCCTGGAGCGTCGGAGCGATTGTCGGCGCTCTCTTCATCTCAGCAACCGCAGGTCTCGAGATTTCGATCCGCGTGACGCAGGTGATCGCGGGAGTCGTTGTCGGACTGATGCTTCTGGCCTTCGGCCCGCAACTGTTGGATCGGTCCGAGTCTCCGGTTGCCGATGCAAACATCACGAGCACCGCGAAGTTCACCGTCCCTACCCGCGCCTTTGTCCTCCTCGGCATCGCGATGGCTTTGTTCTATGCGATCGACTTCAGCGTCGGAAACTGGTCGACTCTCTACGTCAAGGACGAACTGCTCGCCGACGCCGGGACCGCTGCCCTGTCCGTGGCGGCGTACCAAATCGCCGCACTGATCGCACGACTGACCGGCGACTACTGGGTCGGGAAGTTCGGTGAGATCACCGTCGTGCGGATCGGCTCTCTCATCGGCGTAGTCGGTATGACAGTCGTTGTCCTCGCGCAATCACCCGCCGTTGCCATCGCCGGTTTCCTCATCGTCGGGCTCGGGGTACCGGTGATCGCTCCGATCTGCTTCAGCGCCGCCGGCCGGATGGCGCCCCCGGATCAGGTCGACGCGGTCATCGCACGCATCAACCTCTTCAACTACGTCGGCACCGTGGTCGGTGGCGGCATCGTCGGCGCAGTCGCTGCCTTCAGTGACCTCCGGATCGGGTTCCTGATTCCGTTGGCGTTCTGTGCGATCTTGATAGTTCTTGCTCCCGCGTTCGCGCCGAAACGAGCCAAGACTCCGGTCACCGAGAACGCCGCTTGAGCATTGCGCTCCAGGAAAGTGGTGTACTTGATCGACCGAACTGTGTGCGCGAGAGGTAGAAGCTGACGTGACGATCACCGTTGACCGGGCCGGAATCTGGGATTCCGAAGCAATCGCCGACGTGGCAGCGGTGACATTTCCATTGGCATGTCCGCCGGACGCGTCGGACGACGACATCAGCGCCTTCATCGACAACGTTCTCTCCGTCGACAAGTTCTCCGAGTACCTGACCGATCCGACGCGAACCGTTCTCAAGGTCATTCGCGACGGTTCGATCGTGGGCTACGCGATGCTTGTCGACGACGAGCCCGCCGACCCGGACGTCAAAGCTGCTGTGACTCTTCGCCCGACGACGGAACTGAGCAAGTTGTACGTGCTTCCGGGTAACCACGGGACCGGCGCGGCAGCATCCTTGATGGACGCCGTCGTCGACCACGCACGACGCAGCGGAAGTGCCGGAATCTGGCTTGGTGTCAATCAGGAGAATCTGCGTGCCCAGAAGTTCTACGCCAAGCACGGTTTCACCCAGGTCGGCACAAAGACTTTCCTCGTGGGCGCACAACTCCACCACGATTTCGTGATGGAGCGCCCCGTCAGCTGACAGGCGTGCCGATCAGCCGGCCGCGACCTCGAAACGAGAAAGTGCGAGCAGACGCGAGGTAGCGCGCAGGTACTTCTTCTTGTACCCACCGGCGAGCATCTCGGGAGTGAAGATCTCGTCGAGGCGTGCGCCGGAGACGGTGACCGGGATGCTCGCGTCGTACAAGCGGTCGGCGAGAACCACGATGCGCAGTGCTACGGACTGATCCGTTGCGGGGTGAACGCCGTCGATGAAGACTGCCTTCACACCCTCTACGAGCTTGTTGTACCGCGACGGGTGCAGTGTGCTGAGGTGCTTGCACAGCTCGTCGAAGTCGTCGAGTGTGGCACCGTCGATGGCGTCGGCCCGAGAAACCAACTCCTCCGACGTGACGGGCTCCGGTGCGGGCGGGAGGTCACGGTGACGGTAGTCGGGGCCGTCGACGCGAATCGTCTCGAAGATCGAACCGAGCTTCTTGATCTCACGCAGGAAGTCCTGAGCGGCGAAGCGACCCTCACCGAGCTGGCCGGGAAGCGTGTTCGACGTCGCAACGATGGACACGCCGCGCGCGGAAAGCTCCGAGAGGAGGCGGGAGACGAGCATGGTGTCGCCCGGATCGTCGAGCTCGAACTCGTCGATGCAGAGAACGCTGTGGTCGGCGAGCGCTTCGACGGCCTTGTTGAAGCCGAGAGCGCCGACGACGTGTGTCAGCTCGACGAAGGTTCCGAACGCCTTCGGCGACGGAACGCTGTGGAAGATCGATGCCAGCAAGTGCGTCTTACCGACACCGAATCCACCGTCGAGGTACAGGCCGGCGCCGGTCGCTTGGGTCTTCTTGCCGAACAGTCCGCGGCGTCCACCACTACGGATCTTGGTGACGCGCTTGGAGAATTCCTCGGCCTTGGCGACAGCAGCTGCCTGGCTCGGTTCCTTCGGATCAGGAATGTAGGACGCAAAACTCACCTCGTCGAACATTGCGGGAGGCACCATTTGAGCTACCAGTTGATCGGCGGGTACCACCGGGCTGCGATCGACAAGACGTTCATGCATCCGTCAAGGGTATCTACGTGATGTGATCTCTCATGTGCACCGTATGGATATTGCGACCTACTTCACACCAGGCCACGAGGACGAACTCCGCAGCCTGTACGCCTATCCGGAGAATCTCTCGCGACCCTGGATGCGTGTGAACTTCGTTTCCAGCATCGACGGGTGCGTCTCCGTCGACGGAGTGAGCGGCGGACTGGGCACACCTGCGGACAAGTCGGTATTCGGGATCATGCGCGAACTCTGTGACGTCGTCGTGGTCGGCGCAGGCACTGCGCGAGCCGAGAACTACGGGGGTGTGCAGATCTCGGACGCAGCCCGGGCCCGACGCACGGCCGGCGGCCTCGCTCCGGTGCCACCGATACTGGTCGTCTCGGCGCACGCGTCGATCGACCCTGACAGTCGACTCGTGCGGGATACCGAAATTCCACCGATCCTTGTTGTCGGTCGCGACGCGAACTCCGCGGCGATTTCGGCGCTGAGATCTGCCGGAGCGCAGGTGGAGGTGACGGACTCGCCGAACGTCAGCAGCGGCGACATCGACAGGGCCTTGTCGGTTCGCAATCTCCGTCGCGTGCTGTGCGAGGGCGGACCGTCACTTTTCGGGCAGTTGATCGAGGACAATGCAGTCGACGAACTCTGCATCACCACTTCGCCTCAACTGGTGGGCAGCAAAGTCGGCCGAATCTCACTCTCCCCCAACGCAATGCCCACAGCCATGCGCCCCGCGCACATCCTCGGCGATTCGGACGGCACGATCATCACTCGATGGGTTCGTCAGCAGCCACGTCGGTGAACCTGGCACTCTGGTCGGCATGCGCAGAGTTGCTTTGATGGCCGTCGTCCTCGCGACGTGTTGTGCGTGCGGCGCCGGACCGTCGCTTCGGCCCGCCGTCGCGGTCGAAGGCCGTACCGACGGCAGCCCGGCCCAGAGCGAGGGCCCGTCGCCCGATGCGCCGCCGGTTGTCCCTGGCGTCCCGACCGACGACCTACCGTGGCGAGACTGCACCGGCACGTCACTCGCCGACCAGGCTCTCGCAGCGTCGAGCGCCGGAGTCATCCTCGAATGCGCAGAATTCAGTGCTCCCATCGACGTGACCGGCGCGATCGACGGCAACTTCACTGCAGGGTTGACCCGCGCTCGCACGTCGTCGACGCCTGCCAACGCATATCCGATCGTGTTCACATCCGGCACCGACCGTTCGTCGGGAAACTCGCTCGCCATGCTCGCCGCATCCGGCTTGACGACGGTTCTCGCAGAACATCCCGTGGTTGCCCTCGATCGCCGCGGAATCGACAGGTCCACCGCAATCGACTGCATGACGCCGGAGATTCGGCGCGGACTTCACGATCTGGGCCAGTTCGACTCGGACACCACCGGTGACGCGGCCGATGCTGTCGCGGCCCTCGGTCACGACGCAACCATTGCCTGCACGGACTACCTCGACCCTCAAGAACTGAAGTTCGGCGCCGACTCCGCAGCCGAGGACATCGACGCCTTGCGCACTCGGTGGGGCGTCGAGACCATCGCTCTGTGGTCTGCAGGGTCCGGCTCGGACATCGCGCTGAGCTATGCGGCAGCCCACCCGAACAACCTCGCGAGATTGATCCTCGATTCTCCCGCTCCTGTAGCCACTGACGCTGCCACCGAAGCCGAGAGCCGCGTGCAGGGCGAGGAAGCGGCATTGACCGCGTTTGCTCAGCGATGTGTGGCGCTGGGGTGCTCGCTCGGACCTGATCCGAAAAAAGCGATCACCGACTTGATGGAGCGCGCTCGGGCCGATGAATTCCAGCCACTGTCCGCCGCTGCAGTGTCGAACGCGATTTCGGCGAGCCTGTGGACAGCCGGAACCAATCGTGAGCAAGAGACCCGCTCACTCGCCGACGCTCTGACTGCGCTCGGTACCGGAAATGCTTCGCCGATTCGAGAGCGCGCAGCCCGGGCGGAGAACGAGGTGGACGGCGACGGCCAGTTCATCGGACGGTGCACCGACGGCATGCAATGGCCGGGGATCGGGCGTGTCCGCGAACTGGCGGACACGTGGAGCACCAACTATCCGGTATTCGGTCGAGAAGCCGCGCTCGGATTGCTCGCATGCGCCAGCTGGCCGTCGACCGCCAACTCTCCCCTGCCCAACCAGTTGAAGCCCGCCGTCCTCGTACTGAGCGGTCAGGGTGACCCGGCCGTCGGGAACTCCGGACTCTCGACCGTCACCGGCGTCGTGACCAACGCGGGGTCGCGCTTCGCAACCCTGGACTGGCAGGGTGCGGGTCACCCCGCGGCGCAATCCACGTGCGCTCAGCAGGCGATGAGGGCATACCTCACCGACGCCTCCCTGCCCAGCAACGGAAGCGTGTGCCCGGCCTGACTCGGGCGCTCGTCCACCACGACCGAAAAGGGGTGCATCCCCCGATCACACCCTGCTCCGGTGTACCGTGCCGAAGTGTTCCTTCGACAGCTCGAGCCGCGTACCGGGCGGACAACCCAACAAGTCGTCAACTTCGTTTTGTGGCCGATCGCCGTGATGACAGTGCTCAATCGTGTCATCGTGACCGCAGTCAACGGCGCCATCACCGATGACTTCCGACCGGTCTACAACGCCGCGCTGGCGTTCTGGAACGGGCGCGACGTCTACACCGCAGATTTCAACTCGGTAGACCCCCATTACCTGTACCCACCATCGGGTTCGTTGTTGATGGCGCCGCTGGCGATCCTCGATCCCGAGCGCTCGCGGTGGCTGTTCATCGGTGTCAATGCCGTCGCCGTCCTCGTGGCTCTCTACCTGCTGTTGCGCCTGTTCGACCTGACGATCAGTTCCATTGCGGCGCCGATTCTCGTGCTCGGTGCTTTCATGTCGGAGACGGTCACCAACACGTTGGTGTTCACCAACATCAATGGTCTCGTGCTGCTCGGCGAAATTGCCTTCCTCCTGCTGCTGATGCGCAAGAAGGATCTGTGGGCCGGCGCCGCGATCGGGCTCACCATCGCAGTGAAACCCACTCTCGCGCCGCTGCTCCTACTGCCACTCGTTCGCGGCCAGTGGAAGGTGTTCGTCACCGCCCTGGGCATCCCGTTCATTCTCACCGTCGTTGCGTGGCCACTGGCGTCGGATCCGATGGACTTCGTCCGCCGCACCGTGCCGTACCTACTCGAATCGCGTGACTACTTCAACAGTTCGATTGTCGGAAACGGCGCTTACTTCGGTCTGCCCGAGTGGCTGATCCTGCTGCTTCGCGTCGTGTTCGCCGCCATGGTCGCAGTCTCTCTGTGGCTGCTGTACCGCTACTACCGCAACGACGAACTCTTCTTCCTCACCACCGCAACCGGTGTGATCATGACCGCATCGTTCCTGCTGCCCTCGCTCGGCCAGATGTACTACTCGATGATGCTGCTCCCGCTCCTGATGTCCGTGGTGCTCAAGAACTCGGTCATGCGGAACTGGCCCGCCTGGCTCGCCGTCTACGGCTTCATGACTTTCGACAGCTGGTGGTCGAACCGCTGGCCGACCTTCGGCCGGGCCGCCGAATACACCAAGAGCACCCTCGGCTGGAGCCTTCTGCTGATCGTGATCTTCTGTGTCCTCGGATACCGGTATCTGGTCGCGCGTCGAGAGGGCCGCTTGGATCGGGGAATCGATCCCGCGTACCTCCTCGATCCCCCACTCGATACCGTCTCACCTGCCGACGAAGCCGAAACGGCGACAAAGCATTAGCGTGGAGGCATGAGTTCTTCACACGATGGCATCGACAGCACACCTGAGGTCACGTACACCGAGAGCGAGTGGCGCGAAAAGCTGAGTCCGGAGGAGTTCGCGGTTCTGCGCCAAGCCGGCACCGAACGCCCCTTCGTCGGCGAATACACCGACACCACCACGGAAGGTGTTTACTCCTGCCGGGCGTGCGGAGCCGAACTGTTCCGCAGCACCGAGAAGTTCGAATCGCACTGCGGGTGGCCGTCCTTCTTCGATCCGGCGGATTCGGATGCCGTGATCCTGAAGGAAGACAGCTCACTGGGGATGCGCCGCGTCGAGGTCATCTGCAAGAAGTGCCACAGCCACCTGGGCCACGTCTTCGAGGGCGAGGGATACCCGACGCCGACCGATCAGCGGTACTGCATCAACTCGATCTCGCTGGTACTCAAGCCTGCTGAGTAAGCAGTCCGTGGGCTACCCCGTGGTACGGGAGTAGCCCACGGTTCGAGACTTCGACTCAGAAGTCCCAGTTCAGCGCAGTCAGGCTCAGACCGGCCGCATTCAGGTCCTCGTTGCGAGCGACAAGACCGTCTTTGACGGAACCGATCCCGCCACCGATCGCGCCGGACGTGATGTCCGTCAGTGAGGCGTCGCCGCCCGTGACCTCCTTCGTCACGATCGCAGCGGACGCTCCCGAGACCGCGTCGTCGAAGGCGCCTCGCGCGATTTGCTGCAACCTCGAACCGGTCGGAAGCGGGTTCGGGTCCGGCCCGACACGATCCGGCGTCGTCTTCAATCCTCCGTTCGCGAGTCCCTTGATGAAACCGTCGCGTCCTTCGGTCACGACCTTGCCACCGTCGATCGACCGGCGGTGATCCATCGACATCTGACCCAGTTGAATGGCGAGACCTGAGAAGACGGCTGCCGCAGCTTCCACTGCCGCGGCCTCGATCACTCGCATCAACAATTGCTGCAACAACATTCGGACCGTGAGGGTTGTTGCCACCTCAGCCGCCACGACCCCGGCGGCACTGACACCCAACGTCGGGACAGCGGCCGCCACCATGGCCGCAATCTCGAGCGCCAGTGCGCTCAGCGCCGCGAGGATCGACAGTTTGGTGTACTCGATGTCCGTGCCTGTATCGGTGCACGACCGGCCCAGTTCGGCTGCAGCAGAGGACAACCGCTCGAAGACCTCCGCAACTCCCCCGGCCTCCGACCAATACCGAGACAACGAGTCGCCGGCTTGACCGTCGATCGATGCCAGTACCGCCTGCAATCCGTAACCACCGGCAGCGGCCGAAGCCTCGATCCGATCAGCCGCACCTGACCAGGCATCCCCCAATCGCCACAGTGCCGTTTCGTCTCCTTGCGGCCAGTCGCTACCCACCGCGACCGACGCAACCGCCTGTAACCATCCCGGAATCTCGAGTCCCATCAGAGCCCACCCGCCATGTCGTCGGCGAGCGAGGAGTCGATCGATTCGAAACGATCGGCGATCTCGATCAGCGTGGCGGTCAATTCGCGCAGCGCGCCCGCGACCAGCGTCATCCCAGCGACCGCTGACGCCGAACCGGGAACATATGCGCCCGAGAATGCGGTTCCGAACTCGTCGCCTCCCCAGCAACCCTCTTCGGCGGCGACCACTGCGTCGAGAGCGCTCCGCGCCTCGTCGAGATCGGCAGCGACCACCTCGAAGGCTGGTGCAGCACTTTTCATCGCGGCTACGTCCACACCCAGTTCAGACATTGCCGGAGCTCCTCAGAACGGTGCGGTCCCAGCGTTCGTCGCCGGAGACCGGTACAGACGTCGGACGAGGCTCGAGAATCTCGCGCAATCCGAGCACACCCGGAACCAGGTCCGGCAAGTCGATTCTGGCCGCCTCCGTGAACGGCTTCGTCATCTCGACAACCTGTCGGCGCATGTCTTCTGCCGCAGACGTGGCCGTAGCCAGAATCAGATTCCCCAACGCTGCCGCCGAATGCTTGCCGTAAGAACTCCCCGACAGGGTGACTCCCACAACTGCCCCCGAAGCGTCTACGACAATTTCCACGCAGCCGTCACTCGAACGCGCGCTCGCCGTGGATCGGGTGATCCTCACCTGCAAGCCCGCCAGCGATCGCGTTCGCTCCAACAGAACGTCCTGCATCGAATCTATCTGGGCCCGAAGAACTTCTACTTGCCCCCGCATCGAACCAACATCCGCTGCACTCACGATGGCCCCCACCTTCGATCGATCGTGGCACCTGATTCAGGCGCTCACGAGGTTCGACGCGAGAGGTGGCCGATCGGTTCCGTCAGCGCGAACGAAGCACCGGCGGGTCGAACGCCTTGACCGGCGGCAGGGCCCCTTCGAATTTCTCGATCTGCACCAGAACGTGCTGTCCAGTGCAGCCGTGCGAAAGTGACGACGTACCGATGTCCGGTGTCAGAACGTTGGGATTGCCGTGCACACACATGGCGTCGGGATCGGCAGGATCGAGCGGGTCGTACCACGCACCGGTGGACAGTTGGACGACATCGCTCCGCAAATCCGAATCGACGATCACACCAGCAAGGCACGCCCCGCGATCGTTGAACACGCGCACCACGTCTCCGGCCGACACGCCGCGCGCGGCCGCTGCATCGGGGTGCATACGAATCGGCTCGCGTCCCTGGATCTTCGACGCCTGGCTTGCAGCGCCGTGATCGAGTTGGCTGTGCAGCCGCGACTTGGGCTGGTTGGCGATCAGGTGAAGCGGGAACTGCGAGGCACGCGGGCCACCCAACCACTCGTCGGGCTCGTACCAGCGCGGATGGCCGGCGCAGTCGTCGTAGCCGAAGGACTCGATCGTCTCGGAGAAGATCTCGATCTTCCCACTGGGAGTCGAGAGCGGATACTTCTCGGGATCCTCACGGAAGTCGCCGAAGAGCACGAGGTTGTCTTCGGTTCGCATCCGGTAGTGCCCGTCTGCCCAGAAATCCTCGAACGTCGGCGTGTTGCCGCCGTCTGCATCGACAAACGGCCGCCATTGACTGTAGAGGTGCTCGATCCACTCCTGTGAGGATCGCCCCTCGGTGAACTGTTCCCCGAATCCGAGCGCAGAAGCCAGATCGGCAAACGTGTCGTAGTCGTCACGCGAGTTCTCGAAAGGTGGAACGACCTGCTGCATCGCGACCAGAAGCGGGTCGTTTCGAGTGCAGCTCAGGTCATTTCGTTCGAGCGAGGTGGTCGACGGGACAACGATGTCGGCGCTGCGAGCCATCGGCGTCCAGTACGGATCGTGAACGACGATCGTGTCCGGCCGTGCAAACGCGCGTCGCAGCCGCGGGAGATCCTGATGGTGATGGAAGGGATTGCCACCGGCCCAGTAGACCAACCGGATGTCGGGATAGGTCAGGCGTCGGCCGTCGTAGTCGAACTCCTCCCCGGGCGAGAGCAGCAGATCGGAAATCGCGGCTACCGGTATGAAATCCGACACCGGATTCAGACCTTGGGAAAATGTCGGCAACGGGTACGGGACCGGGGCTAGACCGGGTTCGTTCATCGAACCGTAGCCGTGCCCGAAACCGCCACCCGGAAGACCGAATTGGCCGAGCATCGCTGCAAGTGTGACGCCCATCCACGGCGCTTGCTCACCGTGTTTGATGCGTTGCAACGACCACGTGACGGTCACCAGCGTCCGGCCCGACGCCATTCTCCGAGCCAGGTCGGTGATGAACTCGGCAGGCACCCCCGAGACCTTCTGCGCCCAGCGGGGATCCTTGGGGACTCCGTCGGTCCGTCCGAGCAGGTATTCCTCGAAGCGTTCGTAGCCGACGCAAAAGCGGTTCAGGAATTCGCGATCGTGCAAGTTCTCCGACGCCAGGACAAAAGCCAGTGCAAGCATGATCGCCACGTCGGTTCCCGGAACGGGTGCGACCCACTCGCAGTCGCCATCGACATCGTCACGCAGCGGACTGAACGAAACGATCTTTCCGCCGCGGGCCCGAAACGCGTCGAGCGCCCCGAGCGTCGGATGATCGCTCGTACCACCGGCATTGACGCCGGTGTTCTTGATCGGCACGCCCCCGAACGAGACGAGGAGATCGGAATGCTTCGCGATGACGTCCCACGACGTGGAGCGCGCGAAGATCTTCCAGTGCGTTCCGACCACACGCGGCATGATGACGCCGGTGGCGCCGAGCGAGTAGCTGTGGACCGACTTGGTGTATCCACCCAGCTGATTCAGAAATCGGTGAACTTGGCTCTGCGCGTGATGGAATCGACCGGCGCTGGCCCAGCCGTACGAGCCACCGAAGATCGCGTTGTTTCCATGTGTGTCGACCACGCGACGCAGTTCACGCGAGAGCAGTTCTGTCAGCTCGTCCCAGGAGACCGAGACGAATTCGTCGGCTCCACGTTGGTCGCTGGGACCCGGTCCGTTCTCGAGCCAACCTCGGCGCACCGCCGGGCCCGAAACGCGAGCTCGACTGCGCACCGAACCGGCGAGGTTCCCGAGCATCGGCGAAGGATTCGAATCACCCTCGTACGGATGCACTGCGGTCACCTCGCCGGCGACCGACTCGGCGGTGAACATTCCCCAATGGGACATGTGTTGACGACGCCGGTTCGGTGCAGTTGTCACAGAAATTACTTTCGAGGTAGATCAGGGAAGGGAAAGAACCAACTTCTCGATGTCCACGCGCGGCCCGGTGAAGAACGGCACCTCTTCGCGAACGTGCAAGCGAGCTTCGGTGGCGCGCAGATCACGCATCAGGTCGACGATACGAATGAGTTCGGGTGCTTCGAACGCGAGGATCCACTCGTAGTCCCCCAGAGCGAAGGCGGGGACCGTGTTGGCGCGAACGTCCTTGTACGAACGAGCAGCCATACCGTGATCGGCGAGCATCTTGCGACGCTCCTCGTCGGGGAGCAGGTACCACTCGTACGAGCGGACGAACGGGTAGACGCAGATGTAGTCGCCCGGATCCTCACCCGCGATGAAGGAGGGCACGTGGCTCTTGTTGAACTCCGCGGGGCGGTGCACCGCCGAGTTACTCCAGATCGGGGCACTCGCCTGTCCGAGGACCGTGGTGCGACGGAAATCCGCGTATGCGGCCTGCAGCTCCTCGATGCTGGCCGCGTGGGTCCAGATCATGAAGTCCGCGTCGGCGCGCAAGCCGGCGACGTCGTAGATGCCGCGAACCACGACGCCCTTGTCTTCGAGACCCTCGAAGAACAAGCGGGCGTCCTTGACCGCAGCTTCCCGATCATCGCCCAGCACACCGGGTTCCACCTGGAACACGGAGAACATGAGGTATCGGATTTCAGAGTTCAGTTTGTCGAAATCAAGGCGTGCCATGCGTCCATCGTGCCACTCGCTCGAATATCCGTGTAGCCGCCGTCGTGCCGACTGCGACACACGCCGGAACCCCGACGCCGTGCAGCCATGACCCGGCCACTTCGAGACCGTCGAACTGCGTCATCTCGGACTCGATTTCAGCCACGATTTCCGTGTGACCTGGGGCGTACTGGGGAAGACCTCCGTGCCACCGCTGGACGAAGCTGGCTCCTGGCCTCTCGGTGATTCCGGTCACGACCTCGAGATCGGCCCGCGCGAGATCGATCAGTTCCCCGTCCGGCCGGTCGACGACCTCCGATGCACCGAATCGGCCGAACGACACCCGAACGAGATGCTCTCGGCGATCAGCGAGGTGCGTCCATTTTCGACTCGACAACGTGAACGCCTTGGCGGTCAGGTCGGCGTCGGTGGCAACAAGAATCCCCGAATTCTGCGGAAGATCGACCTTGCCGGACAGCCGGAGCGCCACCACCGCGGACGACGCCAGTTCGATCCGCGCAGCGATCCTCGCGATCTTCGGATCAACTCCGGCCAACAGCGTCGCTGCACGCGGCGCCGGGACCGCCAGAATGACCGCGTCGACGCTGCCGAGCGGATCGACGTTCCAACCCGTCCCGTCCCGACGTAACCCTGAAGCCTCTCCGCGGACGAACTTCGCGTCGGCGGCCTCCCACAGCGCATCGAGCAAGACACCGTAACCGCCCCTGAGCGCTCCGAACACCGGTCCGGGTGCAGGCGTCGGCAACGCAGCCGCGACTGCATCCGTGAGGCTCTGAGCCCCGGCATCGAGCGCCGCAGCGAGCGTCGGTAGTGCTGCGCGGACACCGATGGTCTCCGCCAGCCCCGAGTACACCCCACCCAGAAGCGGATCCACCGATCGGCTGACCACCTGATCACCGAATCGCTGCGAAACCAATTCGGCGACACTGCAATCGGAACCGCGGGTCCACTCGAACGGGACGTCCGGCTCGGCCGCTATGCGCGCCAGAGTCTGCTCGTCGACAAGATCTCGCACCGACTCCGCCGACGCCGGGATTCCCATCAGGGTTCCGGTGGGCAACCGATTCAGTGAGCCCTGCGACCAGATCAACGGGCTCAGGCCAGCGGGATAGACGATCTGATCAGTCAGTCCCAGCTCGGCGAGAAGCGCAGGAACCTCGGGCCGACGGGCGATGAACGCCTCGGCACCGATGTCGATCGGGCCGCCGCCCAGATCGATTGTTCGCAGCTTCCCGCCCAGTCGCGGCGAGTCGTCGACGACCGTGATGTCGGCATCGGAACCCAGGCTGCGGCGAAGCCGGTACCCGGCAACCAGACCGGAGATTCCGCCTCCGATCACCGCAACCGACGGCCGAGTGGTCGTCACAGCGAGTGCACCAGCTCCACCGCCGCGGTGATCGCCGAGGGATCGGTGTCGGGAAGTACGCCGTGGCCGAGATTGAAGATGTGGCCGATGGCACCGGCTTCGATCGCGCGATCCCCTTCGGCGGCGATCCGTCGTACCTCGCGATCGATCACCTCGGGTCCGGCGAACAGGACGGCGGGATCGAGGTTGCCCTGCAGCGCCTTGCCCGGACCGACACGACCAGCCGCGACGTCGAGCGGGATTCGCCAGTCGACACCCACGACGTCGGCGCCGGCCTCCCCCATCGCGCCGAGGAGTTCACCGGTTCCGACACCGAAGTGGATGCGCGGAACGCCGGCAGCGGCAACCTCGGCGAATACGCGCTCGGAATGCGGGAGAACAAATTCCCGGTAGTCGGCCAGCGAGAGTGCGCCAGCCCACGAGTCGAACAACTGGACTGCGTCGACACCTGCCTTGAGCTGCGCTTGCAGGAAGCAGATCGTGGTGTCGGCCAAGCTTCCGAGCAACGCGTGCCAGGTCTTCGGGTCGGAGTGCATGAGCGCTTTGGTCTTCTCGTGGTTCCGGCTCGGACCGCCCTCGACCAGATACGACGCCAACGTGAACGGCGCTCCGGCAAAACCGATCAGCGGAGTCGAGCCCAACTCGGCGGTGAGAAGCCGAACGGCCTGCGCGATTGCGCCTACCTCTTCGGGGACCAAACGCGGGAGTGCTGCGACGTCGGCGACGGAGCGAATCGGATTGGCAACCACCGGTCCGACGCCGGCAACGATGTCGAGATCGATTCCCGCGGCTTTGAGCGGAACAACGATGTCCGAGAACAGGATTGCCGCGTCCACGTCGTGACGGCGCACCGGCTGCATCGTAATCTCACAGACCAGCGCCGGATCGAAACATGATTCCAGCATGCCGATCCCCGCGCGGATCTCGCGGTACTCGGGCAACGAACGCCCGGCCTGGCGCATGAACCACACCGGCCGTCGACTCGGAGTGCGTCCGGTCGCCGCGGCAAGCAACGGTGCGTCGGGCAAAACTCGCCGAGCACTGTATTCCGCCGACCCGGTGGTGCCTGAATTCATGTTGTCCAACCCGCTCATCAGTCCTCGCGCTCTCCGCCAACGTGTGTCTTCGATCGACTCAATGCTGCCATGCCCCACACTCCGGATCGGACACCCGAGCGGTTCGTGAGCGCCCCCACACCCGAGCCACTCTCGGTCGGCGCGCCTCCACCTACCCGCCCGCATCCCCGACTAACGTCCTGACCTGTGACGACATCCGGATCGACAGCCGACCCGGCCGAGTTCCGTGCCGCCGTGGAGGCGATGACCGCTGCGCGGGTTCGGCCCGAGATAGAGGTCGGTCCCATCCGTCCGCCGCAACGTCTCGCTCCGTACAGCCACGCTGTGGGGGCGGAGGTGCTGCATCCGGACTCCGACGTCGTGGCAGAGCAGTCCGAAGGTGACGCTTTCGGCCGCCTCATCCTGCTGTTCGATCCGGACGGCGACGAGGCGTGGAACGGCACCATGCGGTTGGTCGCCTATATTCAGGCCGATCTCGACGAAGCTGTCGCCGCGGATCCACTACTTCCCGAAGTAGCCTGGAGTTGGCTGGTGGACGCATTGGAAGCGGGGCCGGAACCTTTTGTCGCCCTGGGCGGCACGGTCACGGCCACGACATCGGTGCGTTACGGCGACATTGCCGGGCCGCCCCGAGCCCATCAGCTCGAACTCCGAGCGTCCTGGACTGCAACTTCGTCCGAACTGGCTCACCACGTCGAGGCTTTCTGTGAAGTTCTCGCCTATGCCGCGGGACTTCCTCCCGCCGGGATAACCACGCTGTCGCGGCAGAACGACTGACTCCGCTACTCGTTTGAACATTTCACCGGAAAATACTAGAACCTGTTCTAAAATGAGTCATGCAACGTCTCAGCGGACTCGACGCGACCTTCCTCTACTTGGAAACACCGACCCAGCTATTGCACGTTTGTGGACTTGTCCTGCTCGACCCCACGACCATCCCGGGCGGTTACGACTACCGGAAGCTGCTTCGCGAGTTGGACTCGCGGATGGCGACCATGCCGACCTTCCGGCGCAAGCTCAAGGATTCGCGCCTCAATCTGGACTACCCGGTGTGGGTCGACGATCACGATTTCGACATCGAGCGGCATTGCCATCGGACCGCGATACCCGCGCCAGGCACCCGCGCGGAACTGGCGGAACTTGCCGGGCACATCGCCAGCCAGCCATTGGATCGGTCGCGTCCGCTGTGGGAGATGTGGGTCATCGAGGGACTCGCCGACGGACAGATCGCGGTCATGTCGAAGATCCATCACAGCGCCGCTGACGGCATAACCGGCGCAAACATCCTGGCTCAGCTATGCAGCCTCGAACCGGATTCAGCAGCCTTGGTGGACCCCGACGCTCAGGGCGCGGGCGACGCGGGAACGCTGGACATCGCGATCGGTGGGCTCATGGCCGTGATTGCACGGCCCGCACGAATTGCCCGATTAGTTCCCGGCGGAATCGCCATGCTTCCCAAGTGGGTGACGCGCGCACGGAAGGGTGAAGCCATGCCTGCACCGTTCACCGCGCCGCGAACCTCGTTCAACGGCGCTATCACCGGTCACCGCAACGTCGCGTTCAGCCAGCTCGATCTCGCGAAGGTCAAAGCCGTCAAAGACCGTCATGGAGTGAAGGTCAACGACGTGGTTCTCGCGCTCTGCGCCGGAGCATTGCGTAAGTATCTGGAGGACCGGGACGAACTGCCGGAGGATTCCCTCGTCGCCATGGTGCCGGTGTCTGTCCACGGCAAATCCGATCGGCCGGGCACGAACCAGATCTCGGGCATGTTCACGCAACTCGGCACCCAGATCGCCGATCCGGTCGAACGCCTGCACGCGATCAGCGATTACAACGCCACCTCGAAGAACCACAACGAAGCACTGGGGGCGAACATGCTTCAAGACTGGTCGCAGTTCGCATCGCCGGCAGTGTTCGGCGCTGCCATGCGCGTGTACTCGTCACTCAAACTTGCCGAACGTCACCCCGTCGTGTCCAACCTGGTGGTCTCCAACGTGCCAGGGCCGCCGGTCCCGCTCTACTTCCTGGGCGCGCAGATCAAAGGAATGTTCCCACTGGGTCCGATCTTTCACGGGGCGGGCCTCAACGTGACGGTGATGTCGCTCGACGGAAAACTCGACGTCGGCATTGTCAGTTGCTCTGATCTGGCACCCGAATTAGACCAGCTCGCGCAAGGTTTCGGGGCAGCTCTCGACGAACTGTTCGAGGCTGAGGTGACAACCACTGTCCCCACTGCGACGTAGAGTCAGTGACCATGTCCGAAGTCACCGATGATGCTACCGAGCCCACCTCCGACGTAGTTCCGCTGCTCGTACCTCGTGACGGAGTTCCGGAAGTCATCACCACTGCCGCCGGCGTCGCGGGCGCCGCAGCCGCGCTGGCTTCCGGCCACGGCCCGCTCGCCGTGGACGCCGAGCGGGCATCCGGATTCCGCTATTCGGCACGGGCGTACCTGATCCAGCTCCGACGCGAAGGCGCAGGATCGTTCCTGCTCGATCCGATTCCGACGGCGCAGGATCTACAGCCGTTGGCCGAGGCGATCAATCCGTTGCAATGGGTGTTGCACTCTGCGGATCAAGATCTCCCCGGCCTCGCCGAATTGGGCCTGACACCGGCGGAACTCTTCGACACCGAACTGGCCGGACGACTGGCGGGTTTCGAGCGAGTCGGGCTGGCCGCGATAGTGGAGCGAACCCTGCGGGTGGAACTTCGCAAGGGGCACGGCGCTGCCGACTGGTCGACGCGCCCACTGCCGGACGCGTGGTTGAACTACGCCGCCCTCGACGTCGAAGTACTTCTCGAGCTGCGCGACGCGATGGAGGCCGAACTCGAATCCCAAGGCAAGCTCGAGTGGGCGAAGGAAGAGTTCGAGTACATCCGTCTGGCCGGCCCGCCCAAGCCCAAGCCTGACCGTTGGCGTCGTACGTCGCACATCACCTCACTCAAGACCACCCGTCAGTTGGCGGCGGTACGGGCGCTGTGGCAGGCACGTGAGGATCTCGCACGCAAGCGCGACGTGTCGCCGAGTCGGGTTCTTCCTGACTCCGCCATCATCGATGCCGCTCTCAAAGATCCTCAGTCGTTGGACGCGCTCCGCTCACTTCCCGTCTTCGGCGGACCACGTCAGCGCCGTTATTCACGCGTGTGGATGGACGCACTGGAAGCGGCGCGCAGGCTCCCCGACAGTGAGCTTCCACCGAAGACTCCGCCGATCGTCGGGCCACCGGCCGCCGGTCGCTGGGCCCGCCAGGATCCGGCGGCAGCCGACCGGTTGACGGCGGCGCGCGCAGCACTGTCGGATCTGAGCAAAGAGGTTTCGGTACCGGTGGAGAATCTGCTCCAACCCGACCTGGTCAGGCGCCTGTGCTGGGACTGGAAATTGGAACCCGACTCGGACATCGCCGAAGTCGAGAGTGCAATCGAGACCAAGCTCACTTCCGGCGGCGCACGTGGCTGGCAACGCACTTTGACGGTTGCCGTCCTCGCCGAGGCTCTGAACTCCGTGGTCCCGGCCGAGCCCGAAGAGGAAGAACCAGAATCCTGAGCTGACCCCGGTGTGGGGTTGGAGCAATTCGGCACGTTAAGTTACCGGTCAGTAATGGGCAGTAGTACGCTCGATACGAGGCCGGACGCCTGGCCGTGATCGCCGAACCAACGTCTCACCGCACTTCGGAGTGGTGGGCAGCTCCATCAGGAGGAATTCGCGTGGCTCCATCCACAAACAACCAACGCAACGTCGTCTTCGTCGACGGCATTCGTACCCCGTTCGGCAAGGCCGGCCCGAAAGGCATGTACGCCGA
Organism: Rhodococcus sp. GB-02; assembly: GCF_053470465.1. Classification (NCBI taxonomy): domain Bacteria; kingdom Bacillati; phylum Actinomycetota; class Actinomycetes; order Mycobacteriales; family Nocardiaceae; genus Rhodococcus; species Rhodococcus sp. GB-02. The sequence continues at coordinate 471,707 of NZ_JBPUKE010000003.1, forward strand.
GACGCGCGCAGACGATCTCGTCGTCAAGGCGATTCGTGAGCTGCTTCGCCGCAATCCGCAGCTCGATCCCGCGCGGATCGACGAAGTGGCCGTCGCAGCCACGACGCAGACCGGTGACCAGGGCCTGACCATCGGCCGCACCGCTGCGATCCTCGCCGGTCTCCCCGAAACTGTTCCCGGATTCGCCATCGACCGTATGTGTGCCGGCGCGATGACGGCCGTGACCACCACCGCGTCGGGCATCGGCTTCGGCCAGTACGACGTCGTGATCGCCGGTGGCGTCGAGCACATGGGCCACCACCCGATGGGTGAGGGCGCAGACCCCAACCCGCGTTTCCTCGCCGACCGCCTGGTCGATCCGAGCGCCCTCGTGATGGGTAACACCGCCGAGAACCTGCACGACCGGTTCCCGACCATCACCAAGGAACGCACGGATGCATACGCCGTCGGCAGCCAGAACAAGTACGAAGCTGCCAAGAAGGCCGGCTTCATCGCCGACACCTTGGTCCCCGTCGCCACTCGCAGTTCCGCGGGCTGGGGTCTGGCCACCGAGGACGAGCCGCCGCGCCCCGGAACCACCGTCGAAGATCTTGCCAAGCTCAAGACTCCGTTCCGCCCGGCCGGACGCATCACCGCCGGTAACGCCGCCGGACTCAACGACGGCGCCACCGCCGCCCTGCTCGCCGGTGAGGACACCGCAGCAGAACTCGGCCTGCCGGTCGGCATGCGCATGGTCGGGTTCGCCTACCAGGGCGTCGACCCCGCCGTCATGGGCATCGGCCCGGTTCCCGCCACGGAGAAGCTCCTGGCCCGCACCGGCCTGAAGATCGAGGACATCGGGCTCTTCGAGATCAACGAGGCGTTCGCCGTCCAGGTCCTCGCGTTCCTCGAGCACTACGGAATCGCCGACGACGACCCACGCGTCAACCAGTGGGGCGGCGCCATCGCGTGTGGACACCCTCTCGCTTCCTCGGGCGTTCGCCTGATGACGCAGCTCTCCCGCCAGTTCGCGACACGCCCCGACGTGCGCTACGGCTTGACCACCATGTGCATCGGCCTCGGTATGGGCGGCACCGTCATCTGGGAGAACCCGAACCACGCTGACTACCAGGCAGGAGTCAACTAAATGTCTGATATTGCAACAGCATTCGCCGACGAGGTCGTCACGAACGCCTACACCAAGATCATCTCGGTTCCCGGTATCGAGGGCCCGTTTGCACTGATCACCCTCGACAACGGCTTCGACCACACCAAGCCGTCGTCCTTCGGTCCCGGCGGACTCGCAGCTTTCGACGCTGCCCTCGACGAAGCCTTTGCCGCCAACCCGGTTGCCGTCGCGGTCACCGGCAAGCCCTTCATCTTCGCCGCCGGCGCGGACCTCAAGGGTGTTCCCGCGATCACCTCGCGTGAGCAGGGACTCGAGCTGGGCCGCTTGGGCCACAAGGTGTTCCGACGCCTACGTGAGTCCTCAGTTCCCACGTTCGCCTTCATCAACGGCGTCGCCCTGGGCGGCGGCCTCGAAGTCGGCCTCCACAGCCACTACCGCACGGTTGCCGCCAACGCGGGCGCGCTAGGCCTTCCAGAAGCATTCCTCGGTCTGGTCCCCGGTTGGGGCGGAACGCAACTGCTCCCCAACCTGGTCGGCCCGTCCAACGCCGTCACCGTGGTGATCGAGAACTCGCTGAACCAGAACAAGGTGCTCTCCCCCAAGAAGGCACTCGAACTCGGCGTCGTCGACGTCGTTCTCGATTCTGCCGACTTCATCGAGCAGTCCCTCGCCTGGGCGTCGCAGGTCCTGGCCGGCACCGTCACCCCCGCTCGCCCCGAGATCGATCGTGGCCAGGGCTGGGACGACGCGATCGCTCGCGCGAAGGCGATCGTCGACGGCAAGACCAAGGGCAATGCACCCGGCGCTGTCAAGGCCGTCGAGCTGCTCGAACTGGCTCGCAGCACCGACATCACCGATGCCGCTTCGCTCGACAAGGGCTTCGCGGCCGAGGACGAGGCTCTTGCCGACCTCCTGCTGACGGACGAGCTCCGTGCTGGCTTGTACGCCTTCGATCTGGTGAACAAGCGCGCCAAGCGTCCCGCCGGAGCACCCGATCGCTCACTCGCTCGCAGGGTCAGCGGCGTCGGCATCGTCGGTGCCGGCCTCATGGCCAGCCAGCTCGCGCTGCTCTTCGTCCGCCAGCTCAAGGTGCCGGTCATCTTGACCGACATCGACCAGGAGCGCATCGACAAGGGTGTCGGCTACGTCCACACCGAGATCGAGAAGCTCCAGGGCAAGGGACGCCTGTCCCCCGACGCCGCGAACCGCCTCAAGGCACTCGTTTCCGGCTCGCTCGACAAGGCCGCGTTCGCCAAGACCGACTTCGTCATCGAAGCCGTCTTCGAGAACATGGACGTCAAGAAAAAGGTCTTCGCGGAACTCGAGCAGTTCATCGCTCCCGAAACCATCCTCGCGACCAACACCTCCTCTCTCTCCATCACGGAGATGGCGTCCGGGCTCGAGCATCCCGAGCGCGTCGTGGGCTTCCACTTCTTCAACCCGGTGGCCGTGCTTCCCCTCCTCGAAATCATCAAGGGCGAGAAGACCGACGACGCAACTCTCGCAACGGCTTTCGCGACCGCGAAGTCGCTGAAGAAGTCCGCCGTCCTCTGCGGCGACAAGGCCGGATTCGTCTTCAACCGCCTCGTCACCCGCACCTTGGGTGAGGTCATGTCCGCTGTCGACGAAGGCACCCCCTTCGACGTCGCAGACAATGCGATCGCAGAACTCGGTATGCCCATGTCGCCGTTCACGTTGCTGGCCCTCGTCGGACCCGCAGTGGCACTACACACCGGCGAGACCCTGCAGGAGTCGTACCCGGACCGGTTCAAGAGCTCACCCGGACTCGAAGCACTCGTCGAGGCCCGCAAGCCCGGCGTGTGGACCTGGGGCGAGAACGGTCAGGCCGTCGACCCCGAGGTTGCCGCACTGTGGCCGCAGGGGGACAAGGCGTCCACCTCGGAAGAGGTCCTAGAGCGCACACGTCGCGCGTTCGCCGAGGAAATTCAGATCATGCTCGACGAGGGCGTCGTAGCGGCGGCCGAGGACATCGACCTCTGCCTGCTGCTCGGCGGCGGATTCGGATTCTGGAACGGCGGTATCACGCCGTACCTGGACCGCACCGGTACCTCCGAGGCTGTCAACGGCAAGCGCTTCCTCGCGCCCGGTGTTGCCAGCGTCTGAGAAAGTCGATAGACCCGTCGCGGACGGCGCGCCTTCAGGTACGCCGTCCGTGACGTTTGTGCAGGCTCAGAAGAGTGTTCCCACATCGTCTTTCACGATGTTCTCGAGCGCGCGCTCCGCCACTGCGGCGATAGTCATCGACGGATTGCACGCGGCGGAGTTTCCCGGCAGCAGAGCACCGTCGAGCACGTACAACCCCCGCTGGCCGAGAACCCGACCGTCGAGGTCGCACACCGAGTTCATGCAGGCACCGCCGAGGGGATGCCACGTGGACGGCAGTATCGCGTTCGTGTCGGTGAGTAGACCGCCTGCCGCGATCTGGTGGGCCGCCGGCCCGATGTGGCCTTGCTGGATCGCCGAATCCCCGTCCTTCGGCCAACGGAGCACCGCCTCACCCCGCGCTGAGTCGTACACGAACCGACCTCGGTCGCTGCTCACACCGAATCCGACCATCACCGTGCTGTGGGCGTCGAACGCCACGGGAGGGAACGACGCCTGTATGACGGTGAACGCGTTGAGCGGGTCCTCCCAGTTTCGGCTGCCGTAGACAACAGGCCCGCCCTGGGCGGCACCGAAGTTCTCGGCGAGATCCGACCAGATGTAGATCCGGTCGGCATTGGTCCCCCACCCCGCGCCGAGCTCGTCCGACAGGTCGGTGATCCGCCCCGTTGCCGCGGCGCGGACCAGGAGTTTGGTGGTGTTCATGCTGCCGGCAGCCATCACCAGCGCATCCGTCGTCACGATCTTGTTCTCGAGAACCGTGCCGGCAATATCGGTCCGGTCCACGTACACGCGCCACCGCCCGTCAGCTGCCCGTTCGACGTCGGTGACCTGGGGTTGGACTGATACCAGAGGATGTGCTTGTCCGGGCGTGCAGGATGCGGAAAAGTTTCGGCATTCGGCCCCGTCTGCCACCGAATCCCTCTCTCCAGCAGGGTGACCGGAACCCCGGCCTCGGCCAGGCGCAGGGCCGTCACCCCGCCCCCGAAACCTGAGCCGACTACCACGACGCGGCGCTCTTCACGTGTCAGCGGAATCCCGGTTGCAGCCTTGGCAGTGCGTGGCGCCATCATCGCAACTCCCACGGCGGCCGCACCGGCCAAGAACGATCTACGTTTCACTCCGGACATGACTGGTGCTCCCTCGAAGAATGTCGCCAGAGAATTCCGGGCACGCCAAAGCTAGACACTCTCGCAATAACTAGACACTCTCGCAATAAAGTGTCAAGGCATTGATCACAACGACGATCTACGAGGTCGATCGCATCGCGGGTCCAAGCCATCGCCCGAGAAAGGCCCGCAGGGAGTCGTCGGAATGGACGAGTTCACTGTCGAAAGCAATAACCGAAAGCCCCAGGCGCACGGCAATTTCCACTATCTCACCCAACTCCGCCTCCGTGACGAGACCACGTTCGACCATGGGAGCGAGCATCTGACCAGCGAAAGGTATTGCTCGACTCATCATTTCGAGATCGAAGACGGGATTTCCACGCTCGGCCAAGAGCAGTGTCGCCAGAACCGGGTGAGCACGCACGGCAGTTCGCGCGGCAACGATGAATTCGACGACATAGTCACACGCCGTGTCGACCGACTCCACCTGTGCCGTAATCTCCCCGAGAACCTCGATGGCGAGACCGCCCATCGCCTGGGAGACGACCTCTTCACGCGTACCGAAAATCGAGTACACCGTCTGTCGCGATACACCGGCCGCGGTGGCAACTGCGGCAATGTTCACAGCCTCGAATCCGCCACCTTCGATCAGTCCGAGAGCGGCGGCGAGAATCTTCTGCTGTGATCGCACAAGGAACGTATCGCCCACCGAAACCGCGCAACAGGAAACACGATCTAGATTCGACTCCCACCTGCATAAACGGCGCAATCGGTTTCGTTTGGCTGCCGAAATTCAGTAGGTTAGGCTGCCCTTCATGAAAACATCTGTTCGGGGCTTCGCCGCCCTCGGTGCGGCCGCCATCGCGGTCACGGCACTCGTCTCTTGCTCCTCGGATTCAGACACATCCACGACATCCCAAGGTGCGGACGGATTCCCCGTCAGCATCGAGAACACATTCGGCACGACGACGATCGAATCCAAGCCCGAACGGCTGGTCACTCTCGGCTGGAACGCACAGGACATCCTGTACGCACTCGATCTCACTCCGGTCGGACAGCCCAAGTACACCTACGGCGCGGACGACAACGGCGTCATGCCGTGGGCGCAGGACTACTTCGACGCGGACAAGACCACACTCTTCGACATGCCGGCGAGCGGCGAGCCGCCGGTCGAGACCATTGCGTCATTGACACCGGATGTGATCCTGGCGCCGTACGAGGGCTTCGAAGAGTCCGTCTACAACCAGCTGAGCAAGATCGCACCGACGGCTGCCTACCCCGGCGCAGCGTGGCAGACGAACTGGCAGGACCAGACCCGTATCGTCGGCAAAGCCGTCGGTAAGAGCGAAGAGGCCGAAAAGCTCGTCGACGGCCTCGACACAACTCTCGCCGATACCGCTGCAGCCCACCCGGAGTTCGCCGGAAAGACAATTGCAGTGGTTAACTTCGACACCGATTCAAGCAACATCAACGTCTACCTGCCCACCGATCCGCGTGTCCAGGTGCTGACGGAACTCGGATTCGTCAATGCGCCCGGCGTCGAGAAGCTCGCGGCGGACAACGCAGGCGGAACCTTCTTCAAGACGATCTCCTACGAGAATATCGCCGACATCGATGCCGACGTGATCGTCGGCTTCACCGACGGCTCCGGCGATCCGTCCGGCATCCCTGCGGTCGGCGGGCTCGACGCGGTCAAGCGCGGATCTACCGCCTTCCTCAGCGACACCCGCGTCATCGGTGGACTGAGCAACGTCAACGTCCTCAGCACGCCGTGGGTACTCGGCCAGATCACACCGGCGTTGAGCGAAGCCGCAAAGCGCACGACCGCCTAGTAACGGGGTCTCCCCGACACCCTCTCCGGCGTGATCCGGATCAAACGTCTCGCCGGAGAGGGATACGCCGTCGGCACCAAGTGGCGTGAAACTCGGAAGATGATGGGCAAGGAAGCAACCGAAGACATGTGGGTCACCGAGGTCGAGGCTCCCTCCCGCACGGTCGTCAAAGCCAACTCCCACGGCATGAACTACACGAGTGGGTTCACCCTGAAGCCTGACATCGCGACAAAAGCCGAGCGCCTCGCGGGCAAATAAACCGCTCTCAACTGCATCATTCTTATTGTTTGCATGATCACTGCAATCAATACTCCATCTCTGCGACCGGTTGATTCGACCTCTGAATGGACTCAGCTGGATAACGGCGCGTGAGTCCCCGCCAAATCTGCCCCGGTGGGCGTAGCGTGCAGAGTGCTCGCGGATGGATCGACGCATCGGGGTGTCGACCGTAGGGCCTTTTGAGGGGGCAGGAATGGCATTCAGCGGAACCGCCGCCGGCGGTGGAACCGGCGCTACTCGCGCCGACGTCGGACATGCAGTGCTCTTCGCCGGCGCCGCCGCGCTCGGCGGTTTTCTGTTCGGATACGACACCGCCGTCATCAACGGGGCAGTCGGTGCGATCCGAGACAAGTACGACATCGGCGCCTCGGGCACCGGGCTCACGGTCTCACTGACCCTGCTCGGCGCAGCACTCGGCGCCTGGATCGCAGGCACACTCGCAGATCGCCTCGGCCGCATCCGCGTCATGCAGATAGCCGCGGTGTTGTTCATCATCGGCGCCGTCGGTTCCGCAATTCCGTTCAGCGTCTACGACCTCACCTTCTGGCGAGTGGTCGGCGGCCTGGCAGTGGGCTTCGCATCCGTCATCGCCCCGGCCTACATCGCCGAGATCTCCCCCGCCGCGATACGCGGTCGCCTCGGTTCGATGTACCAATTGGCGATCGTTCTCGGAATCGCTGTATCGCAGTTGGTCAACTACGCACTCCAAGCCGCGGCCGGTGGCGATCGCAATCAGATCGCTGGTCTCGAAGCCTGGCAGTGGATGTTGATGCTCGAGGCCGTTCCCGCAGTCCTGTACCTGATCATGACAACCACGATTCCGGAGTCTCCACGATTCCTGGTGGCGCAAGGCAAGGACGATCGTGCACGCAAGATCATCTCCGATCTCGAAGGCGGAGATCACGACGCCGTCACCGTGCGCATGAACGAGATTCGCGATTCACTCAGCGAGAAACAAGCCAAAACCACGGTGCGTCAACTCTTCTCGAAGCGGCTCGGCGTATCCCATCTGGTCTGGGTCGGCATCGCGCTCGCCGCACTGCAGCAACTGGTCGGCATCAACGTGATCTTCTACTACTCGAGCACCCTGTGGCAGGCAGTTGGCTTCGGAGCCGATCGCTCGCTGCTCATCAGCGTCGTGAGCGCCCTGGTTAACATCGTCGGTACGTTTGTCGCCATCGCCGTCATCGATCGCGTCGGGCGGAAGCCGCTGCTCCTAGTCGGCTCTATCGGCATGGCCATCTCGCTGGGCACCGCAGCGTTCTGTTTCCATTCGGCAACAGTGACGAAAAACGAGATCGGTGAATCCGTAGCGACGCTTTCCGGCGCCAACGCCACGATCGCACTCATCGGAGCCAACGCGTTCGTCTTCTTCTTCGCTTTGTCCTGGGGTCCCGTGGTTTGGGTACTGATCTCCGAAATGTTCCCGAACCGGGTACGCGCCGCTGCAGTCGGAATCGCCACCGCCACCAACTGGGTCGCGAACTTCCTGGTGTCCTGGACGTTCCCGGCACTCGCTGATTGGAATCTGTCGTACACCTACGCCGGATACGCAGTCATGGCGCTGCTGTCGCTGTTCGTCGTCCTGAGGTTCGTGAAGGAAACGCGAGGCAGCACACTCGAATCCGTGCAATAGCGCTCTCCCGGTTTCACACCTTCACACCGAAAAGCGGTGGCCCTCGGATTGATCCGAGGGCCACCGCTTTGCGAGATTTGTCCGTAGACGACCTGTCAGCCTTGTGCGACTTCACCCTGAGCCGAGGCCGAGGACGCGTCGTCCTGGACGTGGACTCCGACGCTGCCCATTCCTGCCACCCAGCCGGTGATCTTGCGGGAGAGGTCCTGAGCCGTCAGGCCAAGCTCCTTGTGGATGGCCTCGCGGCTGGCGTGATCGAGGAACTGCTGGGGAACGCCCATGTCGCGGCACGAGGTGTGAACTCCGGCGGCGCGCATCGCAGCGGAGACCGTCGAACCGATACCGCCGTGTAGGCCGCCGTCCTCGATGGTGACAACGAGCGCGTACTTGTCCGCCATCTTCACCAGCGAATCCGCGACCGGCAGAACCCAACGCGGATCAACGACGGCAACGGAGATGCCCTGCTTGTCGAGTCGATCGGCGATCTCGAGCGCCAAGGAGGCAAACGGGCCCACCGCGACGAGCAGCACGTCGCCGCGCTCACCCTCGCTGACTTTGAGAACGTCGACCATTCCGTCGAGTCGCTTCACTGCCGGAATAGCTTCGGGTACAGCACCCTTCGGGAAGCGAACGACAGTTGGGCCGTCGTCGACGAGAAGTGCCTCGTCCAGTTCTTCACGCAGTGTGTCGGCGTCACGCGGTGCCGCGACGCGAATCCCGGGGATGATTCCGAGCAGCGAAAGATCCCAGACGCCGTTGTGGCTGGCGCCGTCCACTCCGGTGACGCCGGCGCGGTCGAGCACGATTGTCACCGGTTGCTTGAGCAGTGCGACGTCCATCAACAACTGGTCGAACGCTCGATTGAGGAAGGTCGAGTAGATAGCGACCACGGGGTGCAGTCCGCCCAATGCAAGGCCGGCGGCCGAGGTCATCGCGTGCTGCTCGGCGATACCGACGTCGAACATGCGGTCGGGGAACTTCTCACCGAATGCCGCGAGCCCGGTGGGGCCGGCCATGGCCGCGGTGATGGCGACGATGTCCTCACGACGCGAAGCCTGCTCGATCAGTGCGGCCGAGAAGACCGACGTCCAGTCCGGCGCTGACGACTTGGTGCCGCGACCGGTGACGGGATCGATGACGCCGGTGGCATGCATCTGATCGGCCACGTCGTTTTCCGCGTGTGCGTAACCGTTGCCCTTGCGGGTGACGGCGTGAACGATGACGGGTCCGCCGTAGGCCTTCGCCCTGCGCAACGCCGATTCCATGGCAGCTTCGTCGTGACCGTCCACCGGCCCGAGGTACTTGATACCGAGATCGGTGAACATCACCTGAGGGCTGACCGCGTCCTTGAGACCGGCCTTCATCCCATGCAGGACGGAGTATGCAGTGCGCCCGACCCAGGGCAACTTCTTGACCATGCGTCGGCCACTGTCGAGGGCACGCTCGTAACTCGGTGCGGTGCGCAGTGCCGAGAGATGGTCGGCAAGGCCGCCGATGGTCGGTGCGTACGAGCGACCGTTGTCGTTGACGACGATCACCACCGAACGGTCCTTGCCCGCCGCAATGTTGTTGAGGGCTTCCCAACACATTCCGCCGGTCAGCGCGCCGTCACCGACGACGGCAACAACGTGGCGATTCTGACCCGTCAACGCGAAGGCCTTCGCGAGTCCGTCGGCATAGGACAGAGCGGCGGAAGCGTGAGAGGACTCGACCCAGTCGTGCTCGCTCTCGGCGCGGCACGGATACCCGGACAGTCCGCCCTGCTTACGCAAGGTGTCGAACTGATCCTGACGACCGGTGAGGATCTTGTGCACATAGGCCTGATGGCCCGTGTCGAAGATGATCGCGTCCTGCGGCGAGTCGAAAATTCGGTGCAGTGCGAGGGTCAACTCCACGACGCCCAAGTTGGGCCCGAGGTGACCACCGGTCGCAGCGACCTTCAGCACGAGGAACTCACGAATCTCGTCGGCCAACTCCGTCATCTCGGCGTGGCTCAACTGACGTAGATCGTCAGGACCCTGAATGCGGGCAAGAACACCCAACGAGATCGCTCCCTCCGTGCTTCACAGCTGCACCGGTGCGCGCCGCGGCTGTCTTCGCGACAGTGCTGCCAGTCTACGGAGCGTTCCGGCGAACCGACACGCGGACTCGGCCCGATTCCGGTGTGACTTCGCGTAACAACGAAATCTCACAGATCGCTCGTGATCGCAATCACAGACAAATGGGATCCGTAGCAATCGAAACTCGACAACTCTTGTTCCACAAAACGACCGCCATGTCAGCTTAAGGTCGACGTATGGGAACTGTGGTCGACGACCTGATAACGCGAGTGTTCGACGAAGTCCGATCACTCGACGAGGGCGAGTTGGCCGACTACATCCCCGAACTCGCGGTGGTCGCCCCCGATTCGTTCGGAATCTGCATAGCCACCGTCGACGGTTACGTCTACGAGATCGGCGACTCGCGAATCCCGTTCACCATTCAGTCGATCTCGAAACCCTTCACCTACGCCCTGGCTCTCGCCGATCGGGGAAGCGAGGCGGTTGCCGCGAAAATCGACGTCGAACCATCCGGCGAGCCGTTCAACGAAATCAGCCTCGACCCGCTCACCGAACGTCCGCGAAACCCCATGATCAATGCCGGAGCGATCACCGCTGCGTCACTGGTCGCCGGCCCGAATCCCGAGGCCCGCTTCGAACGCATTCGCTCCGCGTACTCGCGATATGCAGGCCGCGAGCTGGCCTTCAACGAATCGGTGTACACCTCCGAAGCCCGTACCGGGCACCGCAACCGCGCTATCGGCCACATGCTGCGATCCTTCGACGTCATCACCGGTAATCCCGACGAGGCCGTCGACCTGTACTTCCGTCAGTGCTCGATCGACGTGACCTGCCGCGATCTGAGTCTGATGGCTGCGACTATGGCGAACAACGGTGTCAATCCGCTCACCCACGAGCGTGCGCTGGCTCCCGCGGGCGTCGAGCAAGTCCTCAGCGTCATGGCTACCTGCGGAATGTACGACGGCGCCGGCAAGTGGCTGGTAGAGGTCGGATTGCCGGCCAAGAGCGGCGTCGGCGGCGGGGTCCTGGCCGTCTTGCCCGGCCAGATCGGCATCGCGGTGTACTCCCCCAGACTCGACGTTCACGGAAACAGTGTTCGCGGAGTTGCTGCTGCCCGGGCGCTGTCGAAGGAACTCGAACTGCACTTCCTCCACGTGACGCGTGCGTCACGCTCCTCGATCCGGGCCAGGTACAGCGTCATCGAAGCGCCGTCGCGAGTGCGACGCACCCCGACCGAACAGGCTGTGCTCGACGACGTCGGCAAGCGCAGCCGGGTCTACGAACTGCACGGCGATCTCCTCTTCACCGGTGCCGAATCGGCGGTGCGCGAAATCGGCTCGGTGGACGAGGGCCTCGAAGTTGTTGTCATCGACGTCCGCCGCGTCGACGACGCCAGCGACGTCGCGGTGCGCATGATCACTGCGCTGCAGGTTCAGCTGGCCGAACAAGCCTGCGCGGTGGCCGTCGTCGATCCGCAAGGATTGCTGGGACAACGAAGTTCGAGCATCGACCCCGCCAGAAGAAGTGGTCGGGTGTTTGCGGACCTCGATTCCGCCATGCAGTGGTGCGAAGACACGTTGCTCGCGGTGCACTGTGAAGCCGATCGGCAGGCGTCGACGATCTCGATCGAGGACCACCCAGTTCTCGATGCTCTGTCCGCAGCACAGATCGAGGGATTCTCCGCAGAATTGGAGACGCGAACCTATGCCCGCGGCGAGAAGATCGCCCGCCGAGGCGAAGCGGCCTCGGGGTTCTATCTGATTCTCAGCGGCCAGGTCAGCACCATGTTCACCGACGCGCACGGGGTCGAGCACCGCATCACGACGCTCTCCGCCGGAATGACGTTCGGCGAGATGACGATGTTCCTCGACACTCCGTTCCTCAACGACATCCGCGCCGATTCCACGGTCACCGTGGCCGTCCTGACCCCGCAGCGATATGCAGAACTGACCGCGCAGGCACCGGAGTTGAAACTTGCGCTTCTCGAACGACTGGCTGCGGGTGCCTACGAGCAATTGGACCTGATGTTGCGGAGTGTCATCTCCGCCGGACGAATCGGATAGGAACCGCACATGCCCACCACCGCCCTTACCTCGGAGCCGTCCACCGTCACGGTGACCGGAACCGCCACTGCCACAGCTGTTCCCGACATCGTGCGGTTGACGATCGGGGTATCGGTGACACAGACGGCCGTTTCCGACGCATTCGACGCCGTCGCGCGTTTGTCCACTGCCCTGACCGAGTCCCTGCATGCGCGCGGTGTGCGCGGAGCTGATCTCACCACCGCCGGGCTGAGTGTCCATCCGCAGACTCACTGGAGTGACGGAGGTCGCCAGGAGACAACAGGATTCACCGCATCGACCACTTTCCGAGTCGTACTGCGAGAGTTGGAGCCGGACGCGGCGAACTCCCCCGCCGCCGTCATCGCGGCGTGTGTATCGGTGGGCGGCGACGCGATTCGGCTCGACGGGCTCGAGTTCGATCTCGACGACCGCAGCGATCTGGCGACAAAAGCACGCGAATTGGCGTGGACGGCAGCGGAATCGAAGGCCAGACAGTTCGCGGACCTGGCAGACAAAGATCTGGTCGAAGTCCTCGAGGTACTCGAAGACTTCGACCAGATCGTGCCGATGCGCGGACGTGTCGCGGCGATGAAAGCGGATTCGGCTCCGATAGCCGTCGAACGCGGAGAGATCGAAGAATCGATCTCGGTCCGCGTTCGATGGGCTATGGCGTGACAGAAGTAATTCGGAAGACGCGGCTGGCGGTAGACCAGCCGGGCATGCGGATCAGCGAGTGAGGTTCTTCTCCTCGTTCTTCTCTTCGCGCTCTTCTTCGAACTTCTGCTCGGCGTCAGGAGTCGCCAGGTCGATCGTGGTGCGCAGCGGACGGTTCGGGATGAAGATGACCGACACGAGCGTGACCACCGCGACGACGGCTGCGACCAGGAAGATCCGTCCAGTTGCATCGCCGTAGGCGAACCGAACGATCTGCGAGACGAAGTCAGGCATGTTGCTCAGGTCGAGGCCGTCCTGGAGGCTCTTTCCAGCTACTGCCTGTTGCTCGGGTGGCAAGGTGGAGACCGAATCGACTGTCAGTGTCTTGACGCGGGTCGCGAGAATCGAACCGAGCACCGAAACACCGATCGCGCCGCCGAAGGTACGGAAGAACGCCACGATACTGCTGGCCGCGCCGATGTTCTCGACGCTGACCGTGTTCTGCACGGCGAGCACGATGTTCTGCATCAACATGCCGGTACCCAGACCGACGATGGCGATGAAGATTCCGATGGTCCAGAGGCTGGTGGCGTGGTCGATCGTCGACAGCAGTCCGAAACCGACCAGCAACAGAACTGCGCCGGCGACGATGAAGGGCTTCCACTGACCGAACTTGGTGATCAGCTGGCCAGAGCCGACGGACGCGACGAGCATGCCCGCGACCATCGGGATGGTGAGCAATCCGGCTTCGGTGGGATCGAACCCGCGTGCGGTCTGGAAGTACTGCGTCAGGAAGGTCGTCGCGCCGAAGAGGCCGACACCAACGGCGATCGAGGCGATGATCGCGAGGGCCGTGGTGCGCTCGGTGATGATCTTGATCGGCAGGATCGGATCCTTGACCTTGGATTCGACGAACATCGTGAGGCCGAGCAGGGCCAGACCACCGATGACGAAGAATGCCGACTCCTTCGAGAGCCAGGCGTAGTAGTCGTCCTGGCCGGCAAACGAAACCCAGATCAGCAGGACGCTGACACCGGCGGTGAGCAGGGTGGCGCCCATCCAGTCGATGGAAACGTTGTCCTTCTTCACGGTCTCGACGTGCAGGGTGCGCTGAAGGAGGAACAGTGCGATGACTGCCAACGGAACACACACGTAGAAGCACCAGCGCCAGCCGGCAGTGTCCACGAGGACGCCGCCGAGGATCGGTCCACCGGACATCGAGACGGCCATGGCCGCACCCATGTATCCGGAGTAGCGACCACGATCTCGCGGCGGGATGATCGTGCCGATGATGGCTACGACGAGAGCGGTCAGGCCACCCATGCCGATGCCCTGGATGACACGCGCACCGAGCAGCAACGGAACGTTGTGCGCCGCGCCGGCGATGACCGAGCCGATCACGAAGATGACGATCGCGGTCTGTACCAGGATCTTCTTGTTGTAGAGGTCGGCCAGCTTGCCCCAGATCGGCGTCGATGCCGCGGTGGCGAGCAGTGCCGTGGTGATGATCCAGGCGTACTGCGTCTGCGTTCCGTGCAGTTCACCGATGATGGTGGGAAGCGCTGTCGAAACAATGGTGCTGCTGAGCAGCGCGGTGAACAGCGCTGCGATGAGTCCGGTGAGTGCTTCGAGAATTTCGCGGTGAGTCATCGCGCCCGCTTCGCGAGCCGATCCGTCACCTCCGGTACTTGCCCGGGTTTCTCCTACTGTTGCTGCCATGTGCCTTATCTCCCAATACTTTCTACGCCCGTGTGCGGAACTGCCGGTGAGGCCTGCCGATTCGATGCGCCGAACGTCTCGTTGAGACGTTGCAGCGATGTCACTGCGGCCATGGCCTCTTCCTGGCTCCAGTCTTCGAGCATGTTGCGCAAACGCGCCGCACGCCGTTGCGTGGTTCTCCGTAAAACGTCGTGTCCCTCTTCCGATACTCGGATGCGGAACGCCCGCTTGTCAGCCGGATCGGGATTTCTCTCGACATACCCCGCGTCGACCAGATCCGACATTTGTCGGCTGAGCGACGACTGACTGACACACAGATCGACGGCCAATTCGTTCTGTCGGCACTCCCCACGCGCTGCCAGCATGAACAACACACTGACCAGCGCAGGCGGCAGCAGGCTGTCTGCACCGATGGTGACCGCGGCTCGCAGCGATCTGCCGAACATGAAGATCGTGTCGACGAGCGCTTGGGCCGTCTCCGGCTGTACCGACATTGCCTACCCCTGAATTCGAGTGGCCCGAACGAGCCGTGACTTGAAAACGGAAAACTACTTGCAGAACGAAACTATACGATTAGTTGCGTAATGCAAGCAACTGTAGTGAACGCGAGAAGCGTCACACCGTTTCAGCGAAAGATTTCGGGACGTGTCAGCGTTCGAGGAGCGCGATGCACTCCATGTGGTGGGTCTGTGGGAAGGCGTCGAACGCCCGTAGGCCGCCGATTCTGAAGCCCTGCTCCAAGTAGAGACCGATATCGCGACCGAACGACGCCGGGTCGCACCCGATGTGGACTATCCGTTCAGTGCCCGTTGCGGCGAGAGCTTCCACGACCGGACGCCCCGCCCCCGCCCGTGGTGGATCGAGCACGATGACGGCAGGCGAACGCTCCAGATCTGCGAGAACGTTCTCGACCCGGGCACTGTGGAAGCGCACCTGACCGAGATCCGAAAGCGCTTCCCGTCCGTCAGCGACTGCTCGCACCGAAGATTCGACGGACTCCACCACGCCGGAAGGCCCGACAAGGTCGGCGAGCACAGCTGCGAAAATGCCGACTCCGCCGTAGAGATCCCAGGCCGTGTCCGCAGTAGCGGCTCCGGCCCAATCACCGACCACCTGTGAGTACGCGGCCGCAGCGCCGCGATGGGCCTGCCAGAAACCGGTCGCGGCCAGCGCCCATTCTCGATTGCCGACACGCTCGATCACTGTGTCCGCTCCGATGGCCACTCGGGTCTTTCGCGGGCCGCCGCTTGCCGCTCGGCGTGCCATCGCGCCGCGACGCCCCGGAGTCCGCCGTCCCGTCTTGGACACCGCGGGTGCGGCGATTTCCACGACGTGCCGCTCACCGGCAGCGTCGAGAACGACCTGCAGCTCACTGCCCGGCTGCCATTGCGGGCCGCCCAGACCGTCGTACGCGCTCTGATCGATCTGCGTGCACTGCAGATCGGTGACGATCCGGTTGCTGCGGTACGCGTGGTATCCCGCGACACCGTGCCCGTCCACCGCCAGCCGGACTCGCGTACGCCAGCCAGTTCCGTCTCCGGTTCCGGGCAACTCCTCCACCTCGACGTCCGATTCGACGCGAGCGAGTCGCAGAAGCTGTTCCCGCACGACCGAGGTCTTCATCTCACGTTGGACGCTCAGATCCGCATGCGAGTAGTCGCAGCAGCCCGCCCCGCCCGGCCCGGAGATAGGGCAGGTCGGATCGATGCGATGCGGCGATACGTCGAGGACGGAGATCGTGTCGGCGCGGCAGAAGGATCCACCTTTGTCCTCGGTCACCCGGACGAGCGCCCGCTCCCCCGGCAAACCGTGACGGACGAAGACGACGCGCCCCTCGTGCCGGGCGACGACGAACCCGCCGTGGCCGGGGTTGCCCAGATCGACCTCGAAGCTCTGCCCGGTCCAATTCTCACTCAACGAACTACGCCTGCCATTTCGGTGTTGCCGATCATTTCTCGCCGCTGGTCATTTCTCGCCGGTGTCGTACCCACGACGCGTCGCACCTGCGGTCTTCTCGATGTCGAGCGGCTTCGCTTTTGCCGACGAACTCAGCTGCCACGGAACGCTCGTCACCATCACACCGGGCTGGAAGAGCAGGCGACTCTTGAGGCGGAGCGCGCTTTGGTTGTGCAGGATCTGCTCCCACCAGTGTCCGACGACGTACTCGGGGATGAACACGGTGACGACGTCACGCGGAGCATCGCGTCTTACACGCTTGACGTAGTCGAGAACCGGCTTGGTGATTTCGCGGTACGGCGACTCGATCACCTTGAGCGGAACCGTTACGTCGCTCTTCTCCCATTCACGCACGAGCGCACGCGTGTCGGGCTCGTCCACGTTGACCGTGATGGCTTCGAGAGTGTCCGGTCGCGTTGCTCGCGCGTAGGCGAGAGCTCGCATGGTCGGCATGTGCAGCTTCGAGACGAGCACGATCGAGTGCGTGCGACTGGGCAGCACGCCGTCCCACTCCTGCTCCTCGAGCTCGGCGGCGACGCTGTCGTAGTGCTTGCGGATCATCTTCATCACGATGAAGATCGCGACCATCGCGACGATGGCGATCCACGCGCCGGCAGCGAACTTGGTGATCAGAACGATGATCAAGACGGTGGCGGTCATGGCCAGACCGATCGAATTGATCACTCGCGAGCGCTGCATGCGGGCCCGCTGTGACTTGTCGGTCTCGGACTTCAGATGCCGAGTCCAGTGCTTGATCATGCCCGTCTGACTGAGCACGAACGAGACGAAGACGCCGACGATGTACAGCTGGATGAGCTTGGTGACCTCGGCGCCGAACACCACGACGAATGCGATGGCAGCACCGGACAGGAAGAGGATTCCGTTGCTGAATGCCAGTCGGTCGCCGCGCGTGTGCAGCTGACGCGGTAGGTACCGGTCCTGCGCCAGGATCGATCCGAGTACCGGGAATCCGTTGAACGCGGTGTTCGCGGCCAGAACCAAGATCAGTGCCGTGACGATCGCCATGAAGAAGAATCCGATCGGGAAACCACTGAACACGGCTTCGGCGATCTGCGCGATCAGGGTCTTCTGGTGGTACCCCTCCGGCGCCCCGACCAGCTGTTCCTGCGGATTGTGTGCGTAGACGATGCCGATCTTCTGAGCCAGGATGATGATGCCCATCAGCAAGACGATGGCGATCGAGCCGAGCAGCAGCAAGGTAGTGGCAGCGTTGCGCGACTTCGGCTTCTGGAACGCCGGTACGCCGTTGCTGATGGCCTCGACGCCGGTCAGTGCGGCACAACCCGAGGAAAATGCGCGCGCGATCAGGAACGCGAAGGCAATTCCGTACAGATGCGAGTCCTCGGCGTTCAGAGTGAACGACGACGATTCCGCGTGCACATCCTCACCGAGGACGTAGATCCGGAAGAATCCCCACCCGAGCATCAGGAACATACCGACGATGAATGCGTACGTCGGAATTGCGAACGCCGTGCCGGATTCACGGATGCCGCGAAGGTTGACCGCCGTCAGCAACACGATCGCCGCGACCGCGAACAACACCTTGTGCTGCGCGACGAACGGCAGGGCCGAGCCGATGTTCGACGCCGCCGACGAAATCGACACCGCGACGGTCAGCACGTAGTCGACCATCAGCGCGCTACCGACGGTCAGACCGGCGGTCGGGCCCAAGTTGACCGTTGCGACCTCGTAGTCGCCGCCACCGGACGGGTAAGCGTGCACGTTCTGGCGGTAACTCGCCACCACCACAGCCATGACGATGGCTACGGACAAGCCGATCCAGGGCGTGTACGCGTACGCGGAAATACCCGCGACAGAGAGAACCAGGAAGATTTCTTCGGGGGCATATGCGACGGACGACATCGCGTCGGACGCGAAGACCGGTAGTGCAATTCGCTTGGGTAGCAGCGTGTGCCCGAGTTTGTCGCTTCGGAACGGCCGACCGAGCAGGAGCCGCTTGGTAGCGGTCGAGAGCTTAGACACGTGCAAAGCGTAAGCCGTCGCACCCGATTCGGAGTCATCAGCGCCCCAACTTCACCTTTTGTCGTGACAACCGGCACGCAGGCGACCGTTGTACTTGCTCTTCCCGTGAGGGGCTGTACCGTTCGATTCGGCGTGCAATCGCGCCACGAGGGTCCATGAACGGAGTAGGGCGTGTATGTCGTCATCATGGGGTGCGGTCGGGTGGGTTCGTCCCTCGCCGCGTCTCTGACCAGGATCGGACATGAGGTCGCCGTCATCGACCGCGATCAGAGTGCGTTTCTGCGTCTCGATCTCGATTTCCCGGGAACTAAGGTCCTGGGAATGGGGTTCGACCGTGACGTGCTGGTCCGGGCAGGCATCGAACGCGCCGACGCCTTTGCCGCGGTGTCCTCGGGAGACAATTCCAACATCATCGCAGCACGCGTCGCACGCGAGACTTTCGGCGTCGAACGCGTCGTCGCGCGTATTTACGACGCCAAGCGTGCCGCCGTTTACGAGCGCCTCGGCATCCCCACAGTCGCGACCGTGCCGTGGTCGACGGATCGCTTCCTGCACACGCTGACCAAGGAAAGTCAGACCGCGAAGTGGCGCGATCCTTCGGGCACTGTTGCGATTACCGAACTTGCCCTGCACGAGGATTGGGCAGGCAAGCCGATCGCACTACTCGAGAGCGCGACCAGTTCGAGAGTCGCCTTCATCATCCGCTTCGGGACCGGCATTCTCCCCGACCGCAAGACCGTCATCCAGGCCGACGATCAGGTCTACATCGCTGCCGTGTCGGGGACCGTCGCCGAGGCGATCGCACTGGCCGGCAACCAGCCGCCGAGTGACGACTGAGGAGGCCGCAGATGACTGATCCGAACGCCGTCCCTCACAACAAACCTGCGACTGTGTTGCACTACACCGTGATTGGAAGTTCTCGATGAAGGTCGCCATCGCCGGAGCCGGCGCCGTAGGCCGCTCCATTGCGCGAGAGCTGATTCGAAGCTCACACGACGTCATGCTGATCGAACGCAAACTCGATCACATCGAACCGGAGTCGGTGCCCGAGGCGAAGTGGGTACACGCGGACGCCTGCGAACTCAGCCGACTCGAGGACGCGTCGATGGAGTCGTACGAGGTCGTGATTGCCGCGACCGGAGACGACAAGGCAAACCTGGTCCTCAGTCTGCTCGCGAAAACCGAGTTCGGTGTTCGCCGAGTTGTCGCCCGCGTCAACGATCCCCGCAACGAATGGCTCTTCGACGAGTCGTGGGGCGTCGACGTCGCCGTCTCGACACCGCGGATGCTCGCCTCGCTCGTCGAAGAGGCCGTCTCCGTCGGTGACCTGGTCAAACTGATGACACTGCGGCAGGGACAGGCCAATCTCGTCGAGATCACGTTGCCCGACAACACACCGCTCGCCGGTAAGGCCGTCAAGAAACTCGAACTACCGCGAGACTGCGCACTGGTCACCATCTTGCGTGGCGGCCGCGTGATCGTTCCGCAGATGGACGATCCCATCGAAGGCGGGGACGAATTGCTTTTCGTTGCTGCCGTCGACGCCGAGGATCAGTTGCGCGTTGCACTCCGCCTGGAGAAGTGACCGACGAACACACCGACGAACACACGGACGAACACACGGACGACGAAAGGGAATCACATGGCACAAGCACCCGAAAACACCGTAGTCACCGACAATCCGGGCCAGAGCCGTTACGAGATCCATGCCGACGGCAACCTCGCCGGGATCGAGGACTACACCACGTCCGGTGACGTCGTCTCGTTCAACCACACCGAGATCTACCCGGCCTTCGAAGGTTTCGGGTTGGCCGGGGTTCTCGTCCGCCAGGCGCTGGACGACCTACGAGCACGCGGCCTCAAAGTTCACCCTGTGTGCCCGTACGTCGTGAAGTTCCTCGACAAGCACCCTGAGTACCAGGACCTGATCAGCTGAGATCGCGGTCTTCGCGCGGCTTCGTCAGATTCACCGAGCCCACTTCATCGGACCCCGCGTCCGTTGCGGTGGGCTCGGTGCTTTCAGACCCCACTACCGGTTCCGGCTCGACGATGCGATCCGCCCTGCGCACGGCCCAGATGGTCACCAGCAGGACCAGACCCGTCAGTGGCCACCCCATACCGATACGGGCGACTGCGAGCCATCCGGTGTGGTCGGTGTCGTAGAGCTGTGACTGAACGAGATAGCGCGCACCGAAGACCAGAGCCCATGCCGCCGTCGCGATGTCGTAGAGGCGGACGGCAGAGCGGTGCTTGCGCCAGAGATTGCCGTGCCCGTTGAGGTAGCCCCAGATGATACCGACGAGGGGCCAGCGGACGAGGATGGAAATCAGAAAGACCGCGCCGTAGGCCAGGCTCGTGTAGATACCGAAGAGGAAATATCCTTTGGCGTCGCCGGTGCGATAGGCAATGAACGCGGAGACTCCGACTCCGAGAAACCCGGAAATGGCGGGTTGGAGGGAATCCTTGCGGAAGAGGCGCCAGGCCGCGATCGCGACGGCGACGCCCAACGCGGCCCAGATTGCCGCGGTGAGGTTCCAGATGCTGTTGACCGGGACAAAAATCAGAATCGGCAAAGACGAATAGATCAGACCACTCAGCCCGCCGAGTTGGTCGATTACCGATCGCTGTTGTGTTTCAGTCACCTGTCGAGGGTGCCACAGTCACCGAGTTGCACGGTAAATGCGGGAAACGCGCCTATTCGCCGCGCAGTTCGTAGTACGGGTTGAAGATCGCCTTGCGACCGTCACGCTCGCCCACGCGACCGCGGATAAGCAGGGTCTTGCCTGTCTCGATTCCCGGGATCCGGCGACGCCCGATCCAGACGAGATTGATCACTTCGGTGCCGTCGAAGAACTCGGCCTCGATGCTGGCATTTCCCGACTTGGGACACGCGTCGACGCTGCGGAGTCGGCCCACCATCGTGACTTCTTCACCGCGACGACAATCGCAAGCCTTCTGACCTCCGGAAGCCTTGTTGGACTCGGCCATTTCCTGGGCGTCCAACTGGTCGACGTCCTCGGTCAGACGCTGGGTCAGTCGACGAAAATATCCTGCGGCGGCGGGTGCCATTGCGCGCTCCTGCGAACATGTGTGACGCAAGGGTTTCGCGTCACGTGAAGGGCTGTGTGATCGCCACTGTAGACCCATTACGAGCGTGTAACCACACCGGTCAGTCCGCGTCTCGGGGGCACCGGGCAAGATCAAAAGATGCAGAACTCAGAATCGGCGACCGTTGCCGTCGTTCTCCCAGGTACAGGCTCTGACGCTCACTTCGCGGACCGCGCATTCCGGGCGCCGCTGGCGGCTCTGGGTGTGCGCATCGTCGCAATTGAACCGGACCCTCGGCGTGTCGTGGACGGCTATCTGGACGCGATGGACAGAGCCGCGGACACGCACGGCCGAATCATCGTCGGAGGCGTCTCGATCGGGGCGGCCGTTGCGCTCCAGTGGGCCGCCGCCAACCCCGATCGAACAGTGAATGTGTTGGCAGCGCTTCCGGCCTGGATCGGGTCGGCGGACGACGCACCCGCAGCGGCGAGCGCGAGGTTCACTGCAGGGCAACTGCGCTCCGAAGGTTTGGAGGCGGTGATCGCGGCGATGCTCGCGTCGAGTCCGGCGTGGCTCGGAGCCGAACTCGAGCGCTCGTGGCGCTCGCAGTGGCCCGATCTCGCGGCCGCGCTCGACGAGGCGGCGTCGTACAACTCGCTCAGCGAGAGCGCGTTACAGGCGGTGGGCGTTCCGGTCGGCATCGCTTCGGCAGTGGACGACCCGGTTCATCCGGCGGCGGTGGCGCAAGCCTGGGCGAATGCACTCCCCCGCAGCGCAGTCGCCACGACGACGCTCGACATGATCGGGCGCGACCCCGCCGTTCTCGGGTCCACCTGCATCAAAGCGCTCGCGGCGATCGAATCCGATACCACCGCGAGCGCTTGACAGAAACCCTGAAAAAATCTGTTACTGACCCAATTGCTGCATGGCAGAACCGGATTCGCCGCTACGCGGCGGCGGGGTCGGCCGCGCCGGAGGCGCCGGCGGAGCTGACTGCTGCTGTTGGGCTGCGACCTGTTGCTGCTGCGCCGCCGCCAACTGCTGCTCGTGCGCGGCCGCCAACTGCTCGGCAAGTACCTGCGGGAGCACGACGGGCAGCGGTGTCCGCACCGGATGCGGCTCTGATCCTCGGTTGACGACGGTGTCGCGCAGGATGTCCCGTGCGATTGCCACCAAAGGGGCGTTCGCGGCGGTGGATCCACTCGGACCCGCGACCACGCAGCGCACCATCCACCGTGGACCGTCGACTCCGATGAATCGCAGGTCCATGTTGGCCGTCACGGCAGCCAGTTCACGGCCCCACGGTCCGTTCTCGACGCTCACCGCGGAATTGTCGTCGCGAAGCGACTGCGCGAGCTCGGCAACGACTTCACGCCACTGACCGGGCGATTTCGGAGCGGCGTAGGCGGCAACGGTGATGCGGCCGTGCTCGGTGACCAGGTGCACGGCCTGCGGCGAACCGTTGGGCGCCATCTCGACCTGCAACTGTCCGCCGGTCGGCATCGGCACCAGAACGGATCCGAGATCAAGACGCTGACCGTCGCGGCCTGCCGTCGGATCGTCGGAATCGATCTCCGTGATGTCGTAGGGGCCCTGCGACTCGTCGCCGAATTCGTCACCGGCGGCATCGTCAAAGTCTTCTTCGACCTCGTCGACCTCCACCGACTCGTCGTTCTCGTCACCGAAGAAGCTGGTGGGCTCCTCGTCGACGTCTGTCTTCTTCTTGCGTCCGAACATGATTCAGACTCCCTCTCCGACTACCGCGCCAGGCGCATCGGTATCGAGTATCGCGTGACCGCCGCTGGAACCGTAGCCTCCGGTCCCTCTGGTCGTGTCGTCCAGCGACTCGACTTCCTCGAAAACCGGAAGTTCGACTCGTTGAACCACGAGCTGAGCGATTCGGTCACCGCGGCGGATGTCGATGGCTGTGGCCGGATCGAGATTGATCAAGCAGACCTTGAGCTCGCCCCGGTATCCCGCGTCCACTGTTCCGGGCGCATTCACGATCGACAGTCCCGATTTGGCGGCGAGGCCGGAACGCGGATGAATCAACCCGACGGTGCCCACCGGCAGAGCGATCGCAATCCCCGTTCCGACCAGTGTTCGGTGGCCGGGTTCGATGGTGACGTCGCTGGTGGAGCACAGATCCACACCCGCATCTCCGGGATGCGCACGCTGTGGAACCGGCAGGTCTGGATCCAGTCGCTTCAAGGCGATGGAGAGATGGTCGCTCACGTGGGCCAAGACTACTCGTAGCGACGGACTATCCTTGACAGGTGCCCGAAACATCTCGACCTGACGTCGCCACCACAACGCCCCCGTCCACGACGCTGTACTCCGAGCGCCTGTGGGTGCCGATCTGGTGGTGGATCGCCGGACTGGCCGTAGCCGGACTCCTCGCGGCCGAGGTCCACATGGGCCGCCCGGGGCTTCTCTCGTACCTGGCGTACGTCGTACTGCTCCCCATTCCGATCTGGGCCGCGTTCTGGCTCAGCCGGATGCGTGTCGAGGTGGTGGAGACAGCAGGGGTGAAGGAACTGCACGTGGGTAGAGCCCACCTGCCGGTCGAATTGATTTCACGGGCGGCAGCAGTGCCGGCTTCCGCGAAGAGTGCTGCGATGGGGCGCCAACTCGATCCGTCGGCATTCGTCCAGCATCGCCCATGGGTCAAGACAATGGTGTTGATCGTGCTCGACGACCCGGAGGATCCCACGCCGTACTGGTTGGTGAGCACACGTCGTCCCGCTGATCTGCTGGCTGCGCTGGATCGCTGACCAGCGCGGTCACAGCAAAGCAGTACTTCCCGACCCTTGGTCGACCCTCGAGCTGACGGGTCGACCACCGGGAAGGGAGATCAGGCAGCGCAGTCCATGCATACGAGCTGTCCGTTGGCATCACTGGCCAGGCGGCTGCGGTGATGAACCAGGAAGCAGCTCGAACACGTGAACTCGTCTGCCTGCTTCGGAACAACTCGAACCGAGAGTTCCTCGCCGGAAAGGTCGGCACCCGGCAGCTCGAAGGACTCCGCGGTGTCCGTCTCGTCGATGTCGACGACGGCTGACTGCGCTTCGTTGCGTCGCGCCTTCAGCTCCTCGAGCGAGTCCTCCGAAACCTCGTCGGACTCTGTACGCCTCGGTGCGTCGTAGTCAGTTGCCATCTCGTCTACCCCATCCTCTTCGTGTATCCCGGTCCCGTGTGCGCCGAGAATCCGGTAGATCCTTGATGCGCATGGAAACCGCCGTGGCATCCAGATCATTCCCTGTCGCTGCATAACGCTGCAGGACTGGAATTAGTGCCCGGAAGTTCCTTCCGGGAACGTGATCTGCGCCTCATTTGGTTGTCATTTCGGCGTCCGGCCGATGCCCAGTTGAACGACCTGGGCCGCCAGACAGTAGCCGACGCGAGCACGAAAGTAGTAACTGAATCGGAAATTTCCGAAAAATGACTGCGAATTGTCACCAAGGCAAGAGCAAGCTGTGACCTTTCCATGACGTTTTCGGGCTGAATCCGGGTAGAAACAGGCCGGTAATCGGCCAACTGCCGTTTCGCAATCAACAAGGACTCGACGCGTCGAGCCGCGCTTCGGCTGTGTAGTCACACAGGCCCTCTAAGGTAGGCACCGAACGTCATGCCGGCACCGCTCGGCCCGATGGCGAAGTAGAAGTTTCGTCAAGAAAGTCGAGGGATACCGTGGTTTCTCTGATCACCGAAGGCAGCTCTACCGATGACCAGGGACGTCCGTTCCGCCGTCGGCGCGCGTGGCCGGTGATCGCTGTGTTCGCGGTACTCGCATTGATCGGCAGTGTCTTGTGGGTCCGCATCCTGAGCGCCGAGGCAGAAGTCAGTGACACCGTCGCCTGCAACCTCCCGCAACCTTCGTCCGATCCTTCGGCAGCGGCGCCACTTCCGCTGGGAACCGTCGTCGACCGCTCGAAGCTGCTCGACGTGGATCCCGCTCCCCTCGCCGCCACCAAGGTTCGTGTGTTCAACGCCAACGGTGAACACGGTCAAGCGGCCCAGGTGGCAGCGCAACTGAGCGAGTTCGGCTTCGCCAGCGCGCCGGACGTCCAGGTCGGAAACGACCCCGTCTACGTCGACCAGAACATGGAGTGCCAGGGTCAGATCCGCTTCGGAGCGAACGGCCTCGCCGCCGCCAGTTCCGTGTGGCTGGTCGCCCCCTGCACCGAACTGGTCCAGGACGGCCGCGGCGACGACACCGTCGACTTGGCTCTGGGCACCTACAACAAGGGCGCCCTGACGCCCAACACCGACGCCACCGCGATCCTGCACGCTCTGGCCGAGCAGCCCGCGAACGCCGAAGTCGCCCCGATGGACATCGCACTGCTCAAAGCAGCCCGCACCGCGCGCTGTTGAACGACCTCAGCTCGGAATCGGCTGATCCGCGCCACTCGAGCTGAGCATCTGCGCGAACTGATCCGCGATCGCCGGAGCCACGGCATAGACGACATCGCCGTCAGCCGAAGTGGAATTGGGCGCCGGGACGTTGATGACAGCGCCCGCTTCGGAAGCGATCAGGGAGCCCGCTGCCCAGTCCCACGGGCTCAGTCCGTGTTCGAAGTGAGCGTCGACCCGGCCGGTGGCAACCATGCACAGATCCAACGCAGCCGAACCGATACGTCGGATGTCGCGGACCTGCGGCAGGATCTGCCCGATCAACGTGCCCTGCACCTTCCGGCGATCCGCTCCGTATCCGAAGCCGGTGGCCAACAGCGCCATTGACAGTTCGGTCACCGCGTTGGCCTGCAGTTCACTGACGACTCCGTCGGCCGTGGTCATGCTTGCGCCGCCGCCCCGATGCGCGGCGTACGTGGTTTCCAACGACACGTCGACGACAGCCCCTGCGACCGAGACCCCGTCGATCTGTACGGCCACCGAGATGGCGAACGCGGGGATTCCGTAGAGAAAATTCACGGTGCCGTCGATGGGGTCGACAACCCATCGAACCCCCGCGGCATCGTCGGTGTCTCCCCCACCTTCCTCACCCAAGATCGAATCTGCAGGCCGCAATTGCGCCAGAAGTTCGCGAATCACCTGTTCGGTTTCGGTATCGACCACCGTGACGGGATCGGTGGGCGTGCTCTTCGCAGCAACCGAACCACCTTCGGCGGCACCGGAACCCACCAGGCCGAATACCTCGGGCCGACGCAAGCGGACGTGTTCGGCCGCGCGTTCGGCGACGGCTACGGCAACCTCCCGCAATTGCGCGGGGTCCAGCGAATCGGCGGAAAAGTCGGGCAACGTTCTTTCTGAAGGGCGCACCGGACCATCGCAACACATCTGCACCGAGGGGCACCACTCGAACGCCCGGAGTCGCACGCGCCCGGGTCCTTGTTCGGGTTAGTGTTTGCAACGGTAGATCGTGACCTCGAATTCGACACTCAGGAGCGCAGGACGATGACAACCACAGGTTTCGGGATCGACGTCGGCGGCAGCGGCGTCAAGGGCGGCACGATCGACCTGAGCACCGGGGAAATGATCGGTGACCGCATCAAGATCCTGACCCCACAGCCCTCCACTCCCGATGCGATCGCGGGCACTGTCGCCGAGATCGTCGAGCAGGCAAAGTGGACCGGTCCGGTCGGCATCACCTTGCCCGCGGTTGTGACCGGCGGCGTCGCGCGCAGTGCCGCGAACATCGACAAGTCGTGGATCGACACAGATGCGGCAGCGCTCTTCAGCAAGGCCCTGGGTGGGCGCGAGGTCACCGTCCTCAACGACGCCGACGCTGCCGGAATCGCCGAGGACTCGTTCGGAGCGGGCAAGGATACCTCCGGCGTCGTGATCTTGTTGACCTTCGGTACCGGAATCGGATCGGCCGTGCTGCACAACGGAGTTCTGTTGCCCAACACGGAGTTCGGTCACCTCGAAGTCGACGGCAAGGAAGCCGAGCACCGAGCGGCGTCGTCGGTGAAGGAAAAGAAGGACTGGAGCTACAAGGAGTGGGCCGTCGAGGTCTCGCGAGTTCTGATCACCTTCGAGAACCTGCTCTGGCCCGACCTCTTCATCGCCGGCGGCGGCATCAGCCGCAAGCACGAGAAGTGGATTCCGCATCTGACCAACCGCACGAAGGTCGTCCCTGCCACGCTTCTCAACACTGCGGGAATTGCCGGAGCTGCGCTCGCGTCGGTCGGACGGACCAGGCCGGCGCCCGTCGCCGGATGAGAAAACCCGCACGTGAAAAGCGGAAAATCTACCTGTTACGGCCCTCCGTGACGTAAGAGTTTCCTGAGAGTCGTTACAATGGTGAAGTCCGGCTGCGCGCCGGCCAACAACCATTGACCTCTCCGCCGGATCACCACTCTGGCGTGACGCCGCACGACACCGTCACGAAAGGGCGTACGTGGCAGCCACCGATACACGTCAGACTGCTGATTCTCCATCAGAGTCAGAGCCACAATCTCCAGCCGTGGAGGCGGCCACCGTCACCGCTCCGGCAGCCAAGAAGGCTCCGGCGAAAAAGGCCCCCGCCAAGAAGGCAGCAGCAAAGAAGGCTCCGGCCAAGAAAGCTCCGGCCAAGAAGGCAGCAGCAAAGAAGGCCAGCCCCAAGAAGGCCGGCGATCCTGACGCCGAAGACGGCGATGTCGAGTTGGAAGACATCGATATCACGGACGGCGACCTTGCCGAGGTCGAGTCCGATGTCGTCGAGGTCGTAGCAGTCGGCGAAGACGAAGAAACCGCTGCGGAACCGTCCGAGAAGGACAAGGCTTCCGGCGACTTCGTCTGGGACGAGGAGGAGTCCGAGGCCCTCCGTCAGGCACGCAAGGACGCCGAACTGACGGCGTCCGCCGACTCGGTTCGCGCCTACCTCAAGCAGATCGGCAAGGTCGCACTCCTCAACGCCGAAGAGGAAGTCGAACTGGCCAAGCGCATCGAGGCCGGCCTCTACGCCGTCCAGATCATGCAGGATCTTGCTGACAAGGGCGAGAAGCTGCCTGCGGCTCAGCGACGCGACATGAGCTGGATCTGCCGCGACGGAAACCGCGCCAAGAACCACCTTCTCGAAGCCAACCTCCGACTCGTCGTCTCGCTCGCAAAGCGATACACGGGCCGCGGCATGGCATTCCTCGACCTCATCCAGGAAGGCAACCTGGGCCTGATCCGTGCAGTCGAGAAGTTCGACTACACCAAGGGCTACAAGTTCTCGACCTACGCCACGTGGTGGATCCGTCAGGCCATTACCCGCGCCATGGCGGACCAGGCCCGCACCATCCGTATCCCGGTGCACATGGTCGAGGTCATCAACAAGCTCGGCCGTATCCAGCGTGAGCTGCTCCAGGACCTGGGCCGCGAGCCCACGCCCGAGGAACTCGCCAAGGAAATGGACATCACGCCGGAGAAGGTGCTGGAAATCCAGCAGTACGCGCGTGAGCCGATCTCTCTCGACCAGACCATCGGCGACGAGGGCGACAGCCAACTCGGTGACTTCATCGAAGACTCCGAAGCTGTTGTCGCAGTCGACGCCGTCTCGTTCACCTTGCTGCAGGATCAGCTGCAGTCGGTCCTCGAGACGCTGTCCGAGCGCGAAGCCGGCGTGGTTCGCCTCCGCTTCGGTCTCACCGACGGTCAGCCGAGGACTTTAGACGAAATCGGACAGGTCTACGGCGTCACGCGTGAGCGTATCCGCCAGATCGAATCGAAGACGATGTCGAAGCTGCGCCACCCGTCGCGTTCGCAGGTTCTGCGCGACTACCTCGACTAGTCACACCAGCTCAACGCAGAAGAGCCGCTCTCCGGACTACCGGAGAGCGGCTCTTCTGCGTTTGCCGCCTCAATCCAAGAGCGTATCCCGGAGTAGTGCGACATCGTCCTCGCCCAACTGCAGTCCGTCCCGGACGTAGTTGTCGAAGCTGCCGTACGTCCGATCCACAGTGGCGAAAGACGTGTCCAGCCAAGACTGTTCGACACCGTCGATGAACGCACTCCCCGTTCGAGGTCCGGTGAGGTACTGGTTGCTGAGCATGTAGTCGGCGTTCACGTCCGCGCGGCTCACGCCGAGGAGCGTCAGGAGTACCGCGGTCATCCAGCCGGTCCGGTCCTTGCCCGCCGAGCAGTGGTAGAGGACTGCACCGTCGGTGGTCGCGACGTTCGCGAGAGCGTCGTGGAATGCGCGGCTCGCCCCCGGATCGGTCACCATCAGCGCGTACATCGTGGGCATGTCCACCAAAGCCGGAAGGTTGGCCGGATTGGTTCCGACGACGTCGAACCAGTTGCTTCGTGCCCCCTCCGGAATGCGGTCCTGGGAGAGCGTACGTTCGACGACGGTGCGGAAGTCGTCCACCGATTCCACTCCGCGTTCGCTCAACGACGACAGATCCGACGGTGTCAGCTTGTCGAGGGCGTTCGAGCGAAACACTTTCCCCCATCGAACCGTGTGCCCGTCCTCGGTGACGTAGCCGCCGATGTCCCGTGCGTTCGACGCTCCCTCGAGGTGCAGCGATCGGTCCGCGGTAGCCTGCGCAGCTGCGGGTCCGGCCTGTTCGAGTGCGGGAATTCCACCGGCGAGCGCCGGGACCGGAGCACACGCGAGGATCGCCGCACACAGGAGTATTGCGGCCGGGCGGGCAATTCTGTTCGACATCCGGACAGAATAGGACCGCAATCAGGACTTCGTACGAACCTTGATGTACAACGAGGCAGCCGGTTCGATAACTCTTGCCGCCACCGGACCGATCACCGCCATCAGGAGCACGTAAGCCGTTGCCAATGCCGCCAATTCGGCGTCGACCGCACCGGCGGACACTGCGAGCCCGGCAATGATGATGGAGAACTCACCGCGGGCGATCAGAGCAGCACCGGCGCGCGCCTGGCCCATTCGCGCGACACCCTGACGTCTGGCTGCCCATGCCCCGGTGATCAGCTTCGTGATCGCGGTGACGACGGCCAGGATCGCGGCCCACCCGAGGACCGGCGGAATGGAACTGGGATCGGTGTTGAGACCGAAAACCACGAAGAACATCGCGGCAAACAGGTCCCGCAGTGGCTCGAGTACGCGACTGGCGTTGTGCGCGGTCGAACCGGAGATCGCGATTCCGAGGAGGAACGCACCCACAGCCGCCGACACCTGCATCGCCGAACTGATACCGGCAACCAACAGTGCGGCACCGAGCAGTTTGAGCAGCAGCGTCTCACTGTCAGGGCTGTCGAGAAGCGCCGAAACGTACCGTCCGTATCGCAGGGCCACAACCAGAACCACGGTGATGACCAACAACGAGATACCGACCGCTTCGAGTCCACCCAGGAAGCTGACGCCCGCGAGCATCGCGGTCAGAATCGGCAAGTACAGCGCCATTGCCAGATCTTCGAACACCAGAATCGACAGGACGACTGGCGTTTCGCGGTTACCGAGGCGCCCCAGATCGCTGAGCACCTTGGCGATGATGCCCGAAGACGAGATGTAGGTGACGCCGGCCATGACCGTCGCCCCAACAATGCCCCAGCCGAGAATCAAGCCGACGACCGCGCCGGGAGTCGCGTTGAGAACGATGTCGACGATGCCCGCTACTCGCGAGCGTTTGAGACCGGTCACGAGCTCGGCCGCGGTGTATTCGAGCCCTAACAGCAACAAGAGCAGGACGATCCCGATCTCACTGGCCAGATGGGAGAACTCGCCGATGTCTCCGAGCTGGATGAAACCGCCCTGCCCGAAGCACAAGCCGCCGATCAGGTAGAACGGGATCGGCGACATCCCGACGCGAGCAGCCAGTCGTCCGAGCAGTCCGAGCGCGAAGAAGACCGCGCCGAGTTCGATCAGTGCAAGGGTGGTTGTGTCCACGCGCCAGTCAGCCGTTGGCCAAGATCTTTGCCGCTGCGGCCAAACCGTCCGGCGTTCCGACTGCTACGAGAAGATCTCCCCCAGTGAAGGTGAAGTCGGGATTCGGGGACGGGCTCACCTGTCCTGCGCGCATGACGGCGACGATGGAGACTCCGGTACGCGTGCGCATGCCGGTGTCCCCGAGGGTCTGCCCGTCGTAGCGCGAGCCGTCCTTGATGTAGAGCTGTTTGGTTCGAATTCCCGGAAGGTCGCGGTGCTCTTCTTCGAGTTGGGCAACGAGCTGTGGGGCACCCAGGAGATTGCTGAGCGCTGCCGCTTCCTCGGTGGTCAGAGGCAGCGAGGCAGCACACGCGTCAGGGTCGTCTGCCTTGGACACGATGAGATCGGTATGACCGTCCCGATGGGTGACGACACCCACGCGACGACCGGAAGACAGAACAAAATCCTTGCGCGTCCCGATCCCCGGTAGTGGGGTGACTTCTACGTTCATATACCAACGGTAGCGCCGATCGGCGACCTGCATCGCGTGAGGGCCGTAATCCGCTGGGCGCCGTTCACGGTAGGCGTACCGGCGACCTACCGAACCGGCGGAAACACGCCGTTCTCGTCCGGAAAATACTCGACGACAGCGGTGACGGCAGCGACCGGAATCGGGGCGTACAGATGCGGGAAACGCATCGATTCCGGGTCCGAGGGAACACCGGGTTCGTACTTCACCTGACCGCCGAGCAAGGCCGGATCGATGGTGAGAAGAACAATGTCGTCGCGGCCGGCGAAAATCCGATTCGCCGGGAGATGAACCTGCGCTGGAGTCGACATGTGGACAAATCCCTCGGCCTCGAATCCGTCGGGGATGCGTTCACCGATCTGTTGTGCTCGCGCCCATTCCTCGCGCGTGCACATGTGGAGCAACTCGACGCTCTCGTCGATACGTGGTTCGCGTCCCGTGTTCATCAGCCCAGAATATCGGGCTGACGTCGACGATTCGAATCAGCTGTCAGCGAACAATCTTCACCGCAGAATGCCTGCCCAGCGCATTTCCAGTGAGACACAACACTAAGAAACGGCTTCGGGAACAACCCGTAAACCCCAAACGTCTGTAAGAGTGGATCTACCGCGCCATTCCGACGCGGCGGACCAGGCCCCAGGCACGCGGCCCGAATGCCGCAAAGCCAGTACGGAGGAGTCATGCCCGGAACACTGACCAGCCCACAGTTGACCGCTGCCGACCGGTGCGACCGGTGCGGTGCCGGAGCACGCGTACGCGCCGTGCTTCCCACCGGCGGCGAGCTTCTCTTCTGCGGACACCACGCAACCGAACACGCGGATCGACTTCGCGAGATGAATGCCGTCGTCTCCGACAGCGAACCCGCAATCTGACCTGTCAGCCGGGGGTGGCCTCTTCACGAGGCGCGCCATGAACGCCAGAACGGGCGATCACAATCACTGTGATCGCCCGTTCTGCCGTTCTGGGGCCGGTATCAGCTGCTACCAGCTGCGTAGGATCGCGATGCGCTCGGTCAGCTGATCCACGGTCGCGATGGCCGTCGGCGGGCCGCCGCACACCCGGCGCAGTTCCGCGTGAATGATGCCGTGGGGTTTACCGGTGCGGTGGACGTTCATCGCCACCAACCCGTTCAGCTCCTTGCGGAGCGCACCGAGTTGATCTGCCGTCGCCGCTCGATCGGATACCACTGCAGCAGTGGGTTGCGGGGCGGCGGCCTTGGCCGAGTTGGCCTCGACCTGCGTCTGCTGACGTTGACGCAGCAGCGCCCGCATCTGATCGGCGTCGAGTAGGCCGGGGAGTCCGAGGTAGTCGGC
Source organism: Rhodococcus sp. GB-02 (assembly GCF_053470465.1). Classification (NCBI taxonomy): domain Bacteria; kingdom Bacillati; phylum Actinomycetota; class Actinomycetes; order Mycobacteriales; family Nocardiaceae; genus Rhodococcus; species Rhodococcus sp. GB-02. The sequence continues at coordinate 504,913 of NZ_JBPUKE010000003.1, forward strand.
TTCCTCGTCACTTCCGGCGAATGTCGCGGTACCGAAGGATGATCCGTCGTAGATCACCTGGTCGAGCTCGGCGTCGGCGCCCAGGGACGTGAACGCCTTCTCCTCCTCTCCCAGTTCGTCCTTCTGCTTGTTCGCATCGGCGAGCAGGTCGTCTTCGAGGCCGTCCTTCTCACGATGCGGCTTCCCGAGTACGTGGTCACGCTGAGCCTCGAGCTGTGCGGCAAGGTCGAGGAGCACCGGTACCGAAGGCAGGAAGACGCTGGCAGTCTCGCCCTTGCGACGCGAACGCACGAAGCGCCCGATCGCCTGAGCGAAGTACAGCGGGGTCGACGCGCTGGTCGCGTACACACCGACAGCCAGACGTGGAACGTCGACGCCCTCGGACACCATCCGGACCGCGACCATCCATTTCTGGTCGCTTGCACCGAATTCGGCGATTCGCTTTGACGCGGTGGGGTCGTCGGACAGTACGACGGCCGGCTGTTCGCCGGTGATCGCGGCGAGCGCCTTCGCATACTCGCGGGCCACTGTCTGGTCGGTCGCGATGACAAGTCCGCCGGCATCGGGCATACCGGTACTGCGCAGCTGCGCCAAACGGGTGTCTGCTGCGTGCAGCACGGCAGGAATCCAGTCCCCGGCAGGGTCCAAGGCCGTCCGCCAGGCCCGAGTCGTCTGCTCGGCGCTCAGCGGCTCGCCGAGCCTGGCGGTGAATTCCTCGCCCGCGTTGTTACGCCACCGCGCTTCGCCCGAGTAGGCGAGAAACACGACGGGTCGGACCACGCCATCCTTGAGCGCATCCGAATATCCGTAGGAGTGATCGGCTTTCGAGCGGAGCAGACCTTCCTTGTCCGGCTCGTATTCGACAAAAGGAATGGCGCTGTCGTCACTGCGGAACGGGGTTCCGGTCAGCGCGAGCCGCCTGGTCGCGTCGCCGAAAGCCTCACGAATGGCATCGCCCCAGCTTTTCGCGTCGCCGCCGTGGTGGATCTCGTCCAGGATGACCAGCGTCTTGCGGCCCTCGGTGCGCACACGGTGCTTCGACGGGTGCGAGGCAACCTGGGCGTAGGTCAGCACGACTCCGTGATAGTCACTCGAGGTCTGGCCGGTCGAGTTGGAGAACCGCGAGTCCAATGCCAGGCCGGAGCGCTGAGCGGACTCGGCCCACTGGTGCTTGAGGTGCTCGGTCGGGGCCACGACGGTAATCTGGTCGACCGTCCGGTCGCGGAGCAATTCCGACGCTACTCGCAGAGCGAAGGTGGTCTTACCTGCTCCAGGCGTTGCAACTGCCAGAAAGTCACGGGGACTGCTGGAAAGGTATTTGGTCAGTGCACGGCGCTGCCATGCACGAAGGGAACCGGTAGGGGCGCCAGGCTGGGTTCCCGCGGATTGGGCTCCGGCAGGTTCGGTCGAATTGCCGAATTCGGCTGCCACGGTCTCAGACGTCATAGGCCGCGCCTCCACTGGAATCGCACTGTTGTCTCGCGCTCCTCGAATTTTCATCAATGTCCGGCGACGAGCCTAGCCGCCGCCACCGACGAAAGCCGCACTCGAAGCGCGTACTCATGGCCGTTCTCACTCCGGCCGGCGACGTTTCACTGCTCTCGCATCCTGCCGACCTGCACGCGAATTGTCTCAGAAATGTGCGACACGTCGGCGCCATGGTTGGGCAACCGGGTGTGTCGTCAGGGATGCTGGAGACATCATGAGTGAAGCGCGAGGCGACAAGTCGAGCGGAAGTGATCTGCACCACCGCAGATGGCATCCGCTACGCCGCACCGGGCAGTTGATCGGTCGCACACTGAGCAAGGCCTGGGACGATTCCATCTTCGGAAAGGCGGCTACGGCCGCGTTCTGGCAAACGCTGTCACTGGCTCCCCTCCTGCTCGGCCTTCTCGGAATGATCGGCTACATCGGTGGATGGTTCGGACCCAACACCGTCGAGATCATCGAATCCAAGATCGTCACGTTCAGCGGAACGATCTTCAGCGAAAGCGTCGTCGACCAGATCATCCGCCCGACCGTGACGGACGTCCTTCAGCGCGGACGCCCGGAGATCATCTCGGTGGGCTTCCTGCTCTCCCTGTGGGCGGGATCATCGGCGATCAGTACGTTCGTCGACTCGATCGTGGAAGCACACGGGCAGCAGGATGCGCGCAATCCCATCTGGCAGCGCATTTTCGCCCTGCTGCTCTACGTGATGTTCCTGGTGATGGCGGTGTTCATCCTGCCGCTGGTAGCTCTCGGGCCGACGCTCGTCGGGCGAGCACTGCCCGCCTCCTGGTACGAAGTGGGATCGAATCTGGTCGACACCTTCTACTACCCCGCTGTCGGCCTGCTGGTGATCATCGGCCTCACGACGCTCTACAAGGTCGCTCTGCCGAAGTCGCTGCCGTGGCATCGACTTCTCGCCGGCGCTCTGGTCGCCGGTGTGTTCTTCATGGCCGCCAGCACCGGATTGCGCTGGTACCTGGGATTTGTCACCAGCACCGGATACACGTACGGCGCGCTGGCAACGCCGATCGCTTTTCTGCTCTTCACGTTCTTCCTCGGTTTTGCCGTCGTGCTCGGCGCCGAGTTCAACGCGACGGTGCAGGAATTCTGGCCGGCTCGTGCCACCCGGATGGAGCAGATGCGAGAGTGGCTCGCTTCTCAGAACACCGACGACGCCACGGGCCCGGTCGCCAACCTGACCTGGCACTTGGCCACCAGCCCGATCCGCATCTCGGGCGACAAAGCGGATCCGGCCACGGTTCCCTCGTATGGACGGCCGCGCAGCAGACAAACGGAGTCGCGCCAGAACTCCTGCAACGACCAAGATCCTTGCGGTAAGCCGGACACAGACGCGAAGAGCCCGGCGTCCGACTGCGTCGAGGCTGTCGATCCGCCGAGCTCTGGGAGTTCTCCCGCTCGCGTGAGCGGAGGTCACTCGCCCTTACGGAGTCCTTCGTAAATCTTCTTGCAGTCCGGGCACACCGGTGATCCGGGCTTGGCGGACTTCGTCACGGGAAACACCTCGCCGCACAAGGCGACGACATGGGTGCCCATGACGGCGCTCTCGGCGATCTTGTTCTTCTTCACGTAGTGGAAGAACTTCGGGGTGTCGTCGTCGGTCGTTTCGTCGGTGGAGACGTCGGGACGTTCCTTGGTTTGAGTGCTCACCCCTCCAATAATGCCGTCTCCGTCACAGCGGTGCGACCCACGGGTCGTGTGCAATTGTCGGCCGAGAGTGGAACAGTGGAGACATGGCACGAAATGGCGCGTTCGGCAGGTCCGACGAGGCCGGGACTCCCGACAATCCCGTACTGATCACCGAAGCGCAGAAGTCCGTCGAAGAACAGCACAAAGCCCGAGTGCGCAAGTACATGATCATCATGTCCTTCCGGTTCCCGGCGTTGATCCTCGCGGCGATCGCGTACGGCATCTGGGCCAACGCCTGGATCTCGATGCTCATCATCGGTGCATCCATTCCGCTTCCCTGGATCGCCGTCCTGATCGCCAACGACCGACCACCGCGCACCAAGGACGAGCCGAGTCGATACGACGGGCGAAAGAAGACCGCAGGCGAGATCGAATCCGCGACGCACCACACCATCGAAGGCTGACAAGTTCCGCCTGCGAGAATGACCGGGTGAGAAGCGAAACGCTCCTGTCCATCACCCCTGCGCTGCGTGAGGCTCTGCTTCGCAATCGATTCGACACCGGAACCATGCTCGACGCATTGGGGCCCGAAGTTCACGCCGCTCTCGGCCGTAGTGAACCGGTACCTGTCCGCCGCGCCACCCTCGAACACGGGGACCTGGGCGTTCTCATCAGACTGTTCCTTCTCGCCGATGACTGCCCCGCGGCCGATGTTGCTGCGGCGCTGGCTCCGTTGACGGTGGCGCAGTGTGTCGACGCCGGTCTGCTCGAAGGCGAGAACTTCGACAGTGAGAACCCGCTGGTGCGGGCCGCGGTCGATCTTCGCCCCATCGACGTCGGCGACGGCGATCGTTGGGTGATCTCGGATCTCGACGGCGGAATCCGCCCGAAGAAGGCCACAGCCGATCACGTGCTCGGTGTCGGCCATGCATCGCTGTCCTTGTTGCAGGCCACGCCCACCGCGAGGGTCGGCAGCGTGCTCGATCTCGGCACGGGATGCGGCATTCAAGCCCTTCACGCGAACACGTATGCCGATTCGGTCACGGCAACAGACATCAATCAACGCGCGGTCGATCTGACGGCCGCGACCATGGCGCTCAACGGACTCGACGTCGAACTCCTTCAAGGGTCCTGGTTCGAACCCGTCGAGGGTCGAACCTTCGACCAGGTGGTCGCCAATCCCCCGTTTGTCGTCGGCGAGGCACGCGTCCATCACACGTACCGCGATTCCGGCCTCGATCTCGACGGTGCGAGCGAATTGATGATCTCGCGCTCGATCGACTACCTGAACCCCGGCGGCACGGCAGCACTGTTGGCGTCGTGGGTACACATCGAAGGGCAGGACTGGCGTTCGCGGATCGCGTCGTGGCTGCCGGCGCACGGAGTCGACGCCTGGGTCGTGCAGCGCGACGTGGCGGATCCGGCTCTGTATGTCGGAACGTGGCTCAAGGACGGCGGGCAGGATCCACGGGACCCGGAAACGGCGTCGAGGGCGAACGCCTGGCTTGACCACCTCGAAGAAGCCGACGTCGAAGGCGTCGGATTCGGGTTCGTCTTCCTCCGGCGTACCGACTTCCCCACCGATCTGATGGCCGAGGACCTCATGCACGGGTTCTCGGACCCGCTCGGGGCCGAGTCGTCGGCGTACTTCGATCGTCTTGCCTGGTTGCGTGAACACGACGTGCTCGAGGAACGATTCGTCCTCGATCCGGACACGGCTCTCGAACGCGTCTACCTCCCCGGCGACGAGGGATGGCAGCAAGTGGTCACGCGTGTGCACCGCGGCAACGGACCGCACTGGCAGCACGAGATCGACGAGCTCGGTGCTGCGCTGCTCGCTGGGCTCCGAGCGGACGGATTGGTGGTCGACGAACTGGTGGAACTTCTTGCTGCTGCGAACGGCGAAAACCCGGACCAGCTACGTGAGGCGGTCGTCACATTGCTGGTCTCGCTGGTCCGTCACGGGTTGGTGCTTCCCGTCACGAATTGAGTTCCCGGTGAGTTGCAGATTTTTGTGTTCTCAGCAACTTCTCAGGACGACTGGGAAATAACTGCAGGTCACGGCGATTTAGCGGAAATCGGCACGGGAACTTTCCCGGAACTCTCACACGTTGAACTGTGTGAGAGACCGCCGATAGGGAGGCAAGTCATGACAAGCCCCAGCACCACTACTCGCATTCGTCCGAGCGCCGCAGATCTGGACGCCCAGAGCCCGGCCGCAGACCTGGTCCGCGTCTACCTGAACGGGATCGGTCGTACCGCACTGCTGACAGCAGCAGACGAGGTCGAACTGGCGAAGCGAATCGAAGCGGGGCTGTACGCCAGCCACGTTCTTGCCACGGGAAAGCGCCTGACAGTCGCCAAGAAGAGGGATCTCGCAACGATCGTTCGCGAGGGACAGTCGGCGCGTAGCCACCTCCTGGAGGCGAACCTGCGACTCGTCGTGTCGCTGGCCAAGCGCTACACCGGCCGCGGTATGCCGCTCCTCGATCTCATTCAAGAAGGCAACCTCGGACTCATCCGTGCCATGGAGAAGTTCGACTACGCCAAGGGCTTCAAGTTCTCGACGTACGCCACCTGGTGGATCCGTCAGGCGATCACCCGCGGAATGGCTGATCAGAGCCGCACCATCCGGCTCCCAGTCCACCTCGTGGAGCAGGTCAACAAGCTCGCCCGCATCAAGCGCGAACTGCACCAGCAGCTCGGGCGCGAAGCGACGGACGACGAGTTGGCCGAAGAGTCGGGCATCCCGGCGCACAAGATCGCCGACCTGCTCGACCACAGCCGCGACCCGGTAAGCCTGGACATGCCTGTGGGCAACGACGAAGAAGCGCCCTTGGGCGATTTCATCGAAGATTCCGAGGCGACCTCAGCTGAAAATGCCGTCATCGCCGGTCTGCTCCACAGCGATGTGCGCAGCGTGCTCGGGACGCTCGACGAGCGTGAACAGCAGGTCATCCGACTTCGCTACGGTCTCGACGACGGCCAGCCCCGCACCCTCGATCAGATCGGCAAGCTCTTCGGTCTCTCGCGCGAGCGGGTTCGTCAGATCGAGCGTGAGGTCATGGGCAAGCTCCGTGTCGGTGATCGCGCCGAGAAGCTGCGGTCATACGCCAGCTGATCAACGCTGCCGTCTGATCAACACAGCACGTGCGTGGGCGCGCCACACCACTCGCGCTGACGCACCGCACAAAGCACCGGCCACCGCTATTTCCCTCCCCCTCGGGAAATGTGCGGTGGCCCGTGTTGTTCGCTGCGCCTGTCGCAACCGCCGTATCTACCGCAACCGCTGTATCTACCGCAACCGCTGTATCTACCGCAACCGCCTTGGCCCAAGGTCGATTGCGCTCGGTTCGGGTCCGATTCGGACGCGTGAATCGGTGATCTCCGCTCCTGTGGCCGAAGCGAGTACCGGCTCGCAGGCCAGTTCGCGGACTTCGGGAAGGTCGTCGGCCAGCGCCGAGATGCGCTGAACCAGATCCACCAACGCACCCTTGTTGACCGGAACGGCGTTGCGATATCCGGATAGAAGCGGCGCTGCCTTGGGCGCGTCGATCAATTCCGTTGCAGCGTCCTCGGTGAGCGGCAGCACACGATAGGCACGGTCGCCGAGGAGATCCGAGATCACACCGGCGAGCCCGAACGAAATCAGCGAGCCGAACGACGGGTCGTCCTGGACACCGACCACACATCCGATGCCCTTGGTCGCCATTTTCTGCACGTGCAACAGCGGTTCACCGGACGCGGCCGCAAGGTCGCGGTACGCGAGGCGCACAGATTCCGGTCCACTCAGGTCCAGCCTGACGCCGCCCAGATCCGGTCGATGACGCCACATTTCGCCGGTTGCCTTGACCGCGACCGGATAACCAACCGCATCCGCTGCCTCCACAGCTTCGTCTTCGCTCAGGACCGAACGGAATTCGACGACGGCGACGCCGTAGCACTCGAGGAGAGCCGCCGCTTCCACGTCCGAAAGCCAACGCCCAGGAGAGTTTTCAAGCCAATCGGCCACCATCTTCTGGGCTCGTTCGGAGTCGATACCCACGGGGCGGACAACCTTCGACGCAGGCTTGCTGCGCCACTCCGCGTAACGCCAAGCCCTCGCCAACGCCAGTGCGGCACGCTCTGGCCCCGGGTAGGACGGCACCGAACCGCGGGTCGGGTTACCGACTTCGTCACGGACCGCCAGGACGTCCGGCACACCCTCGGCCGCGAGGAATGTCGTGAGAATCGGCTTGTCCGAGCCGGCCACCGCGTCTTTGAGCGCTTTCGCGAACGGCTCGACCGGTATCGCAACGGGAGGAACGAAGACGGCGATGACGGCATCGACGTCGAACGACGCCAACGCGTCGCGCACGGCAGTGGCGAACAGATCCGGGCTCGCCTGTGCGCCAAGGTCGACCGGGTCGCTGACCTGCAAACCTTCACTGCGGGCGGCGTCCGCAGCCAGGACCCCGAGCGCAGTCGAATTGCCGATGACGGCAAGCCGTGGACCGGCCGGCAACGGCTGATACCCGAAGAGCAGTGCACAGTCGAACAACTGTGAGATGGAGCCGACCTGGATGACGCCGGCCTGTTCGAAGAGGGCGCGGACGATCGAATCGTCGATCTCGACTCCGGTGGCGGCAAGCACCGGCGGAACCGCGTGCCGACCACTCTTGACCGCGACGATCGGCTTCTTCCGCGCAACTCGACGAGCGATGCGGGAGAACTTTCGGGGGTTGCCGAAGCTCTCCAGGTAGAGAAGTACCACTTCGGTGGACTGGTCGGAATCCCAGTACTGCAGAAGGTCGTTGCCCGAGACGTCCGCACGGTTACCGGCAGAAACGAAGGCGGACAATCCGATTCGGCTGCGCGCAGCCTCATCGAGAATGGCGATACCGAGCGCGCCTGACTGACAGAAGAAGCCCACGTTGCCTGCCACCGGCAAAACCGGCGCCAGCGTCGCATTCAACGAAATCGCCGGGTCGTTGTTCGCCACCCCCAGAGCATTCGGACCGATGAGACGCATTCCGTGGGCACGGGCCGCGTGGACCAGTTTGCGTTCGGATGAGCGCCCGTCCGGACCACTCTCACTGAAGCCGGACGAGACGACCACCAGCGCTTTGACGCCCTTGTCGAGGCAGTCGTCAAGTACCGAATTGATGGATTCCGCAGGAACCGCCACGACAGCCAGGTCGACGTCGTCGGGGATGTCACGAACAGTCGGGTACGCCCGCACCCCGTGCACCGACCGATGCTCGGCATTGACGGGGTAAACAGGTCCGGTGAATCCGCCGCGCAGCAGGTTGGTCAACACCGCGTTACCCACCTTGGCAGGGTCCGCCGATGCGCCGATCACGGCCACCGATCGTGGACTGAGTACGTTACCCATGCTGCGCGCTTCGGCTGCCCGCTCCCGCGAATTACGTACCGAAACAAGCGCTTCTGTCGGGTCGATCGCAAATTCGAGTCGCAGCACGCCGCCGTCGAACGAGCGACTCACCTGGTAACCAGCCTCACGGAACACCGTCACCATGTTGCGGTTCTCGGAGAGGACTTCGGCGACGAACATCGTCAGGCCGTTCTCGGCCGCTGCTGCTGCCAGGTATTCGAGCAGGATCGGTCCGAGGCCGCGCCCCTGGTGTGCGTCGGCAACGACAAAGGCGACCTCGGCAGACTTGCCGTCCCCTACGTCGAGGAGTCGCTCGTATCGGCCCACCGCGATGATCTCGTCGCCGAGCATCATCACGAACGCGACGCGATTGTGGTGGTCGACAGTCGTGAAATTCTTGACGTCGCGCGCCGACATCGTGGGGTACGGGCCGAAGTACCGCAGGTACCGTGTGCGCTCGGAGAGTTTGCCGTGGAATTCGACGAGCTTGTCCGCATCCTCGGGAACGATGGGTCGCAGCGCCACAGCGCCCCCGTCGGAGGCGAGGACGTCGACTACCCACGAATGCGGATATGTGTGGGCGGGATCGGTCGCGGGAGCCTCGCCGCTCGTTCCGGCGCCGGCTGCTTCGGTATCGGACTGTTCAGTCACGGGGATCCTCCGGGTCGAGTCCGAGTAGCGGGAACGAAGCGCGGCGCGTCGCGATGATCGCCGAGTCGATGCGGGTGAGCGCACGATCTACCGAAGCGAGACCTGTCTCCGGTGTACCACCCGGGCCGTCCCACGGCGTGTAAGCGACATCGCCGCCATCTCCCATGGTCGGCGGGAGGTCGACGCTCGGCGCACGAAGTTTCGTCGAGTCCTTCCAGTCTTCGGGGACAGCTGTGTCGACGTCGATCTCGCGATCGAGCGCGGCCGCGATCAGGTGGGTCCACGCCCTCGGCACGACGCGAACCAGTCCGTATCCCCCGCCGCCGACCGCCAGCCACCGCCCCTCGGAGTAGCGGTCGGCGAGGTCACGCATCGCCAGGAACGCGGCACGCTGACCGTCGACGGTGAGGGCGAGGTCCGCGAGCGGGTCCTCGCGGTGCGAATCCACTCCGCACTGACTGATGATGATCTGCGGGCGGAAGGCTGCAATGGCACCCGGGACGACAGCGTGAAAAGCGCGCAGCCACAACGCGTCGACGGTCCCGGGCAGCACCGGGATGTTCACCGCTGTACCTTCGGCCGCGCCGTCGCCGACTTCGCTCGACCACCCGGTGTTGGGCCACAATGTTGCCGGATGCTGGTGCAGCGAGACCGTGAGTACTCGGGGGTCCCCGAGGAACGCATGTTGCACACCGTCGCCGTGGTGAGCGTCGACGTCGATGTAGGCAATGCGGTCGTAACCGTTGTCGAGCAGCCACGAAATCGCCACAGCCGCATCGTTGTACACGCAGAATCCCGAAGCCCAATCCGCCATCGCATGGTGCATGCCGCCGCCGATGCTGACCGCACGACGCGTACGTCCCGAAGCGATTTCCTGCGCTGCGGCCAACGAACCGCCGGCGAGGATCGCACTCGCTTCGTGCATGTGCGGGAACACGGGGTTGTCCTCGGTACCCAGCCCGTGGGGAACATCCTGGCCGCTCACACCGTTGTTCGCAGAGTTACCCGCGTCTTTGACCGCTGCAAGATATGCCGGTGTGTGGATTCTGAGGAGGTCGGCATCGGACGCTGCGCTCGGTTCGAGAAACTCGATGCCCTCGAGAAGTCCGAGGCTTCGCGAGAGCGCCATCGTGAGATCCAGACGGGTGGGATTCATCGGGTGATCGGCGCTCCACCGATAGCTCAGGTACTCCGGACTCCACACCACGACTCGATTCGCTCGAGACGCCGCGGGGTCCCCGTCAGATCTGATCGACGCGGTCATGGGATCACGCTACTTCCTTCTCGTTTCGTGCCGCACACCACACTCGTGGCCCGCTACGGAGACCGAGATCGAGTGAGACGAATCCAATTCGGACACGCGCTGGACTCGCCGCGGTGGAGGCGGCACCGGAACCACGAACTGAACGGTAGAATGATCAACTGACGAAGGGGTTGAGTGTGAAGGATCTAGTCGACACCACGGAGATGTATCTCCGGACGATCTACGACTTGGAAGAAGAGGGCGTAGTCCCACTCCGGGCGCGGATCGCCGAACGGCTCGAACAGAGCGGACCCACCGTCAGCCAGACAGTTGCGCGTATGGAGCGCGACGGCTTGCTGATGGTCGCCGGCGATCGACATCTGGAACTCACCGACAAGGGTCGCGATCTCGCGATCTCTGTCATGCGTAAGCACCGGTTGGCAGAGCGCCTGCTGGTGGACGTCATCGGTCTCAAATGGGAAGACGTACATGCCGAGGCATGCCGTTGGGAGCACGTGATGAGCGAGGAGGTCGAGCGTCGGCTCGTCGTCGTTCTGAACAACCCCACGACGTCGCCCTACGGCAACCCGATTCCGGGGTTGGACCAGTTGGGACTCGACGGCCCGGTTGCCACCACCGAAACATTGGTGCGCCTGACCGATATTCCGCACGGCGCACAGACAGCTGTGGTCGTTCGGCGACTCGCCGAGCACGTGCAGTCCGATCCCGAGGTGATCGCGCAGCTGCGTGACGCCGGCGTCGTTCCCGACGCCAGGGTGACGGTCGAAACCCGTCCGGGCTCGGTGACCATCATCGTGCCGGGTCACAGCGGATTCGACCTGTCCGAGGAAATGGCTCACGCCGTTCAGGTCAAGCAGGTCTGAGGAAGTAGTAGATGAAACTCCTGGTCACCGGCGGCGCCGGTTACGTCGGCAGTGTGTGCAGCACTGTGTTGCTCGAGCGTGGACACGAAGTTGTCGTCATCGACGACCTCTCCACCGGAAATGCCGACGCGGTGCCTGCCGGTGCCGAGTTCATCGAAGGGGACGCGGGGGCTCTGGCCGCCGAGGTCCTCGGCAGTGCGGGTTCACCGGTTTTCGACGGCGTACTTCACTTCGCGGCACAGTCGCTGGTCGGCGAATCGGTGTTGCACCCCGAAAAGTACTGGCGCGGAAACGTCGTCACGACCATCGACTTGCTCGAGGCGATTCGCATCTCCGGTACTCCCCGCCTCGTGTTCTCCTCCACCGCCGCAACGTACGGCGAGGCGGAGCAGTCCCCGATCGTGGAGGCCGCTCCGACCCGCCCTACCAATCCGTACGGCGCGACCAAGCTCGCGATCGATCATGCGATCACCTCGTACTCGATCGCCCACGGCCTCGGCGCGACCAGCTTGCGCTACTTCAACGTCGCGGGCGCGTACAAGTCCGCCGGCGAGAACCGGGTGATCGAAACCCACCTGATTCCGCTCGTCCTGCAGGTCGCGCTCGAGCAGCGAGACAAGATCTCGGTCTTCGGAACCGACTGGCCCACGCCGGACGGAACCGCAGTACGCGACTACATCCACGTGCTTGACCTCGCCGAAGCGCATCTCCTGGCTCTCGAATCCTCGGTTCCCGGCGAGCACCGCATCTACAACCTCGGAAGTGGTGCCGGCTTCAGCGTGCGCGAGGTAATCGCTGCCTGTGCGCGGGTCACCGGCCTGCCGATCAACGTCGAAGACGCGTCACGACGCCTGGGTGATCCGGCCGTGCTGATCGCATCGAGCGACAAGGCCATTGCCGAGTTGGGTTGGACGCCCACGCGTACCGATCTCGACGTCATCGTCGCCGATGCATGGCAGTTCCTCCAGGATCTGGGCGACCGCTCGCACGCTGCTCGCTAGCTTCCACTCGGCAGTGCCGGCGGCAAGCCGGCGATTCCGAGCGATTCCCCGATGGACAATCCGACGGCCGCGAGGTCGCGGATCCCGTCGGGGCGCACGCCGGATTGAAGGGAAAGATCCAGCAATCCGGCCAAAGTGTGTTCCGAATCGGCCGACAGTGCGGCCGACAACGCGACACCCGCCAGAGGGCCGTCCCCGCGAACGTATGCAAAGAACCCGAGAAGTGTTGCCGGCCAAGCTCGTTCGGGAGACGGTACTTCATGGGTGAGTACGAGCCACAAATGCTCAGCATGTGCCGCAACTGACGTGATCGCCAATCCCAACACCACGTCGCGCACGTGTACGTCCGTCAAAGCGACCACCAGATCGGCGCATTCCTGCGGGTCAGGGCAGCGAGTGCCTGCCTCAACACGGCGGACATGTTCCAACACCAGATCGACCCGGCGCTGAACTGCGGTTTCACCGCTCGGCCCCCCGCTGTACGCACTCGATTCTCGTCGGCTCGCGATCAGTCGGGCAATCGTGTCGTGATTGCGAGCGGCACCGTGTACCCACCGGACCAGTTCCTCACGCGAACGGCGAATGACCCTGCCGCCCAACACCTGTGCAGCCGCAACCGACGAAGATGCCGGGTCGGGCAGGGTGCCGCGGTGAATCGAACGCGTGACGCTCGTCCACGGCTGGCCAGATTCTATTGCGGCCGTGCACAATACGTCGGCCAGCTCGACGCAGGTTCCGCCGAGCATGTCTTCGAATACCTCGGCCAGCTCGATGGTTTCATCGATGAGAGTTTCAGCTGCCGAGCAATCGGTGATCACCACGAGAACTACCGCACGCGCGCCTTCCCCGTCACAGACAGCGGCGAACTGGCGCAGCGCCGCGCTCATCTGCCTCGCGGGCTTTCCCCTGACACTGGGAAAGTAGTCGTGCCGCATCACCGGGCCGAGCGTCGAGGCGGAGGCGCCCATCAGAGACAGCGCAACCACAGAGTTGGATGGATGGAAGCCCAGGAGTGCGGGTATTGCCGCGATCAATTCCCCTGGATCGGAGACGCGTTCGACGCATCCGAGAAGGGCGGCAAGGTCGTCGTCGGAGAATTCGAATTCTCCCGGAAGAGGTGATGTTGTCATGCACAGACCGTCGCTGATCACCCCGACCCGGCAGTCTGCTCGACCAGGGAAAACAGCTGCGTCGAAGTTATCTGTGGACTACCGCATGTGTTGGGGACCAAGTACCGCGCCGCACCGAGCAGTTCCGCTACTTGTCGGACCTGTGTGCTGCGACATCACTTACTTGCTTTGACCTTCTGTACCGCTGCCGTGAAGGCTTGATCCAGCGGTGCTGTCGACGGTGCCGCAGAACCGAACGTCATCAGTGTTGTCGCTACCCGCACGTCGCCGACCTGCGCGATCAACGTCAGCATCGTCTGATCGCCGGCTGCGGCTTTGGGGGAAACGACAGTGCGGCGAAGTGACATCGTCTTGTCGGCATCGATCGGCGACGGCGGAAGAATTTCTGTCGTCACTGTAGTGGTGACGCCGTTCGCAGTGACAGTCATGGACGGGCATTGGCGAGTTTGCGCTTCCAACTCGTCCAGGGGTGCGTCGACCTTGGTGAGTTCGACCGAAATCGTTGCCCTCGTCGCGTTGTCGGTCCCGACTGCCATCACGGTCCCGTTCGGACCGTAATCCTGTTCCGGTGGCTCACATTCGGATGGATCGACGGTGGCACCGCGTGGGACGCCGACTAGATCCGGCGCTGCCATCGGAACGGCCTGCGGGGGCAGCACAACAGCACCGAAGGGCTCGGGAAATTCCTCGGGAGTCAGAAGGAGTTCGGACAACGGTGCCGCCGCTTTCGGAGAAGCAGATTTCGGCGACGAGGATTTGGGGGCAGCCGTCGTACTCGGCGCCGCTGAGCCGCTGTCGGTCACACCGGCAGTCGCCGGCGCGGAGTCCGGAACGGGTGCTCCTTGGACCGACCCGGAGCAGCCCGCGAGTAGTGTAACCGCGGCCACCGCCGCAAGGGAGCATGCGGCCACTCGCCTGGACGATCGTGGACACACCCGCATGTAAGCCTCCGCACTCGACCGATCCCGACAATCGACCAATCCATTTCGGACAAATCAGCCGTGCCGACCTTGTGTTCCACTCTGCCATGTCCGAAGCCGCGCACCCGACATCTACCGAACGCCCAGGCCAAGTGTCGAAAGATACCGCTCGGCTTCGCTCTCGGCGAACGCCCTGTCTCGTCGGATCGGGAATGATCGGTCACCGACTCGGTGTTCTTACCGATGAACGTCTGATCCAGTGCTGTCGGGCACCCGACTCCGATGCTGTCGAGCGTGCGCCGATAGTGGACACTTGAGATCAAGACCGAAGAGCGAAGGGGACTGCGATGGACGAACAGTCGAGGATGTACGAGCTGGAATTTCCGGCGCCCCAGTTGGCGGCTGCCGACGGCCAGGGACCGATCCTGATTCACGGACTCGAGGGTTACTCCGACGCCGGTCACGCCGTGAAATTGGCGACGACGCATCTGCGGGAAAGCCTGGAAACCGAGCTTGTCGCGTCGTTTGCTGTCGACGAGCTGATCGACTACCGCTCGCGTCGACCAACGATGACGTTCAAGGCCGATCATTTCTCCGATTACGACGCTCCGGCGCTCAATCTGTACGCACTGCGCGATACGGCCGGCACACCGTTCCTGCTGCTTGCAGGGATGGAACCGGACCTCAAGTGGGAGCGGTTCACCACAGCCGTTCGTCTGTTGTCCGAACAGCTCGGTGTGCGTCGAACCATCGGGCTCAACGCGATTCCGATGGCAATCCCGCACACCCGACCGCTAGGCGTGACAGCACATTCGACCAACAAGGACCTGATCCAGGACCATCAGCGTTGGTCAGGTGAACTACAGGTTCCCGGCAGCGCATCGTCACTGCTCGAGCTGCGTATGTCTCAGCACGGGCACGAGGCGATGGGCTTTTCGGTGCATGTCCCCCACTATCTCGCGCAAACGGACTACCCGGGCGCCGCAGAGACTTTGCTCGAAAACGTTTCCGAGGTTTCGGATCTGGAATTGCCCTTGGTTGCGCTGGGTGAGGCCGCGGCGCGCGTTCGGGAACAGGTTAACGAGCACATAGCCGGGAACGAAGAAGTTCAGACTGTAGTCCACGCTTTGGAGCGGCAATACGACACTTTTGTCGCCGCTCAGGAACAACAGTCGTCCCTTCTGGCCGGCGAGGCCGACCTTCCCAGCGGTGACGAGATCGGCGCAGAGTTCGAAAAGTTCCTGGCCGAACAGGCGGGGAATGACGACTTCGGCTCAGCTGGAGACCTCGATCGAGGCGACAACTGACGAAATTGTGACGGGCAGGGCGCATAATTCGACATTGTGCGCATTCCGCAACCCCTCCGTTACCTGGGCTGTTGTTCAGGACACATCCGTCGGATAGCCTCAAACTCTGTGTGATTTTCGTTGACGGCTCAACAACTGGAGCAGACAGTCAACGTGGTCACACGCCGAGCCAGGAGGCGACATGAGCAGACCACGGAACCGTCAGCTCCGACCGGTCCCCGACGAGGAACCGCGGATGATGTTCCGGACGATTCACGGCTACCGACGCGCATTTCGGATAGCCGGCGAGGGTCCGGCAGTACTCCTCCTGCACGGAATCGGCGACAATTCGTCGACGTGGACCGAGATCATTCCCCACCTCGCCAAGAAGTACACGGTCATCGCACCTGACCTGTTGGGTCACGGCCGCTCCGACAAGCCACGCGCGGATTACTCGGTAGCCGCGTACGCCAACGGCATGCGGGATCTTCTGTCGACGCTCGGCATCGAGCACGTCACCGTCATCGGGCATTCGCTCGGCGGCGGCGTCGCGATGCAGTTCTCCTACCAATTCCCACACATGGTGGATCGTCTCGTGCTGGTCTCGGCCGGTGGCGTCACCAAGGACGTCCACCCGTTGCTGCGCCTCATGTCCGTTCCGGTGGTCAACGAGTTCGTCAAACTGCTCCGGATACCTGGCGCGATGCCGCTCGTCCGGATGGCCGGAAACCTTGCCGGTGTCGTCCACGGTTCAAATCTGCGTCCCGGCACCATGCTGCACGACACACCCGACCTGATTCGCGTGCTCGCTGATCTCCCCGACCCCACGGCCTACGAGGCCTACCTTCGTACGCTGCGGGCGGTCGTGGACTGGCGCGGGCAGGTCGTCACAATGCTCGACCGCTGTTATCTGACCGAGAATCTGCCGGTTCAACTGATCTGGGGCGACGACGACTCCGTCATTCCCGTCTCCCACGCTCACCTCGCGCACGCGGCGATGCCGAACTCACGTCTCGAAATCTTCCGCGGCTCGGGCCACTTCCCGTTCCGCGACGATCCGATGCGTTTCCTGCAGATCGTCGAAGACTTTCTTTCCAGCACCGCACCACTCGTCTTCGACGAGGCCCGCTGGCGTCACATGCTGATCTCCGGAGTCGGCGAGAACACCATCACCGGAACGTCGTCCACCCGCATGGCAGTGCTCGACGCCATGGGCTCGGACGAGCGAAGCGCAACCTGATCCGCGGTTGCGGCTAGCCTGTACGAGTGCTGCTGACGGAACTTCTCCCCGACAACGCGGATCCTGATTCCGTTTTCGACGCCTTCTCTTCGTGGACCATCGAACGAGGTTTGACGCTCTATCCGGCTCAGGAAGAGGCCGTCATGGAGTTGGTCTCGGGTGCAAACGTGATCCTTGCGACGCCGACCGGGTCAGGCAAATCGATGGTGGCGATCGGCGCACATTTCTATGCAATGTCGCTCGGCAAGCGCACGTACTACACAGCGCCGATCAAGGCGCTGGTGAGCGAGAAATTCTTTGCACTGTGTGAGGTCTTCGGGGCCGAGAACGTCGGCATGATGACCGGTGATGCCGCCGTGAACTCGTCGGCGCCGATCATTTGTGCGACGGCAGAGATCGTCGCGAATCTTGCACTGCGAGAGGGCCCGAACTCCGATATCGGCCAGGTCGTGATGGACGAGTTCCATTTCTACTCCGAACCCGATCGAGGTTGGGCGTGGCAGGTTCCGCTCATCGAGTTGCCACACGCGCAGTTCCTGTTGATGTCGGCAACCCTCGGTGAGGTCGACTTCTTTGCCGAGGATCTGACGCGCCGTACCGGAAAGCCCACCACCGTCGTCTCCGGCACGGAACGCCCCGTGCCTTTGATGTTCTCGTACGCGACCACACCCGTCGGCGAAACCATCGAAGATCTGGTGACCACCAATCAGTCCCCCGTCTACATCGTGCATTTCACGCAGGCCGCCGCGCTCGAACGCGCCCAGGCACTGACGAGCGTCAACTTCTGTTCCAAAGAAGAGAAGGAAGCGATCGCCGAAGCGCTGGGCGGTTTCCGCTTCACCACAGGGTTCGGAAAGACACTCTCTCGCCTGGTCCGGCACGGCATCGGCGTTCACCATGCGGGCATGTTGCCCAAGTACCGACGGCTCATCGAAGTTCTCGCGCAGGACGGGCTTCTCAAGGTGATTTGCGGTACCGACACTCTGGGCGTCGGCATCAACGTCCCGATCCGCACGGTGCTGCTAACCGGTCTCGCCAAGTACGACGGTGTCCGCACCAGGCATCTGAAAGCCCGCGAGTTCCATCAGATCGCCGGCCGCGCGGGTCGTGCGGGCTACGACACGATGGGCACCGTTGTCGTCCAGGCACCGGAACACGAAGTCGAGAATCTGCGGGCTGTCGCCAAGGCCGGCGACGATCCGAAGAAGATCAAGAAGATTCAACGCAAGAAGGCTCCCGAGGGGTTTGTGTCCTGGAGCGAAGCGACGTTCGACCGCCTGGTCGCAGCATCACCCGAACCGTTGGTGTCGCGATTCTCGGTCAGCAACTCGATGCTGCTCAATGTCATTGCCCGACCGGGCAACTGCTTCGACGCGATGCGGCATCTGTTGGAGGACAACCACGAATCGCGTCCGGCGCAACGCAAGCACATCCTCAAAGCGATCTCGCTGTATCGCGGATTGCTCAGCGCCGGCATCGTGGAACGCCTCGACGAACCCGACGAGTACGGCCGCATGGCTCGGTTGACGATGGACCTCCAACGCGACTTCGCCTTGAACCAGCCACTCTCACCGTTCGCCTTGGCGGCATTCGAACTTCTCGACGTCGAATCCGACAGTTACGCACTCGATGTCGTCTCGATCATCGAATCGACGCTCGACGATCCGCGTCAGGTTCTGATGGCGCAGCAGCACTTCGCCCGCGGCGAAGCGGTGGCACAGATGAAGGCCGACGGCATCGAGTACGAGGAGCGCATGGAGCTTCTCGAAGAGGTCACCTGGCCGAAACCGTTGTCGGACTTACTGTTCCCGGCTTTCGAAATGTACCGGGGTGGCCACCCGTGGATCACCGAGTTCGCCCTCTCCCCCAAGTCCGTGGTGCGCGACATGATCGAACGCGCCATGACGTTTGCCGAACTTATCAGCCATTACGGACTCACCCGGTCCGAGGGTCTCGTCCTGCGCTACCTCGCCGACGCCTACCGCGCGCTACGACAGACCGTCCCGACCGAAGCGCGCACTGAGGAACTCGAAGACATCATCGAGTGGTTGGGCGAGCTGATCCGCCAGGTCGACTCGAGTCTGCTCGACGAGTGGGAGTCACTCACCGACCCCGGAGCCGAGGCAGACACGGAAGAGGTTGCGTTCGGCGCCGACATTCCCCGTCCCATCTCGGCGAACCCGCGCGCATTCCGTGTCATGGTGCGCAATGCGATGTTCCGACGCATCGATCTTGCGTCGCGTCGGCAGTGGAACGAGCTGGAAAACCTCGAGGACGGTATCGACGCCGCCGAGTGGGAAGAGCAACTACTCCCGTACTTCGAGGAGTACGCAACTATCGGAACCGGGCCATCGGCGCGCGGGCCGGCGCTCTTCCAGGTCACCGAAGAGGGTGAGTTCTGGCGGGTGCGGCAGGTGCTCGAGGATCCGGAGGGCGATCACGGATGGGCACTGCTTGCCGTCGTCGACATCCCGGAATCGGATGCCGCGGGTGAAATCGTGTTCGACGAGCTGAGCGTCGTAGAAGGCTAGCGCCTGTGCGCCTTTCTGGTAGTCGGCGCTACCAGAAAGGCGCACAGGTGGCGTCAGCCCCTTCGAGCCTTCCGCGGCTGGTTACGACGCGCAGCGCGCTTTTCCTTGATACGAACGTTCTCGGCCCGCACGTCGGCCTGAACAGCGCGTTCCTTCTCGAGCCATTCGGGCTTCTCTTCGAGCAGTGCGGCGATCTGATCCGTGGTGAGTGCTTCTTCGACGCCACCGCGAGCGAGGCCGGCGATCGAAATGCCCAGCTTGGCGGCGATGACCGGGCGCGGGTGCGGTCCGGTGCGTCGCAGCTCGAGCAGCCACTCCGGCGGATCGGTCTGCAGAGCGGTCAGCTCGTCACGAGTCACGTCGCCTTCCTGGAACTGCGCAGGTGTTGCTTCCAGGTACACACCCAGCTTCTTGGCAGCCGTCGTCGGCTTCATCGTCTGGGGAGTTTTGTTCGACGTCATGCAACAAGAGTAACCAGCCGATACAGGTGCTTTTACCAAGGCGGTAGCCTTGCCTGGTGACAGACGCGGATAGTCAGGCAATTTTTCGACTCGCGTACGCCCCGGGGGTGACGCCCACCAAGTGGGTCCGGGTGTGGCACGAGCGGCTTCCCGAGGTGCGTCTGGAACTTGTTCAGTTCCCGGTTCTCGAACTCGAAGCTGCACTTCGCGCAGGTGAAGCTGATGCAGGTTTGGTTCGCCTGCCGATCGACCGGACCGGTATCAGCGCTATCTCGCTGTATGCGGAAACCCCGGTGGTGGTGGTACCGAAAGATCACGTGTTCACCACTGTCGATCAGATCTCCGTTGACGACTTGGCCGACGAGATAGTGCTCGATCCGCTCGACGACAGACTCGACTGGCCGACACGTCCAGGCAAGGCCGCCGCCGAGCGACCCGCGAGCATCGCCGATGCCATCGAATTGGTAGCCGCCGGCGTCGGAGTTGTCGTCGTACCCCATTCGCTGGCGCGGTTCCACCATCGCAAGGACCTGACCTTCCGTCCGGTGGACGGTGCTCCCGAGGCTCCCGTGGCTTTGGCGTGGATGGAGTCCAAGACCACAGATCTGGTCGAGGAACTGATCGGCATCGTGCGGGGCCGCACGGCACAGAGTTCCCGCGGCCGAAACGGTGAGCCGGCGGAGAAGATCAAGGGCTCCGTCAAAGCAAAGATCGCGGCCCGCGAGCGACGCGCAGAAGCTGCCAAGAACGGTCAGAAAGCTAAGGGCGCCGGCACCGCAAAGAACATATCCGGACGCAACGCCGGTTCCGGCAAGGCCAAGGCAGGCGGCAAATCGGGTAGCGGGAAGTCCGGTGGGACCAAGAGTTCGGGTGGCCGGTTCTCCGGAAAGCAGAAGGGCCGCTAGGGATTCAGTAGCTTTTCCCTGCGGGCACTACTCGTCCCGACACCAGTGCGACTACGAGCGTCCGAACCCCGCCTCCTTGGGTGCAAGGTCAGATCGATTGGACCAACTGCATCGAGGCCGGCAACTCGGAAGATCACTGCCGGACAACGCTGAACTGATCATGCGCGACATCGTCGGGCTGCGGTCCGCAAATTGACGCACCGTCGAACTCCGTCGAGCATGATGAGAGTATGACGCCCGCGAGTTCTTCAGCCCTCGATGAATTGGTAGCGACGCTCCCCGAGGGGGCTGTCCTCGTAGACCCGGACCTGACCGCGGGCTACCGCCAGGACTGGGCCGCCGACCCGACCGCAGGCAACCCCGCTGCCGTGGTTCGCGCAACGTGCACCGAAGACATCCAGGCAGTGATGCGGTGGGCAACCGCCCACCGCGTACCGGTGGTGCCCAGAGGTGCCGGCTCGGGCCTGTCCGGTGGATCCAGCGCCGTCGACGGTTGCATCGTGGTCAGCACCGAGCGAATGCGAAAGATCACGATCGACCCGGTCGCCCGGGTAGCGGTTACTCAGCCCGGCTTGATGAATGCCGAGGTCAAGAAAGCCGCCGCAGAACACGGACTCTGGTACCCACCTGACCCGTCGTCCTTCGAGATCTGTTCCATCGGCGGCAATGCAGCTACCAATGCCGGCGGACTCTGCTGCGTCAAGTACGGAGTTACCACCGACTACGTTCTCGGACTGCGGGTCGTGCTGACAGACGGGACAGCTGTCAGCCTCGGAGGTCCCCTTCTCAAGGACGTCGCCGGACTCTCACTCACCAAACTGTTTGTGGGCAGCGAGGGCACTCTCGGCATCATCACCGAAATCACGTTGCGTTTGATTCCGGCGCAGCCGCCCGCATCAACCGTCGTGGCCTCGTTCGACTCGGTACAAGAAGCTGCCGACGCAGTCTTGGCGATCACCAGCAACATGCGTCCGGCGATGCTCGAGTTCATGGATCACGCCAGTATCAACGCCGTCGAGGATTCGGTACGCATGGGTCTGAACCGCAAGGCTCACGCACTGCTGCTCGCGCAGTCCGACGCACCCGGCGCGGCAGGCGTGCTGGAAATCGAGACGATTGTTCAGGCGTGCGAAAACAACGGAGCCACCGAGGTATTCGCCACCGACGACCAGGCCGAAGGTGACGCTTTTGCGGCGGCACGGCGGGCAGTGTTCCCGGCAGTGCTCGCGATGGGAAGTCTGCTTCTCGAAGACGTGGGCGTTCCCATGCGCGCACTCCCCCAGCTCGTAACCGGAGTCGAAGCCATCGCCGACGACCTCGATGTCCTGATCTGCACGGTGGCGCATGCCGGAGACGGAAATACACACCCGCTCATCGTTTTCGACCCCGCAGATCCGGACATGACCGAACGCGCACAGATCGCATTCGGGCGGGTGATGGATCTCGCCATCGCGCTGGGCGGCACGATCACCGGCGAACACGGGGTCGGTCGACTCAAGCGCGACTGGCTGCCGTCACAGTTGGGTGAAGACGTCATGGCCCTCAATCGCAAGGTCAAGGATGCGCTCGACCCCCTGGGAATTCTCAATCCCGGAGCCGTCATTGCCGTGAAAGAAGGCTCTCTCGACTAGCTTTCACGTCGACGTCGAACGAGTTACGTCACCGAGGAACTGTCGGGCTGACCGAACGGACCAACTCGGCCAGCTGACGGAATCCTTCTGCTCGGCCACTCGAAGAGCGGAACACGACGCCGATCGTACGACCTGGAGCCGGCGACGCGAAGCGCGCCGTCGACAAATCTCCGCGTCGAACCTCCACGGCAACAGCAGATTCCGGGACCAAAGTCACCCCGAGTCCCCCGGCCACACACTGCACGACCGTCGCGAGCGACGTCGCCCGCGTGTCGCCGGCAAGCGGATGAGCGTCTACGGAACGGCACAGATCCAACGTCTGGTCGCGCAGGCAGTGGCCGTCGTCGAGCAAGAGCAACGGCAGCGCGTCGAGCAAGTCCGCCGTGAGATCGACACGTCCGGCCAAGGAATGCTCGTTCGGCACGACCATCACAAAATCCTCTTCGTACACAGGAACTTCCACCAGGCCAGGCATTCCGGCAGGAAGCGCCAACACCGCGACATCGAGCGCTCCCGATCGCAGCGCATCGAGCAGGCGCGCCGTTTGATCCTCGACTATTTGTGGTGCCAACGACGGCAGCTTCTCGCGCAACTCCGGCAACAACCCCGGAAGGATGTACGGCGCAACGGTCGGGATCAGCCCGATGCGTAGCGGTCCGGTCAGAGAGTCGCCGGAGCCGGCCGCGCTCGCAACGAAACCGTCGGCAGCCTCGAGAATCTGCTTGGCCTGACCGAGTAGGCGCTGTCCGTCCGCGGTCACGAGCACGCGCCGCGTACTACGTTCGATCAGTTTGACCCCCAGGCCCGCCTCGAGAGCCGCCAGCGCCTGCGACAGTGTGGGTTGGCTCACACCGGAACGCGCTGCGGCAGTACCGAAGTGCCGATACTCGGCCACCGACACAAAGGCACGCAGCTGTGACAAGGAAGGTTGATAAGTCTGATCAGACATGCCTATCAGTGTAGTGCCACCCATCACCTTTACCTTTTGAACAGTTTGATGCAGAATGGACTCATACCAAAAAGCGCCGGTCACAACCTCGACACTCCAGTCGAAACCGTCCGACCCGCTGACGGTGACAAACCCTCTCGATCCAGCGCGTTCGGCCGTCATAGTCCGAACAGCCGGATCGTGTGCGCAAGAAATTCCTGTTCACGAGACACGTAGGAGAATGAGACACATGGCTCTGCTCACAATCGGCGACCAGTTCCCCGCTTACAACCTCACGGCTGTCATCGGCGGCGACCTGTCCAAGGTCGATGCCCAGCAGCCCGATGACTACTTCACCACCGTCACCAGTGACGACTACGCAGGCAAGTGGCGCGTCGTCTTCTTCTGGCCCAAGGACTTCACCTTCGTGTGCCCCACCGAGATTGCTGCATTCGGCAAGCTCAACGAAGAGTTCGCAGACCGTGACGCTCAGGTTCTCGGCGCTTCCGTCGACAACGAGTTCGTGCACTTCCAGTGGCGCGCACAGCACGAGGAGCTCAAGACCCTCCCCTTCCCGATGCTCTCGGACCTCAAGCGCGAGCTTGCCGAGGCCACCGGCGTCCTCAACGCCGACGGCGTTGCAGACCGCGCGACGTTCATCGTCGACCCCAACAACGAGATCCAGTTCGTCTCCGTCACAGCCGGTTCCGTCGGCCGTAACGTCGACGAGGTTCTCCGCGTCCTCGACGCTCTCCAGAGCGACGAGCTGTGCGCATGCAACTGGAAGAAGGGCGACCCGACCATCAACGCCGGCGAGCTTCTGACTGCGAGCGTCTGAGTATGAGCGTCGAGAACCTCAAGAACTCTCTTCCCGAGTACGCGAAGGACCTCAAGCTCAACCTGAGTTCCATTGCGCGTACGACCGTCCTGAACGAGCAGCAGTTGTGGGGAACACTCCTCGCAACGGCCGCAGCCACCAAGTCTGCGTCCACGCTCAAGGAGATTGCATCCGAGGCTGCCGACAACCTGTCGGCAGAGGCGTACAACGCCGCTCTCGGCGCAGCTTCGATCATGGGCATGAACAACGTCTTCTACCGCACCAAGGGCTACCTCGACGGTAAGTACGACGATCTTCGTGCCGGCCTGCGGATGAACATCATCGGCAACCCGGGCGTCGACAAGGCCGACTTCGAATTGTGGTCGCTTGCAGTGTCCGCGATCAACGGCTGCAACCACTGCCTCGAAGCTCACGAGAACACCCTCCGCCAGGAAGGTGTCGACCGCGAGGTCATCTTCGAAGCGATCCGCGCCGGTTCGATCGTCGCGGGCGTCGCACAGGCTGTCGAAGCCAACGAGATCCTTTCTGCCGCACAGGTCTGATCACTCGGCCCCGACTGCAGTTCGACGAGCCCTCCCCACCGTGAAGGTGGGGAGGGCTTTTCGCGCGCTAGGGTGGACCGATGGGTATCGAGGTGAGTGTGGTCCGGGTCTTCACGGACGAGAACGGCAAGCACGGGAATCCGCTGGGAATCGTCGACGCATCCACGGTTGCAGAATCGGATCGACAGGCCGTCGCGAAGGAACTCGACTACAGCGAGACCATTTTCATCGACGTTCCGGAAGACGGCGCCTCGCGTGCCCGGGCTCAGATCTTCACTCCGGCAGCAGAACTCCCCTTCGCCGGGCACCCCACCGTCGGTGCGACATGGTGGCTGAGCGAGCAGGGCCGCCGCGTCACCTCCCTCGACGTTCCAGCCGGCAGGGTCGACGTCCGCCAATCCGGGGCTCTCACGTGGGTACGCGCGCGTGCCGAATGGGCACCGGAATTCGCGATCTACCCGATGGACACGGTCGACGATGTCATCGACGCCGATCCTTCCGACTACGAGGCGGATCATTCGTATCTGTGGGCATGGCAGGACAAGCTCGAAGCTGCGATCCGCGCACGCATGTTCGCACCGGTGATGGGGATCGCCGAGGACGACGCAACCGGATCGGCAGCTTTGCGCATCACGGACCGACTGAGGAAATCATTGCTCATCACCCAGGGACGCGGATCGGTGCTTCACACCACCTTCTCCCCCGAAGGGTGGCTCGAAGTCGGCGGCCGCGTAGTTGCGGAGCCGTCACGAACCCTGTGAGTACCCGGTCGGATTACGTCCGGCTTCGAGATCGCGTGCGCTGAGCGACACCGAGATCTCTTCGCCGAGGGCAACTCCGGGTGCAAGCGGCAGTTGATCGCCGCTCCAGAACTTGCCCGGATCGAACCAGTTGATCCGACGATTACCGACAAGCAGACCCATCGCCTCATAGGTTTTGGCAACCACTTCGGCGCAGTAGGCGCTCTCGACGGCCACTGCGGACACGTCGGACTTCCTGCGCAGCTTCGGGATCCGGCCTCCGAACCAGCGTGAGGCAAGCTTGGCCGTCGACGGGAACGGCGTGCCGTCCAGTCGCGCGATCGTCTTGAGCAGAGCGTCTTCCTGCTCACGGGTGATCTCGTGGTCGAGCTGGCGCAACCATCCGCGCTGCCCGTACTTGGCACCCCACACCTGAACCGCCGACCTCAGATCGTGCAGTTGGACACCACGCTGGAAGCGTCCAGTCCACATGTCCTGCAGCGAGTGACCGAGTTCCGCATGCCACATCAGCGGCGGCAGGTCGTCGATCACCACCGACATTCCCACGTGATTGACCGGGCTGTTGGTCAGCGTCTGGATGGCCCGGTCGGCGGTCGACTCTCCGCGGAAGATCCAGATGTCACCCGTACGGGTCGCCGCGGCGGCCTCGTCGAGACTCACCTGCGAAAGCAATCGTCGGTCCATGCCTCTAGCGTAGAGGGATGAAACTCCCTACTCCTCTGCTGGCCTCGCACGTTTGGAAACTGGTCGGCCTCGCTGGTGCCATGGGCATTGCCGCCACCGGGGTCCTCGTTGCGCGCGGCGAACGCCAGCGTCGGGCCTACTCTCCGGACGAGATTCGCTCGGTATTGCACGAGCGGTACACCCAGGCCTACGCCAAGCAGTCGGAGCAAGAGGTTCTGGAACTCGAACCTGCACCCAACGCAGTGCGGCGCCGAATCGAGAAACTCTTCCGGCGCCGCAACTGAACTCATCCGAGGGCTGCGAGGATCCCTGCGGCCATCTCCGCGACCTGATCATCGGTCATGACAAACGTCGGCGAAATCTGCATCGCGCCCTGACCCGCAGCACGACCCGAAATACCGTGCTCACGCAACGTCTTCACAAACGGCAACGCCTCCGCCGGATCAGCCAACTGCACCGCCGCGACCGCACCGAGCCCACTACGAACCTCCGCCACCCGCGGATGCTCCGCCAGCGGCTGCAGATGCGTATGCAACGACGCCTCCAAACGCTTCGACTCCACGAGCAAATTCTCACGCTCGACAATGTCGAGGTTCGCCATCGCCGCCGCAGCAGCACCAGCATGCCCGCCGTAGGTGTACCCATGGCGCCACCACGAACCGGCATAGAACGGCTCCGCCACCCGCGGCGCGATAAACACCGCACCCATCGGAACATAACCCGACGTCAAACCCTTTGCCGTGGTCATCATGTCAGGCTGCAAATCGAAACGAGTAGACGCGAACCACTCACCACCGATCCGACCGAAACCCGTCACGACCTCGTCGACCACAAACAGGATGTCGTGCTCACGGCAGATGTCACGCACCTCGGCCAGATACCCCTCCGGCGGGAGATACACCCCACCCGCACCGATGATCGGCTCCGCGAAAAACGCCGCGATCTTGTTCGCACCGATCCGCTCGATCAACTCGAGCAGACTCTTCGCATCATCCCAACCAACCGTCGCCGCATCCGCCATCAGCTCGCCGTAACCCTCACGGTTCACCGGAATACCAGCCAAAGCCGTTCCCGCAACATGCATCCCGTGATACGCCTTCTGGCGTCCGACGATGATCGTCTTCTCCGGCTGCCCCACCTCGTGCCAGTACCGGCGAGCCAGCTTCGCCGCGGTGTCCACCGAATCCGAACCACCCGAGGTGAAGAAGATCTTGCTCCCGGAAACCGGCGCGATGGCCGCCAGACGCTCCGCCAACACCTGCGTGGTCTCGGGAACAAAATCACCGAAGTTGGAGAAATGCGCGATCTTCGACAACTGAGCCGCCACCGCATCCGCGATCTCGGTGCGCCCGTGCCCGACATTGGTGAACCACAAGCCCGCCGTCGCATCCAGATACCGCGTGCCCTCACGGTCCCAGATGTACGCGCCCTCACCGCGAGAGACGACAAACGCGCCGTTCTTCTCCACAGCACCCATGTCCGCGAACCCGTGCCACAATGCCGAAGCCATCATTGTCCCCTTCGAATACAAACGATGCTGGTGTGCAAACGATGTGCTGCGACTATATCGACACCAGAAATCCGCGCACGACGGCGCTCGCTCGGCACCGGCTTTCCGGGCGCACACGTAATCTGTCGACCATGACTTTTGCCGACAATCTTGCAGCACTGCCCGCCATCGATCATCTGGCCGCCATCGAGGTACTCGACGCCGACGGAAACGTCATCGACACCGTGGAGAACAAGCCCGGAAAGTCCGGCTCGGTCAAGGTGTACAACCATCTCGCTGCGGCCTACGGCGCACTTACACCCGAAGCCGCGACAGCAGGACTGACGATCTTCGCCGAACACACCGAGGACGCGCGAGCGAACCCGGGCAAGCACCCGAACATCGACCGACTCGATCAGGTGATCTCCACCGGAAACGGGCTAGGACTGCGGGGCGTTCCGGCCGCATAGCCCGGCGCCCAACCGTCCGACGGCATTGACTGCCAACGCCATCAGGGCCATCGCGATGCCCAGCACGACAAATCCGATGAACAGGGCCAGGTAGCCCTGGTGGCGCGGATCCATGAACGGGTACGGATACCAGTCGACGATCGGACCTCGAATCAACGTGTACACCGCGTAGATCACCGGAAACAGCAGCCACTGCAGCGAGCGAATTTCGGAGATCCTGTGCCGCGAAGCGAAGAACACCCAGTCGAGGAGCATCACCAGCGGAAGAATGCGGTGCAGCGCCGAGTTGATCCACGCGTCGTTCAAATTGACGTCGATGTTCGCGAGTAGGACGGCGTAGATGATCCCGGTGATCACCATGTACAGCGTCACCGCGCCACGAATCGACTGCCATGTCCGCGCTTGCGGATCACGAAGTGCGCCCACCAGCAACACGAACACCGCGAGGATATTGCTCTCGATGGTGAAGTAGCTCAGATAGTTCGACAACGAGAATCCGTCGGCGTTGCGAATCGGGATCCACAACAACGCAGTGAGTCCGTAGAGCGCGAACAACAATCGAAGTACTCGCACGGCAACAGGTGTCGACGCGACAGGCACCGATGACTCGTTTGCGGTATTTGTCGTCACTCGACGATATTTGCACATCACTACGATCTGCGAGCGGTAGTTGTCAATGCGTTCGATAGGCTGTCATCAGCATGTCTACAACACCACCGGCCCCGCTCTCCCCCAAGCGGAGTGACCTGAAGAGCGCGCTGGCGCAGGCCTCACTCCGCGACGAGAGTCGACTCCGTCGCAAACTCGACCGTGCCCGCACGCCAGACGCTCTGGTGGCGCTGGCCGAAGAAATAGACGCCGCACGCACTCGATTGGCTACCCGCGCCGCGAACGTCCCCGCGATCTCGTACCCCGAAGCACTGCCCGTCAGTCAGCGCAAAGACGATATCGCCACCGCGATCTCGGAGAATCAAGTTGTCATCGTCGCCGGCGAGACCGGCTCCGGTAAGACAACTCAGATCCCCAAGATCTGTCTCGAACTCGGACGCGGCGTCCGAGGCCTCATCGGACATACACAGCCTCGCCGGTTGGCAGCACGCACCGTTGCCGAACGTATCGCCGAAGAACTCGACACCGAACTCGGCGACGCCGTCGGATACACCGTGCGGTTCACCGACCAGGTCTCGGATCGCACCTACGTCAAGCTCATGACCGACGGCATTCTCCTCGCCGAAATTCAGCGCGACCGTATGCTCCGACGCTACGACACGCTGATCATCGACGAAGCGCACGAACGCAGCCTCAACATCGACTTCATCCTCGGCTACCTGGCTCAGCTGCTCCCCCGCCGACCCGATCTCAAAGTCATCATCACGTCGGCGACCATCGATCCCGAACGCTTCGCCAAGCACTTCGCCGTCGACGGTAAGCCTGCGCCGATCGTCGAGGTATCCGGGCGAACCTTCCCCGTCGAGATGCGTTACCGGCCACTGACCGTCGAATCCGGCGACATCACCTTCGACCGCGATCCCGTCGACGCGGTCTGCGAAGCGGTCGACGAGCTGAGCGCGGAGGGCGAAGGCGACATCTTGGTCTTCCTCTCCGGCGAACGCGAAATTCGCGACACCGCAGACGCTTTGCGTGACCGGCGTCTTCGCAACACCGAAATCGTCCCGCTGTACGCCCGTCTGTCTGCCGCCGAGCAACACAAAGTGTTCTCGCCGCACACCGGCCGACGCGTCGTCCTTGCCACCAACGTGGCCGAGACCTCGTTGACCGTTCCCGGCATTCGGTACGTCGTCGATCCGGGAACCGCACGCATTTCGCGATACTCGGTGCGCACCAAGGTTCAACGATTGCCGATCGAGCCCATTTCGCAGGCGTCAGCTCGTCAGCGTTCCGGGCGTTGCGGCCGCGTCGCCGAAGGTATCTGCATCCGCCTGTACTCCGAGGAGGACTTCGAGTCACGGCCGGCGTTCACCGAGCCGGAGATCCTGCGGACCAATCTCGCATCCGTCATCTTGCAGATGACGGCCCTCGGTCTGGGCGACATCGCCGCCTTCCCCTTCGTCGAGCCGCCGGACCAGCGCGCCGTCAAGGACGGAATCGGACTCCTCGAAGAACTCGGCGCCATCGCGCGAGGTTCCGAGGCAAGTCACCCCGAACTGACTCCGGTCGGCCGCGAATTGGCCCAGATCCCGGTGGATCCGCGGATGGCACGAATGCTGGTGGAAGCCAAGAACAACGGGTGTCTTCACGAAACCCTCGTCATCGTCGCGGCATTGTCCATCCAGGACGTTCGCGAGCGGCCCGCCGAGTTCCAGCAAGCAGCTGACGAGAAGCATGCCCGGTTCAATGTCGAGAACTCCGACTTCCTGGCCTACCTGAAACTGTGGGACTACTTACGCGAACAACGTAACGATCTGTCCTCCAACCAGTTTCGCAAGATGTGCCGGAACGAGTTCCTGCACTGGCTCCGCATCCGCGAATGGCAGGATCTGCACGGGCAGCTCCGGCAGATCACCCGCGGTCTCGGCTGGAGCGTGGGCGACACACCCGCAAGCGAGAACGCAATCCATCAGTCACTGCTCGCCGGATTGCTCTCGCACATCGGGTTACGCGAAGGCGAGAAGCGGGATTATCTCGGCGCCAGGGGCAGCCACTTCGCGATCTTCCCCGGATCCGGATTGTTCAAGAAGCCACCTCGCTGGGTCATGGCCGCTGAACTCGTGGAAACGTCGAGGCTGTGGGCACGCATGTCCGCGCGTATCGAACCGGAGTGGGCCGAAAAGCTGGCCCCGCACCTGGTGAAACGCACCTATTCCGAACCACACTGGTCCTCCAAACGCGGCTCGGCGATGGCATACGAGCGAGTCACTCTCTACGGTGTTCCGCTGGTGACCGGACGTGCGGTGACGTACTCGCGAATCGATCCCGAGGCCTCACGCGATCTCTTCATCCGCCATGCGCTCGTGCAGGGCGAGTGGCAGACGAACCACAAGTTCTTCCATGAGAACCGCGCACTCCTCGACAACGTCGAAGAGCTCGAGAACCGTGCGCGCCGCCGCGACATCCTCGTCGACGACGAGACTCTCTACGAGTTCTACGACGAACGCATCGGCCAGGAAGCCGTATCCGCCAAGCATTTCGACCAGTGGTGGAAGTCTGAGCGGCGCAAGAATCCGAGTCTGCTGACCTTCACGCCGGAAACCGTGGTCAACTCCGACGCGGCTGCCGTACTGGGTGGGGAGTACCCGGACGCTTGGCGCCAGGGCGACATGCAGTTCCCGCTGACGTACCAATTCGAGCCGGGCAAGGACGACGACGGCGTCAGCGCACACATCCCGGTCGGCCTGCTCGCGCAGCTTCAGCCGGTCGGCTTCGACTGGTTGGTCCCCGGTATGCGAGTCGATCTGGTTACTGCTCTGATCAAGACGTTGCCCAAGAACATTCGACGCGCCGTCGTGCCGGCACCCGACTACGCCGCTGCAGCGTTGGCAGCAGTCAAACCTCGATCCGAGCCGTTGATGACTGCAATGGCCCGGGAACTCTCGCATTTGGGCGGGATACAGATCGACGCCAGGGACTTCGATCCGGCCGCGCTGCCCGATCACCTCCGGATGACGTTTGTCGTCGAGGACGAATCAGGCAAGGTCCTCGCGAAGGGCAAGGATCTGGCGCAGCTACGACGCACGCTCGCCCCGCGGGTGCAGAAGGAAGTGGCCAAGGCAGCCACCGGAACCGAACGGGCACCCGCTGCAGTCTGGACGTCCGAGACACTCGGCGCATTGGAGCCGACCATCACTCGTTCCATCGGTGGACAGCAGGTGACGGGCTACCCAGCGCTGGTGCCGGAAAACGGCGGAGTAGCCGTCCGAGTCCTGAGCACGCCGGCTGCGCAGGCGCAGGCGATGAGGGAAGGAACACGAGCGCTCCTTCTGGCGGCCGTGCCCACCCAACTCAAGGCAGTGACCGCCGGCTTGTCGAATACTCAGCGTCTGGCGCTCGGCCAGAATCCAGACGGCGGCTTGGAGGCCCTCGTCGAAGATTGCCGAGTGGCAGCTGCCAACGAAGTGATTGCAGCCCACGGTGGACCGGTACGCACACCTGAGGCGTTCGAAGCCCTGGTGAAGATCGCACGCTCCGAACTGGCCGGACGCGTTTCCGCGATCCTGCGAATGATTGTCCCGATCCTCGAACAAGCACACCAACTGAGCGTCGTCCTCGACCGCTCCCGCGGCGAGGCAGCCGACGACGTCCGAGAACAGTTGACCTCACTGCTGTTTCCGGGATTCGTCGCCGAGTTGGGCTCAGCACGCCTACGCGATTTGCCGCGATATCTTGCCGCATCAAAATTCCGTCTCGAAGCTCTGCCTGCAAGCTCACAACGAGATCAGCAGGCAATGGATGTCCTCGACCGGGTGTACGCAGCGTACGACCGGTTGTTGGGTTCGCTACCCGAAGAGCGTCGGACTGCTCGAGATGTCGACGCGATCAGCTGGATGATCGAGGAACTGCGCGTGAGCCTGTTTGCGCAGTCCCTCGGTACACCCACCCCGATTTCCGAAAAGCGAGTCCTGAAAGCTATCGAAGCGATCAAGCGTTGATGCTCAGCGCGTTCGGTGAGATTGCGCGATCAGTAGATTGTCTGAATGTTGACGTTGGTGAGGAAACCACCAAAGGTGGCAACAGTATTGGCGAACCCGAGGGTTACCAGGCTGTTCACGACTCCGAGGACTGCAACTAAGTTCATAACGCCTCCGTGAAGATCCGAGATGCGGACGAACGTACCCGGTAGACACTAAGCGAATAACATGCCCGATTTGTTCGTTTGTTCGCTTTGTGTTCTCAGCGTTACCTAATGCCGCTTTGTGCTCTCAGCGTTATCTAAGGCGAAGACCTCAATCGACGGAAACGGTCTCGGCCCCGGGAGCCTTGTCGGCGGCACGGGTTTCGGCATGCTCGCGCATGTCCGTGATTTCACGTTCGAAATCCGCGGCAGAGCTGAAGGATTTGTACACCGATGCGAATCGTAGGTAGGCAACCTCGTCGAGATTTCGAAGCGGATCGAGAATCGCGAGGCCTACCTCGTTGCTGGGGATTTCGGCAGAACCCGAAGCACGCACGGCGTCTTCCACCTGCTGCGCCAGCAAATTCAGCGAATCGTTGTCCACTTGGCGACCCTGGCATGCGCGACGCACACCTTTGACAACCTTTTCCCGACTGAACGGCTCCGTCACGCCGCTACGCTTCACGACCGAAAGAACTGCCGTCTCGACCGTGGTGAATCGACGTCCACACTCGGGGCACGAACGGCGCCGCCTGATCGCCTGGCCCTCGTCGGCCTCGCGCGAATCGACCACTCGGGAATCAGGGTGCCGGCAGAACGGGCAATGCATCGGGGTTCCTTCGTTGTCGCCGAAATGGCCGCAACTCAGATTCGCTACCGACTGCAAATCCTCCGACGATTTACAGAGCAGATCCACGTACTCAACGCGACCACCCGAGGTGGTGGGACTGTCAACTGGACAGCTTACTCGCTGTGAACGGACTGCATTCACGCTCGGTGCGCCCCCGCCTGCTACGGGTACGGTCAGCGACCTGAGGCTGGCACGATCAACGTCTGCCCCACGGCCAGCCCGGAACTCGACATCGCGTTGAGATCCATGATCTGCTCGATAACGGAGCCGACAGCCTGGCCAGGCGCAACCTTGGCGGCGATATCGCTGAGGGATTCACCCGCAGCAACGCGAACCACATCGGTCTCTCCGTTTGTCGCAGCAACATCACCACTGGACAAAGCGCCGATCCCGACCAGCGCCAAAACGGCCATCGCGGTGAACACGGCGCCCAGGAACACTGTCTTCCAGCTGACGTCCTCTGCCTGCACTTCGTGTTCGACCCGCGAGACACCGACCCTGTTTCGGTGCGCGAAACTGCCTCCGTAGGGGCGTGACGAATCATGCTCGCCGTCCCACCGGCGAGGAGATTCACGCAGCGAACGCGAACCTGACGTTCCGCCTGCGACGGGGAAACGACGAACAACGGCCACCTGCGGTTCGTCTTCGACATACCTGGGCACGCCCCGCATTTCGGCCGTGCCGCGCCTTTCGAAAGACGCGTCTTCAGCATCGGGTCCGTAGAACGACGGGTGATACTTCAACGCCGACGTGCCGTCGAACCCGATCCCATCGTCGAAAACCCTGTTGCCTTTAACTGCTGCGTTACCCATCGTGACCTCCGCTGGTCGACACCGATCGATGTGTTCGATCATGCGTTCGATGGAACGCATGTTCGAATTTCTACCACGCTTGGCCGACAATGTCTCTTCTTCGAACGACACGAATCGAACAGATGTTTGAAAACGCGAGCAAATCCGGCTAGATTCGTGTCAGACCACACAGCGGGAATTGCGTAAAGCCTCCGTGTTTGTCGACAGCTCGAATGTTGGCAGGGGGCACCGACACGTTTCCGCGCGGTATGCACCACACGATTTACGCCAAACGCTTTTTCAGACATGCACTTTCTTCAGACACGCACTTTCTTCAGACACGCACTTTCTCTAGACACGGAGGCAACAGGCCATGAAGGACGATCGCTCCAGCAGTGCCGCGGAGGCAGGAGCTTCTGCAGTTCCGTCTCCGTCGAGCGAGACCCTCACCGAGCGTCAGCGGCGCGTTCTCGAAGTGATTCGCGATTCCGTGACCGAGCGCGGTTACCCGCCCAGCATTCGCGAGATCGGTGATGCAGTGGGGCTCACCTCCACCTCGTCGGTCGCACATCAACTGCGGACGTTGGAGCGCAAGGGCTTCCTTCGGCGTGATCCCAATCGCCCTCGCGCCGTCGATGTTCGGGGTCTCGACGAGGTTGCTGCCGATACCGCCATTGCGTCGGTGTCGAAGCATTCCGGCGAGTACAACAGCGCCGACCCGCTACCCGAGCCGGCGTTCGTCCCCATCCTGGGCCGCATCGCGGCCGGCGGACCGATCCTCGCCGAGGAAGCGGTGGAGGACGTGTTTCCACTCCCCCGCGAACTCGTCGGCCAGGGTTCGCTTTTCATGCTCAAGGTTGTCGGCGAGTCGATGATCGACGCAGCGATCTGCGATGGCGACTGGGTTGTCGTCCGCCAGCAGAACGTCGCGGAGAACGGTGACATCGTGGCCGCCATGATCGACGGTGAAGCCACCGTCAAGACCTTCAAGCGCACGAAGAAGGAGGTGTGGCTGATGCCGCACAACGAACTCTTCGAACCGATTCCCGGTAACAACGCGGTCATCCTGGGCAAGGTTGTCACCGTCATGCGGAAGATCTGAGTTCGCTCGCACCACACGAACACAAGACTGTGGGCCCCGGCTGATGCCGGAGCCCACAGTCTTTTCGTCGATCAGCGCTTCACAGAGGTCAGCGGTGCATCATCCGAATCAGAGATTCAGCGAACGTCCGATGATCTCCTTCATGATCTCGGTGGTGCCACCGTAGATGGTCTGCACACGAGAGTCCATGTACGCCTTGGCAACCGGGTATTCCTTCATGTAGCCGTAGCCTCCGTGCAACTGGAGGCAGCGGTCGATGAGCTTGACCTGAGCTTCGGTGGTCCACCACTTCGCCATCGCAGCTTCCTGCACGGTCAGCTTCTCCGCATTGAGCTGCTCGATGAACTTGTCCACCAGGATGCGCACTGCCGTGGTCTCCGTTGCCAATTCGGCCAGTACGAATCGGGTGTTCTGGAAGCTGCCGATCGACTTGCCGAATGCCTTGCGGTCGCGGCAGTACTGGATCGTGCTTTCAAGAACTGATTCCATCGCGGCGGCGGCAACGACGGCGATCGAGAGTCGTTCCTGGGGAAGGTTCTTCATCAAGTAGAAGAAGCCCATTCCCTCTTCGCCCAGCAGGTTGGCAGCGGGCACGCGTACGTCGGTGAAGCTGAGTTCGGCGGTGTCCTGAGCCTTCATGCCGATCTTGTCGAGGTTGCGTCCACGCTCGAAGCCCGGCATGTCCCGCTCGACGACGAGCAGGCTGAAGCCCTGCGCTCCCTTGTCCGGGTCGGTACAGGCGACGACGATGATGATGTCGGCGTTGATGCCGTTGGTGATGAAGGTCTTCGAGCCGTTGAGAACCCAGTGGTCCCCGTCGCGAACCGCTTTGGTCTTGATGCCCTGCAGGTCGCTACCGGTACCCGGTTCGGTCATCGCGATCGCGGAGATCAGCTCGCCCGACGCGAATCCGGGCAGCCAACGCTGCTTCTGCTCGTCATTGGTCAGCTCGAGGAGGTAGGGCGCCACCACGTCGTTGTGCAGTGTGAAGCCGATACCACTGAAGCCGCCCTTGGTGGTTTCCTCGGTGATGATCGCATTGTAGCGGAAGTCCTTGACGCCGCCGCCGCCGAATTCCTCGGGTACCGCGGTTCCCAGGAAGCCCTGCTTTCCGGCCTCGACCCAGACGCCACGATCGACGATGTTCTGTTCTTCCCACTTCTCGTGGTTGGGTGCCACGTGCTGTGCCAAGAACTTCTGGTACGACTCCCGGAAGAGTTCATGTTCCGGTTCGAACAGGGTGCGCTCCACGCCGACTCCTTGCAATTCGATAAACGGCACTTCAATGTTGTACCCGCTGGGGACGTACCCACTGGGGTGTATTCGCTGAGACTGGGCACGCCGAAGCGCGCGGGCCCACGTCACTGCCTCCGACGGTAGAACCTGTTGCGATACCCGTCGATGACCCGAACGATCACGATTCGTGACTGTAGCGGTTATCTGTTACTCGAAGTACGGAATTTAGCGAGATATCGCATGATCGGGTAGGCGACAAGGATGCCGATCGAGCCCCAGGCGATTCCGCCCAGCTCGACCGAACCGATGGTCAACGTCAAGTTCCCGATGCCGGCGACCAGCGCAGCCGCGGCGACCGTCAGGTTGACCGGATCGGTGAAGTCGACCTTCGCCTCCATCCAGATACGGACACCGAGAATGCCGATGAGGCCGTAGAGAACCATCGTCGCGCCGCCGATGACGCCGTTCGGAACCGTGAACACCAGCGCACCGAACTTGGGCGAGAACGCGAGGATCACCGCCGTGGCGGCGGCGACCCAGTACGCAGCGGTCGAGTACACCCGCGTCGCTGCCATGACTCCGATGTTCTCGGCATACGTGGTGGTTCCGGATCCGCCACCGGCACCTGCCAGGGTAGTGGCGAGGCCGTCTGCAAACAGTGCGTTGCCGGCCAGATCGTCGAGCGACTTCCCCGTCATGGCGGACACCGCCTTGACGTGCCCGACGTTTTCGGCAACCAGAACTATCACCACGGGCAGGGCGAGCACGATCACCGACCAGTCGAAGGACGGTCCGTGCAGACTCGGCAACCCGAACCAGTCCGCTTCACGCAGGGCCGACACTCGTTCACTGTCGAGACCACCGATGACAGCGGCGAAGACCCAGCCGATCACCACTCCGACCAGAATGCCCAACCGGCCCAGCAGACCGGGTCCCACGACGGTGACGAGCAGGATCGCGACGAGCGTCACTGTGGCGATCAGCGGCTGCGATTCGAAGGAGCCGGCCGCAGTCGGAGCGAGATTGAGGCCGATCAGCGCCACGACGGCGCCCGTCACCACCGGCGGCATCACGGCGTCGATGACCTGTCCGCCGATCAAACGTACGGCGACGCCGATCAGCATCAACACGATGCCGACGGCCATGACGGCACCGAGCTGAGCCGCCGGGCCCGATCCTGCCGACGCTGTCAGCGGGGCGATGAACGCGAAGGACGACCCGAGGTAACTGGGGATCCGGCCGCGGGTGATGAGCAGGAACAGCGCAGTGCCGATACCCGAGAACAACAGCGTCGTCGTGACGGGGAAGCCTGTGATGGTAGGTACGAGCAGTGTCGCTCCGAACATCGCGATGACGTGTTGCATCCCGATCCCGATGGTGCGCGGCCAACTCAGTCGTTCGTCCGGCGCCACGACCGCGCCGTCGGCGATCCGCTTGCCGTCTCCGTGGACGGTCCAGCCGATTCCGCCGGCCCCGGTCATTGTTTCTCGTTCGATCACAGGTCGAAATACTAGAGGTCAGGCGCTCGGTCGCCGACCTAGACCGAAGAAACCACGTCAGCTGAGTGCGTCAGCCGCCGCTTTACGCGCTGCCACCGGATCACCGGTTGCCAGCACCGCCGCCGCAGCCGCCTCACATTGCGCCATGGTGACGGACCCGACCTTCGCTCCGACTCCGGCAACCGACGCCGCAGCGCACGACAGCGAGGAAACGCCGAGACCGGCAAGTACGCAGGCCAACAGCGGATCGGCGGCCGCCTCACCGCAGACCCCGACGCGCTTACCTGCCGCCTGGCCGGCCTGGGCCGTACGTGCAACCAAGGCAAGTACCGCGGGCTGCCATGGATCGGTCAGGTCGGCGAGTTCGGAGGACATCCGATCAGCGGCCATCGTGTACTGAGCAAGGTCGTTGGTACCGATCGAGAGGAATTCGACGTGTTCGAGAATCTGGTCGGCCAGCAACGCCGCCGCCGGGATCTCCACCATCACACCGGGAACGAGATCGCGTGCCCGCACTGCATCGGCAAAGCGTTTCGCCTCGGCCGGAGTAGCGATCATCGGTGCCATGACCCACGGCGACGAGTTGGTCGACGCCGCCGCTGCGGCGATCGCGTCGAGCTGGCGGTCGAGAATCCCCATGTCCTGCCAGGCGATTCGGACCCCACGAACGCCGAGTGCCGGATTCGCTTCCTCTTGGTGGTTGGCGAATTTGAGCGGCTTGTCCGAACCCGCGTCCAACGTGCGAATGATGACCTTCTTTCCTGCGAAGGCCTCGAGAACCTCGGCATAGATCGCCGCCTGCTCGTCTACGGTCGGTTCGGTCTCACGGCCGAGGAAGCAGAGTTCGGTCCGGAAGAGCCCGATGCCGCCTGCAGCAGTCGACGCCGCGGCGCGAGCGCCCGCGCCGTCTTGAACATTGGCGAGAACGTCTACCGGTCGGCCGTCCGCCGTCTGGCCCGGTCCGGTCCAGGTGCTGACGCGTTCGCGATCGATCCGGGATTGCTCGACCAGTTCGCGCGCCCGCCCGGGATCCGGCTCCGCGATCACGTCGCCGGTTGTTCCGTCGATCAGAATCGGTATTCCTGCCGAGATCGATTCCAATTCCTTCGCGGCGACGATGCACGGGATGCCCAACTGCCGCGCGATAATTGCCGTGTGGCTGGTCGGGCCGCCGTAGATGGTCACGAGTCCGATGATCTTGGTTGCATCGAGGCCCGCGGTGTCTGCAGGAGCCAGATCGTCCGCGCACAGCACCGACGGTGTCTCCGGCATCGGAACTCCAGGTTCGGGCAATCCGGAGAGCTCGGCGATCACGCGGTCGCGGATGTCCTCGAGATCGGTGACGCGCTCGGCCATCAACCCGCCGACCTTGGTGAACAGCACCACGAACTGCTCCGTCGCCGCGATCGCAGCCTGCACCGGGGGCACTCCGTCGGCAATCGACTTCCTGGCCGCCCCGATCCAGCCACGATCAGCTGCCATCGCCGCGTTCGCCTGCAAGACCTCGGCGGCCGCGCCGGTAGCTTCGGCGGCCCGTCCGAGAAGGCGGTTCTCGACAGCCTTCGCCGCTGCGACGAAAGCGTCTGCGGCGGCCTCTCGATCGGCCTCGTCGAGTGCCGGCGCATCGGTGACGAGTTCTGGTCGGCTGGACGGCCAGATCGCCGGGCCGTAGGCGATTCCAGGCACCACGGGGGTGCCGTGCACGGTGATTCGGTTGAGCTGTTCGGTCATCTGTCCTCCTTGAGCGATGGGCCCGGTGTCACACCGGATCACCTCGAGCGCGTAAAGCCCGCACCTTCGTTGTGACGAAGATTACTCCCAAGTCTTGACATGTCAACACACTCGGGCGTAAAACAACATAAAGCAACATTCACTGTGATCCACAACGCACCGTCGGATCACACTTCGGAATCGGAGAGCACGTGTACGCGGAAGAACGCCAACAAGCGATCGGCACCATGGTGTCGCAGCGCGGACGCATGTCCGTGGCGGCTCTGTCGGAGACCTTCGGTGTGACCACCGAGACCGTGCGTCGCGATCTGGCCTTCCTCGAGCGGATCGGACAGATCAGGCGTGTACACGGCGGCGCCGTTCCGACCGGATCCCTCCATGTGACCGAACCGGGCATGGCGGAACGCGATCAGACCCGGGCGCAACAGAAGGACCGGATCGCCCGCTGCGCGGTCACCTATCTCCCTCCCACCGGCGGCAGCGTGATCTTCGACGCGGGCACGACCACAGGCCGCATGATCCCCGAACTACCGACCGAGAATGACTTCACAGCCATCACCAATTCCGTCCCGATCGGCGCACGACTGGCATCGATGAACTCGATTTCCCTGATCCTGCTCGGTGGACGAGTACGCGGGGTGACCCAAGCCGCGGTCGGCGAGGACGCCCTACGCCTGCTGAGCACGTTGCGGGTCGACGTCG
The DNA here is from genome assembly GCF_053470465.1 of Rhodococcus sp. GB-02. NCBI lineage: Bacteria > Bacillati > Actinomycetota > Actinomycetes > Mycobacteriales > Nocardiaceae > Rhodococcus > Rhodococcus sp. GB-02. Next base: position 545,501 of record NZ_JBPUKE010000003.1, read on the forward strand.
CCTTCATCGGAACCAACGCGATCAGCGTCGGGCACGGACTCTCCACGCCAGACAGCGAGGAGGCCGCGGTCAAACGAGCGATGGTCAAAGCCGCCAATCACGTTGTCGTGGTAGCGGATTCCACCAAAGTTGGCCGTGAGCACTTGATCAGCTTCGCCCCACTCGACAGCATCGACGTCCTCATCACCGACGAAGAGATCAGTCCCACAGACACATCCGAGTTCCACGACCACGGAATCGAGGTGGTGATCGCATGATCGTCACACTGACAGCCAACCCGAGTATCGATCGGACCGTGCAGCTCGAGCAACGGCTCGAACGAGGTTCCGTCCTGCGCGCCCGCTCCACTCGCAGCGACCCAGGCGGCAAAGGGGTCAACGTTGCGCGTGTTCTCGCCGCAGCCGACCTCGACGTCCTTGCGGTCCTACCGGGGAACGGCAGCGACCCCTTACTCTCGGCGCTCGCCACCGGTGGGATTCCCCACATCGGCGTCGCCACAACGGGTCCGGCTCGCACCAACATCACCATCGCTGAACCAGACGGGACCACGACGAAGATCAACGAGCCCGGCGCAACACTGTCCGGTTCGACGCTCGACGCCTTGGCGCAGGAATTGATCGCCCGCGCCGATACCGCGCTGTGGTTCGCGCTCTCCGGATCGCTGCCCCCCGGCGTTCCCCTCGGGTGGTACGGCGAACTTGTCGCGGCGCTGCGCGATCACCCGTGCAAGGTAGCGGTCGACACCTCGGACGCCCCGCTGACCGCACTCGCCGAAGGCTTCCCCGACTCGGCACCCGACCTGCTCAAACCCAACGGCGAGGAACTCGCGCAACTGACCGGCGTCGACGGCCACGTCCTCGAACGTGCTGCAGAGAACGGTGATCCCGGGCCTGCAATCACGGCGGCACAGCGATTGGTCGATCGCGGCGTCGGCGGTGTGCTCGCGACGCTCGGCGCTGCCGGTGCGGTCCTCGTCACGGCCGACGGCGCGTGGATCGCCACCGCTCCCCCGATTGTCGCAGTCAGTACCGTCGGCGCAGGCGATTCGTCGCTGGCCGGCTACATCCTCGCCGAAGCAGGAGGCAGCTCGGAATCCGAGCGACTACGACACGCGGTCGCCTACGGAAGCGCCGCTGCCTCCCTTCCCGGCACAACCCTTCCCACGCCCGAACAGATCGATCTCGCAGCGGTTTCGGTATCTGCAGCAGATGCCTCCTCGCCCATCCCCGTCCCCACCGAACTCGCCTGACGCCCTAAGGAACCTGACATGTCCGATACCACCGCAGCCGGCAGTTCCGGCCCGGAGATCATCAGTCCCGAACTGATCTCACTCGACACCGACTTGGGTACAACCAAGGAAGATGTCATTCGTTCTCTCGCAGCGCGATTGACTGCTGCGGGTCGGGCGAGCGACGCAGCGGGACTGGTCGATGCAGCACTCGCTCGCGAAGCGCAGTCCGCGACCGGGCTGCCCGGCGGAATCGCGATTCCCCACTGCCGCGCCGAGGCCGTCTCGTCCGCCTCCCTTGGGTTTGCTCGACTCGATCCGAAAGTCGACTTCGGTGCACCCGACGGCCCCGCCGATCTCGTGTTCCTGATCGCGGCACCCGAAGGCGCCGGATCCGAGCACATGAAGTTGCTCTCCTCCTTGGCCCGAGCACTCGTCAGGCCCGCGTTCGTCACCTCACTTCGTGAAGCGTCGACGCCGGACGAGATCGTGCGCTTGGTCGACGAGGTCCTCAATCCCGCACCGAAGGATCCCGCACCGAAGGCCGCGGCAGTGACACCCCCGGCACCTGTTTCCACCGGGAAACACGCCACCGATGAGACCCCGGCACCAGCGCCCGCGGAGCGTCACATCGTCGCGGTCACCGCCTGCCCGACCGGAATCGCGCACACCTACATGGCTGCGGACTCACTCGTCGCCGCGGGTGAGCGAGCCGGCGTCAAGGTTCACGTCGAAACGCAGGGCTCTAGCGGAAGCACCCCGCTGGCTCCGTCGGTCATCGCCGGAGCCGCCGCGGTCATCTTCGCCACCGACGTCGGAGTGAAGGGCCGCGAACGATTCGCCGGTAAGCCCGTCGTCGCTTCCGGCGTGAAGCGCGCAATCAACGAGCCGGACAAGATGCTCGCAGAAGCGTTGCGCGCCTCCGAGAATCCCGCCGCCGCCACCGTTGACGGCACCGCCGCCGCGGCCACGGATTCCGATGCCGGTTCCGTAGGATTCGGCACCCACCTTCGTCAGGTCCTCCTGACCGGCGTCAGCTACATGATCCCGTTCGTCGCGGCCGGCGGTCTGCTGATCGCACTCGGCTTCCTGCTCGGTGGATACGAGATCTCCGGTCCTGCCAAGGACATCGTTCTCAACAACTCGATCACCAACCTTCCCGACGGTGGTCTGGCCACCTATCTCGGCGCAGTGCTGTTCCAGATCGGTTCGTTGGCGTTCAGCTTCCTGGTGCCCGCTTTGGCCGGCTACATCGCCTTCGCCATCGCAGACCGGCCTGGCATCGCTCCCGGCTTCACCGCCGGCGCGGTCGCCGTGTTCGTCGGTGCCGGTTTCATCGGCGGCCTGGTCGGCGGTCTCATCGCCGGTGTCGTCGCGCTCTACATCGGCCGGATCGCCGTCCCGCAGTGGCTGCGAGGACTGATGCCGGTGGTGATCATCCCGCTGTTCGCCACACTGGTCGTCGGAGCACTGATGTTCATCGTCCTCGGCCGTCCGCTCGCAGCGATCACCTCCGGTCTCACCGACTGGCTCAACGGACTGTCCGGCAGCTCGGCCATCTTCCTCGGCATCATTCTCGGCCTCATGATGTGCTTCGACCTCGGCGGACCGGTCAACAAGGCGGCTTACGCCTTCGCGGTAGCAGGACTCAACGTCAACGACCCGGCCACCTTGCGCATCATGGCGGCAGTCATGGCCGCCGGTATGGTTCCGCCGCTCGCCATGGCACTTGCCTCGACGGTCCTGCGTCCCAAGCTCTTCAGCGAAGCCGAACGCGAGAACGGAAAGGCTGCCTGGTTGCTCGGTTCGGCATTCATCTCCGAGGGCGCCATTCCGTTCGCCGCTGCCGACCCGCTCCGCGTGATCCCCTCGATGATGGCGGGCGGCGCCGTCACCGGCGCACTGATCATGGCTTTCGACGTCACTCTCAGCGCCCCACACGGCGGGATCTTCGTCTTCTTCGCAGTCGGCGGCATCGGCTGGTTCCTCGTCTCGCTCGCCGCGGGAACCGTGGTAGCTGCGCTCGCTGTCGTCGGAGCCAAGGAGTTCTTCCGCAAGGGGCCCTCCGATGCCGAACTCGACCCCGAAATCGTGCCCGCTGCGGCATGATCGACAGCAGGCAACACTGCAGTCACCATCGAAGTCACCAGATCTGCCCGACCACCCCAAAACGTCCGCAACGACAGCTCTACAACGAGGAGATTCCATGCCCAGCAAGACAGTTGCCGTCGGTTCCGCAGTCGGCCTCCACGCCCGTCCCGCCGCCCTCATCGCCGAAGCAGTCGGAGCCTCCGGCGCCACGGTCACCCTCGCAGTTGCCGACGGCGAACCCGTGGATGCAGGTTCGGCACTGATGATCATGACGCTCGGAGCCGCCAAGGACACCGAGGTCACGATCGAATCCGACGACGCCGACGCGCTCGCCAAGGTCGCCGAATTGGTAGCCGCTGATCTGGACGCTTGACCCGATTTCCGCCGGTGCTGTGTACCGGGCCGGACGCTCTCATCGAGTCAGTGCGAGTGTCCGGCCCAGCCAGTCCATTTCGAGTTCCAGCGCAGTGCCCCACACATCACCCGAGTGCCCACCGGGAAGGGTGTAGTAGTCCACGTTCATGTCGGCGGCACGCGCAGCCTCGAACATGATCTCCTGCTGCGGGCGGTAGATGTCGTCGTCCTCACCCGCGACGAACACACCCGACAGCTGCGGATACCGATTCTGCGCCATCAGGTCGCGGGCATTGACCGCGTCGAACGCGTCTTCGTCGCCATTGAACATCGCAGCCACGGTGTCCTCGTGATCACCGGTCGACGGTTCGTCCTGGCCGGAGAAGTCCAGGAACGACGGGTATCGGTCGGGGAAGTTCACGGCCATCTCGATCGCACAGGTTCCACCGTAGGAAAACCCGCCGATGGCCCATTGAGCTGCGTCCGGATTCACTTGAAGGTTCGATTCGATCCAGTTCGGGACGTCCTGGTCCAGATAGGTCGCGACGTTGCCGAGCGCAGAATCCATGCAGCCGGGGTTGGCGTCGTAGTCCCCCAATGCATCGGGGACGACCACCACGGGAGCAAGCCCGGAATGCCTCGACGCATAGGCGTCGACGGTGCTCGCGAGCCGGCCACTGTCCAGCCAGTCGCTGGGGCTCCCGGGCTCACCCGCCACCAACACCAGGACGGGCAACTCGGCACGCGGATCGGCAAGATAGGCCGGCGGGAGATACAGCGTCGCAGGCCTCGCGTCGAATCCCGAAATGTCTCCCGGAATCACCGCTTCCGTCACGACACCGTTGCTCGGCATCCGCACCGGAACCTGCCAATGAGTTTCGGTGGGTAGTCCCCGTTGCACCCAAGGTTCGGCCCCGGGGAGCGAATCGAAGGCAACATTCTCGACTGAGCCGACCGGCCAGTGCCCGACCAGTGAGCCGAGTGTGGGATAGGTGCCGGTCTGGGCATTGACCTGACCCACTGCGACGATCGCTGCCAGCCCGGCGAATGCCGTCAGCGAAAGGCCACGCGCAAGCCCTGGGCGCCGAAGGAGAACGAGCGCGGCGCCGACGACTCCGAATATCGCAAGCGCTATCCACACAAAACTCGACGCCGGTAACTGCGCGGGCAACGGCCGAAAGCTGAGCCACACGAACATCGCGCCGATGGCGGATCCAACCACTGACAGACCCAGCGCGAATAGCACCGCCCGACGCGACAACCAACGAAGCAGAAGCAGCGTGCCCACGCCGACGATGACGGAACCCACGAGCAGCGCTGCGGTGATGTGTCCGTGCTCGAGTGACATACGCGAGAGCCGCGTCAGGAGTTGATGCCCGTGCATTCGTTCCAGTATCCACATCTACCGGCGGTCTGCGAATTCGTGGAATATTTGGGAATCAGCGGCGTCGTCGAGATCTCGCGAACGCCACGGCGCCGAGCGCACATCCTGCCGCGACCAGTCCAGCCCACACGAATGTCCACGGATCGACCCCGACGCCGACCGAATCGCCAGACGAGTCAGCCGTCGCTTCCGTCGCGTCCACGAGCGCGCGCATCACGTGCACCGGCGGCAACGCTCCACCGGCAGATTCCGATCCGATCAGAACATCGCCCGCGTTGTTGAATGCCACCGCCTCACCCTGAGGCTCCGCCGGGAGCGGGATCCGCAGGGGTTCGGTACCGGTGAGCGTCGCGCCGATTCCGCCGTCCACGACCTGGTACAGGTACAGATCGGAGTAACTTCGAAGTGCGATCGCCGAACCGTCCGATGAGACCGCTCCCCCGGTGAACATCACCGACACAGGCCTCTCCGGTCCGAGGGACACGGCTCCGACGTGCTCGAGCGGTGTCGGGCCAGGCTGCGCCAAGTCACTCAATTTCTGATCCCCGACCGGTGTGTAGACACTGCTTTCGCCGAACAATTCCTTGGTCACGACAAAGACATGGCCGTCGGGGTCGAGCAGAATCGACTCGGTGTCGTGTGCACCGTCCGGGTACGTCAGGCGGTGCAACGTACCGGCGCCTGAATCGAGGTCCATCGTGATGAACGCCACTGTTTCGCGGGTTCGGAGGTTGTCGCCGGTGTCCGACAGAACGAGCGTCCGATCACTGACCGCAAGATCTTCGACGTCGTAGGGGTCGATCGGGACCGGAATCTGTTTCTGGACAACACAGTTCAGATCCATCTCGAACACGTAGTCGTCACTGCCGCTGTCGCCCATCGCGTAGATCCGATCGTCGACGACGACCATCCCCGACAACTCCTGGAGCGCAGGATCAGTAGGTGTACAGAGTGGAGCGAACTCGCTCGGTTCGAACGACGAGGCCTGTGCAAGTGCTCCGGGAAGCAGCACAGTCGCAGTGGTCACGGCAAGCGCCGAGACCACTGCGCCGAAACTACGCACTAGGCGCGAACTCCACCAAAGCCGAGGCCAACATCTGCGGCACGCGTGCGTGCACCCGCGTTCCCGCCTCTTCGTGAGTCGATTCCAAAATCGTTCCGTCCGAGTGGATTCGAGCCATCAGATCACCGCGCGTATACGGCACCAGCACGTCGACCTCGACCTCCGGCCGAACCAGCACCTCGCTGAGATGTGCTCGCAGTTCGGCGATTCCCTCGCCGGTCCGCGCCGAGACGAACACAGCACCCGGCAGCAGACCACGTAGTTGTGTCAAGGTAACCGGATCTGCCGCGTCGATCTTGTTGACCACGATCAACTCCGGCGGAGCCTTCGAATCCGTCTCGCGCAGAACATCGGTCACCACTTCCCGTACAGCCTTGATCTGCTCGGTCGGCAACGGATCCGAACCGTCGACGACGTGGAGCAGCAGATCCGCGTCGGTCACTTCCTCGAGAGTCGAGCGGAATGCCTCGACCAACTGGGTCGGAAGGTGCCGCACGAAACCGACCGTATCGGTGAGTACGTACTCGCGGCCGTCGTCGAGCGCAGCGCGTCGGGTTGTCGGGTCCAACGTGGCGAACAACGCGTTCTCCACGAGCACACCGGATCCGGTGAGCGAGTTGAGCAGACTCGACTTGCCCGCATTCGTGTATCCGACGATGGCGATCGACGGGATGTCGCTCTGCAGTCGACGTGTGCGCTTGGTGTCGCGAGCAGCCTTCATGCCCTTGATCTCGCGGCGCAGTTTTGCCATGCGCTCACGGATACGGCGACGGTCCGTCTCGATCTTGGTTTCACCCGGACCACGAAGACCCACGCCGCCGTTGCTTCCTGCGCGGCCACCGGCCTGGCGAGACATCGACTCGCCCCAACCACGCAGACGCGGGAGCATGTACTCCATCTGAGCAAACGCGACCTGAGCCTTGCCTTCACGCGAGGTGGCGTGTTGGGCAAAGATGTCGAGAATCAAAGCCGTACGGTCGATGACCTTGACCTTGACGATCTTCTCCAGCGCCGTGAGCTGCGCCGGCGTCAGTTCACCGTCGCAGACGACGGTGTCGGCACCGGTCGCCAACACGACTTCGCGCAATTCCTGCGCCTTGCCGGAACCGATGTATGTGGCAGCGTCGGGTTTGTCGCGCCTCTGGACCAGTCCTTCGAGGACCTCGGAGCCGGCCGTCTCGGCAAGTGCGGCCAACTCGGTCATGCTCGCCTGAGCCTGCTCGGCGGTTCCCTGCGTCCAGACGCCGACCAGGACAACTCTTTCGAGTCGAAGCTGGCGGTACTCGACTTCGGTGACGTCCTCGAGCTCGGTAGACAGACCGGCCACGCGCCGCAGGGCGCCGCGATCTGCGAGTTGCATCTCACCGGTCGACGGGTTGTCCGATGCGGACGCTGCCGTGTATTCGGCCTGCGCGTACTCGGACTGCTCGTGAGCGGTGGACTCTTCGTTTTCATGTGTGTTCGTCATACAAGATCCATGGTCCCACGAAACCCGGGCACGATGCATCCGTATTTCCTGCAGGCGTATTTCACGCGGGCGTTATCACACAAGCGATTTCCACCAGGCGTCGCTGATCGTTCCGCTCGCCACCAGAACCGAGGGCCCTCGCAAGGACCCTTCTCCGCTTTCGACGGTGACTTGCACTTCTCCGCCGAGAACGCGCACCAGGACCGAACCCTCCTCGCGGCCGTCGTACTTCAGCGCCGCAGCCGCAGCTGCGACCGTCCCGGTTCCGCAGGAACGAGTCTCGCCCACACCGCGCTCGTGAACGCGCATGTGGACCCCACCGTCGTGGATCGGTGTCACGATCTCGATGTTGACCCCGTGTGGGAAGAACCCGGGGTCGAAGCCCGGAGAGACAGTTAAATCGAGTGCACTCAAAACCTCTGCAGTCACATGCTCGTCGACACACGCCAAATGCGGATTGCCGACGTCGATGCCGACACCGGAGAAGACGCGGCCGTCAATTGTTGCCGAACTGGTGCCGAGGTCCTTGATCGGGCCCATCGCCACGGTCACGTCGCCGCGTGTGGCGTCGTAGCTGTGCACCACAACCGGACGCGCTCCCGCGCGGCTGCCGACCACGAACTCGTCTTTGCTCTCCAGGCCGGAGGCCTTGAGATAGTGCGCAAACACACGAACGCCGTTTCCGCACATCTCCGCGGTGGATCCGTCGCCGTTGCGGTAGTCCATGAACCAGTCTTCGGCAGCGACGCCGTCCGGGAGCGCGGTGAGCACGCCCGCGTCCGCGAGTGCGCCTGCCCGTGCAACACGGAGGATGCCGTCGGCGCCGAGACCACGCTGACGATCACACAACGCTGAAACTCGCGCCGGTTCGAGATCGATCCGAACGTCGAGGTCAGGGAGAACAACGAAGTCGTTCTGCGTGCCGTGGCCCTTACTGAAGTCCATGGTCGCCATCCTATCCGGACGTACCGACCGTCCTACGCGCGTAACGCGGTGACCACCGTTCTGTTCGTACGTGAATCCGGACGGCAGTAAGGGTCAGGCACCACCTCGCCCCCGACAGGTCACGATGTCGGCACGCGCATCCAGGTCTGATCGCCACTGTGTTCACAAAAAGATCGGCACCCGCCGACTGCGAGAAGAGCGACAAGCAGAAGAAGCACTGGTAGCCAACCCGCGCCACGACGTGTCGGCTACCAGCATGTCCCGATCTTCCCGTTGATCGTCGCCCTCCACGTCGTCGACCGTGTTACAGACCGCGATCTGCGAGGGCCGCGAAGGCGGAGTTGACTAGCTCCGGATCGCCACCGTCGAGCCACTGCACGCGGGTGTCACGACGGAACCACGATCGTTGGCGGCGAACGTAGCGCCGCGTCCCGATGAACGTCCGTTCGAGCGCTTCGGCCAGATCATAATCACCGTCGAAATATGCGAGCACCTGCGCGTAGCCGATCGCTCGCGGCGCTGTGACGCCCTCACGCAATCCTTGCTCGACAAGTGCGGAAACCTCATCGACAAGTCCGCCCGAGAACATCAGCTCCGTTCGCAAGCGAATCCGGGCGTCGAGTTCTTCGGTGTCACGATCCACACCGAGAATGCGGGTTCCCCAACGAGGGTCACCGATCTGAGGCGCCGAGGCCGCGAAGGGCTGACCTGTCAGTTCGACGACTTCGAGCGCCCGAACCATCCGCCGACCGTCCGTCGGCAGTATCGAGGCCGCCGCGACCGGATCGGCAGCAACGAGCGCCGCGTGCACTGCATCGACCCCACCCTCGGCCAGCACCGCTTCCCACTTTGCACGAACGTCGGGATCCGTTGCCGGAAAGGACCATTCGTCGAGCAAAGACTGGACGTACATCATGGAGCCGCCGACGATCACCGGAACCTTGCCTGCCGCGATCAGGTTCTCGGCGATCGCGATCGCGTCGGTTTGATAACGCGCGACGGTGGCGGTCTCTGTCACGTCGAGAACGTCGAGCAGGTGATGGGGAATCCCACGGCGCTCGGCGAGCGTCAGTTTCGCCGTCCCGATATCCATGCCGCGATAGAGCTGCATCGCGTCGATGTTGATGATCTCGCCGCCGAATTCCTCGGCCAACGCCAATGCGAGATCGGACTTTCCCGACGCCGTCGGACCAACAACTGCAATCGGGCGAAGTCTTTCAGGAACGTTCACGGCCGCCACGTCCCGACGTGGTAGCCGACGCCGAACGGCGCACCGCTGTAGTCGACCGTCGAACGAGGACGAGCTGATCGGGGCGAGTCAGTGAAGACACCGGCCAGGACCTGCCATGCCGCACGCCCCTGAACTCCCACACTCCGGCAAAGCTGCGGATCGAGAGCAAGAAGTGCCTCCGGGTCACCGGCAGCCAGGGCATCGTCGATGATCGATTGCACGCCCGCAGCGCGCTCGTCGAAGCTTCCCGGCGCCTTTGCCGTCAATGTGGATGCACCGTCAGCCACGATCAGAAGTCCCTGCGGTCGGTTGTCGCTGTCGAGTTGCTTGCGGAGTTGATGCCCGAATTCGCGGCACTCACTCGCAGACGCCTCCGGGCTGACAGCGTGCATGTCGACGGTGATCTCCACACCCGCACGGGCACGCAGCCAGCCGGCAACGAGGGCGCAGAGTTCGAGGGATGGCACCGGTTCGCCTGCAGCATCCGCGTCCAGAGACGTCCGGACATCGGCGCCGAATCCCGCGAAAGTCCCGATCCGCTCACGTCCGACGCCAGTTCGCCAGAGTTCTTCAGCTGCATTCTCGGAGTCGACACCGACGCCTACCCATTGAACTGCCTCGTAAGACAGCTGGCGCACGGCGGCCGATGCCGCAGCGCGCACCTGGGCGGCCTCGGCCGAATCACCGGACAATTCCGGCACGAGCAACGGCGCCGAGGGGACGAGAACAGCGGAAGTCAACACAGTTGCCACGCTAGTCGACCCCGAGGTGGCGACCTCACGCCCTTCTACCTGATTCAATAGTCGGAGAACGTGAGTACCGGGTTCAATGGAACCAGGAATGCGATCAGGCAGCCGTGACGCGCGGCAGAGACGAGGACCGATGACCGAGAACAGTGAACCCACCACCGGCGCCGACAGCAGTTCGGCCAGCCCGAGCCCGGCTGCTCCCAAACCCGGAGCACCCAAACCTGGTGGACCACGCCCCGGTGCGCCCCGCCCCGGAGCACCTCGCCCCGGTCCAGCGGCCTCGCATGCCGTCACCGCTGCACCAACCAGCGACCCGAGCAAGTTCGGCCGCGTCGAGGACGACGGCACCGCCTGGGTTAAGACCGCCGACGGTGAACGTCAGATCGGTTCGTGGCAGGCCGGCGACGCCACCGAGGGCCTCGCCCATTTCGGTCGTCGCTACGACGACCTCGCGACCGAGGTCTCGCTACTCGAGGCGCGACTGACGTCGGGCGCCGGAGACGCAAAGAAAACCAAGGCTGCCGCTATCGCTCTGTCCGAATCCCTCTCGACCGCCGCCGTGATCGGTGACCTCGACGCTTTGGCCCGCCGGCTCGACGTGATCATCGCCGGATCCGACGAGGCCGCGGCGCACGCGAAGGAAGAGAAGGAACAGTCTCGCGCGGCGAGCACCGCCCGCAAGGAGGCCCTCGCAGTCGAGGCCGAACAGATCGGTTCGGAGTCGACCCAGTGGAAGACCGCGGGTGATCGACTGCGCGAGATTCTCGACGAGTGGAAGACGATTCGCGGAATCGACCGCAAGGTCGACGACGCACTGTGGAAGCGGTACTCGAAGGCTCGTGAATCCTTCAACCGACGACGTGGAGCCCACTTCGCGGAACTCGATCGCGATCGTGCGAGCGCCCGTTCGACGAAGGAAGAACTGGTCGAGCGCGCCGAGAAGCTGTCGACCTCCACCGAATGGGGACAGACCGCTGGAGAATTCCGCGATCTGCTCAGCGAGTGGAAAGCTGCCGGCCGCGCGCCGCGCGAGGCCGACGACAACCTGTGGAAGCGATTCAAGGGCGCTCAGGACGTGTTCTTCGCCGCCCGCAACGCTGCTGCATCCGAGCGCGACGCCGAATTCGAGCAGAACGCAGTCGCGAAGGAAGAGTTGCTCGCTGCGAACGCGAACATCGATCCGGCACACGGACTCGAGAACGCTCGCGCAGCGCTTCGCGACCTGCAGGAAAAGTGGGACGCGATCGGCAAGGTTCCGCGCGATCGAATGCAGGAACTCGAAGCGAAGCTCCGGGCCATCGAAACCAAGGTGCGCGACGCCGTCGACGCCGAGTGGCGGCGTACCGATCCGGAAGCGCTGGCCCGCGTCGCGCAGTTCAAGGAGCGGGTGAGCCAGTTCGAGGAGCAGGCTGCTAAGGCTCAGGCTGCCGGAAAGACGAAGGACGCCGAGAAGGCTCTCGCTCAGGCAAAGCAGTGGCGCGAGTGGGCCGAAGCAGCCGAGAGCGCTGTCAACGAGTAGTCGACAACAAACGAGTTCATCGACAACAACGCCGGCTGACTCCGAAAGGGGTCAGCCGGCGTTGTTGTGCGCTTTGGGTGGGCGGTCCGCCGGTTCGGCAGGGCTACGCTGTGTCAGCCGACGTTCCATTCCTGATGCTTTTCGGCTTCAGCCGCAGCGATCCGGCGTTGTTCCTCGGCAGCGAGCTGAATGTTGGTTCGTGTCCAGACCACCTTGAGCCAGTGGAATGTCAAGAACACCACGGCAAACCATCCGATGATCAGCCCGATCGACGGTCCCGCCACGTTGAAACCGGCAGGAATGGTCTGACGGGACCAGACAGCCATCATTCCGAGGGCGCTCGCCACGGCACTGCCGGCTAGTGCGACCCAGGCCAGACTCCAACGCCGCGTGACCAGCGCGAGCATCGAGAATCCGATGCCGAAGACGACGACGAACCACACGAACAAGCGTGAGAACAGTGCAATCCGTTCGGTTTCCGCGTCTTGGTTGTACGCGAGCACATCCCAACCGTTCGCCACTCCGGCGTGGGGCAGTGCAAGGGTGCCGACCAGCACGAGCACCGCAACCGCGACAACCATGGCGCGCGCACCCGGATCGATTTCTCCCGCGACCTTGCGTTCCGCGTCGTCGAGATCCTTGCGGTAGCCCTCGAAGGCGTCGTCGCCCGGCTGTGGTGTCTTGTTCTCGTGTTGCGAGGTCATGCGTTGCATCCCATCTGGACGGGTTGTGGGGCCGGGGCACCGATCTTCGGTAGACCGAGACCTACGCCGATGGGCGGGGTCTTGGGTGTGATGCCCTTTTCGAACGAATCACCGGCGCGCGTCCGACGGTGCGTGAGCACCCCGTCATCGGCCACGAGGTGATGGGGGGCTCCGTGGGTGACGACGACCGTCACCACGTCGCCGGGTCGGATTGCGCCGTCGAGGTTTCCCTCAGGTCGGAAATGAACCAGTCTGCCGTCGCGCGCACGACCGCTGCGTCGCTGCGTCGCTGCGTTCTTGCGGCCCTCCCCGGCTGCCACCAGCAGTTCCACCTCGGTGCCGACGAGTTTGCGATTCTCCTCGATGTTCACTTCTTCCTGAACCGCGAGCAATCGCATATAGCGTTCCTGGACAACCTCTTTGGGTAGTTGATCGGCCATTTCGGCCGCCGGCGTACCCGGGCGCTTGGAGTACTGGAAGGTGTAGGCATTGGAGAATCGCGCCTTGCGCACGACGTCCAGAGTCTCCTCGAAATCCTCTTCCGTCTCCCCCGGGAACCCGACGATGATGTCCGTGGTGATGGCGGCGTGCGGCATTGCGGCGCGCACCTTCTCGATGATCCCGAGGTACTTCGACTTGCGGTACGAGCGCTTCATCGCCTTGAGAACCTTGTCCGAGCCGGACTGCAGCGGCATGTGCAGTTGCGGGCAGACGTTAGGAGTGGTTGCCATCGCTTCGATGACGTCGTCGGTGAATTCCGCCGGGTGCGGGGATGTGAATCGCACACGTTCGAGACCGTCGATGTGTCCGCACGCCTTCAAGAGGGAGGCGAAGGCGCCGCGATCGCGCGGTTGCTCCGGATCGGCGAACGACACGCCGTAGGCGTTGACGTTCTGCCCGAGCAGGGTCACTTCGGAGACGCCCTCGTCGACGAGCGCCTGAACCTCGGCCAGAATGTCTCCGGGACGACGGTCCACTTCCTTGCCGCGCAGGGCCGGAACGATGCAGAACGTGCACGTGTTGTTGCAGCCTACCGAGATGGAAACCCAACCCGCGTAGGCAGATTCACGCTTTGCCGGAAGTGTCGACGGAAAGGCCTCGAGTGCGTCGAGGATTTCGACTTCGGCACGTTGATTATGACGCGCACGATCGAGCAGCGCGGGAAGCGAGCCGATGTTGTGGGTGCCGAAGACAACATCGACGAACGGCGCCTTCTTGACGACGGTGTCACGATCCTTCTGAGCCAGGCATCCACCGACGGCGATCTGCATGTCGGGGTTCGCCTCCTTGTTCGGGGCGAGCTGGCTGAGGTTGCCGTACAACTTGTTGTCCGCGTTCTCACGCACTGCACACGTATTGAAGACGACAAGGTCAGGATCGGTTCCGGTCTCAGCCTTCGAATACCCGGCGTCCTCGAGCAGACCGGACAGTCGCTCGGAATCGTGGACGTTCATCTGACAGCCGTACGTCCGCACCTCGTAGGTGCGAACAGGCGTCGCAGTCGGCTCCGGAACTGCAGTCGGCTCCGGAAGTGCAGGGGACATTTCGTCGATCAGTGACACGCTTCAGCCTAGCTCACGTCCACTACGACGTGTAATAACGCCCTGATAAACAGCCGAAACGCGACATAACCGTCGTCACAGTAAAATTTCCATTACATATGGCAAGAACCATGGCGAAATCACGGGCGTCGACGCAAACTACGCCTAAGGTTCTCGTTTATGACCCAAGCCGACGATGCGACGACGCCGACCACCTCCGGCGATTCCACATCCATGATTTCGATGACCTCGGTGAACAAACACTTCGGGGAACTTCACGTCCTGCAAGAGGTCAATCTCGAGGTACCCAAGGGCCAAGTGGTGATCGTCCTGGGTCCGTCGGGCTCCGGTAAGTCGACTCTGTGCCGCACCATCAATCGCCTCGAACCCATCGACTCGGGCACCATCGCCGTCGACGGCAAGACGCTCCCCGAGGAGGGCAAAGCACTTGCCGCACTTCGTGCCGACGTCGGGATGGTCTTTCAGTCCTTCAACTTGTTCGCACACAAGACGATCCTCGAGAACGTCATGCTCGCACCGATGAAGGTCCGCAAGGCGAAGAAGGACGACGCCAAGAAGACGGCGCAGGCGTTGCTCGAACGCGTCGGTATCGCCAATCAGGCTGACAAGTACCCGGCACAGCTTTCCGGTGGCCAGCAGCAGCGTGTCGCGATCGCTCGCGCTCTTGCGATGCAGCCCAAGGTGATGCTTTTCGACGAGCCCACCTCCGCTCTCGACCCCGAGATGGTCAACGAGGTCCTCGACGTCATGACCTCCCTCGCCAAGGAAGGCATGACCATGCTCGTGGTCACGCACGAGATGGGCTTCGCGCGTAAGGCCGGCGATCGTGTGCTGTTCATGGCTGACGGTCAGGTCGTCGAAGACACCACGCCCGAAGAGTTCTTCACCCATCCCAAGTCGGATCGGGCCAAGGACTTCCTCGGCAAGATCCTCACTCACTGATCACAGTCCCCCTCCGACACAGTCCCCCCTCCGACACAGTCCTGCTCTCGTCCACAAGACAACTGGCTCGACTGCACTTTTCATCTCGACTGCACCGTTTGCATGTCGACAACCGAGAGGATCTTCATGAAGATCAATCGTTCCGTCCGTTTCGGAATCGGAATCATGGCTATCGCGTTCGCTGCCACCGCCTGTGGTGGCGGCGAGGAGAACAAGTCGATCACCGAGAGCGCTTCCGACGGCACCCTCACCGTCGGCATCAAGTTCGATCAGCCCGGCCTCGGTCAGCGTAATCCGGACGGCACCTTCTCCGGTTTCGACGTCGAGGTAGCCCGGTACATCGCCAACGAACTCGGCGTGAAGCCCGAAGGCATCACGTTCAAGGAATCACCTTCTGCCCAGCGCGAGACGTTGATCCAGAACGGCGAGGTCGACTACATCGTCGCCACCTACTCGATCACCGACACACGCAAGGAGAAGGTCAGCTTCGGCGGCCCGTACTTCATCGCGGGCCAGTCGCTGCTCGTTCGCTCCGACAACACCGACATCACCGGCCCCGACTCGCTCACCGGTGGCAAGAAGCTCTGCTCGGTGTCGGGTTCGACTCCGGCGCAGAACATCCAGGACAACTACGCCAAGGACGTCCAGCTCCAGCCGCTCGACACCTACTCCGCTTGCGTCGAGGCCCTGCGTAACGGCGCTGTCGACGCTGTCACCACCGACGACATCATTCTCGCCGGCTACGCTGCCCAGTACCCGGGCGAGCTGAAGGTCGTCGGAGAACCGTTCACGACCGAAAAGTACGGCGTCGGCCTGGCCAAGGACGATTCCGAGGGTCGCGGCAAGATCAACGACGCCATCGAGAAGATGATCTCCACCGGCGCATGGGAAGAAGCCTTCAACAACACCGTTGGCGCTTCGGGCTACCCCATCCCAGCACCGCCCACCGTTGATCGTTACTGACCTGCTTTTTCACCGTCAATCTCGCTGCGGCTCCCCACTTCGGGAGCCGCAGCGCGTGACGCCACCAACGGAGATCCCGTGATCTGGGGAGACGGCAAGTGAACCTTCTGAGCAAGTACGGCGACCAGATTCTGGAAGCCTTCTGGACCACGATCCAGCTGACGTTCTTCTCCGCGATCGGCGCCGTCATCATCGGTGTCCTGATTGCGGCCATGCGCGTGTCACCGGTCCCGGTCGCCCGATTCCTGGGTACCGCGTACGTGACCGTGTTCCGAAACACCCCCCTGACACTGATTCTGCTGTTCTGCCTGTTCGGTCTGTCGCAGACGCTCGGAGTCAACCTCGCCAAGTCGGACTCACCGACGTTCTTGACAGACAACAACTTCCGACTCGCCGTACTCGGCCTCAGTGTCTACACCGCCGCGTTCGTGTGTGAGTCACTTCGATCGGGAATCAATACCGTTTCGGTCGGCCAGGCCGAAGCGGGCCGATCACTCGGTCTGTCGTTTGCACAAAATCTTCGGCTGATCGTCCTACCTCAGGCTTTTCGCGCGGTCACGGCACCGCTGGGTAGCGTGCTGATCGCACTGACCAAGAACTCGACCATCGCCGCGGTGATCGGCGTTTCCGAAGCGTCAGCGCTGATGAAGAAGATGATCGAGAACGAAGCCGCGATCTTCGTCGTCGGTGGAATCTTCGCTGTCGGTTTCGTGATCCTGACACTTCCCATGGGCTTGATCTTCGGCAAGCTGAGCAAGCGATTCGAGGTTTCACGATGAGCAACCGCGCAACAGTTCTCTACGACGCGCCCGGTCCGAGAGCGCGAAATCTCTACCGATTCGCGTCCCTTGTCGTCGCCGCACTCATGGTGGCAATCGGGTACGTCATCTACCGCGCGCTCGACGAAAAGGGCCAGCTGACAGCAGCGAAGTGGGATCCGTTCCTCGAATCCACCTCGTGGACAACGTATCTGATACCCGGTATCCGAGGCACGTTGGTCGCGGCTGCGATGTCCATCGTCTTCGCGCTCATCCTCGGTTCTGCGCTGGGTATCGGTCGGCTCTCCGAGCACAACATCATTCGGAAGATTTGCGGCGTCATCGTCGAATTGTTCCGCGCGGTGCCGGTGCTGATTCTGATGATTTTCTCGTATCAGGTGTTTGCCGAATACGAAGTCTTCAAGTCGAAGTACCTCGCACTCGCCGCAGTCGTGGTGGGCTTGACGCTGTACAACGGTTCTGTGATCGCCGAGATCGTCCGCGCCGGAATCAACTCGCTCCCCCGTGGGCAAAGTGAGGCCGCCAAGGCACTTGGCATGCGCAAGACGCAGATCATGGTGACAATCCTGCTCCCCCAGGCCGTTACCGCCATGCTCCCGGCACTGATCTCGCAGATGGTCGTGGCGCTGAAGGACTCGGCCCTCGGTTACCTGATCGGGTATGTCGAGTTGGTGCGTCAGGCGCAACAGCTCGGCACCTTCTACGGAAACTTCTTG
The DNA here is from genome assembly GCF_053470465.1 of Rhodococcus sp. GB-02. NCBI lineage: Bacteria > Bacillati > Actinomycetota > Actinomycetes > Mycobacteriales > Nocardiaceae > Rhodococcus > Rhodococcus sp. GB-02. Next base: position 563,199 of record NZ_JBPUKE010000003.1, read on the forward strand.
CCGGCGCTCATCGTGGTCGCAGCGATCATGATCGCACTCAACTCCGCTTTGACCTTCCTGGCAACCAAGGTGGAGAAGCGCCTGCGTTCGGGAAAGCGAAAGGGCAAGGGCCCCATCGCGGCGCCGTCCGCCGACCCAGCCGTTTCGGTTCCGGGCATGGACTTGACCAAGCCGTGAGCTGATCGACCCGATGTTCCACTGACACGAGGAGCGGGGTGTGTCACCGAGTTCGGTGACACACCCCGCTCCTGGTATTTATTGCCTACGGTATTTGTTGCCTACGATTCAGCAGCAGCCATCTCGGCTTTGACCACCTCGTACGACATCCCCGCTGAATATCCCTTACGTGCGAGCATCGACACCAGTCGGCGCGTGACCTTGTCACGATCATCGACGGGCTTGTTCTTCAGCTTCCGCCGGACCAGCTCCGCTGCTCGCTCGCGCTCGTCTTCCGGATCGATCTGTGAGAGCGCTTCGGAAGCCACATCCTGGTCGATGCCTTTGAGCCGCAATTCGACTGCCAGGGCGCGCTTTCCCTTGCCCGAGTACGTGTGCCGCGAATGAACCCACTGGTTCGCGAAGTCTGCGTCGTCGATCAAACCAATTTCCTGGAGCCGATCGAGAACGCTCGTGATGATCTCGGGTTCGAAACCGCGCCCGCTCAGCTTTGTTTCCAGTTCGGAACGACTGCGCGCCCGGTCGGTCAGGAGGCGTAGGCAAGCATCTTTGGCCTGCGCCTCCGTCCCACCTTCCGCGCGTTGCGACGGCTTCTCGGATCGTTGACGGGATCGACGCCGAGGCGCGCCGTACTCTTCACGAGCATTCTCCCCGTTGTCACCATCGTCGAAGCTCATGACTGAACTCAGAAGTCAGCGGGAGCTTCGTCGGTTGCAGTGACGTCAGCACCGATACCGAGCTTTTCCTTGATCTTCTTCTCGATCTCGTCGCGGATATCGGTGTTCTCCAGCAAGAACTTACGAGCATTTTCCTTGCCCTGACCCAACTGGTCACCTTCGTAGGTGTACCAGGAGCCGGACTTGCGGATGAACCCGTGCTCGACACCCATGTCGATGAGCGATCCTTCCTTGCTGATGCCCTGGCCGTAGAGAATGTCGAACTCGGCCTGCTTGAACGGCGGAGCGACCTTGTTCTTGACGACCTTGACGCGAGTGCGGTTACCGACTGCGTCGGTACCGTCCTTGAGAGTCTCGATACGACGGATGTCGAGGCGAACCGAAGCGTAGAACTTCAGTGCCTTACCACCGGTGGTGGTTTCGGGAGAACCGAACATCACGCCGATCTTCTCGCGAAGCTGGTTGATGAAGATGACGGTGGTGCCCGAGTTGTTCATGGCACCGGTGATCTTGCGCAGCGCCTGGCTCATCAGTCGAGCCTGCAAACCGACGTGGCTGTCACCCATCTCGCCTTCGATCTCGGCGCGAGGAACAAGAGCGGCCACGGAGTCGATCACGACGATGTCGAGGGCGCCCGAACGGATCAGCATGTCGGTGATCTCGAGAGCCTGCTCACCCGTATCGGGCTGCGAGACCAGAAGCGCGTCGGTATCGACACCCAGCTTGGCTGCGTAGTCGGGGTCGAGTGCGTGCTCCGCGTCGATGAACGCCGCGATGCCGCCGTTGGCCTGAGCATTGGCAACCGCGTGCAGTGCCACGGTGGTCTTACCCGAGGACTCCGGGCCGTAGATCTCGATGACGCGGCCACGCGGCAGACCGCCGATACCCAGCGCGACGTCGAGCGCGATGGAACCGGTGGGAATGACGGCGATGGGCTGGCGGACACCCTCACCCAGGCGCATCACCGAACCCTTGCCGAAGTTCTTGTCGATCTGCGCCAACGCGAGGTCGAGTGCCTTGTCCCGATCAGGTGCCTGTGGTGCCATCGTGATCCCCATCCTTGTTTCAGTCTTCAGTGCCTGCCTGAGCAGACTCCGTCTCTTCAGCGCCTGCCTGAGCCGACCCTGTTGGTGTGTTGCGATCAGAGTAGATCCGGCCACCGACAGACTTTTCGATCTTGCTTTCGCGCTTGTCGATCACCGCGTTTGTAGGTCACCGCGTTCGTAGAACATCGAAAGTTCGCAGTTACGAAAGGAGCGTCACCACCGAACAGGTTCAGCATAGACGAACACGTGTTCGAACAGAAGATGAGAGACGTTCGACACGCCGAAAATTCAGCGACGGGCGGGTGGTACGTCGAACTCCACGCAGAGCGCGCGCCACACTTCGCGAGGCTCCCAGCCTGCTTCGACGGCCTCCGCGGCAGTCATTCCGTCGAGACTCTGGAGTACATGATCGATCAGCATCGAGTCACCTCGTACCTGCCCGAACTCTTCGCGCACCATTTCATGAAATTCGGTCAACCGCACAGCCGCCACCGTAGTCCACAGAGCGATGCACCTGCATTCAGGCGCAACATGCTCATGCCGTCACACCACCGTTGACCACCTGTCGGCACACCGCCACCGGATCGGTGACCTGCGACGCAGTCGCTGCAGCAGACTTCGCAGCTTCCGCGAATCGCCTGTCGGAGAGCACCTGCAGTACGGCATCGCGAATCGACTGGGCATCTGCGGGCCGCACGATCACCGACGTGCCTGCCCGCGCAGCGCGATTGGCCAACTCCCACTGGTCCCCGCCCCCGGGAACGACGACGGTCGGCACTCCGGCCAGCAAGGCCTTCGCCAACATGCCGTGCCCGCCGCCGCACACCAACACCGCCGCGTCGCGCAGCATCGCGTCCTGACGTCCGAGACCTGCACGAACCCAATCAGGCTGCTCGCCTTCTGCTCCCTCGAGTATCGATGCGATCAGCCTGACACCGGCTCCGTCGAGGCCTTCGACCGTTCCCTCGAACATTCCCACTGCGCCGGTGTGTGCCGTGGACGGCGCCACCATGACCAGCGGCGAGTCACCTGGCGGTGGATCCAGAATCACCTCGGTCGGCTCCCACAGAAGCGGGCCGACGACGTGTGCGTGCTCCGGCCAGTCGGGGCGAGGCACTTCCAGTGCCGGAAGTGTTGCGATCAACCGCGCATGGGGACCGGGATCGAGAGCGGGCAGCCCGACACCTACACGGGCCTGTGAGCGCTGGGCCAACCCTTGCTTGATCGAACGTCCCGTCGCTGCGCGCATCAGGGTGTCCCGGAGTCGACCGCGAATTCCGACGCCGGGCGCGAGCCCACTGCCGATCGGCGGCAGACCGCGCGAGGGTGAGTACAACGGGTGAGGCGAGAGTTCCACCCAGGGGATGCCCAGCCGTTCCGCGGCCAATCCACCTCCGGCAGTAAGGATGTCGGAGACGACAAGATCCGGGGAGACGGATTTCAGGTCGGGAAGCAGTTCGGTGGAAATATAGGCGGCGCGCGAATGAATCCGAGCGCCTGCATCAAGATCGTCGTCTCCCGGCCGCGGGGCCAATCCCTTGAGAGGCTCCGCTTCCACGCCCGCTGCTCGCGCTGCCTCCACCCACCGGGTCCCGGTGTACAGGATGGGGTCGTCGCCGGCCTGGATCAACGCCAGCGACAACGCTATTGCGGGAAAAGCATGACCCGGGTCCGGCCCGGCAACGACGGCTACACGCACCGGATCAGAGTGTCACACCGAGTGAAACGCCTGTTCTGCCGCACCCAGTGCGCGTTCGCGATCCGAAGCCACCAATCCGATTCTGGTCCTGCGATCAAGGACGTCGTCGACATCGAGGGCACCTTCGTGCGATACGGCGAAATCGAACTCGGCGCCGCAGATCTCCAAGTCCGCAACCGTCCGAAGACGATCACTGCTCGCGGAGGCAACGAACTCCGCTTCGGTGCCGTATCGCGCCACGAGGGAGGCGGGAGCCTTGATCTTTTTCAAATCCGCCGCCGATGCAGCACCTACCAGCGGCAACGCGCGTGTCCGGCATACACCGGCGCTCAGCGACCCGACCTCGACCGCAGTGTCGACAGCGTCTTCGGCCATCTTGCGGTACGTCGTGAGCTTGCCGCCCACAACCGTGACCAAGCCCGAAGCCGAACGAACAACAGCGTGATTGCGGGAGAGGTCGGCAGTCGAGCCTTCACCGGTGTCCAGCAAGGGGCGCAGACCCGCAAAAGTCCCCAGAACGTCCTGACGTGTCAGCGGAACTTCCAACGCCGTGTTCACAGTGCTGAGCAGGAAGTCGATCTCTTCCTCGGACGCCGTCGGCACGTCGGGCACTGGCCCCGGCGCTGCTTCGTCGGTCAACCCTAGGTAGATCCGGCCGAGCTGTGCGGGTAGGGCGAAGACGAAACGGTTGGTCTCGCCGGGAATCGGCACAGTCAGTGCTGCCGTGGGGTTACCCAATCGCGCCGCGTCGAGCACCAGGTGCGTTCCGCGGCTGGGGCGAAGAGTGATGCTGGAGTCGACCTGATCAGCCCACACCCCGGTCGCATTGATCACGACGCGGGCACGCATCAAGAATTCGGACCCGGTCAACTCGTCGCGCAAGGTGGCCGATGTCCCGGAGACGTCGTACGCACCGACACGCGTCAGGATTCGCGCGCCGTGGGATGCCGCGGTTCGCGCGATGCCGACGACAAGACGGGCGTCGTCGATGAGCTGCCCGTCGAACGCAGTCAAGGCGCCGCGCAGATTCTCTTGCTTGACCGCAGGGGCCAACTCGCGAGCGCGAGCAGCGCTGACCGTCCTTGATCTGGGTAGCACCGACGCCGGGGTTCGCGCCGACATGCGCAGAGCGTCTCCGGCCAGGAAGCCGGTGCGCACCAGGGCCTTGCCGAAGAACGACGTTTCCGGCAACAGCGGTACGAGTTGAGGCATGGCGCGAACCAGGTGCGGAGCGGTGCGCGTCATGAGAATTCCGCGCTCGACCGCACTTTCACGGGCGATGCCGACATTGCCGGAAGCAAGGTACCGAAGGCCGCCGTGTGCCAGTTTCGAACTCCAGCGGCTGGTGCCGAACGCGAGGTCGTGCTTTTCGACCAGCGCAACACTCAACCCACGAGTCACGGCGTCGAGAGCAACACCGACGCCCGTGATTCCGCCACCGATTACCAAGACGTCGACCGAATCGCCGTTCGCCAACTGCTCGAGCTCACGCGTACGCCGCTGTGCGTTGAGAGCTGAATCGCTGCCTGCTGAATCACTGCCTGCTGAATCTCGAGGGTTCACAGCTATTCTCCCGAATTCTTGACAGGTGCCAGATACGCAGCAACCGCATATCGAAGTTGCTCGACCGAGGCCTCGGAGGAAAGCTCCGATTCGAGTGTCGGTGCGGAGATGACAACGGACTGAGCCATCAGCAGAACCATCGCCGCGATCTCGGTGACGCTTCCCTCGCGAATCGAACCGTCCTGTTGACCGGCCGCGACGACGGAGGTGATCAGCTCGAGAATCGACTTCTGGCTCGCGCCGAGTCGGTCCACGATGTACGTGGTCAGCAATTCTTGATCGGCTTGCCGAATTTTCACGAAGAGCGGATGGTCGCGAATCTGGCCGACGACGTCACCGATCGCCTCCACGAGCGACGTGCCCGCAGACCCGGTGAAGGTCACTTCGGGCAGCACCGATCGGATCTCCCGGGTGAGCAGGTCCGCGACCACGGCCCGCGTGTCCGGCCACCGCCGGTAGACCGTAGGTCGGCTGACGCCGGCTCGACGGGAGATCTCGGCAAGTGTGGTTCGCTGCATTCCGAAATCGAGGACGCACGATCTTGCGGCGTCGAGAATCACGTCGTCGATATCGCGGCTGGGGATGCGCTGACCGTCGGCCTTGCGAGGGGCAATTGGGTCATCTGCGTTACGGATTACCATCGTGTGTAACACAATACCGGACAAGTCACCGGTAATCCTGTCGGGACTTGCGACTTTTCTCGCTCAGAGCTCATCAGAAATAGTACAACTCGAAACCAACTGCGCGCTCGGCATCAAAACCAGGCTTCGGTCCGCTGACCATATCTATCTGTGCGCGGGCCTGTTCCCGGATAGGCACGGCACTCAATGCCGCCAGATAGCGTGCGTGTTCCGCTAATGAATCCACGGCGCGATCGACCGTCGACGTCACGTCGACGCAGTGCGTGGGAGTCATCGTGTTCACCGCGACCCACCGAACACCGGACCACGGCGCCAACCCCTGAGCCGTCAATGACGGAAAGATCCATTCGTTTGCCGCGTCGGCAGTTGCATCCAGGACGCTGATCCCGAGCGCGCGGTGATCCGCACTGTTGAGGTAACCGGGCCCCCAGGTGTGCGAGAAGTTCATCGTGACCACCAATTCCGGACGGTGGCGACGAATTGCAGCGGCAAGAGTCGAGCGCAACTCCAGGCCTTCCACAAGACGACCGTCGGGTAGTCCGAGGAACTCCACCTCACTGACACCGACGATCGCGGCCGAGCGGCGCTCTTCTTCCTCACGGACCGGGCCGGACTCCTCGGGCGACAGACCAGCGATTCCGGCCTCGCCTCGCGTGGCGAGGACATATCGGACGTCCTTGCCGCGTTCCGTCCACTGCGCCACCGCCGCGGCTGCGCCGTACTCGACGTCGTCGGGATGCGCCACGATGACAATCGCGCGCTGCCAGTCCTCGGGGAAATTTTCCATAGGGCCGATCTTGCCTGTCAGAACCGCGAAGCGGGCGAATTGTCGTCACTTCCCGACATCGCCTTCACCAGGAAGTAGATTCCGAAGCCGACAGCGCCGACCACCAGGATCCAGAAAAGCCCTTTGATCAGGGCACCGACCACAGCGAGTGCAACCCACACCAGTACGACGGCCAAAACGATCTTCCAAAACATGCTTACCTCCAACGTGCCGTTGAATAATCGGTCGAATCGGACAGGTGCTACGTCGTCCGTAGAACCAGCCTGACAGGTCTTGCGTGACAAAGCAGCAGCTCAGCGGCAAGTTCAGGTAAAGATCAGGGTTCACCCCGAGACCGCCCCTCGCGCAGGTCAGGTGTCCAACCCCTTGCAGCGTGCGACTGGCGTAAACTCGCGAAGTTCCATCCCGTACGCCGAAGGAGCACGTCCGCAGTGTCTACGACCCGTTTCCCCGCTCGCGATCTCGCGCATGTAGCCGTCTTCGCCGCACTCATCATCGCGCTGGGCCTACCCGGGTCGATCAACATCGGTATTTCCGGCGTACCGATCACCCTTCAGTCCATGGGCGTCATGATGGCCGGCGCTCTGCTCGGACCGCGCAAGGGGGTTCTCGCCGTTCTGACGGTCATCGCCCTGGGATTGGTGGGACTACCGGTCCTTGCCGGCGGTCGTACCGCACTCTTCTCGCTGTCGAGCCCGACGGCCGGATTCCTCATCGGTTGGATCCCGACGGCATTCGTCATCGGGTGGCTGACTGCAAAGATGCTGCCGAAGTACCGGATCATCGCGGGCATCGGCATCAACCTTCTCGGCGGGGTCGTCATCCTCTACGCGTTCGGCATCGTCGGAATGATGATCCGCGGACACATGAGCTTCCTGGCTGCCTGGTCGGCCAACGCTGCCTTCATTCCTCTCGACGCGGCAAAGGCCGTGGTCACCGCGCTCGTCGCGTCCCAGGTCCATCGCGCATATCCGGCACTCTTGCGTGATTCGGTGATCTCGTCCACCAAGACCGTGGTGGCGAATTAATCTCCGATGAGTGAGATCGTCTTCGAGAACGTCGGCCACAGCTTCGGTGAACGAACAGTCCTGCAGCAGATAAATCTGCGACTGAGCGAGCAGCGAATCGGGATCGTGGGTGCGAACGGAAGCGGCAAGTCGACCCTCGCTCGCATGATCAACGGGCTGGTCGTACCAACCGAAGGGCGCGTCCAGGTGAACGGCCTGGATACCGCGAAGAAGGGCCGCGACGTACGCAAGCAGGTCGGGTTCGTCTTCACCGATCCCAACCATCAGATCGTGATGCCGACGGTGGCCGAGGACATCGAATTCTCGCTCCGTCGTAGTGGTTTAGGCAAAATTGAGCGCACCGCCAAGGTCACCTCGGTTCTGCAGCGCTACGGTCTCGCCGGGCACGCCGACCATCCCACCCACCAGCTTTCCGGTGGGCAGAAGCAGCTTCTCGCGCTTGCAGCCATCATGGTGACGGAGCCGAACGTACTCGTCGCCGACGAGCCCACCACGCTCCTCGATCTTCGCAACTCGCGACTCATCAGCTCGGTGTTCGAGTCACTCGATCAACAACTGATCGTCGTGACCCACCAACTCGATCTCCTCGAATCCTTCGAACGGGTATTGGTTGTCGACCAAGGCCGTGTCGTCGCTGACGGCTCCCCCGCCGACTCGATCGGCCATTACCGGTCGTTGGTCTCGTGACCACACTCGGCGTCTACCGGCCGGGCACGTCGCTCCTGCATCGGATGCCGACGGGGATCAAGCTCCTCGGATTGATCGTGGCCATCCTCGCCGTCTCGATCTTCGTACGTGAGCCGTGGCAACTGGCACCTCCCGCGATCGTCGTCGTCGCGCTCTACGTCATTGCACGCATCCCGCCGATGACGGCGATCCGGCAGCTGCGACCTGCACTGTGGATGTTGCTGTTCATCGGCGCGTTCCAGCTGGTGGTCGCGGGATGGCAGCGAGCGGCGGTCGTTTGCGGCGTTCTGATCATCTCGATTGCCTTAGCGGCGATCATGGGTCTGACCACGCGGATCTCCGAGATGCTCGACGCGATCACCAGATTCCTGACACCCTTGCGACGCTTCGGCGTCAACCCCGAACGGATCGCCTTGCTCCTGGCAATGACGATCCGGTGCATCCCACTTATGTTCGAGGTCATCACACAGGTATCAGAAGCACGCAAGGCACGAGGGCTCGGCTTCTCGCTCCGTTCCTTCGCAGTGCCGGTCATCGTCGGCACCCTGATGACCGCGGATGCGATGGGTGAAGCATTGGCAGCCCGCGGCGCCGACGACTGAGCGCCGATCAGACCAGGAACTGTCAGCTGTACTTGCGGGTGATGTCGTCCACCTCGCCGATGGCGTCGGCAAGCGCCGAAAGTCGCTCGGCGGCCGCGTGCAGCGCCGAGAGTTCTCGGTTGAATCCCACGAGCGCCGAAGGGCTGTGAGGCGCAGTCAGTGCGGCGGCCGAGGTCACCAGATCCTCGTACTGATCCAACCCCGACTGCAACTCACGAACTGCGCCGTCGATGGTGGGATCCAGAGGCTCAGTCACTTTGGGCGTTGCGGCCACCGCACGTTCCATCGCGACCACGTCCGAAGACACCGCGAACATCGCTCTGAGTGCCGAATCGGCGGTAGCGGTGATTTCGTCCAGCTCACCGGGGTCGATGGTGTCGGCGCGTCTGAGAACACTCAAAATCTCGAACAGCGACGTCTCGGCACCGATGAGGCGCGACATCGGAATGAACGCGCGAGACGACGACGGTGGCAATCGTCTGCGAATCGGCGCGGACGGCGGAGGGCCGGAGCTCATCGAACGGTAACGGCCGACCGCGATGACGGCGGGAACCGCGAACAGTGCCGCTCCCCCGCCAGCCACGACCACCGACCACTCGGGAGCCGCCGCAACCGCGAGGCCGGCAGTGCCGACCACTGAACCGCCGGACATGAATCCCCATCGCTGCGCCCGTCGACGCGCACGGGCACGCTTGCGCTCGAACTTGGCACGCGGATCCTGCCACCGCCGAGCGGCATCCGCCGCAGACAGACCAACCTCACGCAATGTATCCGCGGTGCGTCCCAACGCCCCGAAGGCGCCGGATACGGAAACGGGAACGGCCGACCGGGGCTCACGCCCAGATCGACCGTCTCGCGAAGAAAACATCAGATCATCACTGCCGACATCGAGGATTCGGCTACTGTCCGGTCTGACCGGCAGCCGGGGGCTGCTTCTCGACGGACGGAGTCGCGGGAGTGGCTGCTGCGCCGCCGGAAGGCAGTGCCTCGCCCTTCATGGATGCACGAATCTGCTCGAGGCGACTGTGCCCTGCCATCTGGACCGAGGCCTGCTGGACCTCCATCATGCGGCCCTGGACGGAGTTCTGGGCGAGCTCGGCTGAGCCGAGTGCGTCAGCGTAGCGGCGCTCGATCTTGTCGCGCACAGCATCGAGGCTGGGTGTGTTGCCGGGAGCCGACAGCGTGCTGTCCATGGAACGAAGCGACTCGCTCACGCGCTCCTGCATCTTGGCCTGCTCGAGCTGGCTGAGCAGCTTGGTGCGCTCGGCAACCTTTGCCTGCAGAGTCATCGCGTTCTGCTCGACGGCCTTCTTGGCCTGAGCGGCTGCCTGCAAGGACTGGTCGTGCAGTGCCTTCAGATCCTCGACGCCCTGCTCGGCCGTCACCAACTGAGCCGCAAAAGCCTCGGCGGCGTTGGTGTATTGGATCGCCTTGTCGTTGTCGCCCGCAGCAGCAGCCTGATCGGCAAGGTTGACGGCTTGGCGCGCGTTGGCGTTGAGCTTCTCGACCTCGTCGAGTTGACGGCTGAGCTTCATCTCGAGTTGACGCTGATTACCGATCACCGACGCAGCCTGCTGGGACAACGCCTGATGCTGGCGCTGTGCGTCCTCGATCGCCTGCTGAATCTGAACCTTTGGATCTGCCTTCTCATCGATCTTCGAATTGAAGAGCGCCATCAGGTACTTCCAGCCCTTGACGAAAGGATTAGCCATTGGTTTGATCCTGCCTCCATCTGATGCGCCGCGCCGAACGCGACCCGGAGCGCGACCGTCGCGCACCGAAACAAGGGCTGCGCCCTATCTGCTCTGACCCCACCTGCTGGAAACCGGCGGTTACGTACAAAATCTATCGGTTACGGCCGGTAGTGGCTACGCCGCCGCCAACCTTCGAGCGTTCGGTGCCGGAATCACGACGCGGGTATCGCGTGCGATAGTCGGCGAACCGGAAGCCGAGACAGTGCCGGATGCCGACACGGCAGGTTCGGTGACCTGTCGACCAGCTACCGGAGAGCTCTTCTTGGTCGCCAAGGTCTCGCTCACATCGACCAGCACGTCGGACAGTGGGACTGCGAGCGCATCACAGATCGCTGCCAACAGTTCGCTCGATGCTTCCTTACGTCCACGTTCCACTTCGGACAGATAGCCCAAGCTCACACGCGCGCTGTTCGACACCTCACGTAGCGTGCGGCTCTGCGAAACGCGCGTACGCCGGAGACTGTCACCGATTGCCTCACGCAATAGCAGCGCCATCTCGCTCCTCCTTCATCCGTGACCTCATCGTGCATGGTCGTACGTCTTCACAATCGTCAACGTCCGAACACATCCGATTGGTTCCCGAGCCTATCGTGCCGCACGCTCTACGACACGATCACGCAACCGCGACACGGCAGTCGCGACTGCCGTTGTCCGAATCTCCCACCGTTCGCCGCCGAGCGCGAGCGGTACGCATTCGGTTCCGTCCGGGCCGGCGATACCGAGAAACACCGTTCCGACCGGGTGTCCGTCCTGCTCACTCGGACCGGCAACTCCGGTCAGTCCGATACCCCAGTCGGCACCGCACCTCGTCCGGGCGCCGAGCGCCAAAGCCACGGCGGTGCTCTCGGATACGGGACCGTCTGACGCCAGGAGCTCGGGATCCACGCCGGCCAGAGTTGCTTTCAGGTCGGTCGCATACACGACCAGGCCCCCACGCAGCACCGCGCTCGACCCCGGCACGGACGCGACCGCAGCCGTGAACAATCCGGCCGTCAGAGATTCGGCGGCGGCGACAGTCTGCCTCGCGGCGCCGAGGGCGTCGACGAGTTCGACCACTCCGAGTCCGAGCAGCGGGTCGATCATGACTCGACTGCGCGAACTCCGGCGCGAAGCCTGACCGCCTGCACGATGTATTCGATTCCCGTCGCCACGGTCAGTACGACGGCAGCAGTCATCAGCAGTCCGCTGACGATGTCCCAACTGCTCGGCAGCGGGCAGAGGTAGAAGCCGATCGCTACGGCCTGTACGAGTGTCTTGAGCTTGCCACCCTTGCCTGCCGGGATGACCGCGTGCCGCAGGACCGCGAACCGCAACAGAGTGATTCCGAGTTCTCGTACGATGATCACCCCGGTCACCCACCACGACAGATCGCCGAGAAGCGAGAGCCCGATGAGCGCGGCTCCGATCAATGCCTTGTCCGCGATCGGGTCCATGAGTTTCCCGAAATCGGTGACCAGACCGTATTTCCGCGCCAATTGACCGTCGATTCGATCCGTGATCGCGGCGACGATGAACACGCCCATCGCTCCGAGACGCCACCACGTCGAGTGTCCGCCGTCGACGAACAGAACAACGAGAAACACCGGAACGAGAACCATTCGCACCATCGTGAGAATGTTCGCGATGTTCAGCAACGGAACCGGGTTGTCCGCGACAGGTGTGCCGTCGGACGGGCCGACGGCGGCGCGATGGGCGTCGGTCTGATCGCGCGGGGTACTCATCGAATCACCGCACGGGCGGTGAGCCGAACCCGGGATACAGCCGAGCGGCGCGGGAATTGCGTGGGGCGGACAGGCACGCGACTTAGAATATCGGTAGGGCCATTGACTAATGTGCACCACATGACTTCGACCGCGCCGACCTATACCGAGAGCCAGTTGATCGTGCGTCGCGCGCGAACGTCGGACATCCCCGAAATCAAGCGCCTGATCGACATCTACGCCGGCAAGATCCTGCTCGAGAAGAATCTCGTGACGCTGTACGAGGCTGTTCAGGAGTTCTGGGTCGCTGAGCGGGGCGACCAGGTAATCGCTTGCGGCGCACTGCATGTACTGTGGGCAGACCTGGGCGAGATCCGCACCGTCGCAGTCGATCCGACCGCCAAGGGACAGGGTGCGGGTTTCCACGTCGTCGACAAACTCATCGAGGTCGCCAAGGAATTGGAGTTGGAACGACTGTTCGTTTTGACGTTCGAGACCGAGTTCTTCCACCGTCACGGATTCGCGGAGATCGACGGCACTCCCGTCACCGCCGAGGTCTATGCCGAAATGTGTCGTTCCTACGATGCCGGCGTCGCCGAGTTCCTCGATCTGAGCTATGTGAAACCCAACACACTCGGCAATACTCGCATGCTTCTGACTCTCTGAGCCGTTCAGACTCTTCACACATCCCTGTTTCGATCCCCGTCCCGAAAGCGGTTCACGATGTCGTTGTTCCTCGTCGAATACACCTATGCGCCCGAGAAAAATCCTCAGCGCGACGAACTCCGCAGCGATCACCGCGCGTGGCTCGCCGATCTGGTTTCCCGCTCGATCGTGTTGTCTTCAGGTCCGTTTGCAGATGGAAACGGCGCGCTGATCATCGTCGACGCCGCTGACACCGATACCGTTTCGCTTCTCTTCACCCACGATCCGTTCGCGATCGCCGACCTGATCGAAAACGTCCGGATCACCGAGTGGGTGCCGGTTCTGGGCCAGTTCAGCGCCTGACGACACAAGCCCCGGCTTTACTCCCCGGCCCGGTCGCGGGTCTTCAACAGGCTCGCGACCGTTGTCACCGCCAGCACTCCGATGATGACTCCGAGTGAGAGTGCCGTCGAGATTTCCGGCACCGAGACGTGTTCACCGCCGTTGACGAACGAGAGCGTGTTCTCGTGCAACGCGTGCAATACCAGTTTCACGCCGATGAACGCCAGAATTATCGAGAGCCCGTACGAGAGGTAGACGAGTCGTTCGAGCAACCCGCCGATCAGGAAGTACAGCTGCCGTAGGCCCATCAGCGCGAAGGCGTTGGCAGTGAACACCAGGTACGGTTCCTGCGTCAGACCGTAGATCGCCGGAATCGAATCGAGCGCGAAGAGCACGTCGGCGAACCCGATTGCGATGAGCGCCAACAACAACGGTGTCACGACGCGCTTGCCGTCGATCCGGGTGATCAGTTTGTCCCCGTCGTATTCCTCGGTGGTGGGCAGTACCCGCTTCACGAGCGAGATGATGCGACTGTCGCGCTTCTCCTCCGCTTCCTTCTCGTGGCCGTGATCGCGGATCAGGGTGTATGCGGTGTAGATCAAAAATGCACCGAATAGGTAGAACACCCAGCTGTACGCGTTGATGGCGGCCGCGCCGACGCCGATGAAGATTCCGCGCATCACCAGCGCGAGGACGATGCCGATCAGCAGAACTTTCTGCTGGAACTCTCGCGGGACGGCGAACGTCGACATGATGATCACGAAGACGAACAGATTGTCTACCGAGAGCGCCTTTTCCGTGACGTAGCCGGCGAAGTACTCACCGCCGTACGTCGTACCCCAGATCCACATCACGACCAGGCCGAAGACGATGGCTATCGAAATGTAGACCGTCGACCAGAATGCCGACTCCCGGAAAGTCGGCGCATGTGGCGTGCGCACGTGGGCGAAGAAGTCGAAGACGAACAGGCCGAGGATCACCACGATCGTGATTCCCCAAGCCAACTGCGTCACATGCACGGGTTCCTCCGGTCGTCTGTCGACGGCTTGTCCGCCGAGGTGTCGCTACTCGTCTGCGGGTGCCTCGTCCGGGTCGCCACCGCGAATCGACCACAGCAGACCGTCGAGTTCCTCAGGCTTCATCAAAACCTCGCGTGCCTTCGAGCCCTCGCTGGGGCCGACGACACCACGATTTTCCATGAGATCCATGAGTCGGCCTGCCTTGGCGAACCCGACGCGCAGCTTGCGCTGCAGCATCGACGTCGATCCGAACTGACTCGTGATGACCAATTCCACGGCCTGCAAGAGGACGTCCATGTCGTCGCCGATGTCGGGGTCGACGTCCTTCTTCTCCCCGGCCTTCTGCGCCGTGACGCCTTCGGTGTACTCGGGCTCGGCCTGGTTCTTCGCGAAGTCGACAACCGCAGAGATTTCCTCGTCGGTGATGAACGCGCCCTGCATACGGGTCGGCTTGCCGGCGCCCATGGGCAGGAACAAGCCGTCACCCATACCGATGAGCTTCTCGGCGCCGGGCTGATCGAGGATGACTCGCGAGTCCGTGAGCGAGGACGTCGCGAACGCCAGACGCGAAGGCACGTTGGTCTTGATCAGGCCGGTGACGACGTCGACGGACGGGCGCTGTGTTGCCAGCACCAGGTGGATACCGGCCGCACGGGCTTTCTGGGTGATGCGGACGATTGCTTCCTCGACGTCGCGCGGAGCGGTCATCATGAGGTCGGCCAACTCGTCCACGATCGCCAGGATGTACGGGTACGGGCGGTAGACGCGCTCGCTGCCCAGCGGCGCGGTGATTTCGCCGGACTTGACCTTGGAGTTGAAGTCGTCGATGTGACGCACTCGATTAGCCTGCATGTCCTGGTAGCGCTGTTCCATCTCCTCGACCAACCAGGCCAGCGCTGCCGCTGCCTTCTTGGGCTGAGTGATGATCGGCGTGATCAGGTGCGGGATACCTTCGTACGGCGTGAGCTCGACCATCTTGGGGTCGATGAGGATCATCCGTACTTCTTCCGGCGTCGCCCGGGTCAGCAGTGACACGAGCATCGAGTTCACGAAGCTCGACTTACCCGAGCCGGTCGAACCTGCCACCAGCAAGTGGGGCATCTTCGCGAGGTTCGCACTGACGAAGTCACCTTCGATGTCCTTACCCAGACCGATCACCAGTGGATGGTGATCGCGTCGGGTGCTCGGCGCGTTCAGCACGTCGGCGAGGCGAACCATTTCACGGTCGGAGTTCGGCACCTCGATACCCACCGCGGACTTACCCGGAATGGGGGCGAGGAGGCGGACGTTGTCGGTTGCCACCGCATAGGCGATGTTGCGGGCGAGCGCAGTGATCTTCTCGACCTTCACACCGGGTCCGAGTTCGACCTCGTAGCGCGTCACTGTCGGCCCGCGGGTGAATCCGGTAACGGCGGCGTCGATCTTGAACTGTTCGAGGACCTCGCTGATCGCTTCGATCATCGCGTCGTTCGCAGAACTGCGGAGCTTGGGCGGATCGCCCTCGATCAGCAACGTCGTCGGCGGGAGGTTGTAGTCGCCGTCGGTCACCCGATCGGTGACGAAGTGTTCCTTCTCCTCCGGCTCCGGTTCGGGTTTCGGCACGGGCTTGGCGATGGGTACCGAACGAGCCGGCACCTTGGGGCGCGGCGCCGGTGTCTCCACGACGGGCGCTGCCGCAGCCACGACGGGCTCGTCGGGCTCTGCGGTTTCGTCGGCGTTCCACAGACCGAGTACTTCGGTCTTCTTGTCTCCGGATTCGAACTCGTCCGTCGGGTAGTTGTCGATCGGCGCGCGTCGGCTGGTCCGCTTGGCGGGCTTGAGCGGCGGCTCGGCGTAGGTGTCGACCGGGTAGCCGTCGGCGTCGAACAGAGAAGGATCGTAAGCCGATTCGCCGTAGTGGTGCTCGCCGTCCTCGTCGAATTCGGATCCGTAGTCGCCGTATTCGTCCGAGCGGTACGAGGCCCCGAAGAAGGACTGGAACTTGCTCGGAACCTCACGCAGAGTCGTTCCGGTCAGAAGCAGGATTCCGAATCCGGTGGCGATGACCAACAGCGGCGCCGACAGCCAAACGGTGAGGCCGTTGGTCAGCGGACCTCCCACGACGTATCCGACAAACCCTGCGCCGTTGGAGCGGCCGGTCGCGTCTGTCGGCGATCCGGAGATGATGTGCCACAGGCCGAGTGCAGGCAGACCGACCAGCAACGATCCCATGATCAATCGAGGTCGGATCTCAGGTTTGGGTTCCGTGCGCATCAACAGGATCGCGAGGCCGACGCCGACGATGGGGAGCACAGCCGAAGCCGCGCCGAAAATCGCCCGCACGAGGGTATCGATGCCACCGCCGATCGGACCTCCGGCCTTGAACCAGACTCCGCCGGCGATGACGACGCTGAATGCGATCAGGCCGAGCGCTATTCCGTCGCGGCGATGGCCAGCTTCGATCTCGCCGACCTTGCTGACCGTGCGCGTAGTGGCGCCGACACCGCGGGCAGCCAGGGACCACCCCGCGCCGATCCCCTTGCCGACCGCCGCCAACGGGCTGGCCCGCTGAGACGTTTTCGATACGGGTCGGCGCGAAGCCGAAGATGTACCGGACGACTTCTTCGGCGCAGGCTTGGAGCCTTTCCCCGAAGCGGGACGGCCACCGGCTTTGGCCGACGTCGTGACATTTCGAGGAGTCGAGACGGTCCGCGTGGTGCGCGATGTGCGGGGTTTTGCGGTCGCTCGCGCGCTCGGCGCAGACGCTGACGACCTGGTCGATGCCCTGGACGTGGACGTGCTTGTACTGGATCCCCGGGCGCTCGACTTACCTGCCATGGAGTTCAGGCTAGTCTGTGCGACCCCATCTGGACCATCCGCAACACCAGCAACACAGGTCGCGAGTGCGAAACGTGATCTTCACAACCCGCCTGGCGAACTCGGTAGAGGTCGAAAGACGGGCAGATCCCAAACGGGCGGATCAAAAACTGCGATCGAGCGCCATCACCGATTGAACGTCGCCGAGTTCGCCTTTTGCTTCGATCTGCACTTCGTTGCGACCGAAAGCGTGAAGCAGCAACTCGGCAGGTTCACCCTGCAGGACAACACTGCGAGAGCCGGATTTGTGGACGACCGCGCTCTCTCCGGACGGAAGTTCGAAGATCACCTCGACAGCGGCTTTGCGGTAGCCCATCTTGCCGATCTGCCGCGCGTACTTCCACAGTTGAGCCTGCCGACCCTCCGACAACGGACGCGGCGCCCAGTTCAGGTGTGCGCGTCGTACATCTTCGTGGTGGATGAACATTTCCGTGGTGTTGACCTGCGCGTCGAGCCAGTACATCGGCGACCACCGAGGCGGCCCGCCGCGAACGTCGTCGAGGATGTCCTCCCACGGACGCGCCGCTGCGGCCTTTCGCACGGTCTCGGTGTGACCGGCCAGAGGGCTGAACATGATTCCGGGAGCGGCGTCGAGACGCCGCTCCCGGACGATCAGATGTGCTGCCAGGTCACGATTGGTCCACTCCCCACACAGCGTCGGAGCATCGGGGCCGAATTCGACCATGCTGTCCACCAGGGCGAGTCGTTCGTCATGAGCGAAGGTCACCTTCGCCAAAGTACTCGAACCGGACCGGGTTCGAGCGCAAGCGACCTGCTGTGCCGAATCTACGGAACCGCGATGACCGTCGGAATGATCATCGGACGGCGGCGGTACTTGTCCGCGACCCAGCGTCCGACGACGCGGCGCACGGACTGCGCGATGCGGTGAGCGTCGATGACACCTTCGCTCGCCAACCGTGTCAGGTCCGATTCCACGAGATCCGCGGCGGCCTTGAGGGCTGTCGGATCGTCGGAGAAACCGCGACCGGATACTTCGGGAGTGCTGACCGCGCGCCCCGTCGACTCGTTGATGACGATGGTGATGGCGATGAAGCCGCCCTCACCGAGCACGAGGCGATCGGAAAGCGTCGGCTCACCGACGTCACCGACGGACAGACCGTCGACGTAGACGTGTCCGACCGGTACCCGTCCGACGATCTCGGCGAGGCCGTCGACCATGTCGACCACGACGCCGTCCTCGGCCAATACGATGCGCTCTTCCGGAACGCCGGTTGCCTTGGCAAGCGCGGCGTTGGCACGCAGGTGGCGCCATTCACCGTGAACAGGCATGGCGTTGGTGGGCCGAACCGCGTTGTAGAGGTAAAGCAATTCACCAGCGGACGCGTGGCCCGAGACGTGAACCTTGGCGCTCTGCTGCGTCACGACGGTGGCACCGCGCTTGGCCAAACCGTTGACCACGGCAAAAACGGAGTTCTCGTTGCCCGGGATCAGCGAGGACGCCAGAACGACCAGGTCGTTGGCGCGGATGTTGATCTGGCGGTGTTCGCCTCGTGCCATCCGCGAGAGCGCTGCCAACGGCTCACCCTGCGAACCCGTGGAGATCAGAACCAGGCGATCGTCGGGAAGCGTCGCGGCGGTGTCGATGTCGACGACCAGGCCGTCAGGCACCGTGAGGTAGCCGAGATCCTGGGCGATCTGCATGTTGCGGACCATCGAGCGTCCGACGAAGACGATGCGGCGGTTGTACCGAGCGGCAACGTCGACGACCTGCTGGATGCGGTGCACGTGGCTGGCGAACGATGCCACGATGACGCGCTGCTTCGCCTTGCCGATGACGTTGTCGAGCACTCCCCCGATTTCGCGCTCGGGCGTGACGAATCCCGGGACCTCGGCGTTGGTCGAGTCCACGAGGAACAGGTCGACACCCTCGTCGCCCAGGCGGGAGAAACCGGCGAGGTCGGTCAGGCGGCCGTCGAGAGGCAGCTGATCGAGCTTGATGTCACCGGTGTGCAGTACGACGCCGGCGTCGGTGCGAATCGCGATCGCGAGCGCGTCGGGAATCGAGTGGTTGACGGCGAAGTACTCGCAGTCGAACGGGCCGTGGGTGGTGGTGTTTCCTTCGACGACCTCGACGAGGTTCGGTCGCAGGCGATGCTCGCGGCACTTGGCGGCAACGAGGGCGAGAGTGAACTTCGCGCCGATGACCGGAATGTCCGCGCGCAGGCGCAGCAAGAACGGCAGAGCACCGATGTGGTCCTCGTGTCCGTGAGTCAAGATGACGGCTTCGACGTCGTCCATACGGTCTTCGATGTAGCGGAAGTCCGGGAGGATCAGGTCGACGCCAGGCTGCTGGTCTTCGGGAAACAGCACACCGCAGTCGACGATCAGCAGCTTGCCGCGGTGCTCGAACACCGTCATGTTGCGGCCGATTTCACCGATGCCGCCCAGAGCGACGACGCGCAGACCTGATGCCGGCGCCTTCGGGGGTGTTCCGAGTCGACCAGTGGGATCGACGGCCGGACGGTTCTCGGGGCGCTTGTTTCCGCGCCCGTTGCCCGCCTTCGACGCTGCCGGACGGTTGCCGCCGGAAGATTTGCGCGGCGACCTGTCTTCGGTCGACTTCTTGGGTGCAGCAGATTTGGTGGCAGCGGACTTGGTTGCTGCAGATTTGGTTGCTGCAGATTTGGTTGCTGCGGCCTTCTTGGGCGGGGCGGCTGCGGCGGGGGCCGCTTCTGCCGCCGGCGCAGCTGGTGCCTCTACCGGTGCGGCCTTCGCGGCCGTTTCGGGAGCCGGAGGCGCGGGCGGACCGGCTTGACGACTGGCACTACGACGTCGGGGGGGACGGGTCATTTACAAAACTCCTGCCGCATGCAGATCGGCGGCAAGACCGTCGATCTGCTCTTTAGTGGGTGCAACCTGCGGAAGGCGTGGTTCTCCGACATCGATTCCGATGAGTCGCAGACCCGCCTTCGAAGCGCTGACACCGCCGAGACGGGCAACGGAACGAATCACAGGGATCAAACTGAGGTTTATCTCGCGTGCGCGGGCGATGTCGCCGGACACGAACGCGGTGTGAAGGTCGCGAAGGCGACCCGGAACAAGATGGCCGATGACGCTGACGAAGCCAGTAGCACCGACAGCGAGCCATGGCAGGTTCAGCGGGTCGTCACCGGAGAAGAACTGAAGCTCGGTGGTGCCGATCAACTCTGCGCCGGCGTTGAGGTCGCCCTTGGCGTCCTTGACGGCCTTGATCCGCGGATGCTCGGCGAGTCGGCGGATCGTCTCGGTCTCGATGGGGACGACGGAGCGGGGCGGAATGTCGTACAACATGACGGGCAGGTCGGTCGCGTTGGCGACGGCGGTGAAGTGTGCAAAAAGTCCGGCCTGGGGCGGACGCGAGTAGTACGGGGTGACGACGAGCAGACCGTGCGCTCCGGCGCGAGCCGCATCACGGGCGAGTTCGACACTGTGGGCGGTGTCGTTGCTGCCGGCGCCTGCGACGATCTTCGCGCGGTTGCCTACGGCGTCGATTACCGCGCGGAGCAGGTCGAGCTTCTCGGACTCGGTGGTGGTGGGAGATTCACCGGTGGTACCGGCAAGGACAAGGCCGTCGCAGCCGTTGTCGACGAGATGGGCTGCGAGGCGCACTCCCGCGTCGACGTCCAACTTCCCGTCGGCAGTGAACGGGGTCACCATCGCAACGGAAATGGTGCCGAACGGACGCTCGACAAGAGAAGCGGAATCACCGTAGGTCATGGTCAGAAGGTTACCCGGTTCAGCTCTTACTTCTGCACACGAGTCACGACTCGGCTGCAAATGCACTGACGGCGATTTCCGATCCGTCGCTTCCGCGGAGAATCTCGTAGTCCCCGAACACATTTGGCGCGACGTCGCGAAGCTGACGCAGGCACTCGACCGCGACTCGCCGGATCTCGACATCCGCATGTTCGGTGGCACGCATCTCGACGAAGTGCCGCCAGGCCCGATAGTTCCCGGTCACCACCAAGCGAGTCTCGGTGGCGTTGGGCAGCACCGAGCGTGCAGCTTGCCTGGCTTGCTTCCCCCGCATCGGGGCGCCGGGCACTGATTGCAGTTTCCTTTCGAGGGCGGTGAGCAGTTCACCGTAAGCGCGACGGCTTTCGTCGGTGGCCGACAGAAACAGTGCTTCGAGTTCGGGATCGCCTTCGACAGCCGGAGGCACGACGACGTTCGCATCGTTCTCGCGAACGAATCGCTGCGAGAGTTGCGAGTACGAGAAGTGCCGGTGACGAATCAATTCATGAGTGCACGAGCGCGAGATACCGGTGATGTAGAAGCTCACGGTTGCATGCTCGAGCACCGAAACGTGTCCGACCTCGAGCAGATGCCTCAGGTAGCCGGCGTTGGTTGCCGTGCGCGGATTCGGCTTGGACCAACTCTGGTAGCAGGCTCGACCGGAGAACTCGACAAGCGCTTCGCCGCCGTCGGCGTCCGTCTCCCACGGAATGCCCTCGGGCGGGAAGAACTCGGACTTCGCCACCAACTGCACTTTCAGCGACACCGTGTTCGGCACAACCCACTCCTCGACAAGCACGAAACAACCAGCACGAAACCCGGACGCTGTTCGCCTCAGGTGCGGGGCAACTCTATAGCGGTTGACCGTCCTCGAGATCGAGTGACGTCACCAGCAGCCTTGACTGACGTCACTTTTGACGCCACTCTGGTGTCATGGACATTTCGGAGTACACCGCAAAGCTGCAGAACGACCTTGTCACCGCAGCCGAACTCGGTGACGATCACACGCGCCGAATTGCGGCGTCGCTGTCCGCCGCCATCGAACCCTCGGTCCGCCTGGTCTTGCTGGCCGCGGCGACTGAGCTGGCCAAGGAGATCGGGGCGAAGCTCGGCGATCGAGAGGTCAAGGTCAATCTCGACGGCAGCGAGTTGCTGGTCGATGTGGTTCGCCCGCCCAGTTCGACTGGCGGCGATTCCGCCGACAACGAGAAGGCAGACGACGAGAAGAAGGACTCCACCTACTCGTTCGACGACGTCAGCGGAGATATCAGCCGAGTGACGTTGAGGATGATGGAGCAGATCAAAGCCCGCGCCGAGGAGGCAGCCAATCAGAACGGAGTCTCCCTCAACTCGTGGGTTTCACAAGCCGTTCAGGGCGCACTGCGGGACCAGATGCGCAAGAACGGCATGGACTAGTCCGACGCCACCCCGATCGCCGAATGATCTAATTGCGCAACTGCAGTAATCACGAACCGTTGCCGCAAGGCGAGAAGGAGCACGTTCATGGCTGTTTCGGGCGTCAAGGAATTCGAGATCAAGGCTGATCCGGCAACGGTGATGCAGGCCGTCGCCGCGGTAGATCGACTGCCGGAGTGGTCGTCTGCGCACAAGAAGATCACCATCGAGAGCACCCACGCCGACGGTCGCCCCCATCGCGTTCGCATGGCCGTGTCCATTCTGGGAATCAACGACGAGCAGGTAGTCGACTACACCTTCGAGGGCGACGAGAAGGTGACCTGGACCCTCGTCGAGAGCGGCCAGCAGAACCAGCAGGACGGCTCCTACGTCTTGACGCCCACCGACGGTGGAACCAAAGTCACCTTCGAATTGACCATCGATCCCAAGATTCCGCTGCCGGGTTTCCTGGTGAAGAAGGCGCAGAAGACGGCCCTGGAAACGGCAAGCAAGGGCCTGACGAAGTTCGTCGAAAACTTCTGAGCGCACACGCAATTCAGGCGGCCCTTACTTCGGCGTTCATCGCCGGGTAGGGGCCGTTTACTGCGAAGCCGAGCTGCGATTTCGCGGAAGTTCTTGCCGATGTCGAAGATTCGCCGGTAGCCGGGGACCGCCCGGAGTAACGTCGGCCGCGTGTCCGCCGAGACCGCAGAGCCCAACTCCATGGCACCCGTGCGCATCCTCGTCTACAGCGACGACGCGCACACGCGCGAGCAAGTCCGGCTCGCTCTCGGTGAGCGTCCACATCCCTCGATGCCCGCCATCGATTACGTCGAAGTCGCAACGGCGCCGATCGTCGTCGACAAGCTCGATGCCGGCGGAATCGATCTCGCAATTCTCGACGGCGAGGCCAGTCCGGCCGGCGGCATGGGCGTGGCGAAACAACTCAAGGACGAGATCGCCGACTGTCCACCGATCCTCGTACTGACCGGTCGACCCGACGATGCATGGCTGGCGTCGTGGTCGAGAGCGGAAGCCTCAGTGCCGCAGCCGATAGATCCGATCGAACTCGCTTCCACCGTCATCGCGCTTCTCCGTCGGCAACTGAGCCGGTGAGCACCCGTTGCAGCGGTGATTCGTTGCGGCGCCGACTACTTCGGACTTTCGAGAGCGAAACTCGGCACCCCGAAAATCAACCCAATGTCGGAGACCTCCCCTAGTGTGGGTGTCGCAGGTCACATAAATATCGAATTGCTGGCAGTATCGAAATCGAACGGCACCTTCGGGTTAACGGCACCTTCGGGTTAACGGCACCTTCGGGCTAGGCGGACATCCGCACAGCGGAGAGGAGTTCGGGTGACATGAACGCTTACATCCCCATTCTCGTTCTCGGGGTCATCGCGATGGCCTTCGCCGTGGTGTCGGTTGTTCTCGCGTCCGCGGTCGGCCCGAAGCGGTACAACAGGGCGAAGCTCGAAGCCTACGAATGCGGAATCGAGCCGGCACCCCGTACCGCTGGTGGTGGCCGGTTTCCCGTCAAGTTCTATCTGACGGCGATGCTGTTCATCATCTTCGACATCGAGATCGTTTTCCTCTATCCGTGGGCCGTGCATTTCGATTCGCTCGGCTTGTTCGGTCTCGCGGCCATGGGCCTTTTCATAGTCAACGTGTCGGTGGCATACGCATATGAATGGCGACGAGGCGGTCTCGGTTGGGACTAGCTGGGCGAAGACACGATCAACACAAAGAAGTCAGACAAAACCGGTCATACCGAAGCTGTTACGACTGAAAAGAGTCGGATATGGGTCTCGAAGAAAAGCTTCCCAGCGGATTTCTACTGACAACGGTCGAAGGCCTTGCCGGGTATGTCCGCAAAGGATCACTGTGGCCTGCCACCTTCGGGCTCGCGTGCTGCGCCATCGAGATGATGGCAACCACGTCCGGCCGCTTCGACCTGGCGCGGTTCGGCATGGAGGCCTTCCGCGCGTCGCCGCGCCAGGCAGACCTTCTGATCGTGGCCGGGAGAGTCAGTCAAAAGATGGGTCCGGTACTTCGTCAGGTCTATGACCAGATGGCCGAGCCGAAATGGGTTCTGGCCATGGGGGTGTGCGCCTCCTCCGGCGGAATGTTCAACAACTACGCAGTGGTACAGGGCGTCGACCACATCGTTCCGGTCGACATCTACTTGCCCGGCTGCCCGCCGCGGCCTGAGATGCTCCTCAACGCGATCATCGAGCTGCACCGGAAGATCCAGGAGATGCCCCTCGGCGTCAACCGCGAAGAGGCTCGCGCGGCAGCCGAGCGCGCGGCACTGGCATCCACCCCCACCATCGACATGAAGGGGCTGCTGCGATGACCTCGGGCAACACCGGCGCGAGAGGGATGTTCGGGGTCCGCGGCAGTGGCGACACCTCGGGCTACAGCCGTCTTGCCCCTCCAATCTCTGTAGAAGACAAGGCTTCTCGACCGTTCGGTGGATACTTCGACGAGGTTGCAGACTCCTTGGACGGCACATTGCGCAGCGCGGGTGACACTTTCAACGACGCAATCGAGCGAGTAACAGTCTTTCGAGACGAGATGACGCTGCACGTCGAACGGTCTCACCTCCCGCAGGTCGCGCGCAGACTGCGCGACGAACCGGATCTTCGCTTCGAACTCTGTCTGGGTGTCGACGGAGTGCACTACCCGCAGGACACCGGTCGCGAACTCCACGCCGTGTATCCACTCGCCTCCATTACGCACAATCGCCGGATCAGACTGGAAGTGTCTGTGCCGGATGCCGATCCGCACATTCCGTCGATCGTCGGGATCTACCCGACCAACGACTGGCACGAACGTGAGACCTACGACTTCTTCGGAATCGTCTTCGACGGTCACCCGGCATTGACCCGTATCGAGATGCCCGACGATTGGAAAGGCCACCCGCAGCGGAAGGACTATCCGCTCGGCGGTATCCCGGTCGAGTACAAGGGTGCCGAGACTCCGCCACCCGACGAGCGTAGGGCGTACAACTGATGAACAACACGACAGGAAGCAGCGCCGGCGCCACGACGGAAACCATCGTGACGGCGTCCGGTCAGGACTGGGACGACATCGTCACCGCAGCGGCCCGGCAGCGAACCGGCGAGGCCGAACGGATCGTGGTCAACATGGGCCCGCAGCATCCGTCCACGCACGGCGTCTTGCGCCTCATACTCGAAATCGAGGGTGAGACCGTCGTGGAAGCACGGTGTGGAATCGGCTACCTGCACACCGGAATCGAAAAGAATCTCGAATACCGGAACTGGACGCAGGGCGTCACTTTTGTTACTCGGATGGACTACCTGTCACCGTTCTTCAACGAAACCGCCTACTGCCTCGGAGTCGAGAAACTTCTCGACATCGCCGACGACATTCCCGAGCGAGCCACCGTCATTCGCGTGATGATGATGGAGCTCAATCGAATCTCGTCACATCTTGTCGCCCTGGCGACCGGCGGAATGGAACTGGGCGCCGTGACGGCGATGCTGTTCGGATTCCGCGAACGGGAACTGATTCTGGACGTGTTCGAGACGATCACCGGACTGCGGATGAATCACGCGTACATCAGGCCTGGCGGTCTGGCGCAAGATTTACCCGACGGCTCGGTGGCGAAGGTACGACATCTGTTGAAGGTCCTTCCTAAGCGGTTGCGAGACGTCGAATTGATGCTCAGCGACAACTCCATCTGGAAGGCCCGCACTCAGGGAATCGGATATCTCGATCTCACCGGTTGTATGGCGCTCGGAGTGACGGGACCGGTCCTGCGCGCCACAGGTCTCCCCCACGATCAGCGTCGAGCGCAGCCCTACTGCGGCTACGAGAATTACGAGTTCGATGTCGTGACGCACGACGGATCCGATTGCTACGGAAGGTACGTCATCCGCGTCGAGGAGATGAAGGAGTCCCTCAAGATCGTCGAGCAGTGTCTCGACAAGCTGCAACCGGGGCCGGTCATGGTGGACGACAAGAAGATCGCCTGGCCTGCCGATCTCGCCGTCGGACCTGATGGCCTCGGCAACTCGCAGAAGCACATCGCCAAGATCATGGAATCGTCCATGGAGGGTCTGATTCACCATTTCAAACTGGTCACCGAAGGCATCCGCGTGCCGCCCGGTCAGGTGTACGTCGCCGTGGAATCTCCGCGTGGCGAACTGGGGGTGCACATGGTCAGCGACGGGGGAACCCGGCCGTACCGCGTCCATTTCCGGGATCCGTCGTTCACAAACCTTCAAGCCGTAGCGGCGATGTGCGAGGGGGGCATGGTGTCCGACGTGATCGCTTCGGTCGCCAGTATCGATCCCGTCATGGGCGGAGTGGACCGATGACCGGCCCGAACGGTTCGTCACGGGTGTTCATCGAACTCGGACCGCGACCGGAGGAACCCACACAATTGGTACGCCCCGGCGCACGATCGAGCTATCCCCCCGACGTACTCGCCCGACTCGACGCCGACGCCGACACCGTCATCGCTCGTTATCGCGAGCCTGACGCCGCCGCGATAACCAGTCGATCGGCCCTCCTGCCGCTCCTTCACCTCGTGCAATCCGAGGACGGGTACATCACGCCGGCCGGGATCGATTTCTGCAGTGCCAAGCTAGGTTTGACGGGCGCTGAGGTCGCCGCCGTTTCCACTTTCTACTCCATGTATCGGCGTGGTCCGACGGGTGAGTATCTGGTCGGAGTCTGCACCAACACGCTGTGCGCGATCATGGGCGGTGACGACATCCTCGCGGCACTCGAAGAGCACCTGGGCTCGGCAGGGTCCAGGAACGAAGGCGGACACACCATCTCGACGGCCGACGGCAAGATCACCCTCGAACACATCGAGTGCAATGCGGCGTGCGACTACGCGCCCGTCGTGATGATCAACTGGGAGTTCTTCGACAACCAGACTCCGGAATCGGCGCGCTCACTTGTCGATGCGCTACGCGCCGGAGAGCGCGTGACGCCCAGTCGCGGTGCGACGCTGTGTTCGTTCCGACAGACCGCGCGCACCCTGGCCGGTTTCCCGGATACGCGAATCGAAGCGGCCGAAGCGCAGACCGTCGGCGGGGCAACTGTTGCCGGACTGCGTGTCAGCCGATCTCTCGACGACAATCGACCAGGCCCGGCTTCCGCGGTCGACGCTCCCGGCGAAGGGAAGTGACATGACACTCGCCCCCGTCCTGAGTCGCTACTGGGATAAACCGAACTCGTGGACCCTCGACAGCTACCTTCGTCACGACGGCTACAAGGCCCTACGCACAGCACTCGAAGGCTCCCCCGATGCCGTGATCGAGACGGTCAAGGACGCGGGCCTTCGCGGGCGCGGTGGCGCCGGCTTCCCGACGGGCCTGAAGTGGAGCTTCATCCCGCAGGTCTCTGAAGACACGCCCGGAGACGGCAAGCCTCATTACCTCGTCGTCAATGCCGACGAGTCCGAGCCTGGCACATGCAAGGACATGCCGTTGATGATGGCGACTCCCCACACGTTGGTGGAGGGAGTGATCATCGCAGCGTACGCAATTCGAGCAGCCAAGGCGTTCATCTACGTCAGGGGCGAGGTCGTCCCTGTCCTGCGACGCCTACAGACTGCTGTGGCCGAAGCCTACGCGGCCGGATACCTGGGCCGAAACATCCTCGGTTCGGGATTCGACCTGGATCTCGTCGTCCACGCCGGAGCCGGCGCGTATATCTGTGGGGAGGAGACAGCCCTTCTCGATTCTCTGGAGGGGCGGCGCGGTCAGCCTCGATTGCGGCCGCCGTTCCCCGCTGTCGCCGGCCTCTACGCCTGCCCGACCGTCGTCAATAACGTCGAGTCCATCGCGAGTGTTCCGTCGATCGTCCTGGGCGGCCCGGAGTGGTTCCGGTCGATGGGAAGTGAAAAGTCACCGGGATTCACGCTGTACTCGCTCTCGGGTCATGTCACCACACCCGGCCAGTACGAGGCGCCGCTCGGCATCACCTTGCGAGAGCTTCTCGACTACGCGGGCGGCGTTCGGGCTGGACACACCCTCAAGTTCTGGACTCCCGGCGGATCCTCGACACCGATCTTCACCGAGGAACACCTCGATGTCCCACTCGACTACGAGGGCGTCGGCGCCGCGGGATCGATGCTGGGCACCAAGGCACTGCAGATATTCGACGACACAACCTGCATCGTGCGCGCGGTGCTGCGATGGACCGAGTTCTACGCCCACGAATCCTGCGGTAAATGCACGCCGTGCCGAGAAGGCACGTACTGGCTGGTCCAGATCCTGCGGCGACTCGAAGGCGGAACAGGAACCGAAGCCGATCTCACCAAACTACTCGACATCTCGGACACGATCCTCGGAAAGTCCTTCTGCGCGTTAGGTGATGGAGCCACCAGCCCGATCATGTCCTCCATGAAGTACTTCCGCGAGGAATACGTCGCGCACTTCGACGGCAACGGATGCCCGTTCGATCCTCACCGGTCCGTACTCGCGACAGGAGCGTTCGTCTCATGACTGCAGCCGACGCCACCAAGACCGACACGGCACCGCCTACTGATCTGGTCACTCTCACCATCGACGGCCGAGAACTTCAGGTTCCCAAGGGCACGTTGATCATTCGCGCTGCAGAGATGATCGGCACCCAGATTCCGCGGTTCTGCGATCATCCCCTTCTGGATCCGGTCGGGGCGTGCCGCCAGTGCATCGTGGAGGTCGAAGGTCAACGCAAGCCGGTGGCGTCCTGCACGACACCGGTTGCGGACGGAATGGTCGTCACCACGCAACTCACGTCGCCGGTGGCCGAGAAGGCGCAGCGGGGGGTGATGGAACTCCTGCTCATCAACCACCCTCTGGACTGCCCCGTGTGCGACAAGGGCGGCGAGTGCCCGCTCCAGAACCAGGCGATGTCGACCGGTCGCACGGAATCGCGGTTCGGTGAGGAGAAACGGACCTACCCCAAACCCATCCCACTCTCGTCCGAGATCCTCCTCGACCGCGAGCGTTGTGTCCTCTGTGCCAGGTGCACACGGTTTTCGGGCCAGATCGCCGGCGACCCGTTCATCGATCTCCTCGAGCGCGGTGCGCTTCAACAGGTCGGGATCTACGCCAACGAGCCTTTCGAGTCTTACTTCTCGGGTAACACGATCCAAATATGCCCGGTCGGTGCGCTCACCAGCACGGCATACCGATTCCGGGCGCGCCCGTTCGATCTGGTGTCCAGTCCCAGCGTGTGCGAGCACTGCGCCGACGGATGCGCCCAGCGCACCGACCACCGTCGCGGCAAGGTTCTTCGTCGTCTCGCCGGGGACGACCCCGACGTCAACGAGGAGTGGAACTGCGACAAGGGACGTTTCGCTTTCACATACACGACCCAAGGCGATCGCATCACCACCCCCCTCATCCGCAACGCTGACGGCGAATTGATTCCGGCGTCGTGGCCCATGGCACTCGACCTCGTTGCGCGATCCTTCGCACAGGCCCACGGTGACGCAGGCGTACTCGTCGGTGGACGATCGACCCGGGAGGACGCGTACGCCTACAGCAAGTTCGCGCGAGTTGCTCTCGCTACCAACAACATCGACTTCCGAATCCGCGCTCACTCAGGCGAAGAGACCAGCTTTATCTCAGCTCACGTCGCTGGCCGCACGCTCGAAGAGTCGGTGACGTACCAAGATCTCGAATCAGCCCCGGCTGCGTTGCTGGTCGCTCTCGAGCCCGAGGAGGAGTCACCGATCATCTTCCTGCGGCTACGCAAAGCCGCTCGTTTCGGCAAGACAACGGTGCTCGCCAGCGCGCCGTTCGCTACGCGAGGCCTGCAGAAGATGGGGGGTGCTTTGCTTCGGACCGTACCCGGAAGTGAAGCAGCTCTGATGGATTCGTTGGCTCGCCCCAGTAGTGAGGAGGGTCAGCTCCTCCGACAGCCCGGCGCAGTGATCCTGCTGGGCGAACGACTCAGTGAGGTGACGGGTGGCTTCTCGGCGGCAGTACGTCTCGCCGAAGCGACGGGAGCTTCCCTGGCTTGGGTCCCACGCCGCGCTGGTGATCGCGGCGCCGTCGAGGCTGGTGCGCTACCGGGAATGCTTCCCGGTGGACGCCTCGTTGCGGACCCGCTGGCGCGTCGAGAGGTGGAATCGGTGTGGGACGCCCCCATCCCGACGTCCGACGGTCGCGACGCCGCGAGCCTCCTGGATTCGAGGCGGACGACTGCTGCGCTTCTTGTCGGCGGCGTCGAGTTGAGTGATCTCCCGAACCCGGCGAAGGCGCGCGCCGCGATCGAAGCCGCCGGATTCGTGGTGAGCTTGGAAATCCGTCACAGCGAAGTCACCGAACTCGCCGACGTCGTCTTCCCGGTGGCACCGGTCGCCGAGAAGCCCGGAACCTTCCTCGACTGGGAAGGCCGCGAGCGTGTGTTCGACACGGCATTGAGAACAACAGGCGTAATGCCAGATCAGCGCGTTCTCCACGCGATCGCAGCGGAGATGGGTATCGATCTGGGGCTGCCCGACGCAGATTCCGCGCGCGCAGAGATACACCGCCTCGGGGTGTGGTCCGGATTACGCCCCACCTCACCTCAGGTACCCGCAGGCGCCGCGCCCACACCGGCGCTAGGCGAGGCGGTGTTGTCGAGTTGGCGAATGTTGCTCGACAACGGCCGTTTGCAGGACGGCGAGCCCAACCTGGCGGGTACTGCACGGTCCCCGCTCGTGCGTTTGTCGGCCGAGACCGCGGCCGAGATCGAAGCCGATAACGGTGATCAGGTTGCCGTGTCGACTGAATCCGGCACCGTCACTTTGCCGTTGGAGATCACCGAACTACCACCTCGAACTGTCTGGTTGCCGCTCAATTCACCGGGTAGCACCGTCTACGAAACACTCTGCGCCACCGCGGGATCGATCGTGAAGATCGCGAAGGCGGGAACGCAATGACCGCCCACGAGTACGAGAGCGTCGCTGCTCCGGTCGACCTGTCGGCGTTCGGACACGACCCGTGGTGGTTAGTGATCGGCAAGGCTCTCGCCATCTTCGTGTTCCTCGTACTCACCCCGCTGGTGGCGATCTACGCGGAACGAAAAGTCATGGCGCGTATGCAGATGCGTGTCGGACCGAACCGCGTCGGCCCCCGCGGAATGCTCCAGAGCCTCGCTGACGGAATCAAGCTCGCCCTCAAGGAAGGCATCACTCCTACCGGAGCCGACAAACCGATTTATCTCCTCGCGCCCGTCATCGCAGTCGTGCCCGCGTTCATGGCTTTTGCCGTCATTCCGTTCGGTCCGCAGGTGTCGATCTTCGGAACCCTTTCACCCTTGCAGCTGACCGATCTGCCGGTCGGAGTTCTCTACATCCTGGCCGTGACCTCGATCGGTGTGTACGGCATCGTGCTTGCCGGCTGGTCGTCGGGATCGACGTATCCACTACTGGGCGCACTTCGATCGACCGCGCAGGTCATCTCGTACGAGGTAGCGATGGGACTGTCCTTCGCCGCAGTCTTCCTCTACGCCGGAACGATGTCCACGTCCGGAATCGTCAGTGCCCAACAAGGTGCCTGGTACGTCTTTCTTCTCCTGCCGTCTTTCCTGATCTACGTGACAGCGATGGTCGGCGAAACCAATAGAGCGCCCTTCGACCTTCCGGAGGCCGAGGGTGAGCTGGTAGGTGGGTTCCACACCGAGTACTCCTCACTCAAGTTCGCGATGTTCATGCTGGCCGAGTACGTGAACATGGTGACGGTGTCCGCTCTGGCCACGACGCTGTTTCTGGGCGGGTGGCACGCACCG
This sequence comes from Rhodococcus sp. GB-02, assembly GCF_053470465.1. Lineage (NCBI taxonomy): Bacteria > Bacillati > Actinomycetota > Actinomycetes > Mycobacteriales > Nocardiaceae > Rhodococcus > Rhodococcus sp. GB-02. The sequence continues at coordinate 595,299 of NZ_JBPUKE010000003.1, forward strand.
TTCCCATTCAATCTGTGGGACGGCGCCAATTCCGCTTGGTGGCCCGTGCTGTGGTTTGTCGCCAAGGTGTGGGGCTTCCTCTTCGTCTTCATCTGGTTGCGCAGCACACTTCCGCGGTTGCGCTACGACCAGTTCATGAATCTCGGCTGGAAGATTCTCATCCCCGCGGCCTTGGTGTGGGTGATGGTGATCGCGACTGTTCGCGCCTTCCGCAACGAGGGTTACAACACCTGGCTCGTACTTCTCTGCGTCGCACTGGTTCTCGGAGCCGGGCTCCTGATGGTGTTGGCCGGAACCTACCGTGGCCGTCGCCGAACCGCCGCGTTGGTGCCCGATTCGGGGGCCACACCTTTCGATGCGATGTCGGGCGGCTTCCCGGTTCCACCCCTGCCGGGTCAAACACTGCCTGGTCAAACGCTGCCGACCCGAAAACCACCGGGTCAGAACGTGCCACCGCCGCGGCGGACAGATGTTTCCGACACATCGGAGGACTCCCATGCCTGAATTCCTCGGACCTATCGCGGGTTTCGGAGTGACGCTCTCGACAATGTTCAAGAAGCCCGAGACAGAGTTCTATCCGGAGGAGAAGCGCCCCACCGCCCCCGGATATCACGGTCGCCACCAACTCAACCGGTATGCGGACGGACTCGAGAAGTGCATCGGATGCGAGCTGTGCGCGTGGGCCTGCCCCGCTGACGCAATCTACGTCGAAGGCGCTGACAACACCGAAGAAGAACGGTTCTCTCCCGGTGAGCGTTACGGGCGGGTGTATCAGATCAACTACCTGCGGTGCATCGGCTGTGGCCTCTGCGTCGAGGCATGCCCCACTCGGGCCCTCACGATGACCAACGAGTACGAGATGACCGACGACAACCGAGCCGGGTTGATCTACGAGAAGGACCGCCTCCTCGCACCATTGAAGCCCGACATGACGGCACCACCACACGCGCTGCGTCCCGGCACAACTCAGGACGACTACTACCGCGGCGACATCGCAGCAGCATCAGAGCAAGCAGCACCCGCGCAAGCAGCACCCGAACCGAAGCCGAGCCAGGAGACCGAGAAATGATCGCGGCGGTCACTACTACGATTCTGGCGGAGGGAACGATGACTTCGACCTCCACCGGCGAAGCGGTGCAGTTCTGGATCCTCGGAACCTTGGCGGTGATCAGCGCTTTGGGTGTCGTGGCCGCTCCCAAAGCCGTCTATTCTGCACTCTTCCTTGCAATGACGATGATCATCCTGGCCGTGTTCTACATCGTGCAGGGCGCGCTGTTCCTGGGCGTCGTCCAGATCGTCGTCTACACCGGCGCGGTGATGATGTTGTTCTTGTTCGTCTTGATGCTGGTGGGCGTGGATTCTTCGGATTCCTTGATCGAAACTCTACGGGGACAACGAGTCAGCGCGATCGTGATCGGCGTCGGATTCGGGCTGCTGCTCATCGGTGGCCTCGGTAATGCGTCGATCTCGGGCTTCACCGGCTTCACCGGACTCGAGCAGGGCAACATCGACGCTCTCGCCGATCTCATTTTCATCCGCTACGTCTGGGCCTTCGAACTGACCGGCGCACTACTGATCACGGCGACACTCGGCGCCATGATGCTCGCGCATCGGGAGAAGATCGGAGCGACACTCAGCCAACGGGAACTCTCGCAGCAACGGTTCGCGTACCTGGGCAGCGATGAGAACAATCCCGAAAAAGGCTCGGCCACTCCACTCCCGAGCCCCGGTGTGTACGCACGACACAACGCGGTGGACATGCCGGCCTTGTTGCCGGACGGATCGTACTCGACACTCTCCGTCAGCAGCGCGCTCACTCCGCGATCCCCGGATCCGAGTACCGGTGAGGAGTCTGCGCGATGAATCCCGAGAACTACCTGTATCTGTCGGTCCTGTTGTTCACCATCGGGGCTGCGGGAGTCCTCCTGCGACGCAACGCCATCGTGGTGTTCATGTGCATCGAGTTGATGCTCAACGCCGCCAATCTGGCGTTCGTGACTTTCGCGCGTATGTACGGCAATCTCGACGGCCAGATCTTCGCCTTCTTCACGATGGTGGTCGCTGCAGCCGAAGTTGTCGTCGGCCTGGCAATCATCATGATCATCTTCCGATCTCGGCGTTCTGTATCCGTCGACGACGCAGACCTGCTGAAGTACTGACATGTCAGGAGGAATCACGTCCGCCATCTGGTTGCTCCCCGCCCTGCCGCTGTGCGGTGCCGCTGTCCTTTTGCTGGCCGGTCGCCGCACGAACGTGTGGGGTCACCTGCTCGCCTGCGTCATGGCTGTCGCGTCGTTTGTCGTGGCGGTAGTATTTTTCATCGCCATGCTCGGCCGCGACACCGCCGACCGCACCGTTACCGAGCACCTGTTCAGTTGGGTCCCGGTCGACAGTCTTCAAGTCGAGTTCGGACTACAGCTGGACCAACTGTCGATGTGTTTCGTTCTGCTCATCACGGGTGTGGGTTCGCTGATCCACATCTACTCGGTCGGTTACATGGCGCACGATCTCGAGCGTCGTAAGTTCTTCGCGTACCTCAATCTATTCCTGGCAGCGATGCTGCTCCTGGTCCTCGCCGACAATTTCCTCGGACTCTACGTCGGCTGGGAAGGCGTCGGTTTGGCGTCGTACCTGCTCATCGGATTCTGGCAGCACAAGCCGTCGGCAGCGACCGCGGCGAAGAAGGCCTTTGTCGTCAATCGGGTCGGCGACATCGGCTTGATGATCGCAATGATGTTGATGTTCAGCACGTTCGGCTCGCTCTCGTTCAGCAACGTCTTCGGCGACGCGTCCGGCGCAAGCGAAGGTCTCCTGACGGCGATCGGACTGATGCTCCTCCTCGCTGCGTGCGCGAAGTCGGCGCAGGTGCCACTGCAATCGTGGCTCGGCGACGCGATGGAGGGCCCCACCCCCGTATCGGCACTGATCCACGCCGCCACGATGGTCACTGCCGGTGTGTACCTGATCGTGCGCTCGAATCCGATCTTCGATCTCGCACCCGACGCTCAACTCGTGGTTGTCATCGTCGGCGCGGTGACGCTCTTGTTCGGTGCGATCATCGGCTGTGCGAAAGACGACATCAAGAAAGCGCTCGCCGCATCGACCATGAGCCAGATCGGATACATGGTCCTGGCTGCGGGTCTCGGACCGGCCGGATATGCCTTCGCGATTTTGCACCTCATCACCCACGGATTCTTCAAGGCTGGTCTGTTCCTCGGCGCAGGTTCGGTGATGCACGCGATGAACGACGAAACCGACATGCGGCGCTACGGCGGACTCCGAGCGTTCATGCCACTGACTTTTGTCACATTCGGACTCGGTTACCTTGCCATCATCGGTGTTCCGCCGTTCGCAGGATTCTTCTCCAAGGACAAGATCATCGAGGTTGCAATCGGCGAGGGCGGCGTCAAGGGTGTTGTGCTGGGCATCGTCACGCTCTTGGGTGCGGCGCTCACTGCCTTCTACATGAGCCGCGTGATGCTGATGACCTTCTTCGGGAAGGCCCGCTGGGAGAACGAGAAACCTCACGAATCTCCGGCGGTGATGACGTCTCCGATGATCATTCTGGCGGTGGGATCCGTCGGGGCCGGCATGCTCCTGACCATCGGGTCCAGCTTGCAGAACTGGCTGGAACCGGTTGTCGGCTCCCATCACGTCGAACCGCCGATACCCGCATGGTCGATCACCGCGCTGGCGCTGCTCGCAGTCGCCGCCGGCGTCGCGATTGCTTATCGCGAGTACGCCACCCGGGAGATTCCAGTGGCGCCACCGACTCCGGTTTCTCCGTTGACCGTTGCGGCTCGCCGTGATCTGTACGGTGACGCCTTCAACGAGGCGGTGTTCATGAAGCCGGGACAACAACTCACCAAGTCGCTGGAAGTGGTCGACACCAAGGGAGTAGGCGGCGTTGTGGGCAGCTTTGCGTTGGTCGTCACCGGGTTGTCCACGCTCACGCGGAAGCTGCAGACCGGGTTTGTTCGTTCGTACGCGCTGGTGATGTTTGTCGGAGCAACACTCGTGGTCGCGACAATGATGGCGGTGACACTGTGGTGATCGAAGCGGCGGTGAGCGACTCTGTGACTAATGCCGGCTTCCCTGCGCTGACGGCGCTCTGGCTGCTTCCGCTCATCGGAGCGGGTGTTGTCCTCGCTCTGCCGGCACGGTCGTACCAATTTGCCAAATCTCTCGCGTTGGCTGTGTCCGTGGCGGTCCTGGTGGTCGCCGCCGTTCTCGGAGTTGCGTTCGACCGCGGCGGCGAACAATTTCAGTTCGTCGAAAGCCACAGCTGGATACCGGCTTTCGGTGCCAGCTACACACTTGGACTCGACGGGATCGCGCTCGTTCTGGTTCTTCTCACCGCCGTGCTGGTTCCATTACTTCTGATCGCGGGATGGAACGACGTCCCCGCGGACCCGGCATCACCCAAGCGGATGCCGCACACCTATTTCGCCCTGATCCTTGTTGTCGAGTCCATGGTGATGATTTCCTTCAGCGCCTTGGACATTCTCTTGTTCTACATTTTCTTCGAGGCGATGCTGATACCGATGTATTTCCTCATCGGCGGGTTCGGCGGAGTTGGTAGATCTCGCGCCGCCGTGAAGTTTCTGCTCTACAACCTCCTCGGCGGCCTGGTCATGCTCGCTGCGGTCATCGGCCTGTACGTGGTCACCACTCGCGACGAGAGTCCCTTCACCAGCGGCACTTTCGATTTCCGGGCGATCGCCTCAGCGGCAAACAGCGGTGAACTCGGTGTGGGACCCGGGGTGCTCAACGCATTGTTCCTCGGATTCATGTTCGCGTTCGCGGTGAAAGCACCCCTCTGGCCGCTGCACAGTTGGTTGCCCGACTCCGCGGTGGAATCGACTCCGTCGACTGCGGTGTTGATGATGGCCGTCGTGGACAAGGTAGGCACCTTCGCGATGATTCGCTACTGCCTGCAACTGTTCCCGGAGTCGTCGTCGACTTTTGCACCGTGGATCATCACGCTCGCCGTGATCGGAATCGTCTACGGCGCAATACTGGCGATCGCGCAAACAGACGTCATGCGACTGATCGCCTACACGTCGATCTCACACTTCGGCTTCATCATTCTCGGAATCTTCGCGATGACCAGCCAGAGCCAGGCAGGTTCCGCGCTGTACATGGTCAATCACGGAATCTCCACTGCCGCGCTGTTCTTGATTGCGGGCTTCCTCGTCTCGCAGCGAGGTACTCGATCTATCTCGGCGTACGGCGGCGTACAGAAAGTCGCACCCGTCCTTGCCGGCACATTCCTCGTTGCGGGGTTGGCAACGCTGTCGCTGCCGGGTCTGGCTCCGTTCATCAGTGAATTCCTGGTGCTGATCGGAACGTACTCGCGCTACCACGTCGCCGCTATCGCGGCGACTGCCGCGCTCGTACTGTCCGCGATCTACATACTCTGGCTCTACCAGCGCATGATGGGCGGACCCGTGAAGGAAGGGCAGGGAACGATCCGCGACCTCGCGCGACGCGAACTCGTGGTGGTCGCCCCTCTGATCGCACTCCTGCTGCTTCTCGGCATCTACCCCAAGCCTGCCTTGGACGTCATCACTCCTGCAGTGAGCCACACGGTCGTCTACGAGGCACCGACGCCGCTCGTCGCCGACCACGAAGGAGGTGCCCACAAATGAGTTCCTTCAACGACGTGACCATCCTCGGCTCGGCCGACGCGGCATCACCCAGTATCGAATACAGCCTGCTCTCGCCGATGCTGATCGTGTTCGGTGTTGCGGTGGTCGGGGTACTCATCGAAGCCTTTGCACCCCGGCGTATTCGGTACCCAGTGCAACTCGTCCTCGGTGTCGGAGGTTTGGCAGCCGCATTCGTGGCAGTGCTTCTGCTCGCCGGCACGCGGTCGACGGCGATGATGGGTTCTGTTGCGGTCGACGGACCGACGCTGTTCTTGCAGGCCACGATCCTTCTTGTGTCGATCCCCGCGGTACTGCTGATTGCCGAGCGAGGCTCGGGCAACACCGCCGAAGTGATTGCGCAACATGACGCGCTCGGCAGTTTCACCCCTCAAGCGTCGAGCGTCCCGGGAAGTGTTGCGGAGCAAGAAGCATTGAAGGTCGGTATCGCCCAGACCGAAGTCTTTCCTCTCACGCTCTTTGCGGTCGGCGGTATGTTGCTGTTTCCGGCTTCGAACGATCTACTGACGATGTTCGTTGCGCTCGAAGTGTTCTCACTGCCTCTGTATCTCCTGTGTGGTCTGGCACGCAGACGTCGCCTGCTCTCCCAGGAAGCTGCGCTCAAGTACTTTCTGCTCGGGGCATTTTCGTCGGCGTTCTTCGTTTTCGGAATTGCGTTGCTGTACGGCTATGCCGGGACGGTCACACTCTCCGGTATCGCCGACGCAGCACGCATCGGGTCGGGTACCGACGCCTTCCTGTGGCTCGGGACAGCACTCGTGGCGGTGGGATTGCTGTTCAAAGTCGGTGCCGTGCCGTTCCATTCGTGGATTCCCGACGTCTATCAAGGGGCGCCGACGCCGATCACCAGTTTCATGGCGACTGCGACCAAGATCGCCGCATTCGGTGCCATCCTTCGTGTCTTCTATGTGGCCCTGCCCAACGAATACGTGAACTGGCGTCCGCTGATGTGGGCGGTCGCGATACTCACGATGGTTGTCGGATCGATCGTCGCTGTGACGCAAACCGACATGAAGCGGATGCTGGCCTATTCGGCTATCGCGCACACCGGATTCATTCTGACCGCCGTGGTGGCGAACTCGAATGCCGGCCTCGCCTCGGCGATGTTCTATCTTCTGGCTTACGGATTCAGCACCGTGGGTGCGTTCGCCGTCGTCAGTTTGGTCCGGGACGCTGACGGTGAGGTCGCGACGCTCTCGCGCTGGGCAGGATTGGGTCGGCGCTCACCACTGGTCGGAGTTGTGTTTGCACTTTTCCTGTTGGCTTTCGCCGGGATCCCGTTGACCAGTGGGTTCATCGGAAAGTTTGCCGTGTTCAGCGCGGCCGCCGAGGGTGGTGCCGCACCTCTCGTGATCGTCGGCGTGCTGAGCAGCGCGATCGCCGCGTATTTCTACGTGCGAGTGATCGTGTTGATGTTCTTCACCGAATCGGCCGCGGACGCACCAACCGTCGTGGTACCGAGCGCACTGACCAGCAGCGTGATCGGCCTCGGTGCCGGTGTCACGCTCATTCTCGGCATACTCCCCCAGCCGGCGCTCGATCTCGCCGAGCGTGCAGCGGACTTCCTACGCTGAGCCGATGCGTGAATCTGTTCGCAACGCCGGACTGCCGAGCACCATCCGGTCGCCATGGTTTGTCGGGTTTTCCGCGGTAGCGATTCTTCATCTGATCGTCAATGCCGCTGATGCTGCGCCTTGGGACGGGATCACCAAGGTCATGCTCGCGCCGATTCTGGCTGCCTGGGTTGTCGACCAAGGCGGACCGAGAATTGTTGCTGCTGCGCTGATTGCCTGCGCTTTCGGAGACCTGTTCCTGATCTGGGACTCCACGTTTGTCATCGGGATGGCCGCCTTCGCGATCGGTCACCTCTGCTTCATCCGATTCTTTCTCTCAGCCGGCGCTCTTCGGGAGATGCGAAGGCGGCCATGGATTCTGTGCGCCAACACCGCCGCTGGAATCGCTCTTGTGTCGTACACCTGGACCGGTCTCGAACCTGAACTTCGAATTGCCGTCCCCGTGTACGCCGCAATCCTGGTGGGAACTGCATCAACCGCACTGGCCTACAACACGATCACCGGTATCGGCGGCGCACTGTTCCTCACCTCTGACGCCCTGATCCTGCTCGGTCAGGCGAACAAGTGGCAGCCTGCCGCTGCGGCATCTGGATCATGACGCTGTACATCCTTGCGTTGTTGCTCCTGACCGTCGGAATCCTCGGCCGGAGTAACACGGCAAACCGTCCACTGGCGCCGACGCTGTAAGGATCAGTAACCAGCCGGACATCTCTTCTTATGACGCCGAAATCCGAGGACGGGCCACCACCGAGCGACGAAGAGCGTTTCACCGTCCTGTGGGACGCCTACGCCGGTCGGGTGTTCGCGTACACCTGCCGCCACGTTGATCATCACAGCGCACAAGAAGTTGTCTCCGAGACGTTCCTCGTTGCCTGGCGACGCTTGGACGAAGTGCCCGAGCAGGCACTGCCCTGGCTGTTGGTGGTGGCTCGAAACACTGTCAACAACAACCGTCGCAGCGTTCGGCGCCTTGACGCGCTCACCGAGAAGATGCGACGCATCGAGCAGATTGCGGCATCGACGCCGGGCGCCGACGTCACTGTCACCGAACGCACGGAACTGCTCGAAGCACTGGCAACACTCACCGTCACCGAACGTGAAGCCTTGCTTTTGACTGCCTGGGACGGATTGACCGCCACCGAAGCCGCGCGGGTCGCCGGGTGTTCGGTTCCAGCCATGCATGTTCGTCTCTTTCGCGCTCGGCGTCGATTGAGCGCCGGGTTGGCTTCAGAATCCGTCACCGCGATCCCGATGAACACCGCCCGACCTTGCGCTGCCGCCGAACACGGGAGTACTCCATGAGCAAAGATCTGCTGACCACCCTCGAGAAGCTGCGGCCGACCAATTCTCTTTCCGCCGAGCTCTGGCCCGAGAACGTCCAGGTTGCCGCACGCACCCGAATCATGGCTACCGAAAACAACATTGGAGCAACAAAAACTCCACGCCGCCGAGTAGGCGCCGTAGCTCTCGTCGCGATGCTCTGTGCAGCGGGAATGGTGGGCTGCGCCGCTGCCACGGCGATGATGCCAAAACCGTTTACGGATATGTACTCGGGTTGGCAGACGATGCCGGGAATCAACGGCGGAATAGATCCGTCCACCGCCGAGCGGGTCGGGTCCATCCCCGGACCTGACGGATCCCTGTTCAGCGTCTTCGTTGCCCACGGCGCGGACGGTTGGAGGTGCATCGCCCCGGTTTTCGAGGCGTCAGCCGACGTCGACAAGGTCGGACCGTCGAAATTCATCAGCCTCGGACACGGCTGCAGATCTAGCGATGACTTTTACGGCGCAGATTCATTCGGAGGTGGAGCCGGCATCATGGTTGCCGGTCCACACGAGGCGACCTACGACGCTGGGGCAGGAGGCGCCGTTCGGGCCGAACTTCACACCGCTGACGGCGAGATCTATCCAACAGTTCTTGCCGAAGATCGCTTCTACGGATGGATCCCCCTCTCGCTCACCTTCCCGCGTCCAACTCTCGTCGGATATGCCGCAGACGGGACGGTCGTCGGCACCCGGTGAGCTGTCGGTACCCTCGAAAGATGACTGCACAGGCCCCGAACGAGCGCATCCCCAGCCAGTGGGAAGAGATCACTGCAGCCGACTCGACGCATTCCACACGATATGTCGAGCGTTTCCGTTCCATGAGAGCGGACGGCAAGGACATTGTCGGGGAAGCACGTTTGATCGACGCGATGCTCGGACGCGGTGGCCGGGTTCTCGATGCAGGGTGCGGGCCGGGCCGACTCGGCGGTTATCTGCACGACGTCGGGCATGTGGTTGTCGGAGTCGACGTTGACCCGGTTCTCATTGCTGCCGCGGAGGAGGACCACCCCGGCCCGACGTGGCTTGTCGGCGATCTCTCCGAGCTCGATCTACCGGCCCGCGGTGTCGAGGCGAATTTCGACGTCATCGTGTCGGCAGGCAACGTGATGGCGTTTCTCGCTCCGTCAACCAGGCAAGCAGTGTTGTCAGGATTTGCTCGTCATCTCGCTCCGAGCGGCCGAGTGGTCATCGGATTCGGTGCCGGCCGTGGCTACGAGTTCCCCGAGTTTCTCGCCGACGCGGCCGCGAGTGGCCTCGAGGCTGATCTGCTGCTCTCCACGTGGGACCTGCGCCCGTTCAAGGACAATTCCGAATTCCTCGTCGCGGTGTTCTCGCGCTCCTAGCCCGGCAATTGCCTTCCACCCCCGCAACCCGTCACACTGCGATCAACTCACCCTGATCGCAATCGTGGCGATTGTTGTTCACTACGAACACAATTGGATCAATGCGGGTGTGGCCGAGCGGCAAGGCAACGGTCTGCAAAACCGTCCACGCAGGTTCGACTCCTGCCATCCGCTCCACGTGCGATACAGCGATTCATGACGTGGCGGTCCTTCAGAGCGTGTGGATGTGTCCGCGAGCTGCCCCGCTCCGAGAAACCCTTTACTGACCCCACCGCAGTAGGCGAGTTCTACACTCGGCAATCTAAAGCCGCGAATGCACAATCATTTCCGATCACACCACCTTCGCGGCCCTCGATTGACGCGCGCGTCTACTCGTTGACCATCGGGAAGATCGACGGTCGCGGGTGGCCAAAAGTGCGCAGGCGCATCGCATTCGCCGCCATCGCTCCCTCTGCCCGACGAATCAGCACATAAGTGGCTAGTGAAGCGAACCCATGTTCCGCCCATTACTTCGGGTTGCATCGCGTTGCGCAGGTCGACAGTGATCGCTGAGTAGCCAGAATTTGGAAAATCTCCCCATTTCGGCATTACGAATTTAGGTAAATTGTTGATAGTAAGTTTACTAAGTCTTGTAGATTTCATAGATCGAGTATCCGAATACTCATCCACGGACTGCAATTTGTTGAAGTGACGGATATCATATTAGCTACGCGACATGCTAAATATACAGACTGTTAACGAATTAATATCTTGACTTCTGAGCAGAACCTAGTTGCAGATATTCTTCACTCAGCTCAAACGGATTAATAGGAGACTCGAAGCAGACAGAACGTACGCACCGACCGTAATCGGCGCCAATCTACCTCGCTCCATTCACTATTCTGCCGTACTCGTACGTTCAACTATAAAACGCAATACCAGCTATCACTAATAGCAAATAGACGTAGTTGACGTTCCGAAGTACGTTCATGTCGTCACATTCCTGCAGTGAAGATCCCGAAACGTACAGCGAGGACTTATGAATGGTAAATAAAGTGAATAAACTATTGGGAACGCGCTATCCGATATTGTCGGCACCAATGGGTGGAGTAGCAGGTGGCGAACTGGCCGCCGCAGTCTCGAACTCTGGTGGTGCCGGCCTTGTCGGAGTCAGCTACGGCAACGAAAAATTCATAGCTTCGGAGTTGCCCATCGCCGCCCGGTCACGTGGCGTCTGGGGGGCAGGCCTGGTGACGTTCACCTTCGACAAGGCCCCTCACTTGCTCGACAGCGTCTTGTCCCACCGGCCGCCACTCGTTGCATTGTCGTTCGGAAATGCCGCCCAGACAAACAAATACGTCGCAGCCATTCAACGCGAAAACCTGTTAGCCGCCGTGCAGGTTCACGACACCGACCAAGCTCGAGAAGCCGCCGCTGCCGGAGCCGACGTGATCATTGCCCAAGGATCCGAAGCGGGTGGACACCACAAAGACCGTGCAACATTTCCGCTCATTCCAGCAGTCGCGGACGCACTCAACGGGCAGATCCCACTTGTTGCAGCCGGTGGAATCGCAGACGGCCGGGGACTGGCGGCAGCACTCGCTCTCGGTGCCGACGGGGTCATGATCGGCACTCGGTTCGCCGCCGCCGCCGAGGCACTCACAAGCCCGTCCTTCACCGATTCCTTGATCAACGGACACAGTCGAGATCTCCTCGATACCCGTGCATTCGACATCATCCGTTCAATTCCCTGGCCATCTCAGTACACCGCTCGCACTCTCGGGAACGACTTCTCCCGCAAATGGTTTGGCCATGAAGACGAACTCGCCGACAACGCTGCCACCCTCGTCGACGCATGGTCGCAATCGGTCTCCGATGACGACGTCACACAACGACCGTTGTTCGCGGGGGAGAACATCGATCTGATTACCTCGGTTCAACCAGCCGCTCAGATCATCGAGTCGATGATCGCACAGGCCTGCTCGGTTCTGGATGCGCTCGGGACGACCGAGTTCCGCGACGCACTTCCCGCTCACTGACCGGCCCAGGCCCCGAGCACCATTCAGCGACAACGAAAGAAGGCGAAACCTATGTTCGTACTAAAACTTACCTATCTTGCGGATCCTGACGTCCTCACCCGCAGCAAACCTGACCACATTCGATGGCTACGCGAGCAAATCAACGCCGGCACTGTGGTCGCAGCCGGACCCAGAGACGGTGGTGGTGGCGTCGTAATCACCTCAGACCTCGACGACGAAGCTGTCGACAAACTGGTCGCCAGCGACCCGTGGACCGTCGACGGGCTGGCCCGATACGACCGAATTCACTTCGCCAGTACCTACAGCGCCCCCGGCGTCTTTCCCCGCCCGAACTCTGACGAGGTCACTCTCATCAACGTCGCGCTCACTGACGACCCTCAGAAATCACTGGCAGCACTCAACGACGCAGTCGACCACGTCGCCCACACCGCGACCGGATTCCTCGGGTCAAGATTGCTCCGAAGCACACAGAACGACAGCATCATCAACTTCGCCCGATGGAACAGTCTGAACGAATTCGAAGCGATTTTCGACGACCCCGAGTTCACAACGCGCTACGCAGCTTTCGCTGAAACCACCACGGAAGCTCGCTACAGGCTCTACCGCTCGGCACACATCATCAGCCCGGAATCCTGACATCCCCGATCAGAAAGGAACCACCGTGAACACCTCGTTCGACCTCGTCGTAATAGGGCACGGAGCCGCTGGGCTCGCCGCTGCCGTCACCTACCTGGAAAGCGCCGACGCCGACGCACGCGTAGCCGTCCTCGAGCGTTCCTCCCGTGAAGAGCGCGGTGGTGCGACCCGATGGACCGGGGCGTTTCTCCGCATCGACAGCGAACACAACTTCGACGACACATACTCGGATCGGCTCACTGAAACATCGGGAGGGCGTGCTGATCTCGACTACCTACAGATCTTGCAGAAAGACACACCTGCAGCTATCGCATTTCTGCAGGATCAAGGAGTCGAGATCAGCTTCAATCAATTCCCGTTTCCTCACACCTTTGTCAGCGGGCAGCCTTCCATGGCTGCGCCGGCAAGCCCCGTCGGAGGAGGCGGATCCATCGTCGAATCCTTCTCCACAACACTCGAATCCGACAACCGAGTGGACTTGTTGTACCAAACCGAAGCGCTGTCGCTACTGACCACAAACGGAGTCGTCACCGGCGTACGAGTACGAACTCCACAAGGCCAACACGACCTGACCGGTTCTGCTGTCGTCCTCGCCAACGGCGGATTCGAGGGAAACCCGGAAATGCTCACCCGCTACATCGGCCCCCGCGCATGGGAACTACCACTCATCGCGCCAGGCATCGCCAACAACCGAGGCGACGCACTCCGGATGGCACTGGAGGTGGGAGCTGACACAGCCGGAGCATTCGACGGCATCCACGCCGAACCCGTCGATCGTCGATCGACATCCGCCGACGCGGTTCTCTACGGATTTCCTGCAGGAATATTCGTCAATGACCACGCCGAACGCTTCATCGACGAAGGAAAAGACACATGGGACAACACCTTCGAAAAAGTCGGCTACTCGATCTGGGCGCATCAGAACCAGAGCGCCTACTGGATCGGTGACGCCACCTCCGTCAACTTGCCCTGGTTCGAGCGCGCTCTCCTGAGCGACGTCCCACCCGTCACGTCGAACACGATCGAAGATTTGGCCGAGCAACTCGGTCTGGAACCCGCAGCACTCACAGCGACGATCTCGCAGTTCAACACTGCCACCAGCGATGTCGCATTCGACCACACACAATTCGATGGTAAACGGACCGAAGGCCTGACAATCGACAAGTCTAACTGGGCAACCCCCATCGATACAGCGCCGTACATCGGGTTTCCCCTGACAGCCGCGTTGTGCTTCACCTACGGAGGCATCCGAACCGACCCTGATGCCCGCGTCCTTACACCGTCGGGAACGCCTATTCCCGGTCTGTTCGCAGCAGGTGAAGCAACCGGTCTGTACTACAGCGAATACCCACCAGCAACATCGGTGCTCCGCTCGGTCATCTTCGGCCGACGTGCTGGCACCTCGATCTCGAACCTGTGACTACCTGACACACAATCCCGTTCGAATTCAGCCCAACGCCGAGGAGCTTGAAATGCGCCTGACCAATCTTGACGTCACACTACGTGACGGCGGCTACCGCAACACCTTCAATTTTCCCAGGCAGTACGCACTCGACCACGCAGCATTGGCCGTCGAGGCCGGATTTGACTGGGTCGAAATCGCCTACCGGAATGGATCTTTCAACCCCAACACAAGTAACGGCCTCACAGGCAGAGGCGACGACGACTACATCGAAGACGTCACCGCCCGAATCGGCGCTGATCATGTCGCCCTGATCGCCCACCCCCACAATGTCGACGCAGAGGATCTCGAATCGGCCTACGCCGCGGGAGCCCGACTGATCCGCTTGTGCGTCAACGCGAATGATCCTTCACTCACCTGGAACTTGATCTCCCACGCCCGATCTCTGGGTTTCGTCTGCGCGGCGAACCTCACCAGAGTCAGCAACCTCACGCCCCGAACGATCGCAGAACTATCCGGTGCTGCGGCCGCTGCGGGAGCGAACGCACTCTACCTAGCCGATTCCAACGGAGCGATACAACCAGCAGATGTCACCCGAATGGTCACGGTCGCCGGCGATTTCAGCGGTCTCCAAATCGGATTTCACGCACACAACAACATTGGCTTGGCGCTCGCGAACGCCATCGCAGCAGTTTCGGCAGGCGCATCCTGGATCGACTCATCTGTGTTGGGCATGGGCAAAGGAGCGGGCAATCTCATCGCAGAGCAGTGGATTTCGTACCTCGACAGCTGCGCACCGGAAAGCTCAGGATTCGAACTTGCAGCACTGCTCGACCTCTCCGCCCTACTATCAGACACGGTTCCGGAATCGGCGCCAGTCGTTCCTGCCACCGATCTACTACTCGGGCGATACAACCTGTCGATCGAACACAAAAGCAAGGTGCACGGACTGGACTCGCAAGCCAGAGTTCGTGCGGCACGTGACCTCGAACAGGCGCTCAGCGCGTGACCGCTCGAGCAGTGATCTTCGCTCCGGCACTGCCGATCTGGGACGAAGGTGCATCCGTCGAACCAATCAGAGCAGGGCTCGATCGACACGGAATCGCCGCACACATCGTCGACACGAACTCCCTCGCCGAAGAGGCCACCAGCATCGAACACTTGGCAGAGTTGTGGGCTGAACACCTTTCCGGCTTGCGCTTCGATCTTGTCTGCGGAAATGCCCTCGGAGGCGCCGTCGCGACAATGTTCGCAGTACGGAACCGCCTATCTTGTCCAGTGCTCACGGTCTCCGGACCGGTGCGGACCAGCCCCAAACTCAGCGCCCGGTTGACCACGATCATCAACCTCGCCGCGTCAGGGGGTATCGATGCGGCCATGGTCGAACTGCACGCAAAAGTGACGCCCGCCGGTGAAGCAGCACCTCCGACTCCGCCACTGCAGCTGACACGGCACAGCCGCCATGTCGCAGCTCGACGAATTGCTACCGGACTGTCGATGTTGCGGACAGTCGACCTCAACGAGGCGACGCACAGATACCCAGGTCGAATCGTGAGCATCGTTGGAACACGATCCCAATTGGTCGGGGCCGAACACACTGCCGACGGGCCAACTTCCAGCACTTTGTCGGTGGCCGGCGCCGGTATGCGACCACATCACCACAACCCGACGTGCATCGACGTCGCGTTGACCGAGATCCGCCAACCTTTGGAGACAAGCCATGCAATTAGCAGTTCTGCCCGGTGACGGTATCGGCCCAGACGTTATCAACGCTGCGCTCCCCGTGATCGAAACCGTTGGGTTGCCCTGGGCGCTCGAATACGGGGATGTCGGCTGGGAGTGCTGGCGATCGGGCGGTGACCCTGTACCTCCGCAGACTTGGGAATTACTCGGTAAAACCGACACGTGCCTACTAGGGGCGATCACCAGCAAACCTGCCAGAGAAGCCGAGCAGGAACTACCCACTCGTCTTCGCGTCAATCCACCGACCTACCGATCGCCCGTCATCCAATTGAGACAGAATCTCGGGCTCTACGCCAATGTGCGCCCCATACGAGACCTACGAAACGACCAGTTCAATTTCGTCGTCATTCGTGAGAACACTGAAGGTCTTTACGCCGGCCTGGACTTCCGGCCGGTGCCGGCTGACTTATGGGAACACGTACGGGTACACCCGAACGCCGCAGACTCCGGTCGCGAGGAGACCGCAGCGACGATTCGGCTGCAAACGCGCACCGGTATCGAGCGATTAGTGCGTTTCGGATTCGCGTACGCGCACTCGCACGGTTTCGACCGCGTCACGGTGGCCGACAAACCGAACGTACTTCGAGCGTCGAGCACGCTTTTACGAGGCATCGTCGAATCGATTGCCGAGGAGCACCCCGAGATCGAGGTGGAGATCCTCAACGTAGATGCACTAGCCCTGTGGATGGTCACCCGTCCTGAACGTTTCGGAGTGATACTGGCGGAGAACATGTTCGGTGATATCTTGTCCGATCTTGGTGCTGGGATCATGGGCGGGCTCGGGCTGGCACCCAGTGCGAATCTGGGGAGTAGCGGCAGCTATTTCGAACCAGTCCACGGGAGCGCGCCGAAAATGGCAGGCACCGGCCGCGCCAACCCGTTGGCGACCATACTGACGATCGCCGAAATCGCCGAACACCATGACTTCCCCCGTGAAGCGACGACCATCCGCAGTGCCGTTCGCACAGTCGTGGAGCGGCGCCACTCGTCCGATGTGACTTACGACCTCGGAGGTACCGCAACCACTACCGCAGCAGCAAACGCGGTTCTGAAGGAGATCGAACGATGACCACTTCCAAGCCACAAGTGTCCACCGAACTCGTATACAGGGCAGAACAACTCGATACTGCTGCCGTGTCGGATGCTCTCGACAGCCTGGGTCTCACCGGCCACCTCAGGGGCCTGGTACCCAGGGTGCCCGGCTCCCGAACTGTCGGCCCTGCATACACCGTGACTTACCGGCCGGTGGCGGAAGCCGTCAGCGGATTTCACAATGCTGCCAACTACCTTGATGATGTGCCCGCAGGTTCGGTCGTCGTCGTGGACAATTTCGCAAGTACCGACTGCACGAATTGGGGAGGTCTGCTGACCTCCGTCGCTCAGCGTCAAGGGGTCAGAGGGACGGTGGTACACGGGGCTGCACGTGACATCACCGAAATCCGCGACGCGGACTATCCGTTGTTCAGTGTCGGAGTGTCGATGGTGTCCGGAAAGAATCGCGTCGAGCTAGACGCCGTGGGGCGTGAGGTGACAGTCGGCACGGTGATCGTTCGTCCCGGGGATCTCATTATCGCCGACGACAATGGTGTACTCGTCATTCCAGAGGACAAAGCTGCGGACGTCATCACACGGGCAGAAGCCGTCGAGCGAACCGAAGCGAAGATCGCGGCCGCGGTGAGCGAAGGTATCCGCCTCGATGAGGCACGATCGCGGTTCGGTTATGCCCAGCCGTGGAACGAGAACCGGGAACGGTGAGTGCACCGGTATTGGTCGATCTTCATGTCCACGCGGGGCCGGACCTCCTTCTTCGTCGACACAGCGTAATAGAAGCGGGCCGGCACGCTCAACGTATGGGGGCTTGGTTCGTCGCCAAGTCACATCTCGGATCAACCTGCGAATCGGCATGGGAAGCACGCGAACTCGGGCTTCCAGTAAGCGGGTCGATCGTCCTCAACGATGTGGCTGGTGGCGTCGATCCCAGAGCGGTCGAGCGAGGTGTCTTCGCTCAGGGGGAGCTTTGTGACGCCCGAGTGATCGTCTTTCTTCCTACCATGCGTAGCGGACACAGCTCAGCGGGCGAAAGTTTCGCGCATAGCGGTTTCACTCGCGCGAGATGGTCGTCCGCTACCGCGTTCACGGCAGAGGGCACTGTGTCCAGGCCGACGTTCGACGTTCTCCGATGCGTGAGAGATCATGATCTGATTCTTGCGACCGGGCACAGCAGTGCCGAGGAGAGTCTACGAATCATGGATGCGGCCGCGGCGATCGGTGTCGAACGAGTTTTACTCACCCACGCGACACACCCGATGTCAGGTTTCTCCGTGGACCACATCGCAGAGCTCGCGGCAAACCCGGCTATCTGGGTTGAGGTGACTGCGCTGAGCGTTTTGATGAATCGGCATCCGTACGAAAGGGTAATCGAGCTTGCCAATGTTCACCAACGGGTCGTGCTGTCGAGCGACCTCGGCCAACCGGATCGTCCCGATCTTCCTGCCGGTTGGCAGTTGGCAAGTCAGTGGTGTGCTGCAGAGGTGTTCGACCGAGTCTCACGGGTCAACCCGTCTCGCTTGCTGTTTCGGTGATGCGGCTGGTCATTCGCCCTGCCAGCTCGCGTGGGACGCGCGCGTAGACGGATGAACGAGTGGCAACCAATGCAAGCGTCTCTTCAATAGGGTTATCCGACAGTGGAATCCAGTGAAGTTCTCTCGAAGCGGGGAGGTCATCTCGCGAAGTCAGCATGAGGGTCGACGGATTGGCTGCCAGCATATGGGTTATGACAGCCGGATGATCGTCGTCGATCGAGACTGTTTCCGGGAACCATCCGCGTTGGTGCAGTTGAGAGAGCATTCCACCTCTTTCGGTGTCGCTCTGGGCGGTATCCAAGCAGAGTAGTTGCTGTGCCGACAACTCGTTCCAGGTCACCGCGTCCCGGCCGGCAAATGCATGGTTGCTGTGCACCGCGATTCCGAGAACGTCCGTCCGGAATGCTGTCACATTGATTTCCTTGTGATCGAACGGAAGTCGCACCACTCCGAGCGCTATCCGTTGTTGTTTGAGGTCAGCCAGTAGATCTGATGTGGCGGTCGAATGCAATCGCACATCGAGGTGATCCTCCACCTTGTTTGCGTAGCAACCCTGCAAAAGTCGAGTGAGGTCAGAGATTCGCGTGTAGGCAATCCCTGGGCACAATGCCAGGTGGAGAACGTGAGGGGGCGGTGAAGGCCGCGCGGCTTCGATCGCGTCACGGATTTGCAGAGGAAGCGGTGCGATGCGGTTACGGAAGGCCTCGCCGGCGGCGGTCAACACCAGCCCCCGTCCGTTCCGGGTGAACAGTTCGAAACCGATGCGGGATTCGAGGCGTTTGATCTGCTGGCTGAGAGTTGGTTGAGCGACCTGCAATAACGCTGATGCAGAAGACACCGATCCAGTATCGGCAACAGTGAGAAAGTATCGAACACTGCGAATGTTGATGTCATCGACAGTGGCGATCGGACCGAGCAATTCGGCCGTCGATGATCTGATTGGTGACGTTCGCACAACGGTCAATTCAGGTCCTCCTGTTGTTGGGCGAGCATGCGTCGAAAGTTGTTCAGCCTCTGGCTATCAGATCGAGAAGTCCCGGGAAGCGATGTTCAAGATCCTGGTACCGCACGCGACTGCGCCGCTCCATTCCGTATTGGCGTTGCCTGATCAATCCGGCTTCTCGTAGAGCCTTGAAATGGTGCGTCAGTGACGATTTCGGTCGATCGAAGCCGAACCAACTACAAGGGTGGTCGTATTCGACGGAGTCGGCGAGCAAACGCCTGACAATCTCGAGGCGGATGGGGGTCGAGAGTGCGCCGAAAATTGCGGCGAGGTCGAGTTCGTCGACTGATGGCTCGTCAATGGGAGGTGGCAGGTACTTATCTGTGACTTCAGGAACCGCGATTGTGACCATAACAGGAGAATACATCCAATACTAGTTTTGTCGAACCGGTACGAGTGTGAGCTGAAGTGTGCACTAGAAGATTCGAACCAATACGACTATGGTCCTGACAGTACGAATAATTACGTACATCGATTCCGAAGGGAAGACTCCATGACAAGCTCTGAGGTTCAGCCCTCCACACACTCGTCGACACCCGTGCCCGGATCCATGCCTGCGGTAATGTCCGCGGCTTTCGTCGTCACGGCAGTATTCGTGCTCTCGAATTCGCCGACGCCGCTCTACGTCCATTGGCAACAGAGCATCGGGTTCAGCTCGGGCATGCTCACGGTCATTTTCGGTGCGTACATCCTCGGCCTACTTCTGACGCTTCTTGTTGCGGGGCAACTATCCGACCATTTCGGTCGCCCACGCGTACTTCTGCCCGGACTCGTCGTCGCATTGGCCGCCAGCGCCCTCTTCCTCGTCGCCGACAACGTCGCCATGTTGATAGTGGCGCGGCTGCTCACCGGCATCGCGGTTGGCGTTATCGTCTCTGCCGGAATGGCTTCCGTCGTCGACGCAGGAGGCGACACCCTTCGCGCGACCGCCGCGCGACTCGCGTCCGTTGCCATGGTCCTCGGGGCCGGACTCGGCCCGCTGTTCGCAGGAATCATGGCTCAGTACCTTGATGAGCCCGTCACCTGGGTGTTCGGTGCGGAAGCTCTACTCATTGTCATCGCCACTATCGCTGTCGTCCGTTCCCGCCCACTTACCAACCTCGCAGGCATCGATGATCGCGGTCCGTTTCAGCCACGTCTGCCGTCGGTTCCCCGGCGTTTTCGCCGTTACGTGCTGTTCGGTATCGCGGTCTTCGGACCTGGGATTACTGCAACCTCATTCGTCCTTTCTCTCGGTCCTTCGTTGCTTGCCCGGCAGCTAGGGGTTACGAGCCCCCTGGTCGCGGGCGGAACCGCGTGCGCGATGTTCCTCGTCGCCACAGGCGTTCAATTTGCCGTGGCTCGTGCGCAGATCCGAACCATCTTTATCGGCGGCGCAACATCAACCGCAATGTCTATGCTCGCGTTGTACGGTGCCGTCCAGTCTGACGCCGCAGCACTACTCATCTTTTCCGCACTCCTTGCCGGCGCAGGCCAGGGCCTCGGCCAACTCGGGGGGCTCACGCTGATCGGAATGCATGTTCCCCCTACATCTCGGGCGCAAGGAAATGCATTGATGAACATCGGCGGCTACATCCCCGCAGGAATACTGCCCCTGGTTGCCGGTTACCTGATCGACGCCACATCCATTCCCACAGCGGTAACCGTGTTCGGCGTCGTTCTGTTCCTCGCCGCCGTCGCCGGCGGAGTCGCAGTCGCAAAATCCATCGAGGCGGACTGAACAAATCGGCCAACCGAAAAGAGTGAAGATGAACGAACAAGAACTCGCCACCTTGGCATCAGACCTGGCCAAGGCTCCCCATATCGCCACCGTCGGCACAATAGAGCCAGACGGCTCACCCCAACTGTCCCCAGTCTGGATAACACACGACGACAACACTGTGACGTTCTCGACCGTCGAGGGACGCCGCAAACACACCAACATAGACCGCGATCCGCGCATCAGTATCAGCATCACTGACTCGGAGAACCCGATGCGCCGCATCGAACTTCGAGGACGTGCCGTCATCGTCGACGACCCGGACGGAGATCTCATCCAACGATTGTCACTCGCATACACCGGAAGTACTTGGACCGAAAAAGATCCTGAAGCGAGAAGGGTCATCATCCGCCTCACCCCGCAGCGTCTAGTGGGCCGCTCCTGACACCCCGAAATCCGCGAACGAAGGGTAAGGGTGGAGGTTCGTCCAGTACCCGCGGCACAGTGTCTACCCGAACTCGGCTTGAGTCTTGGACCTCTGAAATCCTTGAAACCAAGGAGCAATTCTGTGCCGCCGAGGACCCTTACTCTGACCAGTCGGCGCAACTCAGCCGCCTCGATCTCTTCGACAACGCATTGATCGGGTTGTACCGGAGAAATCGCATTCACTGCAACGCCCCCATGGATGCAACCCAGTGCTGCCCGCGACAGATGCCGGCCGAGCGTTGGTCACGGAATCGTTCTAGACGAGTGCGACTGCCAGCAGCGGAGATCGAGTTCCGTGGGCGCAGTCGGGTCCATTGGAAGCGACTTCTCGGCGACTCATGGATCGAAGTTATACAGCGAGGACCTGACGGTCTGGCCGCGATCTTCCGGGTCAGACCGTTGCAGCCGAAGGCCGAGAACGGTTGGGCGCCAGCGCAGCATCCGCAGGTGGCACAGAACTCGGTGCGCGCGTTCGATCGTCAGGTAGACAGGAGCGCAGCCACGCCGTACTCGGTCCTCGGTTATCGCCGCCGGAGATCGCTGCGCTGAACTGCGTGGTGCCGCACAGTCCAGGTACTCGTGCTCGGCCAGATAATCGGGTAGCAAACACATCACATCCACGAACGGTCGATCAGTCTCCGTGACTGTACTTCGGAGGAATTCCAGCTGGCATAGTGTTTCGCTTCGACGGATGCCTGCGACCCCACGCCGTGGCGATTCTTCGCGCTCGCACAAACACGTCGGAATTCCGCTTACGGCGGGGCTTTCGTGACATCGCTTCCGCTCGGGCGGCCCAATGTCCTCGAAACCTCGTACCACCAAGATGTTTGCATGCCCCCGGAGCACCATGCTTCCGTTCGTGTCGCCGAACGTCCCAGTCGATGCACGAATTGCACACATCCCGCCCCTTCCCTGGAGCGCGGGTAGATCGAGCGCTGCCTCAGGTTCGCACCGCAGCCCGCTCGGTGCGCAGAAATACTGGTGATGGACCATACACCGGAGCGACGGAATTCTGCCGGTGCCGACGTCCGTTCCACGGGTCCTGATCGCGCCGGATCCTCGAGATCCGCTGTCGAGCCGAGTCCCTCGGCGCCCCGGCTCGACAGCGGAAATCACACCCGAATCAGCTCAGCGAGCTCAGCAGCGGCTCGAGAAGCTTGTAGAGCTCGAAGATGCCGATGATCGTTGAAATAGAACCCATGATGATCCTCCGTGATTCGTGAACTTTCCGTGACCTCGCGTCACAGGCAGAAAGCTAGCAAACCCGACATGCAAACGGGGACCGTGGATGTGTCCGGCAGATGAACTCCCTGCTCGCAGAATAATTTTGGTGACCAGCGTCATGTTCGTCGAGAACTGAGCCCGGTCGTCACATCACCTGACCCTGACCGACGGCAACAGCGAAAGCCTGGCGGTTGTGGTCTCGCGCTATCCGGCATCAATTCCGCTCCAGCGGTCTCTTGCATTGTTTGCCGAACCCGATTACGTTCTTCACAATACCGGTACGCGTAACGAAATAACAAGATACTCTACTAGCCATCCGATATAGCTAGTGCCACAACCCTTCCGGACTCTTGGTGGGGCGACGCATCGTCGCGCCCAAAAGCTCCTCACTCCCCGATCGAAAGAGAGCGCAATGACCACTGAGAGCATCTCCGGAAATCAGCAGCGACCGGTAGCAACAATTGCCAGCCGGACACTTCTGATCGCTGCGGTCGCCGCTTTCGAAAGTATCATCGTCCCCGCACTCCCCCTGGCCCAGCAGACTTCGAAGTGACGGCCGACGTCGGAGCGCTCGCATCCGTCGCTCTGACGTTGAGCACTGTTCTCGTCACACCGATGGCCGGGCGAATAGCCGACGTGTACGGCGCCCGCCCCACCTTGCTCGCGATCACGACAATCGTCGTGCTCGGCGGCAGCGTGTCCGCTCTCGCAACGATCTTCCCGCTGTTCGTTCTCGGCCAGTTTCTCCAGGGATTCGGGCTCGGGTTGCTTCCCGTGAGCGTCGTGGTCCTACGACGCACTTTGTCCTCGGAACAGCTGAAAACTGCCACCGGATTGCTCGGGGCTGTCGTCGTCGCGGGCGGCGCTCTGGGAGTCGTGCTGGCGGGACCGGTGGCCGAAAACATTTCCCGCACGGCGATGTACGCAGTGCCGACCGCCTTCGTCCTCCTCGGCGCACTTGCTTTTGCCGTGAGCACACCACGAGATCACATGTCGAACGTCGGCGGCCGACTCGATTGGCTGGGAGCTGCTGGATTGGCTCTGGGGTTGTTGACGCTGACGGCGTGGCTGGCGAGCGCATCGAGCAACGGGTGGGGCGCACCGACGTCGATGCTGCTGCTTCTCGCTTCCGCTGCCGTGTTCACGATCTGGGCCAGGTATCAGAGCCGGACAACCGAGCCGATGGTCGACCTGACGATGATGCGGCATCGTTCGATGTGGAGCGCTGTGGTCGTCGGCGTGGTTTTCGGATTTACCTACGGCGCAGTTGTCTATCTAATTCCACAACAACTCGCCGTACCGGCGGACAGCGGGTTCGGACGCCGCGCGTCGACCAGTGCCATCGGGTTCCTGCTGTGCCTCGGCTACGGCGCAGCGGTGATCGCCTCGGTGATCTCCGGAAAGTTGGCACACGAGTGGGTACGAAAGCCATCGCAGTAGCAGGAGTCGCCTTCCTCGGCCTCAGCGGCGCCGTCGGAGTCTTTGCAACCACGATGTGGCAGATCGTTGTCGTTCTGATCATGGCGGGTACCGGCGTTGCCGCCGCGTCGACGGCAGTGTTCGTCATCTCCGCCGACAGCGCACCGGCAGACCGCGTGGGTGTCACGACGGCAATAGTCACGATCGCCAGATCGCTGGGTTCTGCCGTCGGAACCCAACTTGCCGCCGGGATCATCGCGAGCGCGACTTCATCCGGCGGCCTTCCCCAGCACTCGGCATTCGCCACGGCTTTCGGAGTGGCGGCAATCGTTGCGATTGTCGGACTCGTTGTCGCGGTGACGATGCCGAAACCGGCGTCAACCGATGTTCAGTGGTCGTCGTCCTCGTCGAAGTCTGCGACTCCGCGCTTCCAGTAGCCCGTGATCAGGTGGTCGCCCGAACTCAGGCCGAGTTCGTCGCGCACGAATCTGCGAATCGGCTTGAGACTGGTGGCCTCACCGGAGATCCAGGCGTAGAGGCGCTCACCTTCGGGCACGGTGACCGTCCGGACTGCCTGCTCGAGCAGATCCGAGTGACCAGCTGGGACGTCACCGCGGTGCAGCCATCGCACCTCGACGCCTTCCGGAACAGTGAGTTCGATTTCCTGTGAAGGGTCGGTGATCTCGACGAACACCCACCCGGCGGCAGCAGCGGGCATCATCTCGAGCCAACGAGCAATGGCAGGAAGGGCGGTGATGTCACCGGCCAGCAGATAGCGGTCGTACGTCCACGGAACCACGACGCCACCGGGCGGACCTGCCACGTGCACCCGAGTGCCGACGGTGGCCGCCTGAGCCCAATCAGAGGCGTACCCACCTTCGTGGAGCGCGAAGTCGAGGTCCAGCTCCCCCGCCTCGGCGTCGTAGCGGCGGACGGTGTACTCACGCGAGATCGGCAGTGGACGCGGCCACTTCAGGCTGAATCCGTCTCGTTCGGGCAGTCGCAAAGTTCCGTCTGCATCCGGGTACACCAGGCGGACATGCTCGTCGGGAGCGTGCGATTCGAAGCCCGCCAACTCGGGTCCGCCCAAGGTCAGACGCAGCAGTCCGGATCCGACCATTTCGCTGCGAACAACTTCGAGTTCGCGAATACCGATGGGGTACGGAACTTTTGCGCCGGTGGTTCCCGCCAGAACTTCGGCGATGGTCGCGAGGTGGTCTCCTCGGTTCATGAACTACCTTCCTTTTCCGGCGGAGCATTCCCCACCGGCACAGCGATGTCGGAGTGATCTACTTCGGTGATCTCCGAAGCTACCCGGCGCACCGAACCCAACGTTGCCAGGAGCACCAGGCCCAGTGTCAGACCGGCGAGACCCAAGGTCAGCAGCGCGGCGCCAGGCTCGAGCCACTGCCCGAGGAACCCGGCTGCCATCGAACCGATCGCCGTGCCGGTCACGGCCTGCACCATCCACAGACTCGACACGCGTCCGCGCAGTTCGTCCGGCGTGTTCTGTTGAAGGACGGCAAATCTCAAAATGTCGTTGAGGGCGCGGCCGAGACCGAATCCGGCCAGGCCCAGGAACGCGACGATCGCTGCTCCCGACGCACCCAGTACCACGAGGCCGAGCGGCATCAACGCTACCGAGATCAGCATCGCGGCACCGTTGCGGTGTACTCGTCCGGTCCAACCGCTGGTGAGCGAACCGATCACGGCGCCGACGGCCGGTGCGCCGTAGAGCAGACCGAGCATGGTGGGTCCGCCGCCGAGAACCTGGTCGACGAATGCCGGCAGCAGCACCATCGGGCCGCTGACGAACATGACCAACAGTCCGCTGATCAGGATGCCGCGAATGACTGTGTGAGTGCCGGCGAACTTCACGCCGGTCACGAGCGCGCGCATCGGACTTTCGTGATTCGTACCCGGTGCAGGCGACGCGCCTATGGCTTGGAACAACGTGACCGTTGCTGCGGTGGCCACGGCAGCAACAAAATATGTCGCGGGGATGCCGCCGGAGGCGATGATCACACCGGCGATTGCCGGCGAGATCATCGTCCCGATGTCCGTGGTCAGCGCTACCAACGCGCCGGCCGCAGCCATCTTGTTGCGCGGCAACAACGTCGGCATCAAAGCCATCAATGCCGAGCTGCTGACACCGCCGGCCAAGCCGTCGACGGCTGCCGCGACGTAGATGACCCACATCGACGGGTGTGGCAAGAGCGCATTGCACCCGAGAATGGCAAAGCCGAGACCCGCAGCACTGCGGGCCAACTGGATGGTGCGTCGCCGGTCGTAACGATCAGCGAGCACACCGCCGAACAGGCTCCCGAAGAACATGGCGATGGCCATCGCCGTGGACACTCCGGCAACCTGCAAGGTCGACCCGGTGAGCTGGTACGTCTGCGCGGGAACGGCTACGACGAGCAGTCCGATCCCGAGCAGCGAGATCAATCGCGCGGAAAACGCGTACCTGAATGGACGGCTGGTCCGCAACGGTGAAACATCGATCACCAGCCCACCGAATCGAGTCATGCGAAGGTCTGGCCGATCAGGTCGAGCGTAGCCATTGCGCCGTCGTAGTCAGGACGGTAGCTGGTGGCGGGGAGCTCGAACGTCGTGCCTGCCTTGAAGGACGGCAACTGCGAGTAGAGCGGATCGGTGGCAAGCTCGGCCATCGGGCGACCGGACACCGGAATTACAAAGGCGACAGGAGCATCGGCGACCTGCGAGAGCAGTTCCGGGCTGACCTCGAACGAGTCACCCGAGCCGAAGAGCTGCGGGTTGCCGGCCTTGGCCATGACGTCGTCGGCCTTGAAACCGAGCTCGGCGAGCATTGCGGGGAGCGCTGCCGTCGGCGGCACGAGGTACGGCTTGTTGTTGGCGAGCGAGAGAATGTAGACGACGTTGCCCTCGGGAACCTTGATCTTGCCCTTGACCTCTTTGACCTTGTCGTCGTACGCGCTGATCAGCGCCGGAACCTCGTCCGAACGACCCGCGGCATCGGCGACGATCTCGAGCTGCTTGTCCCAGTTGGCGACCGTCTTGGGGACCAACACGGTGGGAGCGATAGCGGTCAGCTGGTCGTAAAGTTCCTCGGCCTGAACCGAGGTGATGCCCTGTCCACCGCCGATGATCAGGTCGGGTTCAGCCGCCGCGACGGCTTCGATGTTGAGCTGCTCGCC
This sequence comes from Rhodococcus sp. GB-02, assembly GCF_053470465.1. Lineage (NCBI taxonomy): Bacteria > Bacillati > Actinomycetota > Actinomycetes > Mycobacteriales > Nocardiaceae > Rhodococcus > Rhodococcus sp. GB-02. The sequence goes on from NZ_JBPUKE010000003.1 coordinate 622,601, forward strand.
GGCCGGCAATTCCTTGGTGCCCTGCGCCTTTGCGGCATCCGACCATGCCGGCGGGAATCCACCGTCGAGGTTCGTGACACCGAGGACGCGGGTATCGGTGGCAACCACCGGTGCGTCCAGGGCGTACAGGTATCCGGCGAGACCGCCGCTCAGAACCACGATGCGCTCCGCCGACGCGGGCACGGTGACCGAGCCCTTTTCGGTTTCGATCACGCGCGTCGTGGGCTCTGCAGCCTTGGTCGGTTCGTCGTTCGAATCGCTACTGCAACCGATCATCGCCACGAGTGCGACGATCAGCAACCCTGCGATGGCGACGAATCGTCGCCAACTCCGTATCGCGAGGGGCGGTGTGGACTTCATCATTGAGCTCCCATTGTGTTTCAACTGTGTGGTTTTCAAACTATGTGGCCGTGCGTTTCGACAAATGGCTGTCGAGCAGCGGGGCAATTGCCGCCCACCCGGCTGGGGTCACCAATCCGGCGTGGTCGTACGGCAGATGGTGTACTGCCATGTCCCGGTCCCCGCGGACTCTGCGCCAGCGATCGGCCAGCAGCTGTCCGGACGCCTCGGCGTCGGCGGTGATCAGAGTAACCGGTCCGTCGTAGGTTGTGTCAGTCGAGCGGGCCACGAGCAAACGAGTGGCATCAAAACCCGCCCGAACAGCCTCGGCCAGTCCCGGTGCCTGAGTGAGGATCTCGGGTGGCAGGGCGGCGGCCAGATCTCGGTCGTCGGCATCGTCGCGACCGCGATCGTCACGATCTCCCAGTGGATGAGTATCGATCAGACCGGCGAACTCCACCGTCTCGCCGATACCGACCAGCTGAGCCGCCATCGCGGCAACGACGTTGCCACCGAACGAGTAGCCGAGCAGGTGGTACGGCCCGCTCGGCTGAACGCCCCGAATCGTGTCGACGTACATCGCTGCCAGTTGGTCCACGTTCGTCGGTTCGAGTGGCTCACCGGCAACTGTGGGAAGTTGCAGGCCGAACAGTGGACGGTCAGCCTCGAGGACACCGATCAAAGGTGCAAAGGGCCAAGCGAATCCACCGGCCGGATGCACGCAGAACAGTGGTTCTTCGCTGCCTTCGGCTCGGAGTGTCAGAAGGCGATCGCGACTTAAATCGATTTCGGACGCCGACTCGCCAAGGTGTGCTGCAAGTTCTGCAACTGTCGGACGGGCCATCAGCGTTCCCACACCGACGCTCACCGACAGGTCATGCTCCATCTCCCCCACCAGTCGCATGGCTCGAAGCGAGTCGCCGCCGAGATCGAAGAAGCTCTCGTCGGGATCGACGGCCTCGACGCCGAGTACCCGCGCAAAGACCTGGCACAGTTGCCTTTCCATCTCGGTTCGCGGTGCTCGGGCCGCTGCTCGGGCGGGGGGTGCCGGCAACGCACCGCGGTCCAGTTTTCCGTTGGGCGTCAGCGGGATCGAATCCACGACGACGATGTCCGACGGAACCAGGTGTGCCGGTACGCGTTCCCGCAACGCAGCTCGCAGATCGGTTGAATCAGCGCCGGGTTCTTCGATGACGTACCCGACCAGTCGCGGCGGCGCACCGCCTTCGCTACGGACTGACGCTGCCGCTCTCAACACTCCCGGCAACGACGCCAGCGCGGATTCCACTTCACCCAATTCGATCCGAATGCCTCGGATCTTGACCTGATGGTCTGCGCGACCCAGATATTCGAGTTCGCCGTCGCGGCGACGCAGTACAACGTCACCCGTGCGGTACATGCGGTGACCGACGGAGTAGGGATCAGCAACGAACACAGCGGAGGTCAACGCGGTCCGGTGAAGGTAACCCATCGCCGTTCCGTCACCGGACATGTACAGCTCGCCCGCCGCTCCGATCGGAACCTCCCGCAGCCCCGAATCGAGTACCCGCGCAGACGCGTTCAGAATCGGACGACCCAAGCACGGTGTCTCGCTCCCCTGAACCGGGGATCCCATCGCGTTGATCGTGAATTCGGTCGGCCCGTAAAGGTCGTACCCGTCGACACCGTCCTGATCGCGTAGCCGCGACCACAGTTCGGCCGGCACCGCTTCGCCGCCGAGCATCACCAACACCGGCGTCCGCTCACCGTCGAGGAGACCGGCGGCCATCAGTTCCCGTGCATACGAGGGGGTTACGTTCACGACGTCGATCCCGACTTCGCGGTAGTGCTTCACCAGCGACCCGGGGTCGAGTCGCGTCTGCTCGTCGATCACGTGAACTTCATGCCCGGCGAGCAACCAGAACAGTTCCTCCCACGACATGTCGAACGAGAACGAGACTGTGTGCGCAATGCGCAAACGTCGACCACCCACTCTGTTTTCGGTCGGGCTGAAGATCTCGGCCTTGTGGTTGTGATACATCGTCGTCAGCCCGCGGTGCCCCACGACGACACCCTTGGGTTTCCCGGTACTGCCCGAGGTGTAGATGACGTAGGCAGGCTGATCCGGTGAGGTCGGCCCGCACACCGCGGCCTCGTCGACAACGGGTGCCGGAGACTGCCCGTCGAGTACCCCGACCACGTCTGGGTCGTCGAGGACGACGCACGCCTGTCCGGCGGGAACAACGAGGTCACGCGTCTGAGTCGTGGTGACCACCAGCGCCGCGTCGGAGTCAAGGATCAGTTCGCTCAATCGTGCCGGTGGGTGAGCCAGATCCAAGGGGAGGTAGGCCGCTCCGGTTCTCATGACAGCGAAGATCGCTACGACGTGATCGGCGGTGCGCGGAAGTGCGAGCGCCACAACACGAGTCGATCCCGCGCCTGGCACCGACTGCCCCAGCGCCGACGCGAGTATCCGTGCCAGTCTGTCCACCCGAGAGTTCATCTCGGCTGCGCTCAGGGTGACGTCTCCGAAAACAAGCGCCGTCTCGTCCGGAGTTGCCGCTGCCCTTTCGCGGAGCAAGGCGTCCACGCTACCGCCGGCCTGGTCCGGCCGCGGCATCACAATGTGCTCCGAAGCGAATTCCGCGGGGGTGTGCGAAAGCGGAACCGCCGTGTCCGCCACCGTGGCGGTATCGGAATTCGCCATCACTTCGAGGATCGTGATGGTGCGTGAAAGAACGTCCCGAGCCACGTCGTGGGGAATCAGGTCGGGACGATTTTCGAGAGTGAGCGCCATCGGCGCATCCCCGACACCCGGATCCACGTCGAGCGTGAGCGCATAGTGGGTGCCGTCCACTGCGCCGAACCCGACGATTCCACTGCGCCCGAACGTGTCTCGACGTGCCTGTTCGTCACGAGGCGTGTTGCGGAAGACGTAGAGCGTGTCGAACAGTGTTGCGAACCCAGCGCTTCGCTGCACGTAGCCGAGCCCGAGATGGTGATGCCCCAGCAGCGAACCCTGTTCGCGGAACAGGCGTCCGAGCAACGCCGAGATCTCCTCGCCTGGCCGTACCCGGACACGTACCGGAATGGTGTTAAGCGCCAAGCCCACCATTCGGTCGGCGCCCTCGACCTCGGGTGAACGTCCCGAAACCGTCGATCCGAAGACCACGTCGTCACGGCCCGTCACGGCGCGCAATGCCAGGCCCCACGCCGCAGAAACCACGGTGGAGAGCGTCACTCCGCTACGTCTGGCCAACTCGCGTACGTGCTCGGTGATGCTCTGTTCGAGCTGCACCCGGGTGAACACCGGCAACGGAGCGCGCCCGCCTGATCCCGTACCACCCACGAGTGTGGGTTGCTCGAGATCCGCGAGGTAGTCCTTCCAGGACGAGAGGGCGTCCGTGCGATCCGCTTCGGCGATCCATCGCAGGTGATCACGGAAGTCCGCAGGCTTGTCGAGCGCGCCGTCGAGTCCAACCGGGTCCGTGCCGTGTGTGCGAGCAAACTCGTAGAGCGCAAACAACTCCGCGTACATCAAGGTCTGCGACCAACCGTCGGTCAGCAGGTGGTGCTGAGTGAAGACGAGGTGCGCTCCCCCACCTGGCAACCAGACCAACACCATTCGAATGAGTGGCGGTGCACTCAAGTCGAACAGCCTGCCGAATTCGGCCTCCTCGAGGGCGCGGACCTCGATATCCAAGTCCTCGGGTGCGACTGCGCTCAGATCGACCTCACGGAAAGGCATTTCGGCTTCCCTGGGCACGAACTGCACCGGAGCGTCGAACCCGGCGTGTGTGAAGCCGGCCCGCAAGTTCGGATAGCGTCGCAAGAGCGCATCCCCTGCTGCGCGGAGTGAGCGAATGTCGACGGCGGCATCGGCGGAGAACTCGAATCGCGGCTGCATGTGATAGACATCCGTGCCGCCGGCGCCGTCGAGAACCGACTGGAAGTACATGCCTTCCTGCAAGGGACCGAGTGGTAGCACGTCCTGCCAGCCCGGGCTGAGCGACCCGAGCCGTGCCCGACGATCCGCATCGACGGCCACGAGCGGACTCTGCACGCGATCCGGCGCGGTGTCGGGCAATGCCTTCCGGTCCACCTTCCCGTTGAGGGTGAGTGGTAGTGCCTCGAGCACCGTGATGGTCTGCGGCACCATGTGTTCGGGTAGGAGCCGCGCAATCTCCTTGCGCACCAGTACCGAATCGAGCGTGGTTGCACCTTCGGGAACCACATACCCGTGCAAACTTCCGGTACCCGCCGCATCGACGCGAACGGTGGCTGCCGCGCGGAGCACACCTGCCACCGATCCGAGCGCGCCTTCGACTTCGCCGAGCTCGATGCGGAAACCGCGAACCTTCACCTGATCGTCCGCACGACGAAGGAAGTGCAAAACCCCTCGCCGGCGTCGGACCAGATCGCCGGTGCGGTAGAGGCGTGCCCCCGGCAGAGAAGGATCGGCGACGAACCGAGCGACGGTCAGATCGGGGCGGTTAAGGTATCCGCGGACCACCTGCGCACCGCCCAGATACAGCTCGCCCGCAACGCCTTCCGGAACCTCACGCAGGTCGTCGTCGAGGATTCGCACGTGCACATCGGTCCAGGGCTGACCTATCGTGACTCGGTCGCCGGTCGTGATGACCGAAGATGTCGCCCACACCGTGGCCTCGGTGGGTCCATAGACATTCCGGACCGAAGCGGCGTTGGCCACCAGATCGTCAGCCAGATCCTGCGGGAGGGCTTCCCCTCCCACCAGGGCTCGCACCATGGCGAGTCCGACTGCGTTCTCGTGTTCGGTGACCACTCGCCACAGCGCCGGCGTTGCCTGCATCACCGTCGCATCGCTCGCGATGATCAACGCCGACAACGCATCCGGGTCGCGAACCGTCCTGCGGTCTGCGATCACGACAGTCGCGCCCGCCGCGAGCGGGCACAGCAACTCGAGTGCCGCGATGTCGAACGACACCGTTGTCACCGCGACGATGCGATCGCCCGGCCTGATCCAGCAATCCTCGAGTACCGTGTCCGCGAAGGCTGCGAGGTTGCCCGTCGAGACCATCACGCCCTTGGGGCGACCCGTCGAACCGGAGGTGTGGATCATGTAGGCGAGGTGATCACCCGCCGCGAGCGGCGGAGGAAGCACGACATTCGAGTTGGTGAACTCACCGTCCACGAAGACACTCGTGGCGACCGTGGACGGAAGTTGCCCTACGCTGTCGATACTGGTCAGGACACACACCGGAGCCGCGTCCTCGATCATGAACTCGAGCCGCTCAGTCGGGTAATCGACGTCGAGTGGCAGGTACGCCGCGCCGATGCGCAGTACCGCGAGCAGTCCGGCCACCAGATCCGCATTTCGATCCAGCGCGACGGCGACTACCTTCTCGGGTCCGGCGCCGACCGCGAGAAGTTCGCGGGCCAGCTCGTCGACGCGCGCCGACAGTTCCCCGTAGGTAATTCCGACCTCGCCGGAGATCACCGCGATGTCGTCGAGGTGGCGGCTGACGTGTCGAGCGAACAACTGCGAGATCCCCGACGGCGGCGTCGCGCGTCGGCCCGGGTCGCGATCCGGCTTATTTTCCGCCAGTCGCAGATCCGCGACGACAGTGCTGATTTCGTGACCGAGGACCGCGATCACACCGTCGAGCAATGCGTCCGCAGTCGCGGCGTCGAACAGCCCGGCATCAACCGTCAATCGAAGTTCTGTTGCGGTTCGGACGAATTCGAGGTCGACGCTCTTTCCGGGCGAGTGACCGACACGGGCAGCGAACAGGCTGCTCGTCGGACGCACGAGTAGATCGGCGATTCGGTCGAGGCTGACATCGGAATGCGCAAGTGCCTCGGAGACAGCGTTTTCGACTCGCCGAACGACATCGGCAATTCTCGGCCGACCGGACAGGTCGACCCGAATCAGGGTGTCAGTCCCTTCCGAGACCAGTCCGACCGCAAGGTCCCGACCACCGCCGAAGCTGTTCAGCGTCGCCGCCACGGCGGCCAACAGCACCGCGTCGAATCCTGGTTCGTCACCGAACCGGGCATCGCGTAGCTGACGGAGGTAGGTGTGCGGGCGGTACTCTTCGCCGCGCGGGCGGTCATACGGAAGGTCCGTTTCGAGGGGCAGGTCCGCGAGCGTGCGAACCCAGTACCGCTCGTGATCAGGATTTCCCGCCACCGCCGGGGCGCGGAACGTCGCCACGGTCACGACGGGTCGATCGACGCCAACGACCGAATCCGGCGAGAACTTCGTCCGATCGACGCGTGCGGCCACGGCAAGACCGAGGGGGGTCGGGGTGTCGAAGACATCCGAGACGACGACGCGAATTCCCAGCTTGCGCAGGCTTCCCACCAACCGCATCGCAGTGAGCGAGTGACCGCCGAGAGTGAAGAAATTGTCACCCGGATCGACGTCGGGAATCTCCAACACCGTTGCGACACAGTCGCACACTGCATCCACGACCGCGGGATCGACATCGATCGCAGGATCGGACGCGGCCACCTTTTTCGTGACAGCGACATTTTTCGCGACAGACACCGCATCGGCAACGGACGCTGCCTGGCGGACTACCGTGAGCACCGCGGATGCGGGAGCTGTCGGCTCGGTCAGCAACCCACGCAGGATCTCCGCGAGCCGTGTGACCATTCGCTCCGCCGTGGCGTCGGAGACAACTGCCGGATCGTGGTACAGAACCAGATCCAGACCGGTGCTCGGCGGCGCCATCAACGTCATCGGATAGTGCGTGACTCCGCGGTTGGTGAATCCCTCGACCCGCAGTGTGTGCGATGCAGGCTGTCCTGCACCGGAGTTCGGGAAGTTCTCGAACACCAGGAGCGTGTCGAACAGTTGCCCGATTCCGGCGATGCGTTCGATCTCGGCCAAACTGGTGTGTTCGACGTCCACGATGTCGAATTGCGCGTTCTGCAGCCCGACGAACTGTTCCAGCAAAGGCTCGTTCGCGGCGATGTCGAGGCGGGCCGGAATCGTGTTGCTGAACAACCCGACCATCCCCTCCACTCCGGCGAGTTCGGCGGGTCGACCTGACACGGTGGCCCCGAACACGACGTCCCACTGTCCTGTCGCCTCGGCGAGCGTTGCCGCCCACGCGCCCTGGACCAGCGTGTTGATCGTCAGCGCTCGCGCACGGCCGAGTTCGATCAACGCGTCGGCGTCCGATGCCGCGAGCGGAACTTCTAGCGCGACGGGCACACTTCGCGGCGCTCCGGCGTCGGCAACGAGAGTCGGCGCGGTAAGCCCACGCAAACGCTCGCTCCACACTGCACGGGCAGAGTCCTGATCACGGCCGGCGATCCATGCCAAGTAGTCGCGATACGGCGTCGGCGCAGGGAGGTGCGTGTCGCCGTCCTGGTAGACGTTCATCAGCTCGCGCAGGACGATCGGAGTCGACCAACCGTCGGTGAGCAGGTGGTGCGCGTTGAGGACCAAACGGTGCACCCCGCCGGGCAGCCGAACCAGTAGTGCACGCAGCAGAGGCGGTGTACTGACGTCGAAGACATGCTTGGCGGCCTCGTCCTCGAGCTGATCTGCAGAGCGGAATGCAGTGTCAGCTGGAACGGAGGTCAGGTCGACCGAACGCCACTCGACTTTTGCGCCGCGCGGAATGATCTGAACGGGCCGTGCGAACTGCTCGTAGTGGAACGCGGCGCGTAGGTTCGGGTGCCTGTCGATCACGGTCTCGAACGCGTCGGCCAACTTCGCCTCGTCCAGTGGCCCGGAGAGGTCGAAGCGTGCAGTGAGCGTGTAGACGTCTGCGGCTCCGTCACGGACCGCATGGAACAGGAGACCTTCTTGTAGCGGCGAGAGCGGAAGGACGTCGGCAAGCGGTCCGTGGACGGCTTCGAGTTCGTCGATCCCTGCCTGATCGACCACCGCGCCCTGGCCGAAGATCGTCGCCGAGCAATCGGAAGGCGTCAAACCGCCCTCGAAGAGCGCGGCATGCGCGGTCAGGGCAGCGAGCGCACGTTCCCAATGCTCTTGCAGCTCGACGATCGTCGCGCCGTCGAGCACTGAACCCGCCGCAGTCCATTCGACTGCCAGCGTCGGTGATCCGTCCTCACGGACAAATGCGTTGAGCGCCAGCACTTCCGACATAGCCTTCGTCGCCGGTTCGATGACTGCGAATGGATCCTGCTCCGGCAATCGCCATCCGGTTCCGGGCAACGACGGGAAGCGGCCCAGATAGTTGAGCAGCAGTTCGGGAGTAGCGCACGCGGAAAGGTCAGGTGCGGTGTCGCGATCCAGATGCCGCAGAACTCCGTAGCCGACTCCACCTCCGGGTACGGCGCGTTTTGCCTCCTTCACCGCACGAAGCAGATGCCCTGCAGCTGCTCCGCCGCTGAGTGCGTCGGCAAGATCGTCTGCGGTGAGCAGTGCATCGGTGGGAACCCGGACGGGGAACTCACTGGTGAACCACCCGATGGTTCCGGCGAAGTCGGTGTCGCTGGTGAGCGCGTCGCGGCCATGACCTTCGACGGTAACTGTCTGTGCGGGCAGCCCAGTCAGGCCGCGACTGTGCTGCCATGAGCGCAAGGCAAGCATCAATCCCGCGAGAAGCACCTCGTCGGTCTTGGCTCGATACGCCGCCGGAAGCGTGGTCAGCAGCGCGTCGGTGACGGCCGGGGGCGCAACAGTTATCGTGCGAGAGGCGGTTGCGGTCACGTCGATCTTCGGGTCGAGACGACGACTGCCGATCGGCTCGTCGTCCGCCTGTACCGACGCGAACTTCCAGTACTCGAGCTCTGATGCCCTGCTGCCCGAGGCCCCGAATTCCGCGAGCAACCCTGCGTATCGACGCCACGAACTTCCGCCTGCAGCCAACCGGGCCGACCTACGCTCACGTGCAGCATCGGTGGCTTCGTGGAGGTCTGGAAGCAGAGTTCGCCAGGACACACCGTCGACGATCAAATGGTGAGCCACGACGATCAATTGGTCGGGACGACCCACCGCGGTATTGACCAGTACGACTCGCAGGAGTTCACCGGCGCGTGGGTCGAGACTCGCCGCCGACGCCTCCGCGAGCTCTCTGATCCGGGACGGCTCGGAGGTGTCGGACACCTCTCGAACGAGTACCTCGCTGCGCACCGCGCCGGCGTCCCGGACGATCAATTCGGTAGTGCCGCTGTCGTTGTCACGGCGCAGGAGCAGACGTAGAGCGTCATGGTGATCGAGGATCGTCTGCACGCCGGACTGCAGGTCACCCAGTGAAATGCCGTCGTCGATTCGCACTGCGGTCCACTGCGCGTAGCCCGCGATTGCCTCGTCTGTCGGATTTTTGTCGATCAGTGCTCGAACGATCGGCGGGGCGATCACGGTGCCGGTCGCCACGTCCGCAACCGAGGCTACGGCGTCGGCGTCATCGGCAATCTCACGCGCCGCAGCGGCGATGGTTCCCAGATCTCGCTGTGCCAGTAGTTCTTTGGGAGCAACGATCAGACCACGCACCCGCAGGCGACTGCTGACACTGATTGCCGTGATGCTGTCACCACCGAGGCCGAAGAAGTCCTCGTCCACGCCGACGCGTTCGCGGCCGAGCACCTCGGCCACCACGTCACAGAGGATTTCCTCGCGCGGTGTGGATGCAGCGCGACCTTCCGATTCGGTAGCCGGCGCAGGTAGTGCCGCACGATCGAGCTTTCCGTTCACCGTGACGGGTAGTTCGTCCAGAACGACGATTGCGGCCGGAACCAGATGATCCGGTACGCGACCGGCGAGGTCTCGGCGTAGCTCTTCCTGCGGCGGAAGCGCCGCGCCGACAGCGGCGACAACGTAGCCGACCAGACTGGGCCGTCCTCCATCCGTACGGATCAGCGCGGCAGCCGCGCCGATTCCGGGCACCGATCCGAGAACTGCCTCGACCTCGCTCAACTCGACACGATGTCCGCGAATCTTCACCTGCTTGTCGCTACGACCGATGAAGTCGCATCCGCGCCCGGGTACCCAGCGCGCGACGTCCCCGGCGCGGTACATCAGATCTCCCGGAGCCCCGAAAGGATCTGCGACGAAACGCTCGGAGGTCGCTCCGGCGCGACCGAGGTATCCCCTGGCCAATTGCGGTCCGGCCAGATAGAGCTCACCTCGTTCACCGTCGGCGACCGGCTCGAGCGCGCTGTCGAGCAGGTACGCACGGGTTCCCGCGAGCGGGTACCCGATACGCGGTCCGGCACCTTCGACCGTGGTCGCGATCGCGTCGACCGTCGTTTCGGTTGGGCCGTAGAGGTTTCGAGCGGGAACGCCGGATTCGATGATCGCGTCCCACAGTGCGGGCGGTGCCGCCTCGCCGCCCATGACAAGCAGGTGCAGTCGCTGGGTGCGCAGCAATCCGTTGTCCACCATCGCTGCCGCCATCGACGGCGTCGTGTCGACCACGTCGACGCAATCTCGCTCGAACGCCGCGACCAGGGCAACAGCATCCTTCTGCAGTTCTTCGTCGTATACGTGCACCCGATGACCACACAGCAGCCACAACAGCTGATCGAGAGACGCATCGAAGGCGAACGACGCCGTGTGTGCGGTGTGCAGTTGCCGGTTTCCGACTCGCTCGGCAGTTTCCCGGTACATAGTGGCGCAGTGGTGGTGAAGCAGATGCGCCAATCCACCACTTCTGACCAACACACCCTTTGGCTTGCCGGTCGATCCAGAGGTGTAGATGACGTACGCCAGGTGATCACCGTGCCGCGGTGTCGCCAGTTCACCGAGTTCGAGGGGAAGCTCGGAATTGGCACGGAGTTCTTCTCGCACGGCGTCGGAATCGAGTACGAGCGGGACGGGCCGCGAATCTCCGACGAGTTTCCCGGCCAGTGTGGAAGTGGTGAGCACCACCTTCGGTTGCGCGTCGTCGACCAAGTCCCGCAATCGCTCAGCCGGGTGCTGCGGATCCAAGGCCACGTACGCTGCGCCCGCGTTCAATGTCGCGAGCAGAGCCACCACCATCTCGGAGGTACGCGGAAGTGCAAGTCCGACAATGTCGTCCGGGCAGACATCGCGAGCCCGAAGCAACCGGGCGAGTTTGTGGACGCGGCCACCGAGTTCTGCGCCTGTCAGACGTTCCTCACCGCACACCAGAACCGTGTCATCCGCGTGCTCGACGACGATGCGGTCGAACACGTCGGGAACGAGTTCGACAGAGCCGGGCAACGGTGCAGTTTCGCGGCTGGCGAGAATCCGCGCGGCTTCGGCCGCAGGCATCATCTCCACCTGTCCGACGGCAGGATCTCCCTCCCCGACCATCGCGTTGACGATGCTGACGAAACCGGCGAGGCGACGCTGAACCGATTCCCGAGTATTGGTACGCGCGTCCACTTCGAATCCGAGTAGAACTTCGCCGTCCGCAATGGGCGTCACCGTCAAACCCAGGTCCTCCGGCGGCCCCCCGGCGACGTTACGCAGTACACCCACAGCGCCGGCGAAATCGAGGGCGAAGTCGAAAGCCTTGAGATTGATTCCGATCCCGTGAAGCAGTGCGCCGGTGCCGGCGACGCCCAGGTCCCGAGCAAGATTCTCACCGCGGTAGCGCTGGTGTGCGCGCAGGCTTTTCATCGTGGCGGCCACCTGCTTGCTCAGGTCACCGAGTCGATCGTGGCTGCGAATCGTCAACCGGAGAGGCAGAACGTTGACTGCCATGGCGGGCGTCTTGAGTGCCGTGCGCCCCACGCGCGCCATGAGTGGCATCGCGATGACAACATCCGTCTCGCCGAGCAACCGGTGGAGAAACGCGCCGTAGCAGGCGATCAGCGCTTCGGCCCACGTTGTTCCCGTCGCGTCTGCCACCTCTTTGAGGCGGCCGAGGGCGTCGGCGGTGATGACCTCACGAACCTGGATCGTTCGTTCCGCCGGACCGGCGACCTGCTGGCCACGTCCGTCCAACGCGGGCAACGGCGTCAGGACATCACGCCAGTAGTCACGATCTTCCGCGAACTGCTCGCCCGCCTGGTACGCCTCGTCCTCGCTGACCAGATCGGACATAGAGCCGAATCGCGTTGGCGCGACCTCGGTTCCCTTCTTCGCGGCCGTGTAGTGCGCGGCGACACGACGCGAAATCATGGCTGCGCTGTATCCGTCGACGATCAGGTGGTGATAGAGCTGGATGCACCAGATCTCGCGATCGCTCAGCCTGATCAGCGAGTACGTGTACAGCGGGCGCTCCACCATCAAGCGGCAGTACTCGGACGCCCGGCTGCGCTCGGCGTCGACCAGTGCGTGCGCCACGGCTACGGGATCGCGCTCGTCACGGACGTCGGTGATCGGGATGACGCCAACCGGCTCGTCGGAGATGTATTGACGCGGGCCGTCCGCCGTCTCGATCATCCGCAACCGCATGGTCTCGGCTTCGCCGATCGTCGCCCTGATGGCGGCCGGCAGAAGTTCGGTGTCGATCGGTTCGTCGCCCGAGATTTCGAGAACCTCACCGACGAGATAGCTCCGAGATTCGGGATCAAGCCTCTGTGCGTTCCAAATCCCGAGTTGAGCTCCTGTGAGAGCAAACGTAGCTTCGTTTGCCGCTCCGGAGTTCGAACCTGGAAGAACGCTCACACTGATCCCCTCGTCTGTGGACACACGTCACCCAAGGGTGACCTAACATTGTTTTGGGTAGCCTAAACTAAATATCGATGAATCGGGGAATCCGCCTCGCCGGTGACCCGAAAACCGGCGGCTCCCGACGCGTTCACCAGAGGACGCGCGCTGCTACAACCGCTTGCTGGACACTCTGTTTCGTGAACCGAAACGAGAATGTGAAAGCTAGTCCATCAGCGTTGCTGCGACGGTTCCGCCCAGTTCATAGCAACCGTCGCGGACAGATTTATCCACGCTGACAGTCACTTCGAGCGGATCCGCCACCGCGACCAACCCGAGCCCTGTCGCGAGTTTGCGCACCGACGACGCGGCACCAGCAGTGTCGTTGTTGCCGTGAACCCACAGGCCGTACGGCCGATCCGACACCGCACCGAGGCATTGGTAGTACGTGGTGTCGAAAAAGTACTTGAGCGCACCCGACATGTAACCGAAATTGGCGGTGGTACCGAAAAGATAGCCGTCAGCAGCAAGGACGTCGGGCACCGTCGCCGCCAACGCCGGCACCACCTTCACCTCCACACCCTCGATCTCCGGATCGCGAGCACCGGCAAGGACTGCATCCAACAATTCGTGGGTTGTCGGCGAGGGCGAGTGGTGAACCACCAACAATGTCTTCACGCACCTGACAATACGGCGACGATTATCACCCCGTCGCCGTTCACGACTACGCCGAAACCGTTTCCGCGCTCATCGCCTTGACCAGGTCATCGGTTCGGGTGACCGAGGCGCAGCGCCCGGCTGCGTACTCGAGGGCACCGACATGCTCGTCCAGGGAGAAGTCGGCCACCGCGTCGCCCACGAAGAAGATCTGCACGTCTTGCATGAACCCGTCCAAAGCGGTAGTCAGGCAACCGATGTGGGCATAGATTCCGGTGATGATCAGCTGGTCACGCCCACTCTCGCGCAGCCGCTCACGCAGATCCGTTTTGATGAAGGCGCTGTAGCGCCATTTTGTGAGCATCACGTCGTCCGGATGCGGAGCCAACTCGGCGATCACGTCGGTGTGAGCGGGATCTGCCTTCAGTCCCGGTCCCCAGAAATCCGACAGCAACGCACGCTCCTCGGGATCCTGATCACCGGGTTGCGCGGTGTAGACGATCGGGATTCCGGCAGCTCGCGCCGACGAACGAAGCCGGTCGATATTCGGAACCACGGTTTGGAGCGGGTCGACGCTTCGGTCGTACGCGTTCACGAAATATTCCTGCATGTCGTGCAGAAGCAGCACCGCTCGGGAAGGATCAAGAGTCCAGTCGACCCGATTCTGCGGAAACTCGGTGGGCATCTCGTATCGGACTGCTGTGGGTAGCGCCATGATGAATCTCCTCGAAAATGTGGGGTGGTAACCGATCAACTCGACAGAGTCTGCGCCGCAATCGATTCGCTGAGAACACGGCGCAAGGCCGCCTTGCTGGTCTTTCCGACGCCGGTGACGGGGAACTCGGTCACGAACTCCACTCGATCCGGAACCTTGTACGCCGCAACGCCTCGGCCTCGTATGTATCGCTTGATCTCGCCGACAGTCGGCACTTCTCCCAAAATCACCAGAACGGCGCAGGTTCGCTCGCCCAGGTACTCGTCGGGAACAGCGACGACGGCCGCATCGTGGACAGCAGGATGCGAGAGCAGGTGGTTCTCGATCTCCTCGGCGGCCACCTTCTCGCCGCCGCGGTTGATCTGGTCCTTTGCGCGACCCTCGACTATCAGGTGACCCGTGTCGGTGACGCTGACCAGATCGCCGGTGCGATAGAAACCTTCGGCGTCGAAGACCTCGGCATTGTGCGCTTCCGCCCGGTAGTAGCCACGGATCGTGTACGGCCCCCGCGTCAGTAAGTGCCCCGTGGTTCCGGGCTCGACGAGAGTGCCCTCGTCGTCGACCACACGAACCTCGTCGTCGGGTGAAATGGGCCGGCCCTGCGTGCTGACGATCAATTCTTGTGTGTCGTCGAGGCGGGTGTAGTTAACCAGCCCCTCGGCCATCCCGAACACCTGCTGGAGGGTGCAGCCCAGCTCCGTGGGTACCCGCGCAGCGGCTTCGGCGCTGAACTTCGCTCCGCCAACGCCGAGAACCCGCAAGCTCGACAGATCGTGATCTGCCTTGCTGGGGGCTGCCATCCAGGCCAACGCGATCGGTGGTACCAAAGAAGCGTGCGTGATTCGCTCTGATTCGATCAGACCGAAAGCTGTGGAGGGCATGGTGTCCGGCGCTAGAACGACGGAGCCGCCCGCGTGGAAAACACCCAGGATGCCCGGCGAACTCATCGGAAAATTATGCGCTGCAGGAAGAACCACCAACATGCGCGTCGAGTCGTCGACGCCGCAGATCGGGTTGGATGCCCGCACCGAGTAGAGGTAGTCGGCGTGCGTTCGCGGAATCAGCTTCGGAACACCGGTCGTGCCACCGGAAAGCTGAAGAAAGGCGACCGACAACGGATCGACATCGGCAAGGACGGAAACCTCGTATCCGCGCAGCGAATCGAAACCGACAAACTCTTCGGGGTCACCGGCCACGATCACAACAGGCGGAGTCTCGAGGCCTTCGTTCACCTCACGCGCCAGCGCGCGGTAGTCGAACCCGCCATGCCGGTCGGCGACGATATAGGCAGCGACATCAGCGAACTGGCAGAAGTATCCGATTTCGGTTCGGCGATGCGCCGGCAACCCGAATACCGGCAGGGCGCCGAGCTTCAGCACACCGAACAATGCTTCGACGTATTCCACGATGTTCGGCAGCTGCAGAAGCACCCGGTCACCGGCGCGAACACCCAAGCCGGACAGGCCTCCGGCCACGGCCGAGCTGCGACGATCGAGGTCGGAGTACGTCAGCCGTGTCTGTGTGCCAGAGGCATCGCTGCCGACCACCGCTTCGTTGTCGGGATGCCGTGCGGCCGCGGCCGTGACGAATCCGGCCAGCGTCTCGTCAGTCCAATAGCCTCGTTCCCGATAATGCGTCACCAAATCGGGTGGATACTGTGCGACGGGTGCCAAGGGCTCGCGAGCGATCCTCGAGGTCATGCAAGTGACTCCTGTTCGAAAGTACTGTCAGCAAATACGTCTCACGCTTTGAGCGTCGCTCCACCATCGACGTACAGCGCCTGCATGGTGATGTGGGCCGCCCGGTCGGACAGCAGGAAGTGCACCGAGTCCGCGATATCGTCGGCGGTGGCCAGTTTTCCGAGCGGAATGCCCAGGCGATAGTTCGCAAGATTGCCTTCGATGACCGCGTCGGCACCCGAATCGTCGGTGGGGTCCGACCACAACGAACGCTGCATTGCGGTGTCGGTGGACCCAGGAGCGACCACGTTGACACGAATCCCGTCGGCGGCCAACTCCAGTCCAGTGGTTCGAACCAACATGGTGGCAGCAGCTTTGGACGAACCGTAAGCACCCATCCCGATACGTGGGACACCGGCCGCGTTCGACGAGACCACCACGATCGACCCGGTCCGCTGACGACGCATTTCCAGTCCCACACTTTGCAGCACGTTGAGCAAACCGAAGACGTTGACGCCAAAGATCTTCCGCCACTGATCGGGATCAGAGTCCAGCACCGATCCGGTGTCGAGTATTCCGGCGACGTGCGCGAGCGCGTCGATCCGGCCGAACCTGTCTATCGTGGAGGCAACTGCTGCATCGACTGCTTGCCGGTCGGTCACGTCCACGACGTGGGACTCGATCGAGGCGCTATCGGCGATGGTTTCTGCCATTTCCGCGGCTACCCGCTTCAATTCGACGTTGTCGCGATCGAGAAGCGCCAGCGAATAACCGTCGCACGCAAGGGTACGGGCTACTGCGGCGCCGATCCCCGCCGCAGCACCGGTGACCACGGCGATTCGGCACTCGCTCACTGCGGGCACAGGACCTGAACCCAGGCACTGATCGTGGGCTCTTCTGCCAACTCCGCGAAGTCGGCATCCGCGCCCGCTCCCCGCCACCGTTCGACGAGCGTCATCAAGCGAACCGAGTCCAGTCCTTCGTCACCCAGGTCCGCGTCGTCGCCGAGTTGTTCTGCCCTCATCGACAGAACCTCGGCGACGTCGCGCACGATCTGGTCACGGTCCACGGTGTTGCTCATCGGTCTCCTCGAGTAGTGGTCGACGCGCTCAGATCGAGCCAACCCACCCTCGTGTCGACCCCGTCCGCACGCCTTGATTTTAGGCCAGCCTAACCATAACGGCACGGAAGTACACAACCCAGACGTTCACGACACAATTTCACCCGAACTAAGGCTAGCCTCAACATAACAAGCAAACTGTCGAACTGGAAGGGTGTCCATGTCAGCACTCGCCGAAGTATCCGAATTCCCGTTGCGCAACAACCGGACTGACGATGGAACGGACTCCGTTTTCCTGCTCTCACGTAGGGAAACGTCAATCCGCACTTCGGGAGTAGTCGAAGAATTCGACTCAGCCTTCGACGCGGCTGAAGCCCTCAAAACGGGGCGCATCGACTCGGTCGTCGGCGCCCTGCCGTTCTCCCCGGAGACACCGTCCGCCCTTACTGCGCCGCTGAGTTTCACGCGTGTCCGCGGTGATCTATATCACTCGAACGTTCCGGCACTCCCCTCTTCGCGGGTAGCCGGATTCGAACCGAGCCCGCAGATCCACACCGACAGGGTCCGCAGCGCCATCGCCCGTCTCCGAGCAGGCGAGCTCGACAAAGTTGTCCTCGCACGCTCACTGACCATCGAAGCCGAGGCTGCGATCTCCCCCTCCGCTCTGGCCGAGAAACTGATTGCACTCGACCACGCGCACAACGGCTTCTGCGTCGACCTGTCCCCCGCCGGTGGCGGGTACCGCGGACGTTCGCTGGTCGGCTCGACACCCGAGGTCCTGATCGAGCGGCGAGGCGACATCGTCACCTGCCACCCGTTGGCGGGCTCGATTGCACGGCAACCGAATTCGGATCAGGACGAGGCGAATGCCGAGCAACTCCGCGCTTCGACCAAAGATCTCACCGAACACGCTTTTGTCGTCGATTCCATCAGCACAATACTCGGACCGCTGTGCACGTCATTCACTGCACCCAGTGCTCCGGAACTGCTTCGGACACCGCAACTGTGGCACCTCGGGACCAAGATCGAAGGTGTCCTGACCGACCCGAGCCTGACCTCTCTCGAACTGGCAATGGCACTGCACCCGACTCCCGCTGTCTGCGGAACACCAACGGACGCTGCACGTGAGCACATCACCGCAACCGAGGGCGATCGCGGGTTCTATGCCGGTGCGGTCGGCTGGTGCGACCGCACCGGAGACGGCGAGTGGATGGTAGCCATTCGTTGCGCCGAGATCGCCGCAGACGGTCTGTCCGCGCGGGCGTACGCCGGCGGCGGCATCGTCGCTACTTCCGATCCTGAAACCGAACTGCGAGAGACCAGTACAAAATTCCGCACGCTACTCAGCGCGTTCGACCTCGCTGAGCATCAGCTCTGACAGGGAGTCACTTTTTCGAGGTGTTCAAGGCAATCGCGGCGTGAACGAGTGCCTTGAACGCCTTTTCGTTGACGGCTTCACCCTCGTGAAAGTCGATCGCCCGCCTCGTATTGCCCTCGAGGCTGGAGTTGAAGAGGCCTGAGGTGTCCTCGAGTGATGCGCCTTTGGCAAAAGTCACCTTGACTGCGCTCTTGTAAGTCTCACCGGTGCAGATCATTCCGGCGTGGTACCACACAGGGACTCCCCGCCACTTCCATTCCTCCACTACATCCGGATCCACCTCTTTGATCAGGGTACGTATCCGCGAGAGCGTCTCGCCCCGCCAGTCTCCGAGTTCCTCGATTCGCTTGTCGATCAACTGAGACGGGGAGTCTGCGCCTTGCTTTTCGGGATCACTCTTCGCCATCGCTTCGTCACTTCCTGCTCGTTGTCGCCGATCTCCGGTGAGTCGAGTATCCCCTCCTGCACGCACATTCCTTCGGCGAACCATCGATCTCCGCGGCTTCGACGCTCTGTGCACACCCACCGATGCGGCCTTTCCGAGCTGTCCGGACTCACCGCCACAACAATCGGGATGTACACAATCGGCGACAGAGGCTCTGACGATCGCGTCGCCGAACTCGATTCGAACTGCCAAGTTCAGCGATGGATCAATGTGGGCACTCCTCGCGTCGATGTCGGGGATCTCCGACGACGAATGGGCACACGCCGTACAACAAGCCACCGAAAACGTCACCCGCATCGAAACACTCAACCGTGCAAGCAACCAACGCGGAAACTCCTGGTCCCTCCCCATCCCCGACGGCACCTACAGCCGTACCCCCAACTGGACCAGCCGCACACACTGGCAACACCAAGTCCGCACCCTCCTCAACTCCCCCTCCGGCACGACACTCTGCACAAAACACACCATCAGCACCGAAACTGTTTTCGCCGTCTCCGTCATCCACGCCTCCCTCGCCTAAAGCGCAACCGGAAGCTCAGTGACCGCCTCACGCGAGACCATCGCCCACCGTGCAGGAGTGAGCACCTCCACCGCCAAACGCGCCCGACGAGTCCTCACCGCACTCGGAGTCGCAGTAGAACTCGCTCGCGGTCGCTACCTCAGTCGGCTGGAAGCTATGGCCGCAGAATCACACCACGGCCACCGCCAACTCCGTGCAGCCTCCACCTGGACGCTCACCACACCCCGCCCGGTAGCCACGACCGTCACCCCTCCCTCCACAAAACCCAGAAAACCCTCCAGAGCCACACTGCGCACCAACGCATACCGATCCAAAACCACCACACGGAACCATCCACAATCCAGCCACCGTGACCCCCTATCCCCCTCCGGGGGGATTTGCACTTAAAGCTCTTGCTTTCAAGATCTCACCAACGCGCACACAAGCACACGCGGGCAAGACACCACACCAACCAACAACCACTCCCCGACCCCTCCACCTCCAACGCGCAGCAGCCGAACTCATCGCTCACGCAACAGCATTGAAACCAGCCGGCCACATCGGAACAATCTGCGACGCCCTCCAACAAACCGGAATCGACACCACCCGATGGACCGGCCGCGACATCGCACACCAACTCACCACAGACACCAAACAACGAGGCTGGACCTGGCCCAACCACATCCCACGACCAAGCGCTTTCCTGCGCTGGCGAACGACCCAACTAGATTGAACTGCCATCTCGCCGACGGAACAAAGGCTCGAACATGATCGCCTTCGGCGCTCGGAACAAGCCAAACGACGCGCAGAATTGCGAAAGCGCGATGCAAGCAGGGCGACGGAAGCAACGCGAATCGAAATCGTTCAAACCCTCCGAGCAGCTCAAAGCCCTTTCCGTCAAGTACCCACAACGACCATGCGCTCGATCTCTCATGGTGAGCACACGAACTGAGCGGCGATGTTCGCGATTCGACTTGCTGCCTCGAGCTCGAAAATGAGGGTATGGAAGTGGCATTCCCCGGAGTCACGGGCGACGGCGGTGAGTTTCGCGCCCATCTATAGTTGGCTGCGCTCGCGATCGCGCTCAAGCGCCGGGTTGTCATTCTGCAGGGCGTTGAGGTCGGCCAAAGCAATGAGGCCAATCCCTTCGAGAACTTCGTACGGAGTCTCCGAGACGACCAGCACCGGGTCGCCGTCCTGGAAGGCCGGGTGGAGAACGTCCTGCGACGGCTGTCTGCGCTCGAATTGCGCTCACCTAAACGGCTCATCGGCAAGGTGATGACCAGGAAGCAGGTCGACAGCCTGCTGGAAACGTCATACCGTCTGCATGCACTCGCCCCCGCTCACCGCGCAAGCTCCCCGAGCGCTGATGTTGTAATCGAGATCAAGAAGCGCAGCGATGGCACACTCCTGGCGCTTCCAGCGCGTGCCTCCTGACCAAGGAGTCGCAAGTTGGCTCTAACCGAGGCTCGACCAGGTCGTTCCGAAAGTCGATTCCCAAATGCAGTCGATAAGTGATTCTCGCACGCCACAGGATGATGCCGGTGGGGCGGGAACACCAACGGTGCCCCTGCTGTTCCCGCTCGTCCTCACCCGAGCGAATCTACGACCTTCATCGTCTCGACCAGCGCTTGCTCTCAGAGCAAGGTCCACAAACCGAGCGTCGCTGCACGGGCTGCGACACGCCCATGAAAAGTGGCTATTTCACCGCGGCCTGGGAAGACCGTGACAACGCAGATGCCTACATCACCTGCCCAAGTTGTGGTTACCAGAACATTTTCTAGGCTGTGCGCTCGTTGGAATTGAACCCTTGCCACGAAGTCAGTCGTCGACGTTCTCCTCCAACAGCGTGCGGAAACTGGCAGCCAGTCGGACAACTGTGCTCCCGTTGTCATGGTCGACCAAGCACACGCTTCCGTCCGCAGCGATCCAGATCGGATTCCCCGACCCGTCGTCAGCGAACACCACCCCGTCGATGAGGGCACCGTATGCGTCACGCGCCTCAATGGTCAGCTCGATGCATGTCTCACGACCGATAAGCTCGGCGTTGTCCCATGCGTGCACTGACACGCCCACGAAGCATCCACCCCAACGTCCCACGAACTCGGTGAAGTCTTTGTCCGGGGCGATGTCGAGCGCGTGCAATCGCGCGTGAATCTCGTCTGCCGGAATCGGACGGCCGGGACCGTAGAAGTCCACGGTCCGCTCGATGCGAGCGACCAACCCGTTTCCAAGAGCCATATCGGAAGCTTAATACCGGCGCAGGACACTAGCCTGATCGCTAGGTAAGTATCCGCGTACAGTCATCGCACGATCTCGAGACGAGCATCGCCGAAACCCAGGGAATGCTCCGAACTCTTCCGAAGCTCCTTCGAGCCTGGGAGCACGGCGACACCGACGTCCACGGACTGCCCATCGACGTGATGCACGGCCCGTTTGCCGCCCCGGACATGTACCGGTTGCAGGCCGCACGCTCCAAGCCCCGCACCTCCTACGCCTGCATGCCCGACAACGCACCCCTGTACAAGGTCCTGCGCGATGCCGACTACGGCTCGTACTGGGACGACAACTCCGGACCCGACCACGACATCCGCCTGTTGGTCAGCACCGTCGATGCGAATACCGAGTTGGGGCGCAACCAGATCGCGCACGAAATCAACGCGGGCTCCCAGGTTCGGATGCACTCGAACCTGCCGAGCTTCTTCTGGGTGCTCGACCACTCGAGCATCGGCATCCCGTTCACCTGGGGAGAAGCCTGGCCCAGCAGCGTCATGTCCATCCAGTCCCCGGCGCTCGCGGAACTCATGACCTGGATCTACCACCGTCTCTGGGAAGAGGCGGTACCCGTCACCGGACACAACCACACCTGGGAGCACCCGTGGGATCCCATCCTGCGACTGATGAACTCGGGAATGACGATGGAATCCGCGTCGACAGCCCTGGGATTGACCGCCCGAACGGGCCGACGTCGGGTCTCTGACGCCATGCGCCACTACGGCGTCCGCTGATCGACCGCAACCATCGAAGACACTTTTGCATGCCTCCATCAACGCACGAAAGTTCTTCTTGAGTAGCTCAATGTCGCAGTAGTGCAACACTTGTTGGCGAGCTCCCCGTCGTTTCAGCTCACTGAGCAGAGGTGTCGCGTTACGGGCTGCGTCGTCGCAGGGCGCTGGATCGGGCACCTTTCGCGACTCCTCCTTTATCGGTGATGCGGTCCCCGCCCAGATTCTGGACAGGGACGACCACATCGAGCTTGTGCGGCGTTACTGGTCGGCGGGGATCACTGGTTCTGACTTGCTCAGAGCATCAGCGAACGCATTGATGGTTTTGGTGTAGCGCGGGTAGCTCTTGTTGGCGCCGTAGTCCCAGAGCACCATCTGTCCGGCGTCGACACCCGAGAGGGTGCCGAAAGTGGGGTACTGGTCGGAGAGTTCGGACAGCTGGACATCGGCCGCGTTCGCGACGTCGTGGTAGACGAACATCAAATCCGCGTCGACGGTGGTGATGTTCTCCCAAGAAATTTTTTTCCAGTAACCGTCGTCCGTGGCTTCCGGCCGGTACATCGCCAGTCCCCAGCTGACGTAGTCACTGAAGTCTGGATCTGCCGTCGGGTCCAGGACGTAGGCAACATCGAGCGGCCAGATACCCATCCCGATCACGTCCTTCTTGTCGGCTGCGACCCGCCGGAAATTCTCCACTGCCGCCTCGAAGTCGGCTTTGATTTCTGCCAGACGGCCACCATCGATGTTCACACCGAGCGCTCGAGCCAATTCTTGGTAGTTGTCGATGGTTTTTTCGGTCGACGTCGTCTCGAGCGTGACACCGAGGGTGGGGGCGGCGCTGTCGAGGACATCCGACTTCGTGGTGTCGCCTTTTGTTGTCAGCTTACCGAATTGCTCGAATCGCGGATTATATTCTCCGACAATCAAATCAGGAACCAATGCGAGTACAGATTCGACGCTGATCGACCCCCAGGCCTCGCCCACCGACTGCACCCCTGTCAGGTCCAGGCACTGCAGGATCGGGCTCTTGTCCATCGGGGTGGTGGACCAGATCGCGATCGGCTTGATGCCGTACGAGTAGAGCGCTGCCGCAGATTCCTCATCGGCGATGATGCGCTCGGGTTGACGATCCAGCGCGATGGTGCGTCCGCGACCGTCGGTGAAGGTGAACGGCCCGGATGCTCGATCGATCGCGGGCGTGGCGTCGCCGTCCGCGCATGCTGCTGGATCGGATGTCAGATCGATTGCCTGATCCGTCTCCACTGGTGCGGAACCGCATCCCGCCACGACGGACAACGCCATTCCTACCGCCGCGAAGGCGAGTCCTTTTTCGCGTAAGCCTCGCAGCGCGAATCGTCCCTGATGAACGCCGAACATGTGTTGAGTCCTCAATGTTTGTAGGAAAGCGAATGCCTGAACAGCCCGTCGACAACCCCGCCGCGGCAGCTTGAGGTTAGCCTTGCCATGCCATTGGCGCTATGCCTCGAAGGAGACACAGATGCTCCCGACAAGACACAAGGTCTGTCTCATTGGAGGTATCTCACTACGGAAAGGGCGAGTTCAGAGACAATGAATACGCCGAAAAGGACTATTGATAATTTCCATGTATTCGAGCACAACGTCGACACGGTGACCTCGTTCGGTGCCCACCGACACCGCGAGCATCAGATCGCATGGATGCGCCAGGGCCGCATGCAGATCGACGTCGACAACCGGCGACTGCACCTGCATCCCGAACACATGATCTGGCTACCGAGCTACCTCGTACACGAGATGACAATTATGACCGCCGGCACGCTCGTCAGCGCGTACGTTCATCCCGGCCTTTCACCTGGTGGACAGCGCTGGCAACGTCCGGTTGTCGTCACCGCACACCCACTGGCGACCGAATTGCTGACTTACCTCACCGAGACCACGGTCAGCGACAAACATCGTGAACAATGCGTTCAGACACTCTTCGGGGTACTCGAACACGCCCCCGAACGCGAGGACATTCTCGCGCTCCCCCTCGATCGGCGCGCACGAGCCATCGCAGCCGCGATCCTCGACAACCCCGCAGACAGCCGAACCCTGCAGCAGTGGGCACACGAAACCGGCGTCAGCACGAAAACACTAATGCGTGCCTTCTCCGCCGAGACCGGACTCTCTTACACGCAATGGCGAACGCGAGCTCGCATACACTCCACCCTCGAAGCGCTCGCCGCCGGAAAGTCGGTGGCTACCATAGCCGCCGGCACCGGATACAGCACCACTAGCGGATTCATCACAGCGTTCCGAAGTGTCTTCGGCACCACCCCATCCGCCTACGCCCGGGCTCACCGCACCAGCAATAACACCGGGCTGTCCGCAGACTCGTGATCCGCCCGCGTTCCCTGGCGTTTGCCATGGGAACATCGCGCTCGTGAAAGTTTTTGACGCGAAAGGACTTCCGCGAAACACACGTGTTCGGCCACAACATCAGCCCCGCCGCGAGCGATCTCATGGACCACAAGTTCACTCATGAAGAGCCGAACAAGCCGGGGGTTGAACATTTCCCGTCACCTTCTCCAGTCCGAGTGGCACACTCACTGCGACGACGCCGATCACCGCGGCCAGGACCGCGAGTGGCCGCTGGTGTCGACCCATCAGGATCGCTGCGGCCAAAGGGGCCGATCACGACCAGGTCATCGCCGCGATCCGCGCTATCAACCGCGGCGATGCTCTGCATCCGGTGACATCGCTGTATCTGGACCGGTGTGTCATCGACGCAGTCCGACAGCTCTCGACCGTCGAGCCACCGCCGCGCGCTCGCGACGATGGGGACCATCGCGATCGGCCCGTTCGCAGCGCCCTTTCGTCAACGGGCGGCGGGAGTCGCCGTCTGCACGACCATGCTGTACGCGACACCATGCGGCAATCCGATCGCGCCATCTAGGCGCAGTAGGTGCAGTGATTCGCGACAGACCAGCCATCTCAACTCGGGGCGCGTACCAACGCTTGGCCGACAGATCCCATCGCGCACCTTCAGCCTTTGCCACATCCTTCTCCGCGTAATCTGTGAGGATACGAGGCGAACTCGATCGCGTACGCGTTCAATGCCGTAGCTGTTGGTGGGGTCTTCGTCGGTTGCTCCATCTGCATCGCCTCCGCGTCACCGACCGCGGCCAGTGGGCACTCCACTCCGGCAGCATGACCCGGCGGGACTCGAACTAACCGTTCAGTAACACCAGGCACTGAAAGTGAAATACGTTGCCAAAGAATAGATTTCGCTATCTCCTGCTTGGGCGATCAATGCACACTTGTCGCGCCAGAAACTTCGATAGCGAGCATGCCATCGGTGAGCGCTCCGAGAGATTGTTGATCGACACCACTGCCGGCGATACCGATTCGTCGACACCTCGGATCAGCGATGCCGCCGCGATCGTGAACACTTCACCGCTCCAGTGCTCGGGCCCGAAAACGGACGCGGGCCGCACCTGAGCTCACTGGGGTTACCGGCATTGGTTCCAGGCGGCAACGTATGCCAGCGCGACCATACGTCGCAGCATCGACCGTGTCGTCACCTTTCTTGAAGACTGATCTCGCAACGTAAAATCAGGGGTAAATGCATCAGCTTCCCGCAACCCTACTTCATTTTCCATATTTGCAATATAATAAAAGGTGGGCTTCAGCGTACAAGTATCTCGTTTCATATTTTGTACATTTTCATTTTTCGATACAGGGATGATCGAGCAATTCCAAGACTCTTTGCTGCGCGCATCCTGTTTCCATCGTTCTCTTCCAGGCTTTTTACTATAGCCTCCCGTTCCACATGTTCTAGAATTCCAGAAGCATGAATCGATGACAGGCAAATGGAAGTGGGAAGATCTTCCATCTCTATCATCCCAGAAGGTTTTTTCGACAGACACTTTAAAAGCACATTGCGTAGTTCAGTTATGTTACCCGGCCAAGAATAGGCGGATAGTTTCTCGAGCGCGTCGCTACTTATCTCCGAGACACCGTTACCGGATATTTCACTCAGCGTGTGCCGCGCAAGGTAAGGAAGGTCGTTCGTGCGATGCCGCAGCGGTGGGACCTGTATTGATCGACCGAAAATACCACGAAATGATCGATGAAAATGATTCTCTTTCGACCCAGAACTTTCCGCTTCTGTGACTATGGCCGCCACTCCAACAAGATTTTCCTGTGAATTCAATTCGGACAGCACCTCTTTGATAAGAAGAATCTCGTCAGCTGTCAACCGTTCCGGATGCCGCAGAATAAGATACACGGTTCTGCTCCCATCAGAACTGGCGCACGTTTTCACGTCGTTCGCAAGGAATCCTGGCTCGATGCCGATAAAAGTAACGTCTGGATGCACTTCACGAACCATGTCCCTGATCAGTTTTTCTTTTCCCACTCCTCGTTCGCCAATGAGAGTGACACTCTCTTTTCTTTCCACCACATCTCTCACTGAAGATGTGACACTCTTCCAAACCGAAGATAATTCAGTGCATGGTTCAGAAACAGAATTTCGGCCAGCACACATCGATGAATCGTTGACCACATTGAATTGAGGAACCGTTACAGCGACTGTTTCGCGAACAGTTACGTCAAGTGTAGTTAAATCCAAAATCGACACTCCGACGCCGACAACAGACTTTCCTGATGAAATTCGAGTGGTTCGTATTTTGACTATTCGCTGCGGAGAAAGCTCGATTTCTTCAGTGGCTTTTGTCGCCCGCTCCGCGAGATACAGCGCATGTTGGACGATTATTCTTTGTTCGGCGGCGTCGAGGAGCTTCTGCGCTTTGCTGGTAGAGATCAGGACGTTCTTTCCTGCAACAAGCAGTGGCGAGCGAGATTTTGCTTCCATTTTCGAGAAGGCATTGAAGAGGATACGTTGGTTCAGTTCTCGATCGTTGAGCAATGCGGTTTCGATCGTCGATGCGGCGGAACGAACGAAACTGTGAAGCAGTGGGGTCGAGTGCTCGACCAGGCAGGTCAAATCGAGTACACCCTCGATATGGCCTGACAGTGGGTCTCGAATCGGGGCGCCTGAACACGAATACTTTTGGAATCGCTCGTGAAAGTGCGCCGCCCCGACAATGTGGACTGAACGCCCTGATTCGAGGACAGTTCCAACTCCGTTGGTTCCGACCTCACTCTCGGCATAACTGAAACCCGGAGCCAGCGAGATGGTGTCGACCAGTGCGCCGATAGTGGAGTTGGTGTCAAGCCTGGAGAGCACTCGCCCCTTGTTGTCCGAGACCGCGACGCTCAACGGCACATCCTCGGTGTATTCGATGAGCTTTTCGAGCACAGGCTGGGCGTAATGAACCAGACGCGATGCGACGTCGACATCTCCGATGTACCGGATATCGCCGCCCTCGGGGGAAACTCCGGCGGCTTGCGATCGGAGCCAGGACGCAGCGACGAACTCGTCTGTCCCTCCCAATCGGGCGTCCCGGTTGCCGGGGCTCACACGCTTTCGGCCATCACCGTCCGTGTCGTCGACGATCCCCATCATTGCGTCCTCCATGTTTCCAACCTGCTAAATCGCCACCGCTGCTACGCACCTGCCCGGGGTGATCCGTGCATTCAGGAAACACCCGGAGGCGGTGGTGTGGAGTGTCCCAAGGTCGGACACTCCACCCCCTCGCTCTCGATGTGATGCTTTCCCCTGTTCGCAATCGAAGTGATGCCCATCACTTTAGTTTCATTCATTCTCGACAATGCTAGGAGCCTCGGTGGAGCGTTTGATCAACATCGACAACGGCGGAACCTTGACCGACATCTGCGTCGGCAGTGGATCCGAATTCGCATTCACGAAGACACTCACCACTCCGGTCGATCTGTCCCAGTGTCTGTTCGACGGTATGACCAAGGTGTCCTCGGTCATCTATGGCGAGCAGAACCTTGCAGGTCTGCTGCATTCGACTCAGCACATCAGATATTCCTCGACGCAAGGCACCAATGCCCTCGTGGAGAGGAAAGGGCCTCGTCTCGGATTGATCGTCGACGATGTTGCGATCGTGGACGAACTTCGCACCAACACAGAGTCCGAATCACTCTTCGACGACGTGATCGGGCCGCGTAGCTCGGTGGTATCGGACGAACTTGTCGGCGACGCCTTGACCGTTACATTGGTGGCGGAAATCAACAGGTTGACCACGGCAGGTGCCGAACGACTGATCCTCGCCGCGAAGTCCAAGGACCGTGAGGCACTCTTCAAGCGGATCATCCTCGAGAGCTTCCCACGCCATCTGCTCGGTTCCGTCCCCGTTCTGTTCAGCTGGGAATTCTCCTCCGACGAATTGCGATCACGCCGAATTTGGTCAGGAATCATCAACTCGTTCCTCCACCCCACAGTGGAGCGTTTCCTCTACAGCACCGAACGCCGGCTACGCAGCTACAAGATCAAGAACCCCCTGCTCATCTACCGCAACGACGGAGCCTCGTCCCGCGTCGCAAAATCCGTGGCGCTCAAGACCTATTCCTCCGGCCCGCGTGGAGGTCTCGAAGGAACCCGCGCGCTCGCCGAAGCGTACGGCCTCCCCCATGTGCTCATGATCGACGTGGGCGGAACCACCACCGATGTCGGAACGGTCAAGAATTACACCATCGCGACCGAGCGCCGCGGCCGGATCAACGGCGTTCCGGTCTCCTACGAACTCAGTGACGTCAAGTCCGCCGGTGTGGGCGGCAGTTCCATCATCGCGGTCGAGGACGGCAAGATCGTGGTCGGCCCGGAAAGCGTCGGAGCGGCCCCCGGCCCCGCGTGCTTCGGTTTCGGTGGCAAGAAGGCGACCATCACCGACGTCAATTTGCTGCTGGGCGTTCTCGATCCCGACACGTACCTCGACGGTGAAATGTACCTCGACGCGCAACGCTCCCGGGCGGTCATCAGCGAGAGCATCGCCGAACCACTGGGAATCACCGTTGAAGAAGCACTGATCGAAATGGCCGCCGCCTACGCGGCGAAGGTGTCGGAATCATTTGCCTCTTCCGTCGAAAGCCCGGAGACGACAACGGTCGCCGCATTCGGCGGTGGCGGGCCCATGAGTGCGTGTGATGCCGCACGAATCGCCGGAGTCCGGCGGGTGCTGGTCCCGAAACTCGCCGCCGTGTTCTCCGCATTCGGTATCAGTTTCTCCGATATCGCCCAGTCCTACGAAGCCAACATCACCGACTGCACCCCCGAGCAAATCACTGCAGCGATAGACGAATTACGTTTGCGCGCAACACGTGACATGTTCCAAGAGGGATACGACATAGCGGATTGTTCGTTGGAATGGGCATCGCTGGTCGAGGATGCCGACGGCACCGCGACCCGGGCCGAGTTCGACAGCGATCTCGACGTCAGCTCGGCAGCTGGGAGCAAAACCATCCTGGCGTTGAAGGCGACGCGCGAGCTTCCGCACTCGATGATCAAGGGCGGATCACCAGAGAAGAAGTCTCCGGCGGTTTCGACCGCGACGCGATCGGTCCGCACCTCGGCGACATCAGTCGAGGATCTGCCGGTCTACCAGCTCGACCAGCAGGCTGCCGGTGCGGTGGCATCCGGTCCGGCCGTCGTGGAGGGACAGTTCTTCACCGCTCAGGTCCCCGCCGGCTGGGAGCTGGAAATCTCCAACTCCGGCGACCTCATCTTGACCGACACCGCGTAATCGGTACGCGATCTCTTCTCGAACCAACACATCGATATTTCTCGACACGAAGGTAGCGAACATCATGCGTATCCCCATGACCGAATATCTTGCAATAGATCTCGACTCCGAGCGGTGGCTCTGCCGGGTCTGCCAGCACGATCTGGGCAATGCCCGAGGGAACTACAAAGAAGGCACGCTGGTCTACGACCGCGATCCCCGCGACATTCACCCGTCGATTCTCGATCCGGAGAAATACGAGTACACCTTCGCGCCGGATCCGCTGTTCTGCCGGATCCTCGAATTCTATTGCCCCGGTTGCGGAACACAGATCGAAACCGAGTACACCCCGCCCGGACACCCGCCAACCGTCGACATGATCTGGGACATCGACGCACTCAAGAAGCAATGGGCCGAGCGTGAGGGCGATCCGGAAACCCTCGTCAACTACGGGCCCGGCGAGAATGCGATCGCCGAGCCGCGAACACGGCATTCGCACTCCCACTCACACGCCCAGCACTGAGACCGGATCGAAGGAGATTTACTGTCATGAAACGCATTTCCGTTGATATCGGTGGAACATTCAGCGACTGCTTCTTTGTTTGGGACGACATCTACGTCGAAGCGAAGGCTCTGACCACCCACCACAACCTGGCCCTCGGCTTCAATGAAGCACTGGACTTGGCGTGCTCGCGCGCCGGAGTGAGCCGCAGCGACGCTCTCCGCGAGGTCGATTCGGTCCGTTACGCCACCACGTTGGGCACCAACGCACTCATCGAGGGCAAGGGCCCCAAAGTCGCCGCCCTGGTTACACACGGATTCGAAGATACGATCCACCTTTCCCGTGGTCGCGGCTACGGCGAAGGCCTCGACGGCGTCAAGCAGGGCGATATGGCGGACGCCCAACGCCCCGATCCTCTGGTACCGCGTCATCTGGTGCGATCGGTCAAGGAACGAGTCGACACCGTCGGCGAAATCCTGGTCCCGTTGATGGTCGACGATGTTCGTCAGCAGGTGCGCGAGTTGGTGGATAACGGTGCCGAAGCCATTGTCGTGGCACTGACGAACGCTACCGAGAACTCGGCCCACGAGCAGCAGATCCTCGAGATCATCCTCGATGAATACCCCACGCACCAACTCGGAGCAATCCCGGTGCTGCTCAGCAGTCAGGTTTCCGGCCGAAAAGGCGAGTACGTCCGGGCAACATCGACAATTGTCGATGCTTTCCTGCATGCGACGATGTTCCACGCACTCAATCAGTTGTCGAGCAATCTGCGTGATTCCGGCTATGAAAAGCCGATGCTAGTCATTCACAATTCCGGCGGCATGGCCCAGCCGAACTCGACCGATGCGTTGCAGACCATTCACTCGGGTCCGATTGCGGGAGTCGGAGGGGCTCAACACCTAGCGGAGACCACTGGCATCGGCGACGTCGTATCGATGGACATGGGCGGAACATCCTTCGATATCGGTCTAGTCCCCGAAGGCGGAGTTCGTCACTACGATTTCCAACCGACCATCGGCCGCTGGCTGGTCTCGGTTCCGATGATCCACCTCAACACCCTCGGCGCTGGCGGAGGCTCCATCGCGACGTACAACCGGATCCACAATTCGGTGCAGATCGGACCCGAATCGGCAGGCTCGGACCCCGGCCCAGCATGCTACGACCGCGGCGGCCTGCAGGTCACGGTCACGGACGCAGACCTAGTGCTCGGATACCTCGATCCCGACAACTATGCCAACGGCTACATCGCACTCAACAAGAAGCGTTCCGTCTATGCGATCGACGAAAACCTTTCCGACGAACTCGATCTGGAGGCCGTAGATGTCGCGAAGGTGATCAAACGCACCGTCGACGAGCAGATGGCTATCGGTATCGAGAAGGAACTGCGCTCACGGGGCGGTCTTGTCGAGGACTACACCATGCTCGCCTACGGAGGCAACGGCCCGTTGCACGCGTGCGGAATCGCCGCCAAGGCCGGCATCAACAAGATTCTCTTCCCCCCGTTCGCCTCGGTTTTCTCCGCACTGGGCGCGGGCAACATGAAGCCGCTCCACATCCATGAACGAAGTGCCTACATCGTTCTCTACGAGCCACGCGAGCGAACTCTCTACAATCAGTACGAGCAACTCAACTCCTACATCTCTGAGCTCGAGAACAAGGGCACCGAAGATCTTGTCCGTCAAGGCTACAACCGTGACGACGTCAAGTACCGACTCGAGATGGACATGCGTTACGGCAATCAGTTGGTCACCACTGCCGTGTCCTTCGACATCAACCGAGTCAACGGTGTCGCCGACGTCCTGTACCTGATCAAGACTTTCGCCGAGATCTTCGGCCAGCGCTACGGCGAGGGTACCCAGGCTCCCGAAGCCGGAGTTCGCGTACAAACCTTGCGCGTCGCCTCCTACATCAACGGCGACGTGGTCAAATTCGATTCCATCGACACCGGCGGCAAGCGCGCGGTCCCGGCGCCGGTGACCAATCGGAAAGTGCACTTCACCGACATCAACGAGCCGGTTCAGACCCCGGTCTACGACGAGTCCGCTCTCAATCACGCATACGTTATCGCCGGTCCGGCAATCGTGACGACGGAAAGCACCACCTACCTCGTCGAACCGGGCTGGCGACTCGAGCCGACCGTTCAAGGTGCCGTCTGGCTCCTCAAAGACTGACGAGCAGTCGAATCAACCCCAGTTCTTTCTAAGGAGCCAAACATCATGACAATTTTGGACAACGGCAGCAGCGGACCATCCACGGACCGCGACGACGCTCAACAGCTCAGCGCACAGGAGCAGCAGTGGGTCGACAAGTTCATGGACGAGACCACCCTGTTCCTCGGCCCCGATCCCGAGATCATGCGACACCACCAGATCGCGGCACGCACAGCGCACGAAAACTACTGTATGACCTCTGATACGGATCCTATCGAGGCCGATCGAATCCGCAAACGTCTCGCCGGCTCGCTGGACGAGGCATTCGAGATGTGCGAGAGCATGGGCGCGGCGCCGGGCGCAAAGTGGGCCGACCTATCGGTCGCCGTCTATACCGCTGAGGGCGACGTCAGCTACCTTTCCAACCGCGGCGTCATCGCGTTCTCCGCGGTCCTGCATCACCCGATTCGCTACATCATGAAGAACTGGAAAGACGAACCGACCGTAGGAATTCGGCCGGGAGATGGCTTCTTTCACAATGATTCCCGATTCGGCATGGTCCACAACACCGACCAGTCGATGCTGGTGCCGGTCATGCGGGACGACCGGATCATCGCCTGGGTGGGGGCCACCATCCACGAGGGTGAAAACGGTGCTTGCGAGCCGGGTGGTATGCCCTCGGGATCCGAAACTCCCTTCGATGACGGGCTACGCGCATCGCCGATCAAAATCGTCGAAGGCGGTCGCCTGCGCCGAGACCTGTTGACTTTCCTCCAGCACTCCACCCGTGACCCCAAGCTGATGCTCGCCGACATCAAGGTCAAGATGGGCGCCGTCAGCCGGGTAATGGACACGGTCAACCGCCTGATCGACGAGGTCGGCGAGGAAGCGTTCGTCTCCACCCTCCGGAGCACGGTTGAGAACGTCGAAGCCGAAGTGCGGCGCCGCATTTCGGATCTACCCGACGGCACGGTCACGTTCAATCAGTTCGTCGACTCCACTCTCAAAGAGAACATCTTGATCAAGTTCGCCTGCAAGATCACCATCAAAGGCGACCGGATGATCGTCGATCTCACCGGCACTGGCCCCGAGATCCTCAACAGGGCCATCAATTCGCCACTCGGGTCGACCAAGTCGTTCATGACCCAAGCAATTCTGTCGTACTGGTGGCCGGATCTGCCGCGCAGCACCGGCGCGCTCTCGCCCATCGAGGTCATCTCGGAGGAGCACACCTGGGCCGACGCTGGATACGACGCGCCCGTCGGTCAATCCTTGCAGGCTTCGTTCCGTGGTTTCTCGGCCCTGCAAACCGCGTATGCCAAGCTGCAATTCTCCGCACCCACCAAGTACTCGAACGTCATCGCCCCCTGGTTCAACCAGATCAACAACTTCCTGTGGGGCGGAACCACCCAGCACAGCGAGCAAGTGGGCAACCTGTGTGCGGACTTGAACGGAATGGGCGGAGGCGCGAAGGCTTTCCGGGACGGCGAAGATGGCGTCGCTCCCCTGTTCTGCGCAATGGCCGATATCGCCGAGCAGGAGGTCATGGAAGAGGAGGTACCATTCCTGCAGTTGGTCTCCAAGCGGCTGGTCAAGGACAATCAGGGCTTCGGCAAGTACCGCGGCGGAATGGGCTACGAAATGATCGTGGCCTCACGCGGCACCCCCAGCTGGGGGTTCATGACCGTGACTTCCGGATCGAAATTCTCGTCGGTCAGTGGAATGTTCGGTGGCTACGGATGCCCGACCTATCCGTTGTCGATGGTCAAGAACATCAACATCTACGACATCATCCGCAAAGATCCGTCACAGTTCGACCTGTCCATCGAACGCGTGATGAATGAACAGCCCTACGAGGGCGGCAAATATCTGACCGGCCACATGGGACTCCAGTTCGACGTCGCCAAAGAAGGCGAGCTGTACATGATCAGCCAAGGCTCCGGCGGCGGATACGGCGACATCCTCGAGCGCGATCCCGAGCTTGTGATGGCAGATTTGCAGCTCGCACGAATCTCGGACAAGGTGGCCGGCGAACTGTACGGCATAGTCTACGAACCCGACACCTTCGTCGTCCGCGAGGAAGACACAATCGCGCTGCGCGCACGGATGCGTCGGGACCGTTTGAAGCGGGGCAAGCCATACAAGGAATTCGTGGCCGAGTTCGTCAAGCCCGAACCTCCACAAGAGTTGCTGTACTTCGGTTCTTGGGGCGATGACAACGACCAACTCGTTGCCACTCACTGGGGTAAGAGTGAGCCGGAGAGAGTGACCGCACGGCTCGAGGATCTGCCCCTCATCATGATTCCAGACCGTCGCGTACTCAAGATCGAGGAACTGAGCAAGCGAGTCCGTGAACTCGAAGTCAAGTGTGGCGAGGAAGTCCAGCACAAGTCCTGACCCTGCCGATACCGCGCGGTGATGCACCGCCGACCCCTGCACCATGTCGGCGCCAGCATCACCGCGCGGTGTCGCACCAACCTCCGAGGAAGACCATCATGTCCACCAGCCTTCTCACCACAATCGCCACACCACCCTCGGGCCGCGCCACGGCACTTTTACTCGATCACCACAAGTACGCGCAATCAGTGTTCCTGCGTAATCGGCCAGCCCCCTGGGACGACCCCACCAGCTACGCCCGCTACTTCAATCAAGCACAAGGTCTACTCAAACCCGACCTGGCCATCTTCGACCTGAGCCCCTTCTACGACCACCACCTCGAACTGAACCCCACCCTGCGGGATGCAATGTCCCAGAAGACGAGGACCGGATACGCCCTGCGAACCATGCTCGCAGACAAGGACCTCACCCGTAGCGCCATCGATCTTGCACAAACACTGACCGCGATGGCATCAGGACCAGTGGTCCTGCAGATCCCCTCGCCCATGCAGTGGCTGCGAGCCACCCATAACTATTCGGGTTCTTCCGAACTCGACAGCCTCGATGCCGACGACGCGGAAAACTCGTCGATGTACGTCGCGGATTGGCTACGCGGCTTCGCAGCACTTCCCTTCTCCGCGATACTCCTCGACGACCGACCAATAAACCCCTCCGAACCAGCGACACCGGTCGCGTTCGACTCCTACACCCCGATCACCAATATCACCGCGCACTACCGACTCGTCGTCGGAATGCGCGACTCCCACGGTGTAACGCTCCATCAGCAGACCGCCCGCGGGAGTGTCCTCCCCGAAAGCTACTGGCTCGGAGAAGAATCAATACTTCCCCCGGACGACTTCTACATCACTCAGATCCCCGCCGCCGCGATACCAGAAATCGTCCTCAACCAACTTGCCCAGCTCAAGTGACGCAAGCCCATTCGATCCAACCAACCCGAACCGAATCGCAACAAGCGAGCCGTCAAGCCCCTTCAACAAGGATCAGCACCTCACATCCGACGGGAAGCTGCATGAACGTGCCTGGACGGAAGAAAGCGGTCTGATATCTCCACGAAACCGTCTGTCAACGCCATTGATGAGGACCCCGATTGGCACTGTCTCGATCCGGCTGCTCGGGGCATTTTTCTCGACGACTGCCATGACGCGAACCCGGCGCAGGGACGACGACACCGATCGCTGTCGATCACCACACAATGATGATGGTTCTTATCGCGTCGATACTTGCCCACAGTTGCCCCACATGCGGTTCCCTTCACGCTTGTTCTCCACAGTTCGGCCCTTCACCTGGGCGGACTCTGTCTACGCCGCAACTGTCGCAGAACCACTCTGTGGCTTTCCCTGGCGCGGGATGGCCTTCTGTAGTGAGGCAGAGACCGAACCAACCACCGCCAGGGGAACAGCAAAAAGAAGCGATCCCCACACGGAAGTCCAGTTCGCCATCCCGACGACGGACAAACCGACGAGTGCGGCGACCTCAAACCAGGAAACCAACTTTCGCATTGCTAATACCGCCACCAGAGGGGGTGCTGTGAGCAACATGGAGTGTGTCAAGGTTCTTGGACAGCGACTCGGCGGTTTCAGGCAGCTGAAGCTGCGTTTCGATACTCGGCGAGGGCTTCCGCGGGGGTGCGATAGCCCAGCGTCGAATGCAGACGTTGCCGGTTGTAGAACACCTCGATGTACTCGGCGACCGCGAACCGTGCCCGGCTCCGGGTGCCGAACGTTCGCCGGTAGTACATCTCGTTCTTCAAGGTCGCGAAGAACGACTCGGCCGCCGCGTTGTCCCAACACGCCCTTGTTCGTCCGACACTGGTTCGCACGTCCTTCGACTCGGCGAACTCTGCGAATCTCGTTGATCTGTACTGACTTCCGCGACCTGAATGGAACACTGCGTCCGTCCTGACGTGCCCACCGGTGACGGCCATCTGCAACGCGTCGACGATCAGCGACGTGCGCATGTGCGACGCGGCCTGCCATCCGACGACCATCCGCGTCGCGAGATCGATCACCGTCGCCAGATACAACCATCCCTCACTGGTGCGTAGGTAGGTGATGTCACCGACCAGACGCGCGCCCGGAACCTGTGCGGTGAAGTCCCGGTCGATCAGGTCCGGGATCGCCGCCACCTCGCCGGCAATCGTGGTCCGCTTGTACGCACGTGGTTGCACCGCGCACAATCTCAGCTCGCGCATGATGCCGGCGACGGTGCCGACGCTGACCTCGAAACCGTCCCGATTCAACTGGGCGGCCACGCGCCGGCACCCGTACGTCTGCCGCGACGTGTCGAACACCCGCCTGACCTGCTCGCGCAACCCTCGCCTGCGCGAGGCAGTCGGTGTCTCGACCCGGCCACGCCAGACATAGAACGTCGACCGCGGCACATCCAACAGTGTGCACATCCAGCCGATCGAATAGTTGGCCTTCTCCGCTTCGATCAACGCGCAACGCTCGGCTACGGGTGTGTCCTGGCGAAGAAGGCCGCGGCTTTTTTCAGAAACTCGTTTTCCATCCGCAGCCTGCGGATTTCTGACTCCATCTCCGCCACACGTGCCGCCTCCACAGGGTTCGTCGCGGTCGCGGGGTCGGGATTCTCCTCGCGCCACGCCTTGACCCAGTTACCGAGCGTGCCCGGATTGATCTCCAGGTCCCGGGCGACAACGGCGAGTGAACGTCCCAGTCCGACAACCATGTGCACCGCTTCCGCCTTGAACTGCGGGCTGAACTGACGACGCTTCTCGGTCATGTACAGATCCTCTCTCATCCCGAGATTCACTGTCCAAGATCATTGGCACACCCCACCGTCCTTCTCCCGACCACTTGCTACGTCGAACGGTCGCGCAATGGAAGAGATCATTCGGGCCGCCGGTGGCCGCCGCGACGGCCCAGTCGATGAACAGCAAGGCCACCGATACGCGCTAGACCAAGCGCTCCGGCAAGGTCAAGTTCGAGTGTGAGGATGGGAATCGGCTAGTCGACTGTCTCACCGGCCTACCCGAAGAGCGTTGCCGCACATCAGGAATAATGCTGAAATGTCGTCTTGTTCAGGATCCGCCAAGAGATTGAAAACACCGCGGGTCCGGTATCTGATCGCGTTCGCCGCAGCAATGTTCCTCCTCACCAGTTGCGGCACCACACCCGTCGATGAAAACAGCCTGCCCACAGCCTCATCGCATGCACCTCTGACGGGCGGAACACACACCACGATGGACGCCGTCACAGCCACGCTCCCACTAGCATTGGCCCAGAGCAGCATCTGCTCACAAGGATCGAACACCGAAGCCGGCGACCTCTACCTCTTCTGCACCGTCTCCTCCGCATCACCACTGAACAGAGGGCTCTCCGACAACAACATCGTCTATCTCGTCTGGGTGAACAAGGCCGAAGCCGAACGAACACTCCAGGACTGGCGCAACGGGGACCGACCCGAACTCGTCACCGAAAACACCACACACACCGCAGCAGCGCGCCTCGAATACCGCGACGCCGTCAACTCCGTGCACTACGTCCACACCATCAACGGACTCAACATCGACATCAGTGCAGGTAGTCTGCAAACTGCAGAAGAAGCGACAACCTTCCTCCGCCGCGCCGACCTCATGAACTGAGATGACAACTACCGTTCCCCCTCCGATGCCGCCGAGGGTCATGTCTAGAGCTCTGCCGTAGCGCGGGGAGCTTCGAAGATCGTGTGTAGGGCGGCGATGTCACCGTCCATGACGACGGCTGATGCGATGGCGTCGATGGTCAGCACTCCTGCTGCCAGACCCAGCACGATCGGGGCCTCGGCACTCAGAACGGCGCCGACATCCCGCCCGTCCGGCAGACCGACATCGATACCTGTGGGTGTGGCGCGGAGTTGGATGAAGTGGTCTGCAACCGAGACGTTCACCGGCGCTGTCTGACCGACTGGGACACGGCCGGTGAACAAGGCCTGAAGGGCCAGCAACATCCACTCGGGCCGGAACTCGTCGTCTTCTGGACCGCGGATCATCAGCGGCGTCGACCACCGGATCAGTCCGTTGATCGGCTCGCGAAGTTCGGCACCCCACGGCGTCAAGGCGTAGGTGATGGCATTCCCGCCTTCGGACAGGCGTCTTTCGATCACACCAGCGGTCTCGAGGTCGCGTAGGCGGCCGGCCAACAGGTTGGTGGCGATGCCGGAGAGCGCTTCGCGTAGGTCACCGTATCGAGCAGGCCCCAGCAACAACTGCCGGACGATCAGCAAATTCCACCGGTCACCGATCACATCGAGAGCTCGGGCGAGTCCGCAGTACTGGCCATAGTCGCGGCTCATAACACCTACTTTCGAAAATAAAGTGTGCTTCACTATATCAACCATCCACTTTGCGAGGGGCGCGCATGACGACGACAACAAGGCCATCCTGGGTCGACGACGACTTGTTCCCGTTCGAGAGTCGATTCGTCAACATCGACGGAAATACCGTCCACTACGTCGACGAGGGATCCGGCCCCACATTACTTCTGCTGCACGGCAATCCGACCTGGTCATTCCTCTGGCGCGAGGCGATCAGTGCGCTCCGCTCCGACTTTCGATGTATTGCCCTCGACTACCCGGGCTTCGGCCTCTCGACCCCCAAGCCCGGCTACCGCTACTTTCCAGAGGAACACGCCGACGTCGTCACCGGATTCGTCGACGCACTCGGCCTCGACGACGTCACGTTGGTCGGCCAGGACTGGGGCGGGCCGATCGGACTGGCCGCCGCCCAGCGGCGACCGGGTGTTTTCGATCGACTGGTACTCGTCAACTCCTGGGCGTGGCCGGTCAACGGGATTCTCCACTTCGAGGCATTCGCTCGCATCATGGGCAGCCTCCCGATCCGCTTCCTGGTTCGCCGGCACAACCTGCTCGTCAACGCCTTCCTCCCCACCGGGCACCACCGCCGGAAACCGACCACAGCCGAGATGACCCACTACAGACTGGCCCTCGATACTCCAGAGCGACGACAAGCCACCGCTGTGCTTCCCGGCCGAATCCTCGCCAGCCGCGACTTCTTCACCGAAGTCGAAGCCGGCCTCCCCGACCTCGCTCACCTACCGACACTGATCGTGTGGGGTGACGCGGACATCGCCTTCCGCCGGCAGGAGCGTGAACGCCTGGAAACTACGTTCCCCGACCACACAACCGTGATCGTCACAGGCGCAGGCACCTACGTCGAATCTGACGCCCCTGACGAGTTCGTCGCCGCAATCCGCAACTGGCACACACCCCGACAGTGACGGCGGCTGGCGACGACACCAGCGTGGCCGTGACCGGTGCATGAGCGCGAAGGACCTTCATACAAGCCAGCCGGCGAGTCGGTAAGAGCCATCATTCGAATCTATCGGCAGAAATTCGCCCAGGATCGAACGTGATTTCTACGTGCCCGCCACTCGAGAACAGCGCCTCGGCCCGACCGCTACGGCTAACGAACTGTCGGTCGCTTCAATTGCACTGCGAGCACGACCGCACCCAGGAAAGTGAGTGAGAGCGAAAGACACGCAACGACTGTCGGACCCCAGCCTTCAGGCAGGACACGGACATTCACACCCACCTCGGGATCAGCACCCTCACAGGCCACCCCGATCGGCCACCACCACCGAACAGCCCGCACACCAGCAGGCCCCGGATACGGCGGATTCTCCGGAGTCCCCCACGGTAAACGATCAGCGCACAAACCTCCCCCGGGAATTGCCCACTACACCCAACCACGGGGCAACCAGCGCAATCGCACATACGCCAAGCCCAATGACGATGGCACACGCAGAGATGACTACCGCGTCAGTCCGACGCGTCCTACCGCCACACATTCCGCGCTCGCCCATCGGGGAAGGTTATCGTTCGTCAACGAAAGATCGTTGTGACCTGAGGAAGTGTCGACTTCTCGAATCCGGAGCCGAACCCGCATCGGTGCCGACTCGACTGGGGCGGATCCAGTCCGAATGACAGGGCACGGTGTAGACAGCTACCTCGGCTGATCGCTGTCGGAAACCGATGTGTCACGACCTCGAACCCTCATCCGCCAGCCAAGCAGGACCATCACAAGCACAACGGTTCCACATGTAGCGGCAATGACCCACCTCAGAGAAGTGTCGGCGTCGTCGATGCCGACACTTCTCTGAGGATCCGGGGTTCGCGGCAATCCGTAGACGGCCACCGCCGCAGAGTGAGTGCGTTCGTTGCTCGATTCGGTTGTTGCCGAACAACTGTTCACCGACCACGATGCAGCGGGATTCTCGGGTGCGGAAGCGAAGACGATGTACTCGGTCCCGATCTCGAAACCGCGGCCGCAAGAAGCACTCAGCCCGTACGACGATACGACCGTCGTCGCACCGACATCACCCGAGAAAACCTCGCGCACATCGAACTCGTATAGCCCGGTATTACCGTCAACGCGTTTCGCCGTCGCGGTTCCGGTGAAGACCGACGCTGCAGCCGAGACCTGCTCGACGATCTGGGGTCCGTCAGGCGCGTAGACACATGAGCAGGCGTGAGCCGGGGCAGATGACGCCAACGGCAGCGCCCCAGCGAGCCCCATCGTCACGAGAACCGACAACAACCACGGCATAACTCCCCCTGTTCGCCGACATGGATACCAATCCGAACCGACGTTACGGCAGAACTCGACGGCCATCCCCGCCTTGATCGGGTTTCCAGCAACGTAAACGGCAAACAGTTTCTCACCCAGCGGCGACGTTTTAGCGCCTTCGCATAGGCGGTCACGATTGGACTGAAAAGTCGTCACCTGTAGTGCAACAATCCAATTCGTCCGCAATCTTACAATTG
The DNA here is from genome assembly GCF_053470465.1 of Rhodococcus sp. GB-02. Lineage (NCBI taxonomy): Bacteria > Bacillati > Actinomycetota > Actinomycetes > Mycobacteriales > Nocardiaceae > Rhodococcus > Rhodococcus sp. GB-02. The sequence continues at coordinate 664,325 of NZ_JBPUKE010000003.1, forward strand.
CGATCGCGTGTGGCGGCACGATCGGTGTTGTAGGTTCGACGACTCGGTGTCACCTCAATGTGCACCTGACCTGCGGGTTCTCAACATCGAGTCAGTGCTTGCTTCTCACGAACCCGTCGGAATCTTCAGTCCGCTCACTATCCGTTACCGGATCGGGGACCAGTCACGAATCCGCTTGCCGGTTACCGTTCGGGAAGTCGGCCAACTCCTGGTACTTCTCAAACGCGGCTTCCTGATAGCCGATGTTGTACAAGGTCTGTGACATCTGTTCGAAGAGCATGCCCGCCCGCTCGACGGCGCGAAAGATCTCTTCGCCGAGCGCCAGGGCATCCCCCACTCCGCGGACACCGATGAAGACGTCCCAGAATTGCTGGCCGGGCTGTCGCCGTGTACTGGGATGTTCTCGGTGGAAACGGACTGAATTCTCCGGTACGAGTGCGGGATCGAGAATCTGCCACCGACCGATCTCGCCGAGAACGGGTGCGATCACCTGATCCAGTGCGGACACATAGTCGGCAGCCTCATCGGACGTGGCGTAGATCTGAAACCCGAATTCGAGGACGTCGGCTTCCTCGAAAGGGACCGGCAGATCCGGAGGTGTGTCCCACGCCGTGCCCTCGTAGACGTCGACATCTCCGACCGTCCCGAGATCAGCCGCAATTGTCTGCACCAAGCACAGCATCGGATGGCCGTAGAGAGCCGCCAGACGCGCCTGCCTTGCGAAGATCTCCAGGATGCTCCGGCCGGTGCGATGGTCGATGTGCAGCAGCACGTCGAAGTCCGCGATCGCAAGGACGGTTCCCACCGTCGCAGGATCGCTGCCATAGCTGAAAGTCGCGACATCACTGAGGGCATCGTTGAACGCATCCAGGTTCTTTCCGTAGTAGTCCGGAAACGACATCGATGCTGCGAACGCGGCGTGCATGTCCGTAACGGAGGTCCATTCCTGCGCTTCGAGCTCATGCACCAGATAGCCGAGGTCCGTGAGTCGTGTGCACGCGCTGTCGAACTGGAACCGAGTGGCGTACCGGAACACGAACCCCGACTGCAGAAGCGTCCAGTCGAAACCTTGCCGCTGCTCATCGAACAGTTCCCGCTCAGTCGGATCAAACACCACCCTGCGCGCCATCCACCGAGCGTATGCGTATCCGATCGCGATCGGGGACGTTGTCGACGAGCGTCGTCAGATCTGCCTCATCGTTGGCGGCGCGGCGCGAGAGCAATCGCGTTCCGTTACTGTCGATCACCACGCAGTGGTGGTGGGCTTTACCTGCATCGATGCCCGCCATAGTGGTTTCTTGCGTTCCTCTTAGGTTCTCGATTCGACTAACGACCTGGTGGACGACCTCTCCGTCGTGTCCTTACACAGCGATATGGTTCGCGTCTCTCAATGAGCGGTCGAGTCGTCGAGAACACCGGGTGGCCATTCTCCTTCAGCCATGCGCACAGCAGAAACAAAAAGAGCCATACCCGGCGTCCCCAGGCAGCTCCGAACCTACAAATGTTCGGCCAGTACCGCCCAGCAAAACGGTAAGGAAACAAATAGAACGCTTTTCCGGAATGGAGCGAAGCGGCGTTCTCTTCGGGGGACACCGCAGGTGGCCGGGCCGCCGGGCAGGCGGATGCAGTCGGTGATCCGACCGACCGGGTTGAGTGCCAGACATTTACTCATCTGGACCTGAAAGCGGCAAGCGGTCCGTTTCCACGTCCGCACCGAAGGTGCGATAAGCCTTGTCTCGCCTAGTCATAAAGTATGAATGGCCAGATTGCGAGCCTTTCGCGCTACCGCTGACGTGACCGACGTCATTGTGTCGCAAATGTTTGGTTACCGGATTTTGCGATACCGTCAGTTACATCAAGTTGGTTGCGGTCGATGCAGCCTTCGCGTCGCAGGAGGTTTCCATGTCTCGTTCACGTATGGCCGTAGCTGCACTGTTAGTCCCTGTCGCAGCCGGTGCTGTCGCACTCCTCGAGGCGGGTGCAGCTTCTGCCGCAACCCCGTACTCCGGCAACGGGTATGTCGGCATTCGATTCGATCCGAACGAAACTCAATTCATTGCCGACACCAATGCCGCGGATTTCCTTGAGGTTGTTCCGAACGACTACTGGAGCATCGCCCTCGGCGAAGACTCGATCTACAAAGGCGACGGCCAGTACGTCTACGCCAGCATCGATCAGTTGGTCGAGGAAGCAGCGTCCCACCGAGGTGAGATCTCCTTCTCGCTCACCGATCCTGCGATCTGGAACAACAACATCTACATCCTCCAGGACTGGTGACATAGGTCGAGTTCGTACGCGTAGGGCCGGTGAGCGCATTGCTCACCGGCCCTTTTCGCGTGTCCGTAATTGCCCGGCTCAAATGGTAGCCGGCACTTCGGTGACGGCGTCGGCGGTCACGAGCATGTCGATCTCTACGAGGTTGGTTCCGCCGGCATCGGTGACTCGCACGGTAATTCCGGCCAACTTGTGTATTGCCGGTCAATGACCGCACCCATCAGGTATAGGACGTCGAGTTGAGATAGAGGCGTGCCATTCGAGACGCAAGGAGGGCGAGATAGCCGTTTCCCAAGCTATCTCGCCCTCGGCCGATATGTGCAGCTACGCGATGTGGTTGGTGACCTCGTCCGTGGTCCAGTTCTTGGATCTGAGCACGGCGAACGGCGCAGGGTGCTGTTCCCACAGCTCCAGCAGATACCGCTCCGGAGAACTCCGCACGACCTGATCGGGCTGACGATGACGTCCCTGCGCGCTCACGCACACCCGATACGTAGCCGCCGCGCTCGATGTAGCCTTCAGGATTTCGTTGGCTTCCTTGAGATCTCGCACCTCTCGCTTGAGGTCAAGGACGCTCGCGCATCTCCTGGCCGCGTCAGCGAGACTCCCCGCTACACGGGTCACATTGCCTCGGTCACTCGAGAAGGCGAGTCGGTGTCATGCCCGCTCGCCGCGTGTTCGTAGAGCGCCGTCACGGCCGCGGGAAGGGAAGAGTCCACGCCGGCGTCCTTCGATGCGGTGGTCACATGCTGCATCGTCGTTACGGCGGACATGATAGTCGAGGTATCGGCTGGATATGTCCGGTTGTCGGCGTCTCGTGCGAAGCCAGGGCCGATGTCTGCAGCGAGCTGCACCATTGCTGTCAGCTGGGCAGCGATCGATTTGCCATCGATTCCGTGAGCTCTCGCCAGTGCGGTGCCATGTGCCCACGCTGCGAGCGTGGTCCAGAACACGCCGAGCAGTGCTGTGTCGAATGACGCGGGGAGCTCGTGTCGATTTCCCAGCACCGTCACGGTGGGGGCGATGGTGGTCAAAACTGGCAGCGCCGAATCGAGGTCGGCTTCGTCTCCGGCGACGAGCATCGTTGATCCGCTTTGCCCCACGATTGTCGACGGCGTCACCATGACACCGGCCAGGTAGCGAACTCCGCGTTCGTGAGCCCACTGACTCAGAGCTCGGCTACTGGCGGGGGTGTCCGAGCTGAGGTTGACCACCAGCGATCCGCGTATTGCATATCCCGCCGAGACAAGAATGTCTCGCGCTGCCTTGTTGTCGAGGGTCGAGACGACGACTAGATCCGCACTGGCCAAGGCTTCTGCAGGGTTAGCGGCGAGAAGTGCGCGGTCGGCGAAGGGCGTTGCCCGCGACGGTGTGCGGTTCCAGACGGTTACCTTGTGACCCACGTCGATTAAGTGAGTCGCGATCGCGGTGCCCATGTGTCCGAGTCCGAGGACTGAAATTTTCATACCGCCAGGGTGGGTGCTTGCAGCCCCGACCACAAGTACCCACTTTCAAGTGCGGTAGCCACCTCAATGGCAGTATTGCGCTATGGCAGCAACTTTCGCGGGGAGCAAATACTCATGCGGCTTGGATGCGGCCGTCTCCGTCGTCGGAGGAAAGTGGAAGCCGCTGATTTTGTGGCAACTCCACGACGGTCCGAAGCGCCACGGCGAACTACGCCGGTCGATCGTTGGCGTGAGCGAAAAAGTCTTGACACAGCAGCTCAGAGAACTTCAGTCCCACGGCATCGTTCACCGCGAAGTGTTCGCAGAGGTACCACCTCGAGTCGAATACTCACTGACTGCCCTCGGGCAAAGCCTCAACGACGCGCTACGAACCCTTGGCGATTGGGGCGAAGAACACGCGGAACACATCATCGGCCTGAGCGCCGAGACATAGAGTCGCCAATCGGCGAAGCCGTCAGGGGTTGCGCCGGGACCGCCGTCGATCAGGATCGGAAGGACAGCAAGGAAAAAGGATCTTTCGCTTGTACAGAGCGGAGCGCAGCGGAGCATCCTCTTGGGGGACACTGCAAGTGTCCGGGTCGCCGGGCAGGCTTGTCACACGGTCAACGGTCAGCCACGAACTATGGCTACAAGCCAGCCATTGGCCGTCGTGCATTTTGACCCAAAACTGTTGGGCTGCATCAAGATACCCGGACATGTAGAGCGCGGACGTTTTCACCCGCATGCTCACGTGAGCTGAGTGCCGCCCTCCCACAATGTGTGACATACGCTCGACACTGGCGAGACGTACGACCGCCCGATCACACGTGAATCGCATATCTCGGTTCGCGTGCTGGGAAGCCGTTTATTTCCTCGACGGCTGCGAGGGTGGTAGCCCTATTCCATCAGGAAACTGAGATACCGGTCGACGCTGCATGGCTTGGATCGCCACGCGTCTTTGACCATGCGGGACTCTTGCGCGGCCATCACCAGCGCGAGGAGCAGGATCTGGACGCGGGGTCTCGGACGACTTTTCTCTGGGCGTCGGAGGTGTCCGCCGTTTCCAACGATGCTTGGTCCTGTCGCTGTTGTAACGTCAGCGGCGTGCGAAAGCCCCTCGAGAAAACCGCGATCCGGACATGGAGCTGCCCGATTGCTCGGCCGCCGTATCGAACAGCGCAGCCGCAGCGAGACTGCCGAGTGTGATGTGGCCCGCCGCAGCTTCGTGGGTTTCGCGTCTGATCCCCAGTGCTCGCCATCCGACGCGTTTGGTGGCGACGGGATTCGGAACCGCAACCGTCATCGGCGCTCTACTGCTGATGCTGCCCGTCGCATCCGAGAGTGGTGAAAGAACCGATTTCCTTACAGCTTTGTTCACTGCGACGTCCGCAGTATGTGTGACCGGACTGATTGTGGTGGACACAGGCACACACTGGTCGTCCTTCGGTGAGGTAGTGCTGCTGTGCCTGATCCAAGTCGGTGGTCTGGGCATCATGACGCTGGCGTCGATGCTGGGGCTCCTCGTTGCGCGCCGGATGGGTCTTCGGATGCAATTGGTGGCACAGACAGAAACGAAGAGCTTACGGCTGGGCGAGAGCAAACGTGTGGTCATCGGGGTGATCAGGTTGAGCCTGCTCGTCGAGCTCGTGACGGCGATCGCCTTGACCGCTCGCTTCAGGTTCGGATACGACGAGCCGTTAGCCCGAGCCACATATTTGGGTGTGTTCCATTCGATCTCGGCATACAACAATGCCGGGTTCGCTCTCTACACCGACAGCCTTGTCGGGTTCGCCACCGATCCGTGGATCATGGTGCCGATCATGGGTGCTGTCGTACTTGGCGGTTTGGGTTTCCCGGTGATCTTCGAAGTGACTCGGTCGATACGGCGGTCCATTGCCGCCAACGGAGCACGACCGGGGTGGTCCCTTCACACGAAGATCACTCTGCTCACGTACGGGGCGCTCGCTGGCGCTGGAATCGTTGCAGTCACGGCCATCGAATGGAGCAACCCCGCCACGCTCGGTTCGCTGAGCGTGGGCGGACGAGTATTGACCGGTGTCTTTCACGGGGTCACCCCGCGTACCGCCGGTTTCAACTCCGTCGATGTCGCAGCAATGCATCCGTCTTCACTACTGGTCACCGACGTATTGATGTTCGTCGGAGGTGGGAGTGCAGGGACCGCCGGCGGAATCAAGGTCACGACATTCGCTCTGTTGGCGTTCGTGATTTTCGCCGAGGTCCGCGGCGAACCGACGGTCCACGTCATGGGCCGCCGTATCGCCGCGACAGTGCAACGCCAGGCGATCACGGTGGCACTGCTCGGAGTCGGAGCGGTAATGTCCGGCACTCTCACCATTTTGCTCATGACGGATTTCGATCTCGACGCCGTCTTGTTCGAGGTCGTCTCGGCTTTCGGCACGGTCGGTCTGTCCACCGGAATCACAGCCGATCTCCCACCATCGGGACAGGTAGTACTGATTGCCCTGATGTTCCTCGGGCGACTCGGCCCGATAACCCTGGCGTCGGCACTTGCCCTACGCGAGCGCGAACGACGTTACGAACTACCGGAGGAGCGACCCATTGTCGGCTAGGACAAACAAACGACACGGCACGCGCGTGACCGTGATCGGGCTTGGCCGCTTCGGCAGCTCGCTCGCGCGAGAACTCGTATTGCACGGATCCGAAGTACTCGGTATCGACTCCGATCCGCGTCGGGTCCAGCGCTACTCCGAAAGCCTCACCCACACCGCCGTCGCGGACACCACCGACCGGGAAGCGCTCGAACAGCTCGGTGTACCTGATTTCCGCCACGCGGTCGTAAGCATCGGAACCGACCTGGAGTCGAGCATTCTCACCACCTCGCTACTCGCAGACTTCGAAATTCCGAGGATCTGGGCGAAAGCGACAAGTCGACAACACGGACGGATCCTCGAACGCGTAGGAGCCCACCATGTAGTGCTGCCCGAGCACGACATGGGTGAGCGAGTCGCTCACCTTGTCACCGGCCGCATGCTCGACTATGTCGAATTCGAAGAGGACTACGCGATGGTCAAGACACTCGCTCCAGCCTCGACCATCAATCAACCTCTCTCCGACAGCCGCCTGCGGGCAAAGTTCGGAATCACCGTCGTCGCCATCAAACATCAGGGGGGAGAATTCACCCACACAACGCAGGACACCATCGTCCGTGAAGGTGATCAACTCATCGTTGCCGGCCGGACATCTCAGGTCGAACGATTCGCAGAGATGACCTAGTCGCAAGGAGCTGCCGATCGCTGTTCACGCAGGGTTTCGGGGCACGAGTAGCAACAGGTTTCGGGTCAGGAGTAGCAACAGCTCGTTCATCCAAGACGATGCGAAAAGATGCTTTCGCCGTGGCGCCGCCGAACGGTTGGTGGCGTAAGTCTGAAGTCAGTGCTCGCCTTCGTCGGCAGAGAACCCTCCGTTCGCCCAGCTGCGGCAGTGGGTCGTGGACACCCCGTTGCCAGGTAGAATGGCATTGTGCAGATCCGGTATGCGACTCCTCGTGGCGAGTCCGGTGCCATGATCACGAGTAGCGACCCGACGGAGGAAGCGGGTGCATCTACTCGGTTTCACGAGCCGTCGATGATGTTCTTCGAAGAAAATCTGCGCCCGGGTGGGACGAACGGCTACACCACCTCGTGGGGTACGAATGCTCACGGCAAACTCGCCGGCTGCCCACCTTCTCATCATTGACAGCTCCCGCCTTCCTGACCTGATTTCACAGCAATTCGGGCGGGAAGTGTCCATCGTGGTGCTGTCGCTTTGCCTTCTGTGACCGGAATTGCTCCTGCGTGGGTGGTTCACCAAGCGCATCTCCTCTCCTCATGTGTTGGGAGGTGCGCAAGGCCTGAAAGTCAGTGATGACCTCCCCTTTCTCCCGTTTACCGTTGTTCTCCCGCGGGTCTTGGCCCGAAACTCAACGCGTCACCGCGGTGCTCCGCAAGGAAACCGTGGGTGGTGTCCTCCTGCTCATCGCTGCGGCCACCGCTCTGATCTGGGCGAATACTCCTTGGTCGGATGCATACGATTCGTTGCGTGACTTCACCGTCGGCCCATCGAGTCTGCACCTGAACCTTTCGCTAGGGGCGTGGGCAGCGGACGGATTGTTGGCGATCTTCTTCTTCGTCGTCGGTCTCGAACTCAAACGCGAATTCGTCGCCGGTGATCTGCGCGACCCGAGGCGTGCGGCGCTTCCGGTGATGGCCGCAATCGGCGGCATGATCGTTCCTGCCCTCATCTTCGTGGCGATCAACATCAATGCCGGCGGCGGCGCGTTGAACGGATGGGCGATCCCGACAGCAACCGATATCGCGTTCGCTGTCGCGGTCCTCGCCGTCGTCGGATCTCACCTTCCGACAGCGCTACGTACGTTCCTGCTCACGCTGGCCGTCGTGGACGATCTGTTGGCAGTGACGGTGATCGCGATCTTCTACACCGACGATCTCAACTTCGCCTACCTCGGACTTGCGTTGATTCCGTTGGCGGCGTTCGCTTTTGCAGTACAGCGGCGGGTGCGCAGCCCGTGGCTTCTCATTCCCCTCGCGTTGGCGACATGGTGGTTGGTGCACGAGTCCGGAGTGCATGCAACTGTCGCCGGTGTGCTCCTGGGATTCACCGTTCCGGTACTGCGTAGCCAGGCAGCGGGCGGGCCGGATGCCGGACCGGGGCTCGCGGAGTACTTCGAGCACCGCATCCGGCCACTTTCCGCCGGGCTGGCTGTCCCGGTGTTCGCGTTCTTCGCCGCAGGCGTGACCATCGGCGGTCTCACCGGATTCGTCGACACTCTCGCCGACCACGTCGCCCTCGGCATTGTCGCCGGTCTGGTGATCGGGAAGGTGATCGGCATCGTAGGAATGAGTTACCTGACCGCGAAGTTCACGAAAGCCGAACTCGACACTGATCTGACGTGGTGGGACGTACTCGGAGTCGCGATGCTCGGCGGTATCGGATTCACCGTCTCGTTGCTGATCGGCGAACTCGCGTTCGCAGGCGACGCCGTGCGCGGAGATCACGTGAAGATCGGGGTCCTCACCGGCACCGTCATCGCAGCAATGTTGGCGTCGATCGTGCTCCGACTGCGCAACCGCACCTACCGGGTCATCGAAGAACGAGAGACCCGCGACGACGACAACGACGGTATCCCCGACATCTACCAGCAGCCCTGATATCTATCCCATCCCTCTTCGCAGTTTCCCTCACCGCCGCTTGAGATCGCGTATGGCGGGCGGCCAAGCCCGGCGTCCATACTTGACGGTCGATACCACTGCCGAGGTTTCTCGAACGGACGACGAGTCGGCGAGGGCCGTACCTTCTGGCAGAAAAGTCCGTAGAATACGGCAACAATGCCAACGCATCCACATATCGAGCGGTACAGGGCAAAGGAGCCGGCCAGGGTAGCTGTCGGCCGCGAGTCGACAGGGCCTGTGCACCACCCGCGGCCGTTCCCCCGATCGTCAAGGATTTCTTCGGGACACCTCTCACGCTTCAGCAAGTACTCCAGTGCTTTCTTCATTCCACACCGAAGAGTTGGGAGTCCTGATGTTGCCCGGCCGAAGTATCGATGCGAAGGACCTGCGATGGCGGTGGGTGGGAATCGCCGCGGCGGCAGGCGCCGGGTCGAGTGTTCTGATTTCAGCTGTGGCGACAATAGTCGTGGCAACGCTCCTCGGGGCGCTCGGACTCCTGTCTTTTCACTTCGCCCGATCACGGATGCTGGGTGGGGTTTCCGCGTCCATTGGTCTGGGTTTGTTGATTCCGGCGGTGCCGTTGGCACTTGTCTCTGCGGTCGACCTGCTTTAGATCCCGCTGCCCCAGGCAAGCACAAGCCCTGCGTTGCCACCAACCCAGTCGGCGTGGGCGAGGCTTTCGGACGAGAGTGCTGAAGGCCAGCCGTTCGACCGCCGAGCACCGTGTGATCACTCGTTTTCGGGCGGCAATCCGATCTCGCGGCGCTCTCAGCAGGAACTCGGCGCGGCGATCATCATTGCCCTACCGCGCGATGATTTTCTACGATCGTTTTGAGAAGTGCGAGATGTGCGCAACGACGAGCACAGGGATCCAACACCTCCTTTTCCTCTCAGTGGTGGCGCGACTCAGGTGGCGGGGACATTTTCTTGGGATCCAAGAGACGCAGCTTTCTCGGGTGCTTCACGCCGTCGAATCGGCCGGGACCGGACAGGAGTGGCCAATGAGCCCACAACCTATATTCGCTGAAGGGATCTACCGGAGTTCCGATGCAGGTGTACCGGTCCGGCGGTGGTGTCGTGAACATCTGCAGCAATGGAGTGAGCCGCACTGCTTGATCCGCTTCGATACCTCGTTGGGATCGTCCACCGTGGTCTCGGCCGGTGTAAGCACCGACCTACCCCCTGTGGTGATCCTGTCCGGGACAGGGTTGAATGCGGCCACCTCACTTGCTTCCGCAGGTGCCTTGACGAGGCGCCGGCGTGTGTTTCTCGTTGATCTTCCCGGGCAGCCTGGTCTGAGTTCTTCGACAGGACCGCCGCAGCGTGGGCACATGAAAGGGTACGGGCGTTGGCTCGACGAGGTGATTCCGCAACTGACCATCGATCCGGTTGTGCTCGTGGGACATTCCCTCGGTGCTGCGGTGGTCCTGTCGTCGGCCCCTTCCCCGCAGGTGGCCGGGTTGGTACTGGTCAATCCATGGGGATTCGTTGCAGTTCACCAATCGGCAGGTTTTCGGATCCTTCGATGGAAGTGGCTGACCGACCCCTCGACGAAAAACAGCGAACGATTCCTCTCCCATCTGATCTCTCCGAGGTTCGTGCCCGATGCAGCACTGATCGTCTGGTTTCAGCTGCTCGGGGAGCACTGCAACGGGATTCGATATGACAAGCCGTTGCCACCGGCATTGGTTCACAGGTGGAGGGACTACGGCACACCGGTGATCGTGGCGACCGGATCGCACGACCGACTGGTCTCACCCGATCAGCTCCGAGGTCCGGTGTACTCACTTCTCGGTTCGGATGTGCAGACGATCACCGGGTGCGGCCATCTTGGTTTACGCGAGGCTCCGGCGGCAATCGCGACATTGGTGAGTTCGGTGACCTCCCACCACGGGTAGATGTGTCTTCCGTGTTGACGAACAGACCATCTCGGACAGGAAGGGTGGATCACGAAGAACTGTGCAGGCGCCCTGGATTCCGTAGGATGGGCAGACAGCACGTGACCGGCAGCGATTCGAGGCACGGTTCTAAGAATCTCTCTCGGCGGGTGCCGGGAGGGAGGCGGCCATGGATTCGTCCGAGCACCTCCTGCCGACGTCACGACGAAGCCGGGTACTGATCGGCGTCTTGGTTGCGTTCGTACTGGCACTTCTGACAGTGCCGCGATTCGTCCTCGTCTACACCGACTGGTTGTGGTTCGGCGAAGTCGGATATCGCAATGTGTGGACCACGATTGCGTCGACACGGTTAATCTTGTTCGTCGTGGTCACCGGAGCCGTCGCCACGATCATGTTCGTCGCCCTCGCGTGCGCGTACCGCATGCGGCCAATGTTCATCTCCCCCGACACGGACCCGCTCGAGCCGTATCGCGCTCTTGTGGTGCGCAGAGCTCGAAGGCTGGCAATCGGTATCGCCTTGCTGGTTGCGGTGCCGTTCGGGCTCTATGCCCAATCGAATTGGGCAATAGTGCAACTGTTCCTCCACGGTGGATCTTTCGGCACCTCCGACGCCGAGTTCGGGCACGACATCGCGTTTTACGTTTTCGACCTGCCGTTTTACCGGATGGTGTTGAACTGGCTCTTCGTTATCGTGTTTCTCGCACTGATCGCGAACCTCTGCGCGCAGTATTTGTTCGGGGGCATCCGCGTGCAGCGTAAGGACAAGTTGCCGTTGATCACTCGTCCTGCACGAATCCAACTCGCAATCCTTCTGGGCATTTTCGTCACGCTCAAGATAGTCGCGTACTGGTTCGACCGGTACTCATTGCTGTGGAGCGGCCGCAAGGAACCGACATTTACCGGCGCCGGATTCACCGACATCAATGCCGTTTTGCCGGCCCGGTTGATCATGGTCGCGATCGCGGTGATCTGCGCTGGGGCGTTCTTCGCCGCTGTCGTCGTGCGCGACCTACGGATACCCGCGATGGCCGCTGCCTTGCTTGTTCTCTCGTCCATCCTCGTAGGAGGTATCTGGCCGGCGCTCGTCGAGCAGTTTTCGGTGCGCCCGAACGCCGCTGACCGAGAACGTGTCTACATCGAACGCAACATCGCCGCCACACGCGAAGCGTACGGACTGAGCGAGGATCGGATCGAGTACCTCGACTACCCCGGTGTCGGCACCCGCTCACCGCGGGAGGTGCCCGCCGACATCACCACCACCGCCAATGCCCGACTACTCGATCCGACGATCCTCTCGCGCACGTTCACCCAGCAACAACAACTGAAAAACTTCTACGGCTTCACCCCTACCCTCGACATCGACCGATACAGCCTCGACGGCGAAATCTCCGACTACATCGTCGCAGCGCGGGAGTTGTCCCCGAACAGCCTCAGCGGCAACCAAACCCAATGGATCAATCGTCACACCGTCTACACCCACGGCAACGGATTCGTGGCCGCGCCGGCCAATCGCGTCAACGCCGCAGTACGAGATGTCGCCGGTCAAAGTTCCACCAGCGACAGTGGATACCCGATCTACACGGTCAGCGACATCGCTACCCAATCAGCCGGTACGCAACTCATTCCCGTCGAGCAACCCCGTATCTACTACGGGGAGGTGATCGCACAAGCCGACCCGGACTACGCCATCGTCGGCGCCTCCGGCGAGAGTGAACCGCGCGAGTACGACACGGACACTTCGCAATACACCTACACCGGCAGCGGCGGTATACCCATCGGCAACTGGATCAACCGGTTGGCGTTCGCCGCGAGATACACCGAACGGAACATCTTGTTCTCGGGCGCCATCGGCGCAGAGTCCAAAATTCTCTTCAACCGGGATCCGGCGTCGAGAGTCGAAGCCGTCGCTCCGTGGCTGACCACTGACGACAACCCATATCCCGCTGTCGTCGACGGCCGCATCACCTGGATAGTCGATGCGTACACCACCCTGGCGAACTACCCGTACTCCCAGCCCGGGGCGCTCAGCGAACCCACCCTCACCGTCTCGGGGACACCGCGGCCGGCCCCGGAAATCTCGTACGTCCGCAACTCCGTCAAAGCCACCGTCGACGCCTACGACGGCACCGTCACTCTCTACCAGCTCGGCGACGACCCCGTCCTCGACGCGTGGATGAACGTCTTCCCCGGTACCGTCAAACCCGAAAGCGACATCTCACCCGATCTGCGTGCCCACTTCCGGTACCCGGAGGACCTGTTCCGCATCCAACGCGACCGCCTGGCCAAATACCACGTCAACGATCCCCGGGAATTCTTCACCAACAACGCCTTCTGGTCGGTCCCGAGTGACCCGACGTCGGAAACGATCGACGATCAGCCCCCGTACTACGTACTCGTCGGTGATCAGGAGACCGCACAACCGTCCTTCCGGCTCACCAGCGCGATGGTCGGATTCAACCGAGAATTCCTCTCCGCCTACATCTCCGTCCGCTCGGACCCCGAAGACTTCGGGAAGTTCCAGATCTTACGACTGCCAACCGACACCCAAACCCAAGGACCACAACAAACACAGAACTCGATGATCTCCGACACCCGAGTCGCTTCCGAACGAACCCTGCTCGAACGCTCGAACCGCATCCACTACGGCAACCTCCTGACATTGCCGATCGCCGGCGGCGGCTTCCTGTACGTCGAACCCCTGTTCACCGAACGATTGAGCACCCAAGCCGACGGCTCGACCTTCCCCCAACTCTCCCGTGTCCTCGTCAGCTACCGAGAACCCGGAACAGGCGGCGTCAGAGTCGGCTACGCCCCCACCCTCGCAGAAGCTCTCGACCAAATCTTCGGGCCCGGCACCGGAACAATCGCCACAGCCCCCGGCGGAGACGCCGCCGCTCCACCCCCTTCCACCGCGCCACCCCCGCAGCAGACACCATCCATACCAGCCGATCCCGGATCCGATCTCACCACCGCAGTGACCGAACTCAACCGCGCCCTCGCCGACCTGCGCACCGCACAACAAAGCGGCTTCGGCACCTACGGCGACGCCCTCGACCGACTGCAACAAGCCATCGACGCATACCTCCAAGCAGGCGGACGCTGAATGCGCACCCGCCCACTCGGATCAGGAGGCAATCTCATACGACGAACCACTCGCGGCCCGAATTTGAACTGACGCATCACCGCACGGCGGCGTGTCCGTAGGTATCGGATGCCTGACTTTTGATGATCGTCGGTTACTGTGGCGCACGGTGTGCCGGGAAGTCTGGTCGGCGGCAGCTCGATGCTGTCCCGTTCAACCAGGAGAGCCATGAACCACCCCACGCCTCATACCCCGATCGTTTCGCCTGACGTGCCCCTCGAATCCGGGTTCCGCTGCCCCGGCGACGAACTGCAACTGCACACCTCCGCGCGCAAGATCCTGCAGACCTGGACACTGTCCTGGACACTGCAGCGACTGCGTACGTCATTGAGCGACACCCTCGTGCTCGCAGTCGGCTCGGCATCACCGCTACCGGCAGCTGTGATCATCCCCGGCGCCGGACTGAGCGCCGCACTGCTCGAACCCGCACTCGCTGAGATCGCCTGCACCCGAAGAGTATTCGTCGTCGACATACCCGGCGAACCAGGGATGAGCGCCGCCCGCCGGCCCGCCTCCGCTGACCTCGATCACTACGGCCGCTGGCTCGACGAGGTCACCGACGCGCTCGGCGAGAAATCCATCGTGCTGATAGGCCATGCCTTGGGCGGCGCCATCGTCCTTTCCTCCACACCCCACCCTCGTGTCGCCGGCACGGTTCTGGTCAACCCGGAGCGACTCTGTCGCTCCCGCTGTTCCTGGGGCGCCCTGCGACGGTTCCTATGGCGCAGAAGCACCGACATCGACGCAGCGCAGCACTACCTCGAACACGTCACCGGACCACAGTTCATTCCCTCCCCCGAGCTGGTGACCTGGTTCTGCAACGTCGGCGCCTACTGCCACCCGACCCCATCGCGACCACTGCTGAGCAAGGACAGATTCACCATCTGGACCCGGCATGCCCCGATGACCGTCGCGGCCGGCGCTGACGACCCCGTCTCTCGCCGCCAAGCCGTGTACCGCGCTGTGAAGGATCACACCGCCTCGGTGATGCTTCTCCCGAAGACCGGGCACCTGGCCCCGGTTGAAGATCCGCTCTGCCTCTCGCAGATCTTACGAAAGCACGAACTCCCCGCCCGACGGTCTGCCCCCGGCGAGTAACAGCCGGAGGCAAACCGGTGCGCGGTGACCCCCGTGCCCCGAAATACGCCCGTCGCGCACATCGCATATCCGCAACGATGATGCTCTAAACAAGCCTCGACCGGCCGGAGGTAGATCCTCCGCCGGAAAAAATCATGACGACGAGACAGGGAACCATTGAACCTGCGTGCCCAGAAACTGCATCCTCCGACACATGCTCCTCGACGTTGCCGCTCGCCGAGCGGCAACGCTGGTCAGGCCTCAAAGTCGAGGAAGGACTCGCCTGCCAGCGCCAGGATCTACCGTGTGCGTCGGTAGGTTGCCCAGCACCAGGTGTCCGGGGTCGATTCCGCGGTCCAAGCGGCCTTCTCGACGTGCGACCAGATACCGGTATCCGAGGACACAGAAGATCACGATCAGCAGAAGGCTCCAGCCGAGGGTGCTCTTGGTGTATTCGGCGGCCCGGCCGAAGGTCGGCCAGCGGTTCGACCACCAGCTGTCGAAAGTCATGAAGCCGTAGACGGCGAGCCAGGCGGGCCAGTTCCGCATGACCGAGTTCTTGAGCACCACGGACATCAGGAGCGGGAGCAGCATCATCGAGTAGTACATCTGGCCGAGCGAGGGCAGCAGGAACGATGCGGTCATGATCACACCGGTTGCGGTGGTGAGGAAGAAGAGTTCGTCGTTGCGGTAGTAGCGGTACAGCAGCCACAGAGAGACTGCGACCATGGCGGCGAACACGACGCGAAGCAGCAGGATCAGCCACTCGGGCAGGCCGAAGTAAGCGCCGTTTCCGACAATCGAACTGTTGAAGTAGTCACGCGATTCGAGTAGGTACGGCACGGTGCGGCGGACGAAGTCCATCGGATCCGACGCGAGTGGCCACGCCACGACGGTGAGAATGAACGGGATGCCCAGGGCGGTGACGAACACCTTCCACTGGCCGCGAGCGAGTGGCAGTAGGAGCAGCGGCGCGAGAGTGGGTTTCACTGCGATGGTGAGCCCGATCGCGGCGCCGGCCCACAGATCCTTCTTGCGCATCAGCAGCAGGAGGAAGGCAATTTCGCCGAGCAGCACGAGACCATTGATGTTGGTGAACACCAACGTGTTGGTGACCGTCTCCGACATGAAAGCACCGAGCACGAGAATCGGCGCCGCAATGGAACTGATCGTCAGGTCGAACAGGCGCAACAGCAGGTAGAGAGCCACGAGGACGGCGACGGCATTGACACCGATGAACAGCCACCGCGAGCGCTCGGGATCGAGGATCGCGAGGGGCGCCATCAACAACGAACCCGATGGTGGGTACAGGTAATGGGGGTCTACCGAGTTGAAATCTGCGGTGTAGACGTCGCGCCCGTTCCAGAACGCCAGCGCGGCGTTGTAGACCGGTCGGAAGTCATCGGTGATGGCGCCGTTGACTGCGGTCACGATGACACGATTGAGCACTGTCATCACGGCGATCGGCCACAAAACGAAGTTGACGACTTGTTGGGTTGTCCGCCCGGTACGCGGCTCGAGCTGTCGAAGGAACACTTCGGCACGGTACACCGGAACAGGATCGGGCCGGCTCACATCGCACCCTCACGACAGCGCAGGCAGATCGACTCCTCGACCCCGATCAACCGACCGAGACATGAACATGCACGACCCCGCTGCCCTCGACCAGTAAGCTACGCGCACAGAACCGAATGGAAACGAGGTGGGAAGCGTCTCTCGGAATAGGTTTCGGTCACGTTTGAACCGATCAGAGACACTCACCGACCGCCCCGACTTCGCGCTGGTCGGTGTGCTTCGCGTGCCAGGAATACAGAACAGTCCCGGCACTGCCATCCTCCGCCGAATCGGATATGCACTTACCGCGCTGGCGCTCGTTGTCGTGGTGGTCTATCTCGACCGTGACGGATACTCCGACACCCAGGGTGACGACCTGTCGCTCCTCGACTGCATCTATTACGCCACCGTGTCCCTGTCGACGACCGGCTACGGCGACATCGCACCAATCACCGATCAGGCACGACTGATCAACGTCCTCGTCATCACACCGCTGCGGGTGTTCTTCCTCATCGTCCTGGTCGGTACTACTCTCTCCGCACTGACGGAGTCTTCGCGCCAGGCGTTCAAGATTCAGCGCTGGAGGCGCAGCACCCGAAACCACACCATTGTCGCCGGATACGGCACCAAAGGACGCACAGCGGTAACCGCGATACTCGGTGACGGAGTTCGCCCCTCCGACATCGTGGTCGTCGACACCGACCCCGTCGTCCTCGAGCGAGCCATCGGGCAGGGATTGGTGACAGTGCACGGTTCGGCAACGAAATCCGATGTACTACGACTCGCCGGCGCCGATCGCGCCTCGTCGATCGTCGTTGCCACCAACCGCGACGACACCGCCGTATTGGTGACGCTCACCGCTCGGGAAATTGCCCCTGGTGCCAGGATTGTCGCCGCCGTACGTGAATCGGAGAATACCCAACTGCTGCGCCAATCCGGCGCGAACTCGGTCGTCGTCTCCTCCGAGACCGCGGGCCGACTCCTCGGTGTGTCCACCACAGCCCCGACTGTGGTGGAGATGATCGAAGATCTCCTCACCCCGGAGACCGGGTTGGCAATCACCGAACGCGAGGTCCATCCCTCCGAAATCGGCGTCTCCCCACGTCACTTGTCCGACATCGTGCTCGGGGTAGTGCGCGGTGGGCACCTTCACCGGGTGGGTGGTCCTGACATCGACACCGTGCAGCAAGGCGACAAGTTGCTCTACGTTCGACGCGTACCGTCCTGAAGGTTCCATGTCTCCCGCATATTCACTCTGGGGACGGCTTGCGGAACACGGTTCGGTTTGGTCCACACGTAGTGAACGTATCTGCCCGACAGTGACACCTGATTCAGCGTGATTTCTCCCAGCCGGCGGCCTCTGTGCCTGGTCCCCGCTTTTCGAAATGCCGGCCACGGGTACCTGTCGTAGGTGTGACGAGCAGCAGGGACGGAAAAGATGCACAGTTTCGCACTGATCGCGACGATCCTCTCTATCACTGCCCTCGCGGGATTGCTCGCCACCCGGCTTCGGCAGCCCATGATCGTCGCCTTCATCGGGGTGGGGGTCTTGGTGGGCCCGGTAGGAACGGGCTGGGTAGTCGCAGACAGCACCATCGAACTCCTCGCCCGCATGGGCATCGCTGTCCTGCTCTTCCTTGTCGGGCTTCGACTCGACATGCACTTGATTCGCATGACCGGTTCTATCGCTGTGGTCACCGGTCTCGGACAAGTCGTGTTCACCGCGGCGATCGGTTATCTCCTGTGTATCGGATTCGGGATGGACGCCGTCGCCGCTCTGTATGTCGGATTGGCTCTGGCCTTTTCCTCGACCATCATCATCGTCAAACTGCTCTCCGATACCCGGGAAATCGAGCAACTTCACGGACGCATCGCTGTAGGGCTGCTGATCGTTCAGGATCTCGTCGTCATCCTGGTGATGATTGCCGTCAACGCGTTCGGTCGCACCACCGACAGCACCGTGGCAGCAGCCGTCGCCGGGACGGCGTTGAAGGGACTGGGATTGCTTGCGGCAATCGCGATTCTGATGAAGTTCGCCTTGCCCTGGCTACTGAGACAGGTAGCGCGGTCGCAAGAACTGTTGGTGCTCTTCGGGATCGCTTACGCAGTCTCGGTCGCGACCGTGACCGAGGCTCTCGGATTCAGCTCCGAAGTCGGCGCATTCCTTGCCGGTGTCTCGCTCGCTGCAACGCCCTACCGAGACGCGCTCGGAGCCCGCATGGTGAGTTTGCGTGACTTTCTGCTGCTGTTCTTCTTCCTCGATCTCGGCGCAGGATTGGACGTCGCGGAAGCAGCGGGTCACATACCGCAAGTAGTGATGTTGTCCCTGTTCGTTCTCGTTGGTAAACCGCTCATCGTCATGGTGATCATGAGCGCCAAGCGCTATCCGATTCGTGTCGGATTCGCCACCGGACTTCCTCTTGCCCAGATATCGGAATTCTCCCTGATCCTCGCGGCATTGGGCTTGAGTCTGGGACACATCACCGCGACCACAGTCAGCGTCATCACGGTGACAGGCCTGGTGACCATCGGCGGATCGACCTACCTGATTCTCTACTCCCGTGCGCTCTACCAACGGTGCGAACGTTGGCTACGAGTATTCGATCGGGCAGGGAACCGACGTGAAGAGCCGACACAGACAAATCCCGAGGTCGACATCGTCCTCTTCGGCCTCGGGAGATTCGGTCGCCACATCGCCGATCAACTCAGCAGCACCGGCCACCGCGTACTCGCAGTCGATTTCGACCCCCAACGACTCGCTGCGAACGAACGCGACAGAGTCACCGTGGTCTTCGGCAGCGCCGAGGACCTCCATTTCCTTCAGACGCTGCCCCTGCCACAAGCCAAATTCGTCATCAGCACCATCGCCCTCGCCGACGTCAACACCGCCCTCCTCCACGGACTCCACCACTACGAATATCAGGGCCATGTACTGATGACCGCGCATACACCACACGACGCCGAACTCCTCAGCCGAGCCGGAGCCGACCTCGTCCTAGAACCCTTCTCCTTGGCCGCCGAGAAAGCCGACGAAATCCTTACTCGCCTCACACGAAACGACGAAAACCACACCAAAAGTCACGACGCCACACCAACCGAGCAGGATCCGGCCGAACCAGAATAGAACCCGATCCACAACACACGTCCATCGATCACAACATTCAATTTCCTTGTTTCGCAGCACTTTCCGAACGAACAACAATCGAAGAAGACTCCGCGTGGCGGGTGCTCACGCCAGGGCGCGATGGACTCGGAACCCCCCTGAGACCTCACCACCTACACCGGACTTCGAAAGCCACCCGAGCGGAAACGGGAAAATTGACGGGACCGAGCTCGCGGGGTCGATCGCGCTTCGTGGTTCACCCGAACCGTGGCCGTCATGGTGCATCGGACGCTGCAGCCCTGGAAGGCTACGTGAACAGGTCCCCGGTCGCGAACCGGTGGAAGTACCGCGCGAAGATTCGGGCTTCTTCCGGTGGCCAGCCGCTCAGACTTTCGCTAATACGTGCGGCCAGGCGCCTCCGAAGTTCGTCCACAACCGCTTCGCCGCGCGAAGTGAGCACCAGGAGGGTAGCTCGCTGGTCGGCGGTGTCCTGTTCACGACGTATGAGACCGGCCTTTTCCAAGCGGGATGCGCGACGCGTCACGACGGAGCGATCCACTCCGACATCCGGTGCGAGGTCCGCGGCGCTACGAGGTCCGGTCCGTGCGAGCCCACTCAAGACCGGGTAGGTCGTTTCGTCCACTGCTTCACCCAGATCTGCGGTCAACGCCGTGTAGATCCGGCTGCGGGTGGTGCGCCGCAGAAGCAACCCCAAAGCGTCGGCGACCTCACGTCCACCTTCGTCGTCCATAAATGGAGGATAGCGTGCATCACGCACGGATAGGCTGCTACGGTGACACAGGTGCGTGCATATTGCACGCTTTATGTGGCAATCACTCCACCGGAGGACCTCATGAACCGCACCGGCATGCATGCCGCCCTCACCGACCTGATATTCACCCCCGAACTCGACCTACACGATGCGGTCGACCGCCATTTCAGCCCGACTTACCAACAGCGCACCGACGGCGAGTGGAGCAACCGAGAACAATTCGTCGAACACATCGCCCACCTCCGGGAAATTGTGGCCTCCGGGTCCATCGAGATCCACGACGAACATCACGATCACAACCGTTATGCCGACCGCCACACCGTCGACATCACCAAAACCGACGGCACCACCGTACGAATGGAGGTCTACGCCTTCGGAGAACTCGCACCAGACGGCCGCTTCAACCGCATCGAGGAGGCCACACTCATGCTGTGCGGGCCCAACTCCGACCGGAACCTCGGCCGCGCCCGCTAGGACGAGACCGTCTCCAGCTCAGCGTTCCGGCGCCGGACACTGAATGAGCGCTAACGTGGGAGGTGCCGCAGGGACGGCACCGGAAGCTGAGCCGAAGACGGAGGGCGATCCGATCAGTACGAGCTATCGCCGTCGTCGTCAGATGGCCGTTCACGCGGGAATTTCGTCAGATGGCCGTTCACGCAGGAATTCCGGCCGAGGCCCACTGCTAACTCGATACGATCAGCGAGATCGTCGAGCTCCGCATTCAGCAAAACCAGAAACACTCGCGCCGGCGCGGTTCGAAGGCCCTGCAAGCGGCCTGCACGCTCGTTATGACGCGACCAAGGCAGAAAGACTCTCGTTCGCCATACGTTCAACGAGCAGAGGAACGAAATCTCGTATCCGGTGCCCGACGAAATGAGCATGGGCAGACGCGACAGCCTCGGCTACGACATCCGCCGACACCGCGGGGTACTTCGCGGTCAGACGTGCACGCGTCTGCGCAATCAGGCGATCTTCCTCGTCGTTTGTCATCTACCAATGATGAGCCCGCTCCTCCAGCACGTCCACAGGAGAAGCTCCTCAGGATACGACTCACTCAGGCCACGTCAGTAACGACCGCAGGCCTTCTGCGTAGTGGTGAAGACTCGCAGGTGACGTGGAAACGAATGCGACGAGGACCCAAGTTGTCCATGTCCGTTTCGTCTGATTTTGCTAGACTGATTGATCCCTATTCAATTTCCGTCAGCTCCTTCGAGGAGGAAGGGCCATGGACACCAGCGACAAACCCTGGCCGCCTAAATGTAGGCGGCTGCGATGAACGAGATCGTCGTCAACATAGTGCTGGTGCTGGCTTTCGTTCTGATCGGCGGAGGGTTCGCCGCCACCGAGATTGCCCTGGTGTCGTTGCGCGAAGGGCAGATTCGGCGGTTGGAGCAGCGAGGAGGGCGTGGCGCTCGGACTGCAGCGCTCGCCCGTAATCCGAACCGTTTCCTCTCCGCCGTCCAGATCGGGGTGACGGTCGCCGGTTTTCTCTCCGCCGCGTATGGCGCCTCCACTATCGCTCCGGCCGTTTCTCCCGCTCTCCAATCGTGGGGGCTTCCGCCTGCCGCGGCCTCGATCACGGCTTTGGTCGGCACCACACTGGTGATCTCGTATCTGTCATTGATCTTGGGAGAACTGGCCCCCAAACGTATTGCGCTGCAACGCTCCACCGGAGTCTCGTTGCTGACCGCACCGGCGTTGGACCGGTTCGCAACAGTGATGCGGCCCGCGATCTGGTTCCTGTCCCTCTCAACGGACCTGTTGGTACGACTGGTGGGCGGTGACCCGAAGACCAAGGGGGAAGCCATCACTCACGAAGAGTTGCGCGATCTGCTCATCGGTCACAACGCAATCGCCGAGGACGAGCGCCGTATCCTGTCCGAGGTTTTCGATGCAGGACACCGATCTCTGGTAGAAGTGATGCGACCGCGCACCGATGTCGATTTCCTTTCCTCCGATACCGCGTTGCCGCTGGCAAGGGAACGGGCATTGCAGTGGGGGCACAGCCGGTATCCGGTCGCGAACACCTCCTATGACGACATCGTCGGGTTCGTGCATCTTCGCGACCTCCTCCTCGCCGACGAACGCGCAGTCGCCACTGTCTCCGATGTGTCGCGTCCTGTTCTGCACCTTCCGGGATGCAAACCTGCATTGGCTGCCCTGACCGACATGCGCCGCGAGAATCTACAGATCGCGATCGTCGTCGACGAGTACGGGGGTACCGCGGGGATCGTCACCCTCGAAGACATCGTCGAGGAGATCGTCGGCGAAATCGGCGACGAGTACGACGAACCTGCAGCGTCCCCGGTATCCCCGATCCCGAAGCGTCAACGAATCGATGGTTTGCTTCTCGTGGACGATTTCGAGTCCGTCACCGCGATCACGCTTCCGGCAGGTCCGTACGACACCGTGGCAGGATTCATGCTGCACCGACTCCAGCGTGTCCCACAACTCGGTGACACCGTCATTTTCGAGGGGCACCGGCTCACCGTCAGCACCCTCGACGGTCGCCGCATCTCGGGCATCCGGGTCACCCACCCACAGGCCAGCGTGCAAACACGTGAGCGCCCCGCCGGGTCGATCGTCCAGTGACAGGCAACATGTGGGACCGTCGGACAATCACCCGTGCAGATACTCACAACGGGGGGCGGTAGCGATGCTCGTAGGCCCTGGGATCGAGTCCGGCAATCTACGGCGGCGTTGGATGACCGTTGCCGCGATCGGCTCGCTGTGTGTGATCTGGTTCGTCTCCCCCGTCGCAGTCTTGCTCACTGCTGCGGTCGTCGGCGGGGCCGGACTGCTAGTTTTTCACCTCCTCCCGCTACGCGAAGCAGGTGCCCGCGCAGCGTCGGTCGGTGTGGGGTTGCTGATTCCAGCGGTTCCTGTTCCGTCGTGTACTTGGTCAATCTGATGTAGCACGCGACATCACACGAACCGTGGGCATCCCGGGGGCGGTAGGGCCGGTGATCTATCGGTAGGGCATCGTTTCCGTATTTCGGTGGCAAATATTTTTCGGCGAAATGGACGATGGTGCCGCTGGTGGAAGTGTTTTCGACAGTGGCTCTGCTTGGCGATCTGAGAAGCTAACTGGGCGGGGATCGCTGCCCTGCGCTCTCAACATTCCCTGAAACGCACCTGCTCATTCCGCAGGGAGGTACACCGTCGTCACCCGGCCGTCATCCTGGATGAGCGCTGAAGATGGAATCTTGGCTACTGCATACGCCTGAAAGTAGTCGCCCGACGAGCCCGCGAAGTTGAGGATCGTGACGACGTACACCGAGAAGAAGAACTGCGAGGGCAACGTGAGCAACAGTGTCACGAGAATGAGGCCCCAGACGACGACTGGTGCGAGAGCGACGACGAGAAAGCTTCGCGTGTTGAGGTAGCCCCGGCCACCGACGGCCAGATAGGGGAGCCTTACCATGACGGCCGGTCGCGTGTGGGAGAACAACCACAGGAAGCCGGCGTGGGTCAGTTCGTGAACGACCATGTAGAAAAAGCACGCGACGACGGTCATCACGATGGTCACCCACGTGCTGAAGTCGCTCGACAACGGAAAGTCGAGGATGAGTGCCAATCCGACCAGGACTACCGCAATTGAGACTAACGCGACTTGGATTGCGGCGGCGATTTTCCGATCCGTCTTAAGATCGACTGTCGTGCGCACGGCATACTGCACCGGAAGTACGTTCGTGTTCCCGATCATGCGGTGAGTGTCCCCTTTGTCAGTCCTGCCTGAATCGTGAGGTTTCGGCAACCATCGCGTCCACCCACCGGTGACTGCGAGGGCGGCCCGAGCGTGTTCATGCGGCCAGTTGAGGTTGAACAGCGAGTGGAAGGCAACGCCGGGAAGAGTGATCCCGGTGAGCGCCGCGCAGCATGCCAGGACGATGTCGATCGGCCGAAGATGACGTCCTCGCGGGCTACCCATAGCCCTGCTGGGCATCGCACTGGTGCAGACCACACTGTGTTTCGTCGCGGCATGTGCGCAACGAAGGTTTCGCTCACAGCGGGTTCTCAGCTCAGGGTCAGGGCGTGTTGGACGAATGGACGATCAGAATTGGGCAGTGCGCTGAGTTCATCAGTCGCCGGCTGGTCGAACCCAACAGCATCGATGTGAAGCCACCGCGCCCGCGACTTCCCACGACGACGAGTTGCGCTGATGTGGACTCGGCGATCAGAGCATGTACGGGCCTATCGCGCACGACGACATGGCGCACTGCTACATCAATGAACTTTTCGCTCCAACCCGCCAAGCTTTCGGACAATACGGCGTGTTCGCCTGATTCGATTGCATCCCAGTCCAAAGCGACTCCGTCTGGATCGGATCGGAAGACGGTGGCGAGGTCGAGGTCGGTCCATGTGTGGACGGCCACGAGACCTACGCCATGCAGCGAGGCGCTTTCAAATGCTTCTGCAATTGCTGGTTCACTGTTCGCGGATCCGTCGACACCAACGACAACAGGGCCGTCACTTGCCGATTTTCCAGGATTAGATATTCCACGAATAATCGCGACCGGCACACGAGCGTGCAACGCGACGGCGGAACTGACCGACCCGAGCAGCCCGCTGGTCAACTGCCCCTGCCCACGAGAACCGACCGCGAGAATCGAGCAGTCCCTGCTTTCTTCGAGCAGGACGTCGACGGCGTGCCCGTATCCCAAATGTTCGGTAACCGAGACGAGACTGCCACCAAGCTCCTTGATGGCTGCGGATCGGGCATTGGAGAGTCGTTGCAGCCCTGCGTATTTCTGGTCGGGGAAGTTTTCGGCCGTCAGCCGAAAGGCATTACCGAAGGTGTCGGGCGCAGCAGGCGACGCGGCGACGAGATGCAGCGGGCGGGACCGCAGGGCGGCTTCGCGTGCTGACCATCTGACGGCATCGAGGGCGCAGGCCGAGCCATCGACCCCGACCACAATAGGGGCTCGTAATTTCATGATTGCGTTCCTGATTTCTGAGCGCTGCTCGGCTGATGCGCGAATCGAATCAGCTCGGCCCAGTTGTCGACGGATTCCCAGTCCCGGAAATCTCCCTCGGGCGCTCTAACAGCACGAACCATCATGCGTTCCCCGAACCCCAGCGTGTTGCGATCGAGTTTGCCGGCGAACATCCGGTGCGCGAGGGCACCTGCCGACTGCATCTGAGCGCTGACATCGGGGGGATCGTTGACGGTTCGTCCGTTGTTTCCAACCGGTCCGGAGGAAAACAGCCATACCTGGCGAAGTCACAGCGCATCTCGGAAACGCGCGATGAACTCTTTTGCCGAAGACAACCAGTGCCCGGTGTAAATCGCACTGCCGATGACGACGGTGTCGTAATCGGTGATCTCGTGCACGTCGTCGGGTTCGAGCAGGTCCACTTCCACACCACCTTCACGTAGGGCGGCGGCGAGTGCTTCTGCAATCTCGTCGGTCGATCCATGGCGACTTGCAGCTGTGACAAGAGTCTTCATGGGAGTTCTCCTGAAGAATTGACCACGCGTGGGTGGCTTCGCCTCGCACTGTGCCAGATGGGAGGGTTCTTGGACAGGGTCACGTGGTTCACGTTCGTGGGCCCACCGGCCGTGGAAGCCAATCGAGGAGGACACCCAACCGGGTGTTCAAGTCGCTAGCCAGCTGTTGCGCAGATTCCGAGTGTCTCACCGTCGGGTGTGTCAGTAACGGTCTGGGTCTCAACGCATCTGCATCAACCCCAGAAGATCGGATCTGGGACTGCCTCGCCAATTGATACACCAGAACTTGACAATAATGCCCTTCGCTGGGCGTGCAGTCGTCTTCTGAAGAATGCAGTCGTCTTCTGAAGAATGCAGTCGTCTTCTGAAACTGACATCGTTCTGCGTTGAGAGCGATGCTATCGAACCGACCGAAAACGGTCTACCCGCCAGTTTCGACCGATCTAGTTTCGGGATGACTTTCGGTCGACGGTTTCGCGTGGTCGGTCAATCGCGCTGTGACTTTCAGCTGAATGTGGCGTGATTTTCGATGCCGAGTTTGGCGCGGTGTGGATGTTTGCCGTCTTTGTCCTGCGATGCAATTACGACGGTGTGGCATTCTGGCGGGATGGCTGGAGGCGGAGGGGCGGATGCACTGCGGTCCGTCGATACCGGAAAGGGCGCGCGGTTTTCAAGCAGGACTGAGTGGCGACGGCATGACACCGCATGGGTGACAAGTGCGGCTTTGCTGCCGATCCTTCTCCTCGTAATCTCGGTACCGGCTGCTCTAATCGAGGACAATCGCGGGACACTGATCGGCGATGTGCTCAACTCTTGGAATCTGGTCGGTGTTTTCGGACTGGTGGTGGTCGTGCCGGTGATGACAGTTTCCTTGTTCGGTGCGGGTGCGTTGGCTGAGCAGTTCCGTTTCGGTCGCTGGCTTGCGTCGATCGGAAGCGTGGGCATGGTCCTCGTGGCTGCTGCCGCTGTATACGGCGCAGTTGCGGAAGTAATCACGCCTGCTGCGTGGCGTGATCCATACAGTTGGTCAGTGCCGCTCTCGCCTTTCGCGACGGCGCTCTTCATTATCCCGTATCTCGTGATCGCTGCGATCAACATTTACGTCATCGCCCGACTATGGAAAGGGACTGTCAGAGTTTGACGGTGGTGTCGAGTCGGCGGTGGATCATCGATAGCGTGGTGAGAAGCTCGAGTAGTTCGGTGTCCGGGACCGTGCGGTGAATCGCACCGGCGAGTCCGGAGACTTTGATGTACCCCGAGTTTCGTGGAGTCGTCATATTTGACTTCAGGCTACGGGTTGACGTGTGAAGTGTACGTTCTCGAACTCGATCGGGGTCAGCATCCCGAGTGCACTGTGCCGGCGTTGGCGATTGTGGAAGATCTCGAGGTACTCGAACATGGCGTTGGCCAATTCGATCCTCGTTTTCCATCGTTTCCGATTCAAAAGTTCAGTTTGCATTCTGCCCCAGAAAGATTCGATCACTGCGTTGTCATAGCAATCGCCGATCGATCCCATCGACGGGACCAGCCCTGAGTCGTGCGCCCGGCGGGTGAATGCCCAGGACGTGAACTGCACTCCGTGGTCCGAGTGAATGAGTGTGCCGGGTGTTGGGCCTCGATTGGAAATGGCCATTCCTAGAGCGTTTGTCACCAATGTCGCTGTCTGCGAGCTGTCGATAGACCACCCGACGACTCGCCTCGAAAACGTATCCAGGACAACAGCGCAGTAAATTTTACCTTCACGGGTGGGATGTTCCGTGATATCCGTGACCCACAACTTATTCGGCTCGTCGCGGGTGAACTTAGGTCCACGAGATCGCTCGCGGTCGGAGTCTGATGCTTGGAACGCGCACGTTTGTTTCCCGGAAGTCCTTTCACACCAGCAGCTCTCATCAACATTTCGATGCAGCCGTGTCCCACGGCAATGTCGTGACCAAGGGTGAGTTCAGCGTGGATGCGCCGCGCACCGTAGGTGCCATGCGAGGTGGTGTGAACCTCGGTGATCAGCTGGGTCAACCAGGCATGTCGCAGTGAGCGTTCGGAGGGTGGCCGGTTTCGCCACTCGTAGAAACCGGACTCCGACACCTCCAGAATCCGACACGAAGTCTGTACCGGTAGTCCTTCTTTGGCCATCACTTCGATCGCTTCGAACCGCCTTTTGGGAGCACCACCGACTTCAGCAGTTCCGTGGAGCGTTTGGCGATGGCAAGCTCGGTCTCCAACTCGGCGAACGACGACGGGCGGCGGCGAGTTCGGCGCTCTCGATCGAGCTCAGCCCCGGCTTCTGTCCGGTATCGATGAGCTCCTGGTTACGCCAGTTGTAGATGGTTTGTTCGGTGACAGCGAGATCCGAGGTGACGTCGGCGACCGTGCGTCCTGGCTTCAACAGATCGAGGACTTTTCGGTGGAACTCGGGCGGATAGCGTCGGGGCATCGTGGACCTCTCTCGGGTGCATCAATGCCTGAAGTAAAACAAACGAACTCCGGAAAACTCGGGGTACATCAGGTGCATCGCCGGACGATCTGGTGAAGCACTTTGAGGACCTTCAGCTAGTGCCCGAATCACATCTGAACCAGTAACCGATCGAAAAATGCTCAGTGGCCGCGGAGGAACGGCCACTACCTGACTCGATTGACAGATCGTCGGTGGTCAGCTCTCACCGGGTGCCGCATCAACGACAAACGATCGGACACTCCCACCCTCGCCCCACGGGTGGCGGAACTCGTCGATCGATCCGAGAAGAGGGGTATCTGCGTCCACGAGAGTGGTGGAGATGGAACTGGTGTCGAGTGCGATACCCAAGCTTTCACGCACAACTACCTCCAAGGATTTCACGAGAGTTTGAAACACAGAAAAGACGGCGGGTGAGCATGTCAGGTTTCGGAATGCGCGTGTCGGTGGTCAGAACGTTAACCCGTTCACAGACATCGCACGGGGGGATAACACGACCTCCACCGGTGCCCTACCGTCGACCGTGACGCGGTACATGCCGGGAAGGAGCCCGACGAACGCGAAGCGCCCAGCGACCGGCGTCACTGACCGAACAATCGCGTGAGCACACTGATCAGCTCCCTCGATCGTCACGAACTCTGCCGGACCGGAGGTAACCAGACCGGCGATGCGGCCGTCCGCCACCACCGAACCATCCGGAGTTGCTGCACGGTCGGAGACGGGGACTCCGTGCGGATCACAGACGCCCGCCGTGGTCGAGACCCGCACGGTGACCTCCCCCGAACGGACACGAACCGCTCCCTCGTCAGCGGCCACGATTACCGCGATCGGCAGCCCGTCCGCCGTCGACCGTGGACCAGCTGTCATGGTCACGGTCCGAGTGAAATGCTCACCCTGCCCCACACTTCCTACGCGGCAGGTCAATCCCATAGCGTCGACACCTGAGCCGGGGCCGCAGTAATCCGGCACGGACATCAACGCGGTGAGCTTGTGTCTCCCGGGCCGGAAGTGCGGCGAAATCGCGCTGAACACCGCCAGAAACCGTTGAGCCGCACCGGATGAGCGGAAGCCCTTCATCGCGTGTTCTCGCTGTCTGGTGGGTTGGTGCGAGTTCTCGGCCCGGTTGTTGAGGTACTTCGAGCGCCGATGTTCCACCGATGGCATCAACTCCCGATGCGCCACAACGTAACTGGCGAGCTTATCGGTCACCAGCACCCTCGGTACCCGCCCCTGCTTGCGCATCAGCTTGCCGAGGAAGCGTTTCGCAGCCTTCGCGTTGCGTCGTGACTGAACCAGGACGTCGAGCACGTTGCCGTCCTGATCGACCGCCCGCCACAGGTACTTCCGGACGCACTGTCACGTTGTTGAACGCGGCAAACTGGGAGAATGTGGCGTGACCAGCCCGATGCCGTCGTACAAAGGCCACCGCTACCCGGTCGAGATCATCAACCACTGTGTGTGGTTGTACTTCCGGTTCCCGCTCAGCTTCCGTGAGGTTGAGGAGATGATGCTCGAACGCGGTGTCGTGGTGAGTTACGAGACGATCCGCCGGTGGTGTGCGAAGTTCGGGCAGGCATACGCAAACGAGCTGCGCCGGCGTCGGTCCCGGCCCGGTGACAAATGGCACCTCGACGAGGTTTTCATCAAAATCAACGGCAAACTGCATTACTTATGGCGGGCGGTCGACCAGGATGGCAATGTGCTTGAGGTGCTGGTCCAGTCCCGCCGAAATGCGTTGGCGGCCAAACGGTTCTTCCGCAAGCCGCTAAGAAGGCTGGAGTATGTGCCGCGGGTGCTGGTGACCGACAAGCTCGCCAGCTACCGGGTGGCGCACCGCGAGACGCTGGCCTCGGTCGAGCATCGCCAATCCAAGTACTTGAACAATCGAGCCGAGAACTCGCATCAACCCACCAGGCAGCGAGAACGGGCTATGAAACGGTTCACATCACCTGGGCACGCCCAACGATTCTTGTCCACCTTCTCGGGCATCTCACCGCATTTCCGGCCCAAACGGCACAGACTCTCGGCGCCCGAATGGCGTACCGAGATGGCTGGCCGCTTCGCGGTCTGGGAGCAGGTCACCGCGGCCGACGCCGCTGCCTGAAAGCGAACTGCCCGGCAGTGTCCCGTAGCAGCATCCCCAAACTAGCTGCGACGCTGAACTTTTCGACTAACGTGACAGTGCCATCGGTTCCGCTTGGTCCGAATTCCCAGTGGTCCTCCAGAGCGTCGACGAGTTCGGGCGCCCGCTCGTCCGGGAAGAACAGCCGCGCACCTGGCACCTCGACCACCCTCATCGCTCCGGGGATAAGATTGACAAGCCAATCCGCCCAGGTGCGCCGGAAGAAGATGTCGCCCGTGCCCCACACGATGATGGTCGGCACCTCGCACGCACCCAGGAGAGGTCGGATCGGGGCGAGTAACTCGGGCGTCATCGACGACAGCAGCGCTGTCATAAAACGAGAGCCCTCGCGACTACCCAGAGTCGGTGCCAGGTAGTCGATGATGACATCGTCGGGCACGGCGGACACATTTTGATAGCCAGCGCGGTAGATCAGTTTCGCGAGCCGCGGGCGCTTGGCAAGCGGGGCGCCCACGCGCAACAAGCGGGCCTTGGCCGCCCAGACTGCGGGCCGGAACGCAGGCGGTGGGAAGTTGCCCTCGGTGTCGCAGTTGGTGAGAGCGAACGACGCGAACCGTTGCGGGTCGCGGGTCAGCACGACCTGAGCGACCGCACCGCCGGTGTCGTTGCCCACCAGGTGAATGTCGCGCAAGTCCAGCTCGCGGATGATCGTGTCGACGGCGTCGGCCAGCCCCCACAGCGACGGCTCCCCCACAGGGGGTGTGTGCCCGTGGCCGGGGAGGTCGATGCTGATGCAGCGGCGGTGCTCGGACAGCAATTGCACGCAGTTGCGCCAAAGCCTGCCGTTGGTGAAGACCCCATGCACGAACAGCGTGACCGGGCCCTTCCCTACGTCGGTGAAGCTGATGCCCCCGGCTGTGCGGCGATGGGCGGCGAACTCTTCAGTCACGTACTTCTCCTGGTCTGTCGGTCAGTCGGTAACGCCTAGGCCGCCGCGGTTTCCCTGCACGGGTTCGGGGTAGAGCTTGGCGGCGAGTTCTCGCGCTGCTTCGCGGTCGGGGATCAGATCGAGGTGTTGCCAGAACAGGTGCTCGATGAGGTAGTCGGTGTCGATCAGGAGCGTAGTGGAGATGACTTCGCACTCTGAGCGGTATCCGAACTGCGCACCGGCCGCGACCAGCACCGCGTCGCCGGGTTTGGCGAAGCTGGGTTTGGCGCGGCCGATGTCGAGGATTAGTGAGCCGTCGCGGACGAGCAGGAATCTCACGCAGTCGTAGGAGCCTCACGGTTCGCTACGGATGCTTGTGACTGCCCGCACTGCACTCGCTGCCATCGTTTAACCGTGTATTCAGCCGTAGGAGAACCGGCCGTTGATGGAACCGTGGTCTGCGATGGTTCGGATGGCTGGCACGCACGCTGACCGCAGGGGCATCATCTCGATGTCGGCTCCGCGTCGTAGGTCACCCAGGCGGTTCGCGTGGCCAGCGTGTTGTAGAGGACCTGGGCTTGGTTGTTGTCTTCCGCTGTCATCCATTGCACTCCTGCGCGCCCCTCGGCGGCGGCCATGTCGGTGAGTCGTCCGATGAGTGCCCGCCCGACACCGCGGCCACGAGCTGCGGGAACGGTGAAGAGGTCATCGAGGAAGATGTGACTCGTGCCGGTGTAGGGCGACGAGAAGCGGCGGTGGTGCGCGAAGCCGAGAATCTCCCCGTCGGCTTCGGCGACGAGCGCCTTGCACTCGTGAGTCGGGTCCATAAACCAGCCCCACGCGCGGGAGACGACCTCTTCGGATTCTTCGAGCTTGTAGAACTCGCGGTAGGCGCGGAAGAGACCTCGCCACAGGTTCTCGTCGGCGGGAGCGAGGAAGCGGACGGTCGGTGCAATCTTGGTAGTCATTGATGTGTCCTTGAATGTCGAGGTGGGCAGTCGGTGTTGCCGCGTCCTGCGGGGTAGCCCCTGGGGTTGCGCGGACCTATCGAATGGAACGGTGAATACTCGCCTATGTAGTCACAGCGGCCTCCCTTCCGGCGCTGGGCTGGCGGGAGTGTTCCCGGCGTGGAGCGAGCATGAGGTAGACCGCGGTGCCCGCCAGCAGACCCCAGAACGCCGCGCCGACACTGAGGACGACGACTCCCGACATGGTGACTGCGAGGGTGGTGATCGCAGCGAGGCCGGTGCGGGTGTCGCCGCTCATCGCGCCGGTGAGCGCCGTGAGCGCAGAACCTAGCAACGCGACAGCAGCCACGACAGCAACGGTTTCGGAGGGGATCGCCCGGAACCCGGCCACCAGCACGCCGCCGAAGGAGCCAACCAGCAGATAGGTGAGACCACCGGAGAGGCCAGCGACATAGCGCTTGGTGCGGTCGGGGTGAGACTCCGGCCCGAGCGCGATTGCCGCAGTGATCGCGCCGAGATTGATGCCGTGCGCACCGAACGGTGCCAAGGCTGCCGACACGGTGGAGATCGTGCCTACCAGCACGCGGTCATTCGGTTGGTAGCCCTGCGAATACAGCAGCGCGAGGCCGGGCGCGTTCTGCGACGCCATAGTCACGATGAACAGCGGCAGCGCGATACTCACGAGCGCGGCAGGCGTAAATACAGGCATCGTAAATACCGGGCCGCCCAAGGTGAGTGAGAGCGCGACTTCGTGGAATGATCCTGTGGCCCAGGTGATTGCAAGGCCTGCGACGAGCGTAGCCAGCACTGCGAAACGGTCGAAGAAGCGCTTGCCGACGAAGAACGTGACCACGATGCTCCCCGCGATCAGTGGAGCAGTTGCGAACGCTCCCGCGGCGGTCACGACAAAGGGAAGCAGGATGCCAGCAAGCAGCGCCTGCAACACGGGGCCGGGCACCTTGGAGAGCAACCAGCCGAACCAGCCCGTGTATCCCACGACTGCCGCAGCGACCGACGCCACGAGAAAAGCCCCCACCGCCTCAGCGAACGAGAAGCCGCCCAAGGAGGCGATGAGCAGCGCGGCTCCCGGCGTCGACCACGCCACGATGACCGGGATGCGAGTGAAGAGGCTGAGTGCGATGCTGCACACGCCGTTGCCGATCGACAGCGCCCATACCCAGGAAGCGGTCTGCGCTTCGTTCAGGCCCGCCGCTCGGGTCGCTTCGAGCACGATCAAGAAGGGCCCGGCAAAGTTGATGAGCGCCGAGAGAAACCCAGCGACCACGGCCGAGACGGACACATCCCGCAGAACAACAGCCACCCGGCTCATGCCCGCACTGCCTCGGCGACGAGAACCGAGCAAGACCGTAACGGACTTGCAAGATTAAGAGTAACGTTATCTACTGGCTTCATGTCCAATGATAACAGAGCGTCGGAGATCGCGGCACGGCTGCATCAGCGAGTCACAGCGGCACCCGCCGGAGAGAAGCTGCCCGGCGTGCGGGAACTGTCCAAAGAGTTCCAAGCGAGCGCCGCCACCGTCTCCGCCGCCCTCTCGGAACTCAGCGCGCTGGGATTGGTGCGAGCCGAACCCGGCAGAGGCACATTCGTCGCCGAGCGCGGACGGCTTGCCGAACCGGACTTCGCCTGGCAGTCACAGGCCCTCGGCCCCGCCCGCGTGGACGCCGACCGCGCATCACGCCTCGGCGGATACGGCACCCCCGACCACATCCCGCTCTCCTGGGGCTACCTCGCACCCGAACTCCTGCCGAACGAGGAGTTGCGCCGCATCAGCACCCGCGCCGCCAAGAACAACCGCGCCTGGATGATGACCCCGCCCGCAGGGTCGCCGGATCTGAGGCGCGTGCTCGCCGCAGAGTACCGGGCCGATCCGGGCGATGTGCTCATCGTCTCCGGCGGGCAGCAGGGTCTCGTGTTCACGATGCGCACCCTCGCAGAACCGGGCTCCACCGTGATCACTGAGAGCCCGAGCTACCCTGGCGCGATCCTTGCCGCGCAAAGCGCGGGCCTCACCATCGCGTCCGTGCCTGCAGACAAGGACGGGATCATGGTCGAGCGCCTCGCCGACGAACTCGAACGCACCCGCGCACGCGTGATCTATCTCCAGCCCAGCTATGCGAACCCGACCGGCGCGGTGCTCAGCCCGGAACGCCGCGCACAGGTGCTCGAACTCGCAGCACAACACGGCGCGTTCATCATCGAGGACGACTGGGCCAGGCATCTCGGCATCGACGGACGCACCCCAGCACCCCTCATCACGGAAGACCCCAACGGTCACGTCGTCACGGTCACCACGCTTTCGAAGCCCGCCTCGCCTGGACTCAGACTCGGGGCAGTGATTGCGCGCGGCCCAGCCGGTGACCGGCTCCGTGCCTCCCGCACCGCCGACGACCTCTGCGTCGCACCGATGGTGCAGGAGATTGCCCTGAGTCTGTTGACCTCGAACGTCTGGCCACGGCACCTGAAACGCCTGCACACCGAACTCGCCGAACGCCGAGACACCCTCGCCGCCGCGATCCACCAGACCCTGCCCGACATTCGCATCCAGAGCGTTCCGAGCGGGGGCATCCACCTCTGGGCGCGGCTGCCTCACGGGGCCGACACCCGACAGATCAGCGCTGACGCCTACGCCGCAGGAGTGCTCGTCGGAGACGGGCGACACTTCTTCGTCAACGAACCCCCGGCCCCATTCCTCCGCTTCTCCTACGGTGCAGCCACCCCCGCCCAGATCTCCCAAGGCATCCGGCAACTTGCCCGCATCCTCGCCTAACGATGATGGCCGAATTCGAGTCAGACCTGATCAGAAGTCGAACCAGGGACGCTGTGGCGGCGGCCGCAGCGGCCGGCAAGATGAAAGGCCGTCAGCACAAGCTCACGCCGGAAGAGCGTGCGTACCGTTGCAGCGCACGAGACCGGACAGTTCAAGATCGAAACACTCTGCCGGAAAACAGGTTTGAAGCGTTCGACACTCTACGCGAATATCGAATTGGCGCGCACCGGACGGGAGGCGTGGACGCTCCCGGCACACTGAACCTGACCGGAAGTCAGCCATACCCGCGGCGATCCGTAGGTGCCAGCGAACTCGTGTGAGGCGCGGATCTCTTCGATCAACGTCAGCAGACGTTCGTCGCCGCACCGACGCAGTGACGGCGAGGTTCGACGTGCACGCCAGTCATAATAGGTCGACGAGGCGATATTTAGAAACCGCAATACGATACCGGCCGAGAAGTCATGTGCACCAACGAAACTCATGACCTCCTCCGTGTCGGGTCGATCTCCGCCGCGAAATACGCGCTCGCCGCCCGCAACACCTCGTTGACCCGCCGCAGCTCCGCGTTCTACCTGGCCGGGCACCGGTTCTCCTCGAGCATCGCCGTGCTAGGCCGGTCGTCTCGCTCCCCGTGATCGGCCTGGGCCTGACGGATCCAGTTCCGCAATGCTTCGGGGTGGACGTTCAGCTGCTCGGCCAGGCGCCGGATCACCGGCTTCTGCTCCGACTCCCGGTACAACCGCACCGCGCGCTCCCGCAGCTCCGGCGGATACTTTCTCGTTCCCACAATGATGTCCTTTCTCGGTCTCCACGATCAAACCTGGTTCGGAAGTCTCCGGGAAAACGGGGAAACTCAGGACAGGCAATTTCCACCCTACGATGGGTCTATGTCCAGGCCATCGAGGGTGAATTCCGCGCGTCGAATTTCGGCAATCGTCGCCGATGCTTCGTCTCTGGACGAACGCGCCGAAGCGGTGATCGACGAGTTGGCGAACATTGTTGCGTACGACGCTGCGCAGATCGCTACATGGGACCCGCAGACCGCGACGCATCTCACTGTTGCCAGCCGCGGCTACACCCAGGACATGAGAGTGGCCCTGAACGGTCCTCGGTATCGCACCGACCGGGTCTGGAACGTGTTGGAACAAACCCCGGAGCCGGTCTTCTGGAAAGACTGCCCGTTCGATCGTCGCGAATCGGAGTTCTACGTCGAGGCGGTCGAAGCGCACGGCTTCAGGGAAGGCGCCACGATGCTGCTCCGCGACATCAACGGCGGGTATCTGGGCATGCTCCTGGTCAACCTCGAGTCGGCAGCGGCACCCGAGGCCGCGGCGCAGGAATTGTTGGGCATTGTCGGAGCCGGGATGACTCCGCTTGTCGACCCTCTCGCCCCTGCACGGCAGTTCGTCGCGATGCATTCGTCGCAGCAGTCGACCGCGGCGCTCGATCGAACACGTGGATGGCTGCCGTTGACCCCGGAAGGACTACCTCCCGAAGCACTGCTCGACAGGCTGTCCGAAGTCCTCTCGCGTACCGACCGCCCTACCCGTTTTCTCTGGCACGATGCAACTGACGATCGCAGGGGCCGGCGAACACGTCCGGACCCGCTGATCGTGGAGTTGTTCCCCTTTACACATTCCACCTGCCGCGCCGTGGTGAGCTGGCGCCGGGAGCCACTTCCACACGGCCTCACTAGACGCGAACTCGATGTTCTCGCCATCTTGGTGACGGGTGCTTCGAATGCCGCTATCGCGCAGGCACTGTCGACGAGCACCCGCACGGTCACTACTCACGTCGAACACATCCTCGCCAAGCTGTCCGTCTCGACGCGCACGGCTGCGGCGCTCGTTGCCGAGCGTGAGGGACTGCTGAGCGCCGACGAAAGATACGTAATCTGACCGACGCGCCACAGCAGTGATGCAGATTACATTTCCACTCATCGGGCCACTCACGGCAGTGGACGGAACCATTCGTCAGCTGCACTGACTCGGGCCCGAGGTGGAGGAATGCGTGGCACCCTGCCGGTGAAGAACCGGCCCACTCCCCTCCGACCGCCTCGTCGTAGCTTCCGCTACGCGATTCAGTCCACGCGAACCATGACGTTCGCGGCACGAGGAGACAACGATGACGACATCTTCCGAACTCGACACGCTTTCCGCGGCGGAGACCGCTCGAGCCGTCAGGGCGAAGGAACTCTCGCCCGTGGAAACCACCGAGGCGGCCATCGAGCAGATCGAACGACGTAACCGAACCCTGAATGCCGTGACGCACAAGGGGTACGACGATGCTCGGACGCGCGCTCGACAGTTGGAGGCCCGCGTTGTCCAGGGCGAGGATATCGGTGTGCTCGCCGGCGTACCGAGCCTGATGAAGGACCTGTTCGGATTCAAGCCCGGCTGGCCCGCAACCCTCGGTGGTCTCTCGGCACTGAGGGGCAACCTCGCCGATACCTGGAGCACGTTCCCCGCGCGCGTCGAAGCTGCCGGCAGCATCGTCGTCGGTCAGACCAACAGCCCCGCGTTCGGGTTTCGAGGCACAACCGACAATGCAACTGTCGGTCCGACGAAGAATCCGTTCGACCTCGATCGGAACCCAGGCGGATCGTCCGGCGGAAGCGCGGCCGCAGTCGCGGACGGCATGGTTGCGCTTGCCGGCGCGACCGATGGCGGAGGATCGATCCGAATTCCCTCGGCGTGGAGTGGAGTCGTCGGGTTCCAGCCTTCCGCAGGTCGGGTGCCATTCGTCGCCCGACCGAACGCCTTTGGGACATCCTGCTTCCTCTACGAGGGTCCGATCACGCGAACCGTGGAAGACTCCGCACTGGCGATGACGGCACTGCACGGCTACGACCCTCGCGATCCGACTTCTCTCCACGGCACAGTCGATTTCCTGGGCGCGCTCACACGCGGAGTGCGCGGCAAGCGCATCGGATACACCTCCGACTACGGGATCTTTCCCGTCCAGAAGCAGGTGCGGGACATCGTCGACGAGGCAGTGCAAACATTCGAGACCCTTGGTGCGATCGTGGAACCGGTCGACTTCAACTTCCCCGTCTCTCAGCAGGAACTGAGTGACATGTGGTCACGTGTCACCGCGTTCGGCGTACACGAAACCTTGGCCTCCCTTGCGGATAACGGTGTCGACCTCCGGGCCGAGAGCCCGCATGAACTGCCTCGATCGATGATGCGGTGGGTCGATCTGGTTCCCACGCTCACCGCGGACGACCTTATCCGGGATCAGCGGATGCGGACAGGTGTCTACGACCGCTTCGCGAACGCGTTCGAACAGTACGACTACATCGTCGCCCCGACGCTGGCGTGTATGCCCGTCCTGAACGGTACCGATGGAGAAACCCAGGGTCCGACGGAAATCAACGGTAAGAGCATCGATCCGCTAATCGGTTGGTGCATGACCTATTTCACCAACTTCACGGGCAACCCCAGCGCATCCGTGCCCGCTGGACTCTCGAACGGACTGCCTGTCGGAATGCTCGTCATGGGCCGACGGCACGACGATGCAGGCGTCATGTCGGCAATCGCCGCGTTCGAGCAGGCCCGGCCCTGGTCTCAGCACTACAGCATTCCCGATACACGGTCACTGTGACCGGTGCGTCGGGAGGGAGGACACCCCTCCCGACGCCCCAGATCCTTGTCGCAAGTTCCGCTCTTCGCCCTCCTCTTCCCACCTGCCGCCCATTGGAAGGTCAGTATGCCGTCCGCCGCAACTTCTCGAGAGTTCTCCCCTGGCCGAACTCGTAAATCTGCCACTCTTGGAACAGTTCTCGGCGCATCAGCTATCTGTGCGCTGACGGCCGCCGTCGTCGCTCTCCTCGAATCCGCTACCTCGTCGCACACGAACACGGCGCACAACTACCAGCAGTGGACAGCCCACGTTTCGACGTCGTGGACGGCGTGGTGGACGTGGGTACTGGGGGACTTCACCGAGCCGGCCTCCTACAAGAGTCCAATCGCTTCCGTCGGATTGCTCGTCGGCGCATTCGTTGCGTACTTCTTGTGGCGGACTTCATCTCGGCTCGCCGGCACCCCCGTCTCGTACGGTTTGGGCGCCCGATTCCCGTGGATGATCGGATCGGTGACTCTGTCCCTACCCATGTCGAACCTGGTCTTCCGCGAGCTGCTAGCCGACGGCCGATGGCAGCCGACCTTCGTCGTCGTCGCCTCGGTCCCGGCGGCCATCGTGTTGCTCTACGGGCGCGGCTGGGCGATCCTCGGCACGGCCGCCGTTCTCGGCGTAGTGACGGTACCGCCCCTCGCGATGGTATTGATCACCAAACTGTGTATCCCAGTGGGGATCCCGAATGTGGTCGGTATCGTCCTGGCCATGGGTATCGGCGGGGTGATCGCCTGCGCAGTGTGTCACGTCCTACCCTGGATGAGGATCACTGCAGATCCGACGCCACCGCCCGTTCCGGCGACCACGGCACGGCAGAACGAAGTGACCTGGACGATCCGCCGTATCCTCAGCGACTTCTCGGAAGCACAGTTCATCGGCAACGAATGGGCCGGCGGATTGATGATCGTCGGAGCGTGCGTCGGATTCCTCATCGATCCGAGCTTCGCCGGATACGGTCTCGAACTGCTACCCCGGATACTTTTCTCCCAGGTGCTCGCCTCCGCCATCGGGGTGATCTTGTGGCGGCAGTGGTATCGCGACGGCGGATGGACCGCGACGTACGTCCCCGTCGTCTCGTGCGCCCCGACCGCCGTGATTGCCTTCGGCGGCAGTTGGCCTGCGGTCATCCTTGGTGCGGCCATCGGTGCAGTCCTCGGTGCACCGGTCGCTCGACTACTCGCGAAACCATTGCCACCGACATTCCACCCGTACATCGCGAACGTGCTCTCCATGGCAGTGACCACCCTCGTCATGTACTGGTCACTCAGCTCTCTGCTCTCGCAGTAGGACGAGCAAGGACTGAGCAAGGACTGAGCAAGGACTGAGCAAGGACTCATGCTGAACCTTGTGCCTGCGCGCAGTGCACGGCCTCAGTTGCTCGAGGCAGCTGTACCCATACGACTCGGCACTATAGCGGGATGCGTTGTGGAACGTGATATTTGGCAGGCACAAACCGGCAGCAACTGGCGAAACGGCCATTACACGCATGATCCGTCGGGCGCACGGTGCTATTAACCGCCGATCGTCGAGGTCCGGGAATCGGCGATCTCGGCCCGCTTCTTCTCCGAGGACCCACGAGTCCAGATCGCGGACCTGCGCAAAACCGGGGCCGGCATCCGGCAGATCGCCACAGCGATGGGCAAGTCGACCTCTACCGTGAGCCGAGAACTGCGCCGCGTCGGGTGAGTATCGCCCGTTTCACACGCACTGACTTACTCGGAACCGGCGATCCCGCGAACGCCCGAGCCAGATCGACTCCAATACTGCTCTGCGGCAGAAACATTCAAAACCTTCTAGAACAACGGTGGAGTCCTGCGCAGATCAGCTGGCACCTGGCCACCGAGCACCCCGACCAGCCGGCAATGCGGGTAACGCACGAAGCGATCCACCGCGACCTCTACGACTCACGGGCAGGTTCACTCGACCGCGGTAGTACCGGATGCTTCGCACGAAACGGGATCGACGTAAACCCTCACGGCCTGTGCAGCGGCGCCGATCGCGATTCGCCGGGAACGTGTCGATGATCAGCGACCGTCCTTTCGCGCCGACCGACCGATCGAAAGCTGTTGTGTGGGAGCGTTATTTAATCATGGAACGGCACAACCGTTCCGCGATCGGCACCCTGATCGAGCGGGCCAGCAGGTATACTCTTGTATTGTCGTCGATGCCGACAGGCGCTCGGAATTGTTGCGAGACTTGCTCATTGCTGCATTCGCCCGACCCTACAACGCGAACGTGCGATGAAACGGTTCACCTCACCTGGGCACGCGCAACGGTTCCTATCCACGTTCAGCAGCATCGCCGCATTTCAGGCCGCGCCGACACCTGCTGACCGCCGCCGAATGGCGTACCGAGATGGCCGACCGATTCGCGGTCTGGCTGGAGATCACCGCGACCGATGCCGCCGCCTGAATCTGAACGGCCCGGCGGTTTCCCGTAGCAAAATGCACCACAATAGCTGTGCTGCTATATTTCTCGACTACTTTGACAGCGCCGTCGGCAGGCCGCCCGGTATCAGAATCTAGAGGTGTTGAACCGTGGAAACGACACGTCCCTCCATTTTTCGGGAGATAGGAGCAGTGGCTCGATCGGAGCGGCAGCCAGCCTGTCGGGGTGTTGGCTACGTTCAACACACGCTGGAATTCGGCCAGCACCGAGTGCATGCCGAACATCGCGCGGCCCTCCGCGGTGGCGGTGTCGATCCCCTGCTCGGTTGTGCAATGGGGAGGGTCGCCTGCCCCTCCCCACTACCGGAGGCTCGTAATCGGTTGACCGCGCGCGGAACCCACTAGTGCGCTGCCTTGAATTCGTACTGTTCGGCGGCGGTGTCGATGGTCAATCCGGAGCCGAAGTGCGGGCCTGCGCCGCCGCTGTATGTGCCATAAACCCGCTTGAGTAGGGACGGGCTCCGACGATCACAGCGGCGATCCTTTCGCTGGTCTACATCGCCGCATTGTGCGCCCTGAACGGACTCACGGATTTCAATGTCCGAGAAATTGTCGGGACGTTCGAATTGTGGCTCGCACTAACCATTTTGACATTCGGCACACTCAGCGTTTTCCTTGTCGACTACCTCCGTCCCACGCCGAAACCGGATGATCGCTAGAGTCGCAACGCGATCGAAACCTGCCGCACAACAACCGACGATCCTCTCGTGTGCCGTAGTGGTGTCTGCATGGTCGGAACATCGGCAACGCGTCAGCACCGTGTCCAGTCGTTCTGCGTGGCACAATGGAGCCTCGGCCACGCAGGTACGAACCGGCGGCATCGAATCGACCATCGTCCCTCGGCGGCTTCGTAAATCTCTGACGTGCACAAGAAACGGGGTTCCCGGAGACCGCGTTACTCGCCCCATCGCGACAGCAACACCCCTCCTTCGTCCGTTCGTTTCGCCGGGGTGGCAGCGAGAGACTGCTGATCGCGAACTGCCGATTCTTCTTTGCAACAGCGTCGATTCCGCCGAGTCGTTCGATGACAGTTCGCCGTTGTGAACCTTCGGTGACGCCGGCGCGCGGTGCGGCGCGTGAGCGCGGATCGCCGTCATCGACAGATGACTGTAGGTGAGTCGCGTTGCTGCGCGTGGTTGATGAGCCGTCGCGCGTGGGGGGGCGTCACCACCCACTCGCCTGGTTGCCCGAGGGAAACCAACTGCTAGTTTCTTGAGGGGAAACAAAATGATGGAGGAGAATGTGGATAGCAACGAAGCAGCCAACCGCCTCGCTGAGGTGCGTCGGATGAACCGTTTGTCGGCGAGGAAGGGAGCGCGGGGGACGTCTCTCGTTCTGTCCGTCGCCGCACTGGCGATCGGAGCGGTGCTCGATTTGGACATGATGTATCTCTCGGGACTCGTTGTGCTGGCCGTGGTGGGATTGTTGTCGATCGGGTCGATCCGGCCGCGCTTGACGTGGTCCGATCGAGGCGGAGCGTGGTTGGTCGGCGGCGGGGCCGTTCTGGCGCTCGCGGCATACATAGCCGTGCAGTTTCCCGTGCGCGCGGCGGGATGGATCGCCCCCAACACGATCGGAGCTCTCGCCGCCGTGGTCGTGATTCTCATCTTCTGTCGAGCTGGCCTGCAGCGCCTCGCGAGCGCCTCCACGGCCGCGGAGTCCAGGAACACACAATGAGCGACGTGCCGGGAGGAGATACAGAAGCTCTGCGCCTAGACCCGTTGCTGCATGAGCCGGCGCGGTTGGCTGTACTGGCTGCCCTTGCTCCTGCTGACTTCATCGAGTTTTCAGCGCTCCTCGGCCTCGTTGGGGTAAGCAAATCGGCGCTGTCGAAGCATGTTTCCGCTCTGGCTGATGCTGGCGTTGTCGTGGTAACGAACAGCCCGGCCGATAAGCGGGCACGCCGTATCGCACTCACCGACGCTGGACGGGACTCCTTTGACGCTTACCTGCGACGGCTCGAAGAAATCGTCCGATCAGCACGACGGTGAAGCAACGGTCTCCTCTCCCACTTTCTGCATTCCAGGTCTCCGTCGTAGGGTCGTGGAGTTCGATTGTTGACCGCGTAGTGATAGTCATTCGCACGAAGGATTCGAGGACTGCGGTTCATCCTCGGATGACAAGCACGTCGGACTTGATCACAATCGGCACCGTTAGAAGACGCTGTGTCATGACTCCATCATGGTTGAGTACGGGTGGATCATATTGCCGTGGCTCGCCGGTTGTCGTTGCCGGCGCCTGGCGATCGGGAGCGGTTCGATCGGTTCATTGTTCGCGGCCCCGCTGAGCGTGATTGTCATTCTGGTCAGGGGTCGATTTCTGATG
This sequence comes from Rhodococcus sp. GB-02, assembly GCF_053470465.1. NCBI lineage: Bacteria > Bacillati > Actinomycetota > Actinomycetes > Mycobacteriales > Nocardiaceae > Rhodococcus > Rhodococcus sp. GB-02. Next base: position 707,879 of record NZ_JBPUKE010000003.1, read on the forward strand.
ACGGATATGGTCGAAACTGAGCGGTATTGCATCAGGTATACATTCGCCCGATACCGACTTGCTGTATGAGGAGCGTCGGATGCCCGAACCGTTCGAGACCGAGGTGGACGCCTTCTACAACACGATCGTCCTCCGATCACCGGATGACTACAAGCCTCCCGGGCCGGAGTGGTTTCCCACCGAACCCCAGTTGGTGAACGGCGGTCCAGGCCGGTTCGTCATCCATACCGGCGGACGCGGGCTGGTGCGTGTGACAGTCGCAGCGACCGAGACACCCGCGCCATCTTTGAGCGACTCGTTGCTCGAAGAATGGGAAGACATTGCGGAAGGCTCGTTTCCCATTGAAAGCGAGACGCTCTGCTTCGACGGATTCTCTTGAGATATCTCGCAGCCCATCCCCACCCCCGGTCCCGGCCCGCGTCGGGTGCGAGTATTTGCGCGGGGACGGACCGAGCACTGGGACGCCTACCGGACACCGGAGGACCAACCGCAGATACAGTTCCACCTCCAGCTCTGGCCGCAATAACTTGGCGACCCTCACCTGATCCAGCGGCTGTTAGCGTCGATCGCGGAATGCAGGTAGGTGTAGCCGATGCGGGCCTGCTTGTTTTTCGTTTTCCGGTGCTGGGATCGTTTGGCCTGCTCGCACCCGCGGCCGTGAACGCGCCACCCGCCGCCGTCGGGGATCTTCCCCACTTTCTTGATGTCGACGGGGACCATCTGTCCTGGCCGTTTCGCGATGCTGACCTGTGGTTTTCGGTTGGTTTCGCCGTTCGGGTCGATGAACCGGCGACGATTCAGCCCGAGATTCCGCAGGAACTTCGTGACAGTCGTGCGAGCAATGACCGTCCCATCCATTCGTAGTTCGAACGTAATTCGTGAGGCCGACCGCTTTCGGGCCCGTCGCATGAGTTCGATCTCGGCCACGACGCCCGCCGCGGTGGCGGTCGGTTGGTGTTTCGGTGTGCTGGATCGGTCGTGTAGTCCCAGATCGCCGTATTTGCGGTGACGGTTGACCCACTTCAAGGCGCATTGCCGAGAGATCCCCATTTCAGCAGCGACATGCGCTACCGGACTCGTTCGGCATCGTTCGACGAGTCGCTGTCTTCCCTCCACTGTCAGCGGAGCATTACGGTGTGTCACAGGGCTGGTCCTTCTTGGTTGAGAACGGTTGTGTCGCAACTCCCATTCTCACTCCGAGGACCAGCCCGTCTACTTCAGTCCCGCGTCAGCAACGTCCATACCCACAACAGCTAGGCGGGTATGCCGTAGCTCATCTTCATCGTTTCCGGGTTCTCCACCAATGCCATCAAGTTGGCGAAGGCATCGGTGTGCGCAACTTTACTCATCGAGTTTTGAGCTTCGAGGAGTGTGGCCCATCGGTACTCGAGGAGCCAACCGTTGTCTGTTCCAGCAGCGCGGTACAACTCTCGTGACTGGAAGCCACCGATATCTGCTAGTTCTCGGTCGAGTGCGTCCAATGCTCGCTTCAGGTTTTCGGCCGTGGTGCTCGGATGGGTGGTGAACTCGACGATCTCGATGACGGTCATGTGGTTTCCTTTCGACAGGGATTAATGGAGGGAGCGGAGAGCTCGGCGCGCGATCCGTTCGGTCGCCGCGTTCGCTTCGTTTTCGGTGAGCCATCGCCGGCATTGGGTGCGTGCCCAATCCGGATTCGTCTTCGCTGCGTCGTTGATCCAATTCGCCACCGAATCCTGCACGTACCGGGACGGATCTGCTCGCAACGGCGTCAGGATCGGCAACCCGAGGTCGGGGTCGACCTTCAGTGCCGCGATGTGTGTCGACCACACTCCGCGTGGACGGAGCGCTTCGCTGGCAAATCGACGGATACGCTCGGATTCGTCGTTCGTCCACTCAGCGAGTAGACCGATGCTGGTCTCGAGATCGGTGACCAGTGTCGACCGTACGGCCATCCATGCCCATTCTCGAACGGCGAAGTGAGGATCGTCAGCGAAGGAACGAATCTTGGTCAACAACTCGGCTGGTTCGATGTTGTCGATCGCGGCGACGATGAAGCAACTCCACCCGCGCGCAGTGTCGGACGGGTGCGCGGCCAGGCGCGCCGTTTCTTCCTCATCAAGCGAGTCAGCGAGCGCAGCGCCGACGTGTCGCATCCGAGCGAGGATGCCCAGAGATTGTGCTTGCGTGACTGACGAACGCAGTTCGTCAGTCACAAACGGGAAGATGTTTTCGAGCAGCAACGCCTGGTCCACGGACAGCGCCTCTGCGAGGGTGCGAGATGCGACTCGACCCTCATTCAATTCGAGTAAACGTTCGGGATCGATGCCCGTGCGGCGCCGCGAACCATGCTCAACCACCGGAAGTGTCCGTGTCCAGGTTGCGCTGGATGGTGGCCATCGCCCGGGTGGCTGCCGCTCGATCTTCTGCGCCGATGTCAGCACTGAGGTGACGCAACCAATCCGTGTACATCGGCGTCAGCGCCGCGAGGAGGGCTTCGCCCGCCGAAGTGACCTGCAACGAAATGGAGCGACGGTCCCCGACGACGCTTGTCCGACGGACGAGGTCACGACGTTCGAGCCCGTCGAGCAGGCCCGTCACGGTGGCACTTTTCACCTCCAAACGATCAGCGAGGGCACCGGGGGCAATTCCAGGTTCCGCGGACACGCCCAGGAGCGCCGCCAAGCGTCCTTCGGACATTTCGTATTCGGCCAGCAGCTCGGTGCATTCTGCATCGATACGTCGCGCTGTTGTCAGCAACGCCATAACCAGTCGGTTGGCCTCGTCGTCGCCGATCCGCGACAGCAACAGCTCTTGTTTCACACCCACGAGATTTTTCATTAGGCGCCATAATATCAGGCGACTTATTATCGTCTCCTCGGCCCCAGACCTTGTCGTACCTATTTGAGCGCGTTGCCGACCCGGGAGCTGGCAGCTTCGAGGGCAAGTCGGCGAACCTCGACGATCGCTCGTTCGAGTATTGCGGTTCCGATGAGCATCGTCTCGACGGCAGCCGTACGATCCGACATGGCTCGGGCGTATTCCACTTCGATCTGCGCGGTCCGCTCGATGATGTCGGCGACACTGTCGAAATCGGTGAGCATTGTCGGGAAATCGAACCGGCGCATCGTGGCGACAAGTTCGGCCAGGCGATGCGGCGCGGGCGCGTCCGACTGGATGTGCCATCCCCTGGACGAAAGCCATTCCTGCACTTCACTGTAGGCCGCTTCGATGTTGGTGGGCCGGGTATCGGCGGGCACCTCGTCGAGGCCGTGCATTACCACCCCGAATGCGCCGTGCATGGGCGTCGATTCATCGTCAACTGCCGCGAGTGTTGCACGCACATGTGAAATCGAGAGACCGCCGATGTCGATCAGGGAGCGGATCAGCCGCAGCCGCCGAATGTGCTGTTCGCTGTACACGGCTTGGTTGCGGCTGTCTGCACACCGCCTGTCAGCAGGCCCTCACTCAGGTAGTACTTGATGGCCGCAACCGTCACCCCACAGAGCTGACTGAGTTCCTGTCTCGCCCCGCACTCCGCGATGCTCACCGGGTGGACATTGCACAGCAACACGATTCGCTGTCCCTCATTGTTGCGTTTCTTCGACCCAGTCGGGGTGTTCTCGGCTGTCGTCGAGCACCCAGGTACGGGATTTGTCGCCGATGCGGTCGGGGTCAGTGAGCCAGCATGTTGCGTCGGGCGCCCATCCGGCGATGACGCTGGCCATCTCGTCGTCGACTCTGATCGCGGTTCCCGCTGCGGCCAGGTATCCCGCCACTGTGAGATGCACGCCCGTGTAGCTCTCGGCGACGAGTTGCCAGTTGGGGATGACCCATCGCCCTGATCGTCCGGTGGTCCGGTACCAGTCGTGTCGTTTCTCCGCGGTGACCTCGAGGGGGAACCGTCTGCAGAGTTCCGCCCACGCCTGAGCGCCGTCGATCTCGTATATACGAGCGCCGGCGGGTGTGCCGACTTGTCGCACGGCGACGCGTCTCCAGCCCATGCTGTCTTCGACAAACCACAATTCTGCCGGGGTCCCGTCGAACAGTGTCCGTGTCGAACACCGAACAGACGGATTCGACCACCAGTAACCGGACCAGTTCGCCGTTGGATCGGTCGGGCGGTCAGCGGCTCGCGCTTCCGCTGCGAGAGTGTGCTCGTGCCAGTCGCTCAGGAGTTCTGCAGCCGTCGACTCAAAGGTATCGGGGCTGTCGTCGTCCCGGCTCACTATCACCCATTGGTCGGTCTCGGCGAGCGCGGTTGTCCACCACTGCGCGTGTGGGGATCGTGCGATGTGCTCGGCGACTCGTCGAAGCTCACGCCGTACCGGCTCGGTTGCGACGAGGATGTCTTCACCGTCGGGGTCCTGCCAGTAGCGAGCTGTGTCCGTCGCTGCGGCGAGGGCCGAACGGAGTGCAACCTCGGTCACCTCGGGAAGCGGCACTTCGGACAGGCGGTGCGCCACATCGTCGGCAGTGACGACAGCACGTAGGGGCTCTTCAGGAGGCTCTTCAGCGCCGGACTCGTACGCGAGTGAGTACGTCACGCTGGAGTCTCGATCGGGGTCGAGGTGATGCGACGCCAGAAAAACCGCGGAACCAAACGAGTCGTCATGCGGCTCGGGTCGCCGGATCCGTTCGGCATCCATCACGTAGTCAAGCAGCATCCGCCGTCCGCGTGGCCCCGACAACAACGCATCCGCTGTACTCGTTGTGCTCACTGCCTCAGGCTCCTCGATTTCCGTCATGACTGTGTGTACCAGTATGTCGAGCTATCGGTGTTGTGCGCTGGGGCCACACACCCCGGCGGCCCCAGCGGATCGGGCACCACTCCTCGAAGACGAAGGTGGCGCTGCCATCTTCTGGCATCTCGTGAACGATCACCTCGTTGCCGATACCCGTGACAACGGACACGAAAGTGGCCGCCTCCCTGTCGATCCTGACGTACACGGTCATATCCGGCTGGATTCGTGGAGGATGCCAACGCCGCCCCGGTTCCGGGACGGCGTTGGTGTTCTTTGTAGTGCTTTTCGCGCTGTTACACCGAGAAGCAGTGACGCAGAAGGTGCCTGCTGATCCGGAAACACTCGTCAAGATCAAGAACGTCAGCTTGCTCGGCGGACTGATGATCGCGTCCGTCGACACCGAGGGCAAGCCGCCGCTCGGCTGGCGTGGCCGCCGCGGCGCTTCCGTTGGTCGCATCGTAGACCGATCACACGAGCGATCGCGTCGAACATGCTTTGTCGGTGGCATCCGAGCGCGGCTCCGAACTGGCCGAGACCGCACGCGAGCGCAGTGCCGAACTGGCCGAGCTGGCGAGCAAGCGCAGCTCCGAGTTCGCCGAACTCGCACTCGAGAAGAGCAACGAGTGGGCAGAGACAGCGTCGGAACAGACCGAGGTGCTGGGTAAGCGGGCCCGCAAGCGCACCGAGAAGGCGCTGGAAAAGGCTCGCGCCAAGAAGGACGAATTGACGCACTGAGTGCACCGAAAACAGGGTCATAATCCTGCAGTGATGCTACTACGAGTTTGTTGGCTAGCGTTTGCTGGCTAGATTTCGTAGCCGACGAAAACGCGATGGACATGCACTCCAAGAGATGAGCGCTCCGAACGGATGACACAGCGGGGCACCCACTGGCTGCGCTCGCGGGGCTTTGTTTTAGGGCGCGACTCGGGGGTGCGCCAACGAACACGAAGGTATAGGCAGGTCATATAGGGACCTGGCTCGCGAAATTGACGGATGATCACGTAGAGGTAGCTAGATGACGGCCCGAGAGGACAAGACCAAGATCACCAGGGAAGGCGTCACCCTCGTACGCGGAGGAGAGGTGATCGGTGTTGACGACGGGGTCATCGGTGTGGTCGGGTCGATGCTTCTCGATCCGACCACCGCATCTCCGCGGTGGGTCACAGTATGCCGGGACCACTCAGGAGTGGTGCACGCACCGATCCCCCTGGGCGACAGTGCATACCGCGACGGGCAGACTCTGCGCGTGCCGTTTACTGCGTCCCAGGTCGACTCTGCACTCAAGGTGGGGCTCGTCGACGTCCTTTCCGCCGAGGATGAACAAAAGCTGCTCGACTACTACGTAAGGGGTTGAGCCGGCCTCCTACCAGGGTCGGCAGTCCGAGACTTTTCTTCGTCGATGTGGATGGCGCCGGTACACATGTCGGATTCGGCGGTGATCTGGAGAAAGGCGCCGAGCGGCTCCGCGGAAAGATTCGCATGCCGAGCAGGCATGGACGGGGAGGTAAAGGAAGATCGCGAATACTCCGTTGAAGCGGATCACGTGGTGAGCAATCTGTTTCTCTACCTCTACAGCGGCACAGCGACCCGAGTGGGTTCAGTTGAGTCCCGCGTAGGAGTGCAAGCCGGAGACGACCATGTTGATGATGAAGAGATTGAACAGCATCGCAACGAAACCGGCGATATTGATCCAAGCAGCCTTCGTCTCCCGCCACCCGGACGTTGCCCTCGCATGCAGGTAGGCCGCGTAGATCACCCAGGCGATGAAGGACATCGTCTCCTTCGGATCCCAACCCCAGAAGCGTCCCCACGCAGCTTCCGCCCAGATGGCACCCAGGATTACGCCCGCGCCGAACAGCGGAAACGCGATGATCGTGCTCTTGTACGCCAAGCGGTCGAGAGTCTGGGCGTCCGGCAGTCGCTCTGCGATCCGGCCGCCGATGCTCGTGCCTTCGTCACCGGGCGGGAACTTCAGTCGCAGCAGGAACAGGAGGCTCGCGATACCGCCGATCATGAAGATGCCGGAGCCGACGCTGACGATCGTCACGTGAATCGGAAGCCAGTACGAGCGCAGCGCCGGAACCACGGGAGCCGCGTCGGCGTAGAGGACCGTGCCGGCGAGGAACATCAGAATCAGAACGGGAACCAGCAGGAAGACCCACATCGGACGGTAAGTCGGCTTGATCAACAGGACGTGCCCGACCAGCAACGACGCCGCACACGCCATCGCCACGAATTCGTACATGTTGCCGAGTGGGAATCGTTCCGTCGCAAATCCGCGGAGCATGATCGACGCGATGATCAGAACCGTTCCGACGACCAGGACAGCTCGGCCCATTCCGCCGAATCGCTCCGAGAGCGACTTGGTCGAAGTCTCCGTGACCCTGCCCGGCACGGAAGCGTCGACTCCGCCGGCCGAGACCAGTTCCTTGTTCTGAATCGCCTTGGCTCTGGCCGACGCGTACTGCACGATGAGCAGCACGAACGCCAGAACGAGCACGGTGAAGGCGGACTTGAAGGCCCAGTCGCTGTACTGCGCGAGTGTCTCGTTGGTTGTCATCGGGCGTTCTCCTGGGCGTGCGGTTGTTTCACCGCGGTGGTCGGATTGCTTTTCAGCAAACGGTCGGTGAGGGTAGTCTCTGTCGATCCTTTGCTTGTGACGAGACGGGCTACTTCCGGTGGTGGGTCTCCACAACCGGGCAGGAATGCGGTCTGATCGAGTGGGGGTCAGGCGTCGGTGCAGGTGGTATCGGTTAGCGGCTCGTCTTCGCCCGACGTATCAAGCCCGGAGCGCTCCTGACGTGCAACTTGCAATACCCGCAGCGACGCCGCTAGGCCGAGGGCGAGGAATGCGATCGCTGCGACCATCGCCCATTGAGTGGCTGAGGCGAAGGCCTCGGACAACTGATGGATGACCTCGTCGGGGCCGTGACTCGCGCGTAAGCCGGCGATCGCGCCGCCCGCCGATTCTCGGGTGGCGTCGGTGAAGTTCTCCGCTGGACCCTGGATACTGCCGAGGTAGTGGGCCAGCCCGATCGAAAGGACCGCACCGACGACTGCGGAGCCGAGCGCCGAGCCGATCTGTCGAACGGTGCTCTGCGTGGCGGAGCCCTGCCCGGAAAGGTCTACTGGTATATCGGACAGCACGGTGCTGGTAAGTTGCGCGGACGCCAGGCCGAGGCCGACACCGTAGATCACGAGCACTGCGCCGACCGTGACAGGGGAGACGTCCGCGCTGATGACGAGAACGAGTGTCAGCACGCCGATGATCTCGAGGACGACGCCGACAACGACTGTGCCGGCTGCACCGATCGCAGCCGCCAGGTGACGGGCCATGGTGCCGGAGAGAAAGGCGCCGGCTGCCATCGTTGCCAGCACGAAGCCGGCGCCGAGGGTGCTCAGGCCGATGGCATTGATCAGGAACAGCGGCAGCGCGAAGATCAGGCCGAATTCGCCGACTGCGATCATCATCGCGGCGATGTTCCCCCAGCTGAAGGTGGGGGTGTAGAACATGTGCAGGTCTAGAAGTGCGGACCGATTGACTCTGGCACGGTGGCGTTCCCAGAACACGAACAGTGTCAACGCGACGGCGGCTACGAGTAGCAGGATCGGCACGATCGAGAGGGGCTTGTCTGCCGACCACGTCATACCGAAGAGGCTCAAGTCTTTGAGTGGCTTCCACCACCCGAGGGTGCTGCCTTCGATGATGGCGAAGACGAGTGCACCGAAGCCGATCGCACTGAGCAATAGCCCATCCACGTCGAAGCCGGGGCGGGTGTCGCCGGAGCGGGTCTCGGGGATCACAACCAGCGCTGCGACTATCAATACAAGGCCGATGGGGATGTTGACGTAGAAGATCCACTGCCAGCTGAACGAGCTGGTAAGCCAGCCGCCGAGCAGCGGGCCGAGTGCGGCGGCGCCGGCCATGACCGCCCCCCAGACACCGAATGCGGCGGCCCGATCCTTGCCGCGGAAGGTCGCGTTGACTGTCGAAAGCGTGGACGGGAGGATGCACGCGCCACCAACGCCCTGCAGTGCGCGTGCAGCGATGAGCATCTCCGCGCTCCCGGACTTGGCGGCCCAGAGGCTCCCGGCGAGGAACAGGGCGATGCCGACGATGAAGATGTTGCGCCGGCCCAGGCGGTCGCCGAGGTTGCCGGTGGTCAGCAATAGCGCGGCGAACACGATCGAGTAGAGCGAGTTCACCCACTGGGCGTCGGTGATGTTCAGGTGCAGGTCGTCGATGATTGTCGGGAGGGCGACGGCCACAATTGTGCCGTCCATGACGATCATCGCCAGGCCCAGCGCGAGTACGACGAGGCTCCACCACTTGGATATGCGTGGGGCAGGAGAGAGCGCTGAGGCCGATGCTTTTTCCGTCACGGGGTCACACTACGGTTCGCGGCGGACGTCTGCATCAATCGAAAGTTGTACTGTCACCGGTTAGTCAAGGTTCACGCAGGACTGAATTGGGGAGTGAGCTCCCCTCAGTCCACACGCCCCGTCCGCCTCAATAAGTGGTCGCCCCAGGGACTTCGAACAGTGGGTTCGTAGGTTTCGGTTGTCTTGGATGCGATCCCCACTTTTAGGCTATCCTTCGGCCTTTCATCGATCGGTCCGGGACAAGATGGAGCTGAGCTAGTCTCAGGCGATGTTGGCCACCGCGATTATCGTCATCACATTTGCCCTGGTTTTCTACTCCATTGGCATCTGGTCAGAACGCATTCAGAAGACGCTGAAGTGGTGGCACGCTGGTGCATTCACGCTCGGCCTCATTTGCGATGCAACAGGCACATTCTTGATGAGTCGAATTTCCGATCAGTCTCCGGATACCGGCACCTCCACATTCGACCCAATTATGATCGCCACCGGAGCCTTAGCTATCGTGCTCATGGCAATTCATCTGGTGTGGGCTGTAATTGTTCTACTCCGAGATCGTCCCTCCGAAAAGGCGAAGTTCCACAAGTTCAGCCTGGTCGTCTGGGTCATCTGGCTGGTGCCCTACTTCACTGGAGCCATCGGTGCGATGACGAGCTAGTGCCCCGAGTTTGAAGTTGTTTTACGGTCGGCTTTCGCCAGGATCTGCTCGGCAGTTTTCGTCCACACGAAAGGTTGCGCCCGCGGATTCCACCCGTTGATGAACTCCCGGATCTTGCTCGTCAGATCGCGAACACTGCGGAAAGTTCCGCGATGAATCGCTTGGCGTTCAATGATCCCGAACCATACCTCGACCAGGTTCATCCACGACGCCGATGTCGGGGTGAAATGGACATGGATCCACGGGTTCGCAGCCAACCACTGACAGACCTCGACCTTCTTGTGGGTCGCGTAGTTGTCCATCACCAAATGCAATTCCTGCTTCGGATACGCCCGCGCAACGTGTTTGAGGAACACCAGAAACTCCTGGTGACGGTGCCGAGGCCGACAGATCCCGGTCACCTTCCCGGTCGCGATCTCCAACGCAGCGAACAAGGTGGAAGTGCCATTGCGGACGTAGTCATGGGTTTGTTTCTCCGGGATCCCGATCTGCATCGGCAACGTCGGAGCCGTCCGATCCAATGCCTGAATCTGCGACTTCTCGTCCACACACAGCACGATCGCGTTTTCCGGCGGATCGAGGTACAACCCCACGATATCGGTCACCTTCGCAACCAGTTCCGGATCGGTGGAAAACTTGAATGTCTCACTGCGCCAAGGCTTCACACCGTACTCACGCCAGATCCGCGCGACCGTGCCGTACCCAATCCCCAAATGGTTCGCGAGCAAACGCGAACTCCAGTGCGTAACACCGTATTTCTCCGGCGGCGCCATCAAGGTCGCGGAGATGATCTCCCGGTGATCGAGGCTCCGCGGCCGGCCGGACCGGGCATCGTCCTCGAGGCCGGCCAACCCGTCCGCATCGTAGCGGGCACGCCAAGAAATCACCGTCGGCCGCGACACCCCGACCAGCTCTGCGATCGACGAATTCGACTCACCTTGAGATGCGAGCACAATGATCCGTGCCCGCTGCGCCGCGCCCGAGGGGATCGACCTCGACCGCACCCGCCTCGCCAATTCGATATCGTCCCCGTCGCGCAAAACCAGAGGCTTAATCCGCATGGGTGAAGTATCTCAAATCGTACTGTTAAAGAACTTTAGGCGCGCGGCACTAGCGCCTCGGATCGGAACTTAGCTAAGGGCACTGTCAAGATTACAAAAGATATTGCCTCGGAAGAACTTCCCGCAACCCCGAACGCCCTCGCTCTCGCGCGCTGCACGATGGCCGTCCTCACCGGAATCGCCCAAGCCTCACGCGACCACGTATCACCATCCAACCTCGCCGCAGTCGCACAGATCGCACTCCGCGCTCGGCCATGAACTCCGAACACTGCCAGATCGAAGGTAGTAAGGCGCTGTCACGTTGCTGAAGTCAGCGAACTGGGAAAAACGGTGGGGCGAACACCGCTGTTCCGTCGGAAAAGGGTCACCGATACCCGGCCAAAATCATCACTGGAATAAGTCTTCGCATTGGTCGCTTCAGGGGCTGTCGGTGCTGACGTTCTTTGCTCCCCCTCCGACACTATCGAAGGAAATGCGCAGCAAGACAACGTATCCAGCGACCCTCTCACATAGCCGAAGCCGCGTCCCCCAGCACTCGTCACCACCCGATCCATCATCCCGATTTGCCGAAATCGACAACAATTCCGTAGCTGCCCGCTTATCGCATCAGCGAGCCGGATCTCCGATATCCCGCGCAGCGACCCGCCGCTCAACTGCCCGATTCTGGCGGTAGACGGGACCGAGGACCCGGCGACGTCAGTAGAGGGACTGCACGCGTGGTCGGTGCACACGACAGGCGGTTTTCAGCTGGCACTGCTGCAGGGCGGGCACTTCCACCTTCATGACTCTTGGCCCGCGATCGCCGGGCCGCTGCGGCGGTTACCCCAAGGCTGCGATAGTTTCGCGGTTCTGTTCACAGACATCGAAACCAGCCGGCTGATCCTACGTTTCCTGCGCGAGGAGGACCGGCCGACGATGATCGAATTGCACACCGATCCTCGCACGACCCAGTTCCAGACCCGGCAGAGCCACTGCCCGCAACGTCGGGACAGCTCACGTACACGATGGTCGAGGACGGCGGCCGCTGGCGGATAGCCTCCGCCCGGACGACGCCGATCAGGGCCTGAGCACCGTCCACGCCGACCGCTGCCGGAGCGCGCGAGTCTCGATTAGCACCGACACTTGCCCGCCGAGGACACGAATACTCAGATCTGCGCGGGCTGCAGGGCACACTGTGGGCATGCTGCACCTGCGTATCCTTTCGCCCTCGCTGTTGACTCAGGACGTACTCGGGTGCCTCGTCGACAGCCCCGCAGTCAGCGGGATCGCGGTGACCCGCGAGGCCTCGGTGACACCGGTAGGCGACCTAGTCGTCGCCGATGTCGCCCGCGAAGGCGCGAACGAGATCATCGACCACCTGCGCACACTCGGAGTGCACCACGAAGGCAGTATCCACATCGAACCGGTTCGTACCTGGCTCTCGCGTGCGGGCTTCGACGCCGAACAGCGCACTCCGGGCAGCAGCGCCGACGCAGTGGTGTGGGCGGATGTCGCGCAGCGCTCATATGAGGAGACCGAACTCAACTGGACCTACATCAGTTTCATGAGCATGGCCACGCTGCTCGCGGCGATCGCGATCGTCATCGACTCACAAATCCTGGTCATCGGCGCCATGGTCCTTGGCCCGGAGTTCGGAGCGATCGCCGCCCTCGGTGTCGCACTGGTACGCGGGCGGTTCACGCTGCTGGCTCGCGCGACGCGGACCCTCGTGGTCGGATTCGCCGTGTCGATTGCTTTCACCACTGCCATGGCGCTATTGGCTCGCGCGGTGGGATGGGTGAGCGTCGACAACGTCACCGGACCCCGACCAGGCACCGACTTCATCTACTCCCCGGACAAATGGTCGTTCATTGTGGCAGTGATCGCGGCAGCAGCCGGGGTCCTCTCGATCACCTCCGCGAAGATGGGCGGACTGTCCGGGGTGTTCATCTCGGTGACCACAGTGCCCGCCGCAGGAAACGTCGCCCTGGGATTGACGTTCGGAATCGGACACGAAATCTGGGGCAGCACTCTCCAATTGGTGGTGAACATCGCCGGTATGGCCGTGGCCGGTTGGGCTACTCTCGCGATTCAGCAGAGTGTGTGGGCGCGGTTCTCCGCTCGCCGCGCCGCCGCCGTCAACCGATTCCGGAAACGCTGAGAGAACCCGACCCACACGAACGACCATCACCGCGTCAATAGTCCGGCGGCGCAGAGCCGCAAGCAGTTTCATTGCCGATTCGAGCCGTGATCTCAGTCGAGTCCCCGCGTATCTTCCTCCGGAGCGGATGGCGTCCTAGCCTGGGATCTATGGCTGGCAACAGGTACGGAGAGCTGACCTCGTGGGATTTGGGTCAGACGATCGATGACTACAAGCCGGGGAGCGACACAACGCGTCCATGGGGTATGACCGGCCGACTGGTCTCGGTGCGACACACTCTCGAAAGCGACGAATACGTGACCCGGCTGACGGTGGAGTTGGGTGACGGTCAACGGATCACGTTCGCAGCTGATTCCGGCTCACACCTCAACGGCGATGACTAGGAGCGCCGACGATGCTCACCGTTGACGATTTGGTGAACTTTCGACTGTTGTCGGCGGACCAACTCGTCTTGCACGATCTCGAGCCTCAGCTCCTCACACCGGCTCAGCTCGTCCAGATTCTCGAGCCGGTTGAGCTCCTCGACCAAATCGAAATCGGTCATCGCGCGTCTGACGTCCTGCATTGTGTAGGCACCTTCCGATCTGCATCTTTTCCGTAGGCGTACCCCAGGCAAGTGGCCCGGTAATCAAGGCCGCTGAATCTTCCGAACAGGCGGGACGGCGGGGGCGACCATGAGCTATCGGCTGGTGCAGAACGTGTGGCGGCACGAGTCCCCGCGCGTACTCACCGTCCGGACGCGCACGCATAGGCGACCTCGCTGCCTACGCGGATGCCCACCAGATCGTCCTGTACGGGTCATCGAATGTCGGGTGCAGCTATGTCGACGAAGCGCGCGATCTCAGATCTCCCCATCCCAAGCATCGATGCGATCGCGGCATGCGGGCGTCGGCAGGCCATGTCCGAGCCCACGCGCCTTCATCTCCTCGTTCACAAAGTAGAACCGCGCTTTTTGATTCGGGATAAGGCGATCGAACCGGGAATACAAGCATTGGTACTCCTCGACGAGATCGTCTCCCGTCATTCGGTAAACCGACAGCGGCACCTCGTCATCCGTCATCGATGGCCTCCTCGATTCATCAACGCCCACATGACTACCAGGGCATCTCCCCCACCGACAGAGTCCACACAGTGGACCTGTGGGAGCGCATAGGTCAATTACACGCCTCTCCACGACAAGGTCAAAGCAATACGGCTGCGTGATGAGATCCGGTGCTCGTCGTCGTTTCGCAGCCCGGCGTACCGTCTTCGGTCGGCATCGGTCATGCCACCCCAGGTTCCGTACAGTTCACCAGCACCCAAGGCGTATTCGCGACACTGAGCGAGCACGGGGCAGTTCAGAAAAATCCGCTGAGCCCGCGGTTCCCGCTGGGACCGGGCGTGACCACGCTCCCCTTCCGGGGAAAAGAACATCGACGCTTCAGCGCCACCGCACGCGGCGTTCCCTGCCACCACTTGGAGTCGGCAGCACCGTCCGGGACGGGATGCGCCGAACGCGCTACGGGTATCACTACGAAATCCCCTCTCACTCGCAAACTCCGATACAGGACTGACGCCAGGCAGCGCCTCGAAGGTCTCTCGGTCACATGCTTCGACGGGAAGATCACATGCTGCTGCGCACACGTCCAAGCCGGACTCAGAAGTGGGTGTGGCCACCCAGTGACGCCGTGAAGACCGCGGGCCGCGGCAACGGGTGGAGGCGGTAGTAGCTGTCGAGGTTGATCGCTTCCTCCTCGGTCAGGTCGCCTCGATGGAACAGGCCGGTCAGGTGCAGATGGTCAACGAGATACTTCATGACGTGATCCTCGCTAGCGTTGGAGAGAAAACGGCGCGAACCAGGCTGCTGCGCAGCGACTTCGACTTCACCTCGGAGATACATGGCTGAACCACTCCCGTTGCTTCGCGAAGGCTGGTATCGGCCGTCGGTCCGGTGGCCTCGCGGTCGGTCCTGTTCGAGCGCCCTCCGCGTGGCTGGTCGTCGAGACTCTGACACCAACGTGGCTCAGTGGTGAGCCCGGTGGCGTACTCGCACTCACGCAGGTGCTGGGCAACCGAACTCTGAATGCGCGGCATATCGCCATCACATGCCAGGCCGTCATCACCGCACCCGCGGACGAGACCCGAGTCGGCCACCGTCCAGGACCGGACGGACCTTCGGAACGCCGGGGCGGACTGGCCGGCGGGTATTGACGCAACGCAGAAGCAAAGCGGCCCCGAGAAATGAGCCGACGAGGACGAGAGTCAGGACAAACGAATCCACGGCAGAGCTGCCTTTCCGAGACCACCAAAGTAACCAACTCACCCAGAATCAATCATCGACCGGCTCGAAGGAAGAATTCCGCTCGGATCTTCGCGGGATCCATACAACTGGGTTGCTGATCTCTACTCACATGCCCTCGCCGGCATCATCCTCCGGAAACGCAGCCAGAGGCCCGGACTGCGGAGACGCACCCCAATTAGCGTCAAAGGTCTCGAGAGCTGAACGTGACGGACAGACGGGACAGCGTCAAAGCGTCTCGGGGACTTGCTGTTGCAAGTGAGGGGTGCGCAGTCGAGAAATTCGCATATCGTGGAGTTCCGTGAGCACTGTGCCCGTCGTCGTGACCGAGCCTGGACGCGATTGTGTCCAGTGCGGCCGTCCGCTGTTGATCACCGTGCTCGAATTCTATGCCGGGGCGCAGCCCACACCGACCGGCCGACGCGAAGGGTTTGTCGATTGCAGCAACGGTTGCGTCGGCGTCATCGAACCGCCTGCCCTCCTGGACGTGACACGTTGAATTGCTGGCACGAGTGCAAGTTCCGGCCGGGCCGGACAAATATCTGCACTGACGGTTTCTACAGCCAGCGTTTGCGGCGGAACAAGGTGAACAACGACACCGCGCCGGTCACCGCGATGATCCACCACAACAGATACCCGTACCGCCATCGCAGTTCCGGCATGAACTGAAAGTTCATGCCGTAGATCCCGGCGAACGCAGTCACGAACGCCGCCAAAGACGCCCACGCGGTGATCTTGCGCAGATCAGTGTTCTGTTGAACATTGACCCGAGCAAGGGTCGCAGCGACGAGAGAGCTGATGACATCGTCGAACTCGACGATCCGTTCCGCCACCGCGGCGTGGTGTTCGGCGACATCGCGTAGCTGTCGGTGTACGTCCTTCGGAATCGGGTCCGGTAGCGCGGTAGTCGTGGTGAGAGTGGACAGCGCCGCCGCGAGCGGATTGACCGAACGCCGCAATTCGAGCACCTCACGTTTGACGAAATAGATCTGCTCGATAGGGGTGTAACGATCGGGACTGAGCAGTTCCACCTCCAGGGTGTCGATATCGACGTCGACCGAACCGACGACGCCAAGGTATCCGTCTACGATCTGGTCGATCACCGCGTGCAGGACAGCCCACGGCCCCATTCGCAGGTGTTCCGGCGATCCTTCGAGTTCGGCGCGCACGCCCGCCAACGCGGTGTGAGCACCGTGCCGGACGGTGACGATGAAATCCGCGCCGACAGCAGCGAGGATCTCACCCGTCTCGACGATGTCGTCGGCGGTGCGGATCGAGGTCGGTGAAAGGTAGTGCGCGGTGCGCATCACCAACACGGTCACCTTGTCGTACTGTTCGAGTTTGGGGCGTTGATGCGCGTGCACCGAGTCCTCGGCGACCAATTCGTGCAGGCCGTACGTCTGTGCGACGACGGTCATCTGCTCGAAGGTCGGTGCAAACAAACCGAGCCACACGAACCCCGAACCACGGCGCCGAACCTCATCCAACGCACTTTCCGGCGTGTGGGTGCCGGGCAGTCGCACCCCGTCGACATAGGCCGCGCAGTCGACCACAGCAGCGGCAGCACTTGATGCTCGCTCCCGACCCATACCGTTTACCCTCCGAATCTGCGCAGGCCTCCGACGACGGGGGCGATTCAGAATAGCGGCTGACCGCGCACCGAGCGTGATGAGCGCTGCGCCGGAAACCGATCAGCTGCGGAAAGAATGTGCGGCAGGCACATCAGCGGGAACATTGGCGGCAGGAAAGCGGCGTATCAATTGCTCGACCAGAGCATGCACCCGATGAAGGTCCTTACGCAGAGCCGCCGCATCGGTGCGCGCCGCCGACGCCAACCCGGGTGCGCCCGGACGAGTACCCCACACCAGTCGCAGCGTGGATTCGATACGCTCCGACAGTTCGTCGATCTCCGAATTCAACAGCGCCAGAAACACTCTCGCCTGCGCAATATCGGACTCGTCTGCCGCGGACACGTCCGCTAAGACGGGACCAGCGAGGAAAGTTTCTCCCCCGCCATGCGCTCGACGAGCAGAGGAACGAAATCACGCACCTTGTGGCCGTCGAAATGAGCATGAGCAGACGCCACAGCGTCCGCAACGACATCAGCCGATATCGACGGATACTTCGCAGACAACCGCGTCACCGCATGAGCGATCAGACGCTCTTCCTCTTCGGTCTTCATCTGTAAATACTGCGCCCCACCTGCCCATAGTTCAACAGGAAAGACAACTTCGGCTGCGGAGAACGGCCAGCACGTAGTACCTCCGTGCTGCCACGAGTCGAACCCGGCAGGCAGATCGCCCCAACCGGCGACCGGTGCACGGAACCAGGATGCGACGTTCAGGAAATCTCCTACCCTCAAACCATGAGCACCGCCCTCGTCGTCGTGACCGAACACGGCCGCAACTGCACCCACTGCGGCCGACCCCTCACGATCACGGTGCTCGAGTTCTACGCCGATCCCTACCCGACACCCGTCGCCTGATGTACCCCGAGTTTCCCGGAGTTCGTTTGTTTTACTTCAGGCATTGATGCACCCGAGAGAGGTCCACGATGCCCCGACGCTATCCGCCCGAGTTCCGCCGAAAAGTCCTCGATCTGTTGAAGCCAGGACGCACGGTCGCCGAGGTCGCCGCAGCTCTCGATGTCACCGACCAGACGATCTACAACTGGCTTGGGCCAAGAGCTCATCGACACCGGACAGAAACCGGGCCTGAACTTGATCGAGAGCGCCGAACTCGCCGCTGCCCGTCGTCGTGTCGCCGAGCCGGAAACCGAACTTGCCATTGCCAAACGCTCCACGGAACTGCTGAAGTCGGTGGCGGCCTAAAAGGCGATTCGAAGCGATCGAAGTGATAGCGAAGGAAGGACTACCCGTCCAAACCTCATGCCGAATTCTGGACGTGTCGGAGTCCGGTTTCCGCGAGTGGCGAAACCGGCCACCCTCGGAACGCTCACTGCGACATGCCTGGCTGACCCAGCTGATCACCGAGGTTCATACCGCCTCGCATGGCACCTACGGTGCGCATCGCATCCACGCGAACTCACCCTTGGCCACGGTATTGCTGTTGGACACGGCTGCATCGAATTGCTGATGAGAGCTGCTGGTAAGAGGTGTGCGGGAAAGGTATTGGAGATCTGGGAGAGGCCTGCTGGTCAGGTCTGGCGCTCCAGTACTGGACGTGTGGGCCTTCAATCTCGCCTTCGGGCCCGGCGAAGGTGGCGGCCAGTCACCTGCGCCGCACCGAACCACCATCGACCACATCCTGCTCCTGTGGACACGTGCAATGCCTGCAACGTCGAGATCAGTCGAAACGACGCCATTTTCAAAGCTCTCGAAGAGCAAGAGTTGCGCTCATTTTTGGCGAATCGCTGAGGTGGCCGACGGTCGAACGGACAATCACAAGCGAACCAAAGCGCAGACATCAATTGTAGTACAGTTACCGTATCGAATTACGGAGGCGTTCGAACGTCACGATCCGCAAGATCGCGACGGGACCGCCCAACTCGACTACGCGGGAATTTTGGCAAATTATGTGGTGGACTGTCATTTCATTGCAATCATGGTCAGCAGTCCTGTCCAGTTTGCGTCAGGAACGATGCGTTCAGACTTCGAGGAATGAGCTGTAGTGACGATCGACCTTAATCTAGAGAATTCTGACATCGTGAACGCAACGTCAGCGACATTCGAGCTTCTGGGCGATCGACTCACACTTGCGGTGTTGCGGGACGCTTTTCTCGAGCGAACGTGCCGGTTCAATCAGTGGCTCGAACACACGGGTGCGCCGCCTGCGATACTGGCCGACCGGCTCAATGCCCTTGTCCTACGGGGCGTATTCCACCGAGTACCGCAACCGGACACTCCGGAGCGATACGAATACCAACTCACCGAGTTGGGATTGTCGACGTGGCAGATCCTCGTCTGCTTGTGGGGTTGGCAGCGCGAATGGACCGCAGAAGGAGCCGGGGAACCTGAGTTGGTTCATGAGCAGTGCGGACACCGTGGACCTGCAGTTGTGGTTTGTTGGGAATGCGATAACCACATCAGCGCACGCAACACCGTTGTGGAGATAGAATCGGACGCAGTCTGGTCATCGACATCGGGTGCCCGTCGACGTTCGAGTCGACTTCCAAGCGAGCCCGCACAGCGCGGGGACATGCAGTTCAATACGGTGATGGAAGCTATCGGGGATCGCTGGAGTGCTCTCGTGACCGGGTATGCACTGGCCGGTGCCAGACGGTTCGGCGATTTCAGAGCGGCCCTGGATGTTTCTCCCACGACTCTCACCGATCGGCTCAGCCGACTGTGCGCGGCTGACATTCTCCGCAAGTGCGAACCTGGGCAGCAGTATCGACTGACTGCCCGCGGCATGGACTTGTTCGGCGTGTACGCGTCGTTCATCTGGTGGTCGGGACAGGCATTTCCTGATGCGACGGGGCGAGGCCTTGTTATCCGCCACCGGTTGTGCGACGCGCTCGTGGAACCGGTATTGAAGTGCCGTGGCTGCAATAGTCGGCTTAACCGGACCAGCGTGCGGTTCGATCACGTTAGAACACAGTAGCCGACAGCTATCACCATTGACCTCCAACTACAGAAGTCTGTCCACATCTCCGAGGTTCTTCACTAGCCGAATACCACACTCACGAAAGACGACTTCGCATGAAAAGCAATACATTCGGCGCTGGAGATTCCGCGCCGTGGGTGATCGATGCAGCTCGGACGCCGTTCGGTGCGGCGCGAGGATCCTTGGCGCACATACGTGCCGACGATCTCGCCGCGTTGCCCATTGCCTCTTTGATCGCCCGGTACCCAGATTTTGATGCTGCCGGCATTGAGGATGTCTTGTGGGGTAATGCAAACGGCGCCGGTGAGGACAACCGGAACATAGCGAGAATGGCTACGCTTCTTGCGGGTCTTCCGACGAGTATCCCCGGCGTCTCGGTCAACAGACTGTGCGGATCCGGTGCAGAAGCCCTCGCGTCGGCCGCTCGGCGTGTAGCTGTAGGCGAAGGCAATCTGTATCTGGCCGGGGGCTCAGAGAGCATGAGCCGAGCGCCCTTCGTGCTGCCTCCCGTGGATTCCGCATTTCCGCGTTCCGTCGAGCTGGTCTCGACGACGGTGGGATGGAGGATGGTGAATCCTCAATTCCCGCAGCCCTGGGTGGAAACTCTTGGGCGTTCAGCCGAGTTGATCGCCGACGAGAGAGGTGTCGGCAGGGAAGAGCAGGATGCGTGGGCCCTGAGGTCGCACGAACTGGCATCAAAGGCATGGTCGGACGGTGTCCATACTGGATTCGTGGATCCGTTGTCCGGCCTCGAATGTGATGAGTTGATTCGACAGACAAGCATGCAAAAACTCGCCTCGTTACGTCCGGCGTTCTCCACGGGAGGCTCTGTGACAGCGGGAAATTCATCACCTATCAGCGACGGCGCAACGGCCGCACTTGTAGGAACTCGTTCTAGCGCAAACGATCTAGGGGTTGAGCCGCTGGGACGAATCTTGACCTCGGCGGTTGTTGGCGTGGAACCTCAACGTTTTGCACTGGCACCGGTGGCCGCAGTACACAAGGCGATGGACCGCTTGAACCTCAACTTCGCAGACATTCGGGTACTCGAGATCAATGAGGCATTTGCAGCGATGGTGCTGTCCTGCCTACGCGAGTTGTCGCAGATACCGGTGGATCGAGTAAATCCCTTTGGGGGAGCTATCGCGCTGGGGCATCCACTCGGGGCATCTGCCGCGAGACTCGTCGTCGACTGTATGCGGCACCTTCGCCGTATGGGCGGCGGGATCGGTATCGCGACTGCGTGCATCGGCGTAGGCCAGGGAATCGCCGTCGTAGTTGAAGTGTAGGGGCCCCGAGGTATCGAGATCGTTTCAACGGCAGGGCGAGCCGGAATGCACAGCATTCTGGCCCGCCTTGTCGACCGATTCGACGCCGTCAGACCCCGGCGCTCACCGGATGTCCGTCCGAAATCCGCTGCAGCGCAGTGCCGTACTCCGCAGCAATCTGATCGACTATTTTGCTCACCGGCTCGACCGCATGGATAGTCTGCAGTCCCTGACCGGCCGCCCACACGTCCTTCCACCGCTTGAGCGATCCACCACCGGCCGTGTAGTTCTTCTCCACGGTCAGCGGCGCAAGGTTGTCGGGGTCCAGTCCAGCCGCAATCAGACTGGGTTTCAACCAGGAGGCCGGAGTGCCGGTGACAGACGCACTCACGACAAGATCATCGGGGCCGCTGTCGACGATCATCTGCTTGTACGCCTGCTGCGCCATGCTCTCTTCCGCCGCTAGGAAGCGAGTTCCCATGTATACGAGATCAGCACCCGCGGTGATGGCGCCCGCAACTCCGAAGCCGTCGCTGATTCCGCCGCCAATGATGATCATGCCGTCGAAGAACTCGCGGACGGCTGACGTGAAGGCGAACGGGGAGAGATGGCCGGTGTGTCCACCCGCCCCTGCGGATACGCACGCCATACCGTCGACTCCCGCATCTGCTGCTTTGTGCGCAAGTGTCATGTTGACGACGTCCGCGATCACGATGCCGCCGTAACCCTTCACGACGTCCATTACAGGCTTCGGGGAACCGAGAGCTGTAATGACCAACTTGGGCTTGTATTCGGCGATGAGACGAAGGTCATCCGCGAGACGTTGGTTGCTGCTGTGGGTTACAAGGTTCGCGGCCCACGGAGCAGGGTTGGTGGAACCGTTTGCGCCACTACCGAGGCGATCGGTTATCGATCCCATCCAACTGTCGAGGTCGTCGAGGGTCCGGCAGTTCTGCGTGGGAAAGGAACCGATGACGCCTGATTGACATGCCGAGACGACGAGGTCGGGTCCCGAGACCAAGAACATCGGCGCGGCCACGATGGGGAGACGGAGGGAAGTGAGGATCGGGCTGTTCATTGGTACCTACTTAAGAGATGGTTTCGGGTTCAGATGTCGGGTTCAACCACTGCATGTCGTTTCCGATCACGCAGTAGCTTTCTGCGTGAGTTGCTCGAGCAGTCGCGTTGCACTGACCCTGTCGATCTTCCCCAACGGTGTCAGGGGAAGATCGTCGACGTGGTGAACGGACTTGGGACGTTTGAAGTCGGGAAGTCGGCGTCGGCATTCGGCCAGTGCACTCGGTTCGTCGACCGTCGTGGTGGATTCGACGGTGTACGCCGCGACGATGCGCTGACCCCAGAGGGGGTCTGGAAGGCCAATGACGACAACGTCTTTGATTCCGGGTATCGCGGAGAGCTCCTCTTCGATCTCTCTCGGATAGACGTTGTATCCGCCGGTAATGATCATGTCCTTACTGCGACCGGTCAGATGGAGGTAACCGTTGGTCGCACGGAATCCGAGGTCGCCGGAGTACAGGAGTCCTTTGTCATGACTTTTTCCGAGGTCGGTACGTGTTTCGGCGTTGTGGTATCCCGGGCTCACTGAAGGTCCGCTGACCACGAGTTCGCCGATCTGGCCGTCCGCGACGGTCTCGCCGCCGTCGCAGAACTCGATTTCGACTCCCGTGCAGGGTTTCCCGACCGAGTGGAGCACGTCCGCGTCCTCCGTCACACCCCGGCGGTGATCAGCTGTGGTGAGTACGGTCAACGGCGGAATCGCTTCGACCATCCCGTAGTACTGTACGAGATTCGGCGTGATCCGATGGTATGCCTGACGGAGATGCTCGACGGGCATCGGCGCGCCCGCATAGGCGAGCATGCGCAGGCGGCGCATCGGCGCGAGTCGTGCGTCATCGAAATCCAACAAGCGTGCTACGACGGTAGGCACCAGCGCGGTGTGTGTCCCACCATGCTTTTCGATGGCATCGATCATGTCCTCGGGATGAGGATGATCGAGAAGCACTTGACGGCCGCCTGCCTCGAGGAGTGGGAGGACGAACAGTCCGCTCGTATGGATCACGGGTCCGGCATGGATGAACACAGAAGGTTCCAGTCCGTCGAGGCTGCCTTCGAGCACGTGCTCGCGCATTGCGCGCAGCGATGCGAGCCGGTTCGCGTGTGACCGTTGCGCTCCTTTTGGTACACCTGTTGTACCGGACGAGTAATGCAGAGCGCATAGGGATGCAGGGTCGAGGGTTCCGAGGGAGGCACCGAACGGTGCATCGGCAATAATTTCATCGAGTGTGGGCCGCGCGCTGCCACTTCCTTGCACCTCGATTACTACCTCGGCCGTCGACCGTGACACGAAATCGGTCGCTCCGTCAACCCTCGGGTCGAAGATCAACGCACGAGGAGCGCAGTCTTGTTCGATTCTTGCCCAGTCCCGTTCGCCGACACGTGGGTTGAGTGCAACTCGTATGTATCCCCCGACAGTCAAGGCGAGGTCAACCTCGACTGATGCAACGGAGTTGGGCAGAAGTACGAGGACTCTATCGCCAGGTGAAACCCCGACTTTGTCGAGTCCGACTGCCAGTTGGTGTACTCGGTCGGACAGTTGAGAGAACGTCAGTGAACCTTCGTCGTCTTCCACGGCCACTTCGGGGCCGTACTTGCATGCTGCACCACGCACCACATTTTCGATTGACATTCGAACTCGATCCCTCCAGTTAACTACACTTATTGAAGTAGACAACGAGGAGGGCCAATACCGCAACTGCGTTTCGCCTGCGAAGCCCAGGACAGTTGACAATTCGCCAAGTAGACCAGCGACTATCTGTCACGCAAGGCATTTCAGGACGGATCGTTGACAACGATAGACTCACTAGATTAACTTCATTAGCGGTAGTAGCATCTGATTCGTGCAGTGAGCCGATCCACACACAGGCCCCGCGAGTAGCTGGCTGCACTCAATCGAACTCTGTGCCATTTCTAACCCTGAGTTGTATTTGCCGCCGACAGGAACGAGTGTTCATGTTCTTCGAAGTCCATTTGGATCTACTCCAGGCCGCAGTAGAAGCCAATCTGTCACGCACCGCATGGACTGGATTTGCCCCCATCACTCCACCCGATTCCCGGCAGGCCGACGAATTTGTCGGAGCCTATGCCGGTGCCGTACTGCAGCTTTCGGACCTCTCTACGTCGACAATCACTGCTGACGAGGTTTCGCCGTACACTGGAAAGCCTCTGAACGTCTCGTACAGCGCACCCACCGCACATGAAGCCTTGGCCGGCGCTGCTCGGGTGGCTGCAGACCTGCGTGACGCTGGGGTCCAACGCCGTGTCGGCGTGTGCCTCGAGGCGTTGCATCGGATCCACCAGCGTGGACCGGAGTTCGCCGCCGTCACCTCCCACACCACAGGCCAGAGCCTCTCCATGGCGTGCAGCGGCAGTGGGACAAACGCTCTCGACCGTGGACTGGAGGCCGTTGCAATGGCCTGGGCCGCCATGAATCGTGTTCCCAGCGAGGTGACCTGGCAGCAGACGTTCGGCAAGACTCCGGTGACTCTGCGCAAGCGTTTCCGCCCCCGACCACTCGGCACGGCACTCGTCATTGCCTGCGCGTCGTTCCCGGCCTGGAACGCCTATCCTGCGATCCTCGCGAACCTCGCCACCGGCAATCCGGTGCTCGTGAAGCCGCATCCCCGATCGATTCTCGCAACGGCACTCGCCGTCAGCATCATCCGGGACGTGCTCAGCGAAACCGGCCTGCCGGCAGATTCGGTTCAGCTCCTCGTCGACACGGCCGAGAGCCCTGTCGCCGGTGACCTCGCAACCAATCCGGCCACTCGAATTGTCGACTTCACAGGTAGCCAGCGCTTCGGAAACTGGCTCGAGCGCAACGTCTCGAATGCGCTCATATTCACGGAGACGTCCGGCGTGAACACCGTGATCCTCGATTCAGTTCAGAACGTGGCCGCGACGATGCGGACCTTGGCCGGCGGTCTGTCACTGTTCAGTGGGCAGATGTGTACTACGCCCCAGAACATCTACATCCCCGATGCGGGCGTCCTCACGCCCGACGGAGTCGTTTCCCGAAACGACGTGGTCGCCGCACTCAGCGCAGCCATCGACGATCTGGCGGGAACACCCCGCCGAGCAGCTGCCATCTGTGGTGCACTTCAGTCGGAGAGCACTCTCGAATCACTCAATTCCGTTGCAAACCAGGCTGAAACCAACGGAACCCTGGTGCGCAATCCGGTTGCCTACGCGCATCCTGAGTACTCGAAGGCCCGGGCTGTGACGCCGTTACTGATCCGTGTCGATCCACGTCGAGGCGACCAGTTGCCCGGCGGCGAGCAATTCGGACCCGTCGCCTACCTCATCGATTGTGCGGACCGTGACGCTGCCGTCGAGCACGCGACAGCAAGCATCCGTCAACACGGTGCAATCAGCTCGTACCTGTATTGCACCGACGACAACGCCATCGACGATATCGCGGCCGCCTATGCCGACGCCGGGGCATCGCTGTCGGCCAATCTCGTCTCGTCGATGCCGATGCAGTACGCGGCCGCGTACAGCGACTACCACGTCACCGGGCTGAACCCGGCTGGAAACGCCACCTTGACCGACGAATCCTTTGTGGCTGGGCGATTCCGTATGGTCCAGGACCGCCGTCAGATCGAAGGGTGACAGCATGTCGCAATTCTCTTCCGGCGTCTACATTTACGACGCCATCCGCACTCCGAAAGCCCGGGTCCGTCGCCAAGGCGGCACCCTCGCGAACGTTCCGGCTCACGACCTTCTCGGCCAGTTGTTGTCGGCAGCAGCAGAACGCGGCCTAGCACCCGAACTGGTCAGGGACATCATAATCGGGACAAGCACCGCATTCGGTGACCAGGGCGGCAACGTCGCGCGTGCCGCGGCACTGTGGGCCGGCTGGCCCGACGAAGTGAATGCCGGCGTCGTGTCGAGGCTATGTTGCTCGAGCCTCGACGCCATCGAGACCGGCGCCGCCAAGGTTGCTTCCGGTATTGCGGACGTCGTAGTCGCCGGAGGAGTCGAATCGATGTCTCGGGTCCCGATGATGGCCGACAAGCCCTCCTTCGCGATCGACGACGAGCTCGGAGACCGCACAGGTTACGTCACGATCGGAGTCTCCGCCGATCTCACGGCCGCCCAGTGCGGCTTCACCAGAACGCAACTCGACGAGTGCGCAGTTTCCTCGCACCAGCGGGCGCTCGCGGCGCCGTCATCCGATTCGATCATCGCGGTACGGTCGAACGACACGACGATCCTTTCCACAGACGAGGGCCCGCGCGCAGGCCTGAGCGTCGACGGGCTCGCCGAACTACCGACACTGTTCGGGGAAGATCCGTCGTGGGAACGGGTCGCGTATCGATTGCCGTCCGCGCCTCGTGCCGCGACGGGACTGCATACGTCGGCGACCGCGCCTCAACTCGCCGACGGCGCAGCGTTAGCTGTCCTCGGCTCGCGTGCCGCGTCAGCACGCCTCGGCCGAGAGCCGGTAGCCGAGGTGATCGGTGTCGCGCAAGCCGCAGTGCGTTCTCCGCTCCTGACCGCGCCCGTGGCGGCAGCACAGCGCGCCTTGGCCAACGCCGGGATCACGGCGCCACAACTCGACGTCGTGGAAGCGAACGAATCCTTCGCGGCATCTGTGCTGTTGATGACCCGCGAATTCGAGCTCGATCCAGCCATTGTGAATCCGCTCGGTGGTTCCATGGCCACTGGACATCCACTCGGCGCCGGCGGCGCAGTGCTGCTGGTCAACGCCCTCGACCAACTGCGCCACATCGACGGTGAGTACGCCCTGATCACCATTCCGGCGGCTCTCGGACTGGGCGCTGCCGTCGTCGTCAGGCGTCTGCAATGACTCTTCTCCCCCGCCCGTCGTCCATGCCTGCCAAGCCATCCAAGGGAACGAAACTCGTGAATGCCATCATGGATCAAGATCACACGAATCAGTTGCGCGCTTGCCATCCCGAAAGTCGGGTCCTCGATCATCTCGAACGTGGATGGTGGCTTCCTGAAACGGTTCTCAACCTCTTCGACGGTCATGTTCTCTCACGCGGCGACGCACCTGCCATGACCGACCCGCAGAATCTCTCGGACATCGCCGGGATTTCACCCGGTTCGTTGACCTGGTGTGAACTTGATGCACGTATCGACGACATCGCCGCAACCTTGCATGCGCACGGAGTGGGCCCCGGTCACGTTGTTGCAGTCCTGCTGCCCAACTCGATTGCCCTTGCCGCCACGTACCTGGCGCTGTGGCGTCTCGGAGCGATTGCGGCGCCCATGCCAGCCTCCTACCGACGACACGAACTGAGCCGGATCGTCGAATCGTCCGAGGCAGTCGCCGTCGTCACCGCGACGCGACTGCATGACCGAGCGCCGCACGAGGAAGCCCTCACCCTCATCGATGTAGCTCCGTCGTTACGTCGCGTCTTCACCTTCGGACCATCGCAGGACAACGCAGGTGTGCCGTTGGACGGGGCTTCATCGACGGCTGACGACATCAACGCAGTCCGGAAGGCTTACAGCCAACTCGACCGAACTGTCAACGACTGCATCACGATCTGCTGGACGAGCGGGACCGAAGCAGCACCCAAGGGTGTCCCCCGGTGCCACGCCGACTGGCTCGCAATCGGCCGGGCGGTGCAGGACGGACTCCGGGCCGACTCGGACTCAATCATTCTCGGTCCCTTCCCAATGGTGAATATGGCAGGATTCGCGACGTCCCTGCTGCCGTGGCTGCTCAGCGGCGCGCACCTCGTCCAGCACCATCCATTGGACATCGCAGTCTTCCTCAACCAGGTTCAACAGCACCATGTCACCCATGCCAGCATGCCCCCCACTGTCTTGAGCATGCTGCTGCAGAACCCGAACCTGCTTTCCACATTCGACCTTTCGTCGTTGCACACAGTTGGATCCGGCGGTGCGCCACTGCCTCCCGGGGTAGTGCGCGACTGGCAGAACGACCTCGGCATCGAGGTTCTCAATTTCTTCGGATCCAATGAAGGCGTGTGTCTGCTCGGGGCTGCGTGCGACACCCCCGACCCGATGATCCGAGCCGAGTATCTGCCGAACTACGGTGCCACCACCAGGACCTGGGTAACGTCGGTCGCAGAACGTACCTCGGTGCGCCTGGTCGACTTGACGACCGGTGAGGTCGTCACCCGGGTTGGCGGTCGCGGTGAACTTCGACTGAAGGGGCCGACGGTATTCGCCGGCTATCTCGCGGGAACCGCAGAGAAAGGCCCGTTCGACGACGACGGGTACCTTTGCAGCGGTGATGTTTTCGAACTGTGCGGAGAATCCGGCGAGTACCTCAAGTTCGTCGACCGCAGCAAGGAAATCATCATCCGAGGCGGAATGAACATCGCGCCGGCAGAGATCGAGGGACTACTCCTCGAGCATCCCCACGTCTCGGACATTGCGATCGTCGGCTACGACGACGCTGTCCTCGGCGAGAAGTGCTGTGCCGTCGTAGTTCCCATGCCTGAGGCGAGTGTCTCACTCGACGCACTGGTGGAATTCCTGCGTGCCAAGGACATCGCGTCGTTCAAATTGCCCGAACGGCTCGTCACAGTCGAGGAGTTGCCGCGCAACCCGGTCGGGAAACTACAGCGCCGCGACCTGCGAGTCCACATCGCACAGAATCTGTGATCGATGAGCCGGAACCAATCCCCGGTAGGGCTTCCGAGAGCAACACCTACCGGCGTCGACCTCCCACTGACCGATGAGCTGAACGCCATGCTTCAAGGGCGACTGCCGGGCCTGATCGGCATGCGCATCCGCAAAGCCTCGGCAGAATCGGTCATCGCCGATCTGACCGTTAGGGAAGAACTCTTGGCACCCAACGGATATCTACACGCGGCAACTGTTGTTGCACTGGCAGATACGGCTTGCGGAATCGGCACACGCCTGGCACTGGCGGACGGTGATTCCTTCACCACACTCGAAATCAAGACGAACTACCTCGGAACCGCACGATCGGGAATGGTCACGGCGGTCGCCACGCCCGTCCACTGTGGGCGACGCACTCACCTCTGGGATGCGAGCGTCCTGGACGAGGAAGGCCGGCGTATCGCCGAGTTCCGATGCACGCAGTTGGTGATCCGGCCCCGGATGGGACCGGAGCTCAAATCGATGGAAGGAAAACGATGACGAATACTCAGTTGCCTGCCGGCGAGGCGCCGATCGCGGTCGCACGTCCTGTGAACGGCGGCGAAGACAACCCCTACCTTCTCGGGGTGTTCGCTCCGGTGAAAGATGAACTGACACTAGAGGACCTGACTGTGATCGGCGAGATCCCCACGGACCTCAACGGTGTCTACCTTCGGAACGGTCCGAACCGCCAGTTCCCGTCCACCGGGCGCTACCACATGTTCGACGGGGACGGCATGATCCACGCCGCCCACTTCGAGAACGGCAAGGTCAGATACCGCAACCGGTACGTCCACACTCGTTCTTTCGAGCAGGAATCGGAGGCCGGCGGCGCATTGTGGACCGGCCTGATGGAGAACCCCAAGGACAACCCGTGGGGTAACGGCCACGGACTCGGCATCAAGGACGCCTCCAATACCGACGTCATCTACCACCGCGGCCAGGTACTCTCGACGTGGTATCTCTGCGGAACACCGTACGCCGTCGATCCTCTGTCGCTGGAAACACTAGGTGCACAAGACTTCCTAGGCACCTTCGCCGGCGACATGATGGCTCACCCCAAAGTCGACGAGACGACGGGCGAGCTCATCTGGTTCGACTACGGGCCGGATATGGATTACCTGCGGTACGGAATCATCGGAGCCGAGGGCACGCAGACACATGAAACAAAGATCGACCTTCCCGGCCCCCGCTTGCCGCACGACATCGCGATCACCGAGAACTACTCGGTCCTCATGGATCTCCCGCTGGTACAAGACCATGAGGCCCGGAAAGCCGGCAAGTACCGGATCTTCTACGATCAGGCTCTACCCGCCCGTTTTGCTGTCATCCCCCGCCACGGGACAGGCCAGGACGTTCGTTGGTTCGAGGCGAAACCGTGCTACATCTATCACGTCGTCAACTCCTGGGAACAGGGCGACGAGATCATCATGGATGCCTGCCGAGTGAAGAACCCTCAGCACCAGTCCACCTTCGAGCATCCACTGTCCAACATGCTTGCATACATGCGTCTCGATGCGCAGCTCTACCGGTACCGTTTCAACCTTCGCACCGGAATGACAACCGAGACGCCGCTCGACGACGCCAACATCGAGTTTCCCAGCGTCGACTCGCGAATCATGGGCCGAGAGCATCGGTACTCGTACAACATGAGTCTCGCCAATGAACCCACCCTCCTCTTCGACGGACTCGTAAAATTCGACTCCCAGACCCAAACCAAAGAAGAGCACAAGTTCGGACCGGGACGATGGGGTTCCGAAGCGCCCTTCGCGGCGCGCGACGGCTCCACCAGCGAAACCGACGGCTACCTGGTCTGCTTCGTCAACGACGAAGCAGAGGATCGCGGCGAGATCAACATCTTCGATGCCGAGAACATCGAGGACGGCCCCGTCGCTCGCGTCCTACTGCCGCAGCGAGTTCCGTCAGGATTCCACGCCTGCTGGATCCGCGGCGACCAACTCCAGAAGGCATAGAGCTCTCGACAGAACAAGATCTCAGCAAGTATCTCGTGCCGCTGGTGGATCTCTTGGCAGCTATCCACCAGCGGCAGGCCTCAATCCGGCACACCCCATGAAGGACCGGCCACGCAATCGTCGGAAACCACAACGTCGATCCCAGCCGGCCTCGAGACGAGCAACAGCACACCGGCGACCGACACGAAGTCGTCGCGATTACCCACTCAACCAAGCCGGAATTCTGCGGCCAGGACCCGATCACCAACCCGACGAACCGCACACCCGCACTCACCAACGATTCGACACTCAAGGCACTGTGGTTGAGCGTGCCCAATCCTGACACAACCACCAGGATGGCGGGTGCCGACAGTTTCACCGCTACATCGCGCACCGAGAATCCGCCCAGACCGAGACTGACCAGAACTCCGCCGGCACCTTCCACGAGCGTCAGAACATGCGCTAGTTCGGGCGGGTTAAGGCTTGAGCGAAGACGAGAAGTTCGAAATCCAAGTATGGGGCTCGCAGGCGGAATCTGTTTGTAGCGGCGTTTGCTTCTCCGGACGTTCGCGTCCATCGGGAAGACGGCTATTCGTCAAAAGCCTTGGGAGTCCAGGTCCGGCGGCTCTGGGAATTGCTTGCCTACGGCGCTTTGCCCAGGCTGGCCTCCCGGCGTGTGACTGACTTCCATTGACGACCGGACCGCGGCAACGAAAACAGCAGCAGCACAAACACTCCAGCGAGCACAATGCCAATCAGATTGACACCGAGTTGAGCAATTGAGCTCAGCACGACATTCCACTTCCCCGCGAAGACCGCGACGACGGCCAGCCCCGCAGCTGGCACCGTCGTTACCGAGATGAAGACGCCCACCAGGACCGTAGAGGTGGAGGTGACCATTGCCAGCATGCCTGCCGCTCCCGCTAGCAGTGCTACCACCAGGGAGAACGGTCCCACCTCGTAGATGAAATCGAACGCGCGGGCGTTCTCGACATCACCGACCCCGACCCAGCCCAGACGAATCCACAGCAGGGTGGCCAGGCCGGTGAACGCCATCGCGGCCGGAAACGAGATCGCCAGAGTGCGTATCGAATTGCGCACGAGCCCTTTGTCTCGACGTACCAGACCCACTGAAAGCGCTGCCGATGGCCGGAATTCGGGTCCCACCACCATTGCACCGACCAAGGTCAGCGGCGAAGCAGTGGCAACACCGACTGCCGAGAGCAAAAATGCGATCACCAGAAAAGCAAGAAACGCGGGAGTCAGACGGGCCCCCTCCCTCGCCTGAGCGAGTAGCTGCTCCCACACCACCGTCTCGTCCGACCTTGTCGGAGCCGCAGCGCCCGCCCGTCCCCCCTGAGAAGGACAGCACGGTTCCCACCGGCTCGAACGAAATACCGCCGGCCCTCACCAAGTCCAGAGCAGTCAACGCAGCAAGCACATCATTAGCGCAGGCACGCGCTACATCCGCCTCGATCACATCCCCAGGCGGATCGACAGCGGCACTGAGCGCGAGCGTCACATGAGTGACCCCGGGCTCAGCAGCCAGCATGTTCAACACGTCTCCGGTTCGCTCACTCGGCGAGATGACGCGCAGGTGCAGCACAGTATTGTCTCCTTCAACCGGCGGTGGTCTCAGGGGCGGGCAGCATCGACGGCCGGTACATCGCCAGAAACCACAGCGGGCATTGTCATATTAACGTGAATATCCGGTGGCACAGTGTGTTCGGATGCGTGGTGACACAACGGACTTGTCGCCGTTGCCTTTTCAGCCAGCGGCGGCGCTAACGGTAGCCTCACGCCAGACGCCGAACTGATCGGCCATCACGCACCGGTACTCACCGGCCGACAGCAGATGTCGTCTCGGGCGGAAGTGCGATCTGATCCCCCCGAAAGCAGACAGGGACCGCTGCGCGCGGCCAGGTGATTTGAACCGCCGCATTGCCCGCTCCCGCTGCTGGGTCGGCTGATGACTGTCTTCGGCGCGTTGGAACGGGCTATCCGCCCTAATCTGAACTAGGAGATAGGGATACTCCTATGCCTGATGAGCAGCTACTTCTTGCAGGGGAAGTGCTGCAACGAGAGCTGCATCAAAGGACACTGGCCCCAGAGCTGCCGCACCCTTGGGAGAACCTATGTCAGTGAAGAACTCGGCATTCGCGCTGGCATAGCCAGCCCAGATGTCAGGCAGATCCTCGTCAAAATAGATTGCTTCGACAGGACAAACCGATTCGCAGGCCCCACAGTCGATGCACTCCCCCGGGTGGATGTACATTGATCGCTCACCTTCATAAATGCAGTCAACGGGACAGGCCTCGACACACGACCGGTCCAGGACATCCACACAGGGAAGTGCAATGACGTAGGCCATTTTTCACAGCTCCTCGACACCCGTATAGATGGTCTTGCCCCAGGAGAAGAACTCCAGCGCAGTGTGGCCCTGTTCCCGGAAGGTGTTTGTCGATGAATCCCCGATCCCGCCGAACGGTACGTTCAGATCCAACCCCGCAGTGGGTCGGTTGACCTTGACGACCCCGGCTTGGGCGCGCTGGGTGAAGTCGGTTGATCGAGCGAGGCTGTCGGTGCAGATGCCTGCGGTGAGTCCATAGGATGAGTTGTTGATCTGGGCAAGCCCCTCCTCGTAGTCGGGGACTTCAAGAACCGCGACCACGGGGCCGAAGATCTCGTCGGTAACGACGGGGTCGTCGTTGGAAACATTGGTGATCACCGTCGCTTCAAAGGCCTGGCCGTTTGAGCGGCCACCCTGCACCACGCGCGCACCACGCCGGGTCGCACCTTCAACGGCAGCGATGTCCGTTGCCAGCTGTTGTTCGCTCACCACCACGCCCATGGTGGTCGCCGGATCAAGGCCATCACCCGGGACATAGTTGCGTGCCAGGCCCGCGAGCTCGTCGAGCAGTGCAGGGAAAATGCCGGGGGTCGCGTAGACGCGGGAAGTGGCGGTGCAGGCCTGGCCCGTGAGGCCGAAACCGCCGGCCGCGATCACTTGTGCCGCGCCACACGGGGATGCATCGTCAAGGACAAGCACACCATTCTTGCCACCCATCTCTAGCTGCACGCGGGCGCGGCGTTCGCTCAGCGCGCGGTGCAGACCGAGACCCACGTTTGTTGATCCCGTGAACGAGAGTGCGGCAATGCGCTTGTCCTTGGCCAGCGCCTCCCCGATGACCCGTCCCTTGCCGTGGACGACGTTGAGTACGCCTTCGGGCAGACCGGCATCCATGAGCGCCATGGCCAGGTGTGTTGCCGACATCGGCGTGAGCTCTGCCGGCTTGAGCACCACGGAGTTGCCGGCCAGGAGCGCGGGGGCCATCTTCCATGCCGGGATGGCGATCGGGAAGTTCCATGGCGTAATAAGCCCCACCACCCCGAGCGGCTCGCGGCGCGTGTGGATGCTCGTTCCCGGCAACCCGCTGGGCAACACATCGCCGCTTGCGGCCCACCCGAGTGAACCGAAGAAGCGCAACACATCGATGGCACGATTCACCTCGCCCGTGGCCTCGGCGAGGGTCTTCCCTTCTTCGCGGACAAGGTCGGCGGCAACGATGCCAATCCGGCCTCGGAGGATCTCTCCGGCGGCCATGAGGATTGCGCCGCGGGCCGGCATGGGGAGCGCCGCCCATTTGCGTTGCGCGGCGCTTGCGGCGCCGATGGCGTTACTCAGGGTTTCGACCGTGGAACTTGGTGAGACGGAGGCGATCTGGCCGGTGCGGGCCGGATTCATGCGTTCAAAATCCGAGGTTCCGGCCCATTCACCACCGATGAGGTTTTGGGCGATGGCTGTGGCTTCGAGGGTGCTGGTCATGGTGTTCTCCAATGCCGTGTCAGGTTAGAGGGAGCGGACAAGTCCGCCGTCGCAGCGCAGCGCAACCCCCGTGATGTAGGAGGCGGAGTCGCTGCAGAGGAAGGCAGCCGCGGCGCCGAATTCTTCTGGGCGGCCGTAGCGGCCCGCAGGTATTGCCGCGAACGATTCGGCGCGCACCGTTTGTAGGTCGGTGTCCCGCCGTGCCGCGGCCGCCGCGTCAAGTGCATCGACGCGATCGGTGTTGATGCGGCCGGGCAGCAGCAGGTTTGCCGTGACTCCCTGGTGGGCTTGTTCGGCGGCAAGAGTCTTGATGTAGGCGGCGAGCGCCGAGCGCCCGACGTTGGACAGCACGAGGTTTGGCAGGGGCGCAGTGATCCCGCTCGATCCGATGGCGAGGATGCGACCCCAGCCGCGCTTGACCATGCCGGGCAGCACCGAGGCAATCAGCCGCTGTTGGGGCAGCAGCAGTCCGTCGATTGCTTCGGAAAGGTCTTCGGCGCTCGTGTCGCTTGCGGGCTTTGGCTTGGGGCCGGGCCCGTTCGTCACGAGTATCTCGACAGAACCCAGCTCCGCGGTGACCCGGTCAACGGTTTCCGCAGGCGCACCCGGGACGCCGAGGTCCAGGTGGAAGGCGGTGGCGCCGGGCAGTGTCGCGGCCACGGACCGGGCACGTTCAAGATCGCGCCCGGTGACCACCACGCGTGCACCCTCAGCTGCCAGGGACGTGGCCACCGCAAGCCCGAGGCCGCCGGTCGATGCCGCAACGAGGGCGACGCGTCCTTCCACTCCGAGGTCCACTATGCCTCCACGGGTGCTGAAGAAGTCTGCAGCAGATCGCGCTCGAGGGCTTCCCGGTGCGTGACAAGCGAACCGTGCAGGATCTCCGGGAACGCCGCAGCGGGAAGGCGGGCTCCGGACTCCTTGATGAAGCCCCGCTGGCGCAGCAGCTCCTTGCGCACGGCGAGGGCAATGCGGGGCTGCTGCTCAAAATTGATGAGCGGCAGGTACGGGGCCAGCGCCTCGTGTGCGGCTTCGAAACCGCCGCTCTGCCAGGCTTCGACGCACGCGATCAGTCCCTCCGGGTAGGAGAAACCGGTCATCGCGCCCGCGGCGCCCGAGAGCAGCTCGTCAAGCAAATTCTGTCCGCCCAACCCGCCAAAGACCGGGACCTCAACGGATTCGCGGAGCTCCGCGATCGCAAGATTGGTGGGCGGGGCCTCCGACTTGACCGCAATGACGAACGGGCAGGCCCGCACGATGGCGGCGACGGATGCGCTGGACACCGATACCCCGCTCACCGCCGGGTAGTCCTGCAACACGATCTTGACGCCGAGGGTGTCATGGATTGCCGTCAGGTGGTCCACCACGAGGTTCGGTCGCGCCGAGTTGATCTGCACCATCACGGCAGCAAGCCGGTCCCCCACGGTTTCCAACGCCAGCCGGGATTCCTCAAGCGCGGGGCGTGTGTGCAGGCTCGCCACCCCGACGACCAGCGGCAGCGTCGTGCTCTCGACCACGACTTCCATCACGGTCTCGCGCTCGATGGCGGTGAGGCTTGCAGCCTCTCCAAAGACGCCGAGCACGGCGAGGCCTGTCGCCCCGATTCGTTCGTAGTGTTCGACGAGAGTGGCAAGGCTTTCCTCGTCGATGTCGAAGGTACTTCCCTGGAACGGGGTGGCAACGATTCCCCAGACCCCGGGGACGAGCCCTTCCGTGCGCTTCGTGGTCATGTTCAAACTCCTTGGTGTGCAACGTTCCGGTGGTTGCTTCACTTGCTTGCTTCGTTTGGTTGCTTCGACGCGCGGTTTCCGGCCTAGCGGCCGCTCCAAACCGGTTCCCGCCTCTCCTGGAAGGCCAGGACTCCCTCTTCCTGCTCCTTGCTCATGAGTGCGTCGGTGAGTGCCGGCACCAGGAGCGCACGGGCGTCGCGTGCCGAGAGGTGCTCGGTGCGGGTCACCATCTGCTTGACGGCACGAACCGAGGTGGGTGCGCAGCGCAGGATCTGCTGGACCCAGCGTTCGACGGCTTCGTCGAGTTCGGCGTACGGGACAACCTCGTTGACAAGCCCGTGACTGTGCAGCTCCTGCGCGCTGGCCTTGCGGCCGGTGAGCAGCATGCCCATGGCCACGTTGTGCGGAATCTTGCGAACCAGAAGCGCGATCCCGCCGTCAAGTGCGAGCCGCCCGACGTTGGGTTCCGTGAGCCCCAGACGGGCGTGGTCGGCGGCAACAACGATGTCCGCACCGAGCACAATTTCCATGCCGCCGCCAAGCGCGTAGCCGTTGACGCGGGCGATGACCGGCACGTCGAGGGTGTTGCGCAGGCTGAGGCCGCCGAACCCGTTGGGATCCATGTCTGCCCAGTACTCCAGGCCGGTCTTGGCGACCGCGGAGGGGGTCATGTCTGCCCCCACGCTGAATGCGCGGTCCCCCGCGCCGGTCACCACGACCACGCGGACATCGCTGTCCGCCTCGATGCGATCCCAGATCTCGTTGAGTCGGTCGAAGGCGGGTCCGTCCACCGCGTTGAGCACCTGGGGCCGGTCGATCGTCACCCGGGCGATGTGGTTGGCGACTTCGAAGCTCACGCCGTCGCGCGTCTCGAATGGCGTGCTCATCGCAGTACCCCGTCCGCGCGCAGCTTTTCGATGGTCGCGTCGTCCACGCCGTACTCACGCAGGATCTCGACGTTGTGTTCGCCGAGTTGGGGTGCGGCCCGGCGCACCTCGGGCGGGTTGGCCGAAAGCCTTATCGGCGCGTTCAACATCTTCACGGTGCCGACCACCGGGTGCTCGGCCTCGACGATCATGTTGTTGGCGGCGGTCTGTGGATCCGCGAGCGTCTGTTCAAGGGAATTGACCGGGGCGTTGAGCAGCCCTTCGTCCTCCAGCCGTTGGCACCAGTACGCGGTGGTGTTGGTGGCAAACCTCGCGGCGAAGATCTTCTGCAGCGACGGCTTTTGGGCGAACTGCTGTTCAAGCGTTGCGTACTCGGGGCGCTCGCTGAGGTCGTCCTCGAGGTCCAGTGCCCGGGACAGATGGTGCAACGGGTTTTGGGTGAATCCGCCGACCAGGCACAGGGCGCCGTCGGTGGTTTCGAAGACCCCGCTCAACGGCATTTCGGCCCAGTTGACCTCGTAGCCGCGGTTAAGCTGCATGCAGGCCTCCTGCATCTGCATGTGCAGCATCGAGTCGTACATCGTGACTTCCACTTTCTGGCCCTGGCCCGTGAGGTCGCGGGTGCGCAGGGCGAGCAGGATCCCCTGGGCCAGGTGCATTCCGGTGGTGTAGTCGCAGAGGGTCGTGGGGTACATGGACAGGGGGATCTCGGGCGATTCGCGGCGCCACATCACTCCGGAGTAGGCCTGCGCGATCGCATCCTGCCCGCCCTTGTGTGCGTACGGCCCTTCGTTGCCGAATCCTGTGCCGGAAGCCCAGATCAGGCCGCGGTTTTCACGCGAGAGTTCCTCGTAGCCGAAGCCCATGCGCTCAATGACACCGTGGCGGAAGTTGCTGACCACTACGTCCGCCTCGGCGATGATGCGTCGCAGTACCGCGCGGCCTTCCTCCTCCCGGGTGTCGATCGAGAGGCTGCGCTTGTTCCGGTTGATCGAGAGGAAG
This sequence comes from Rhodococcus sp. GB-02, assembly GCF_053470465.1. Classification (NCBI taxonomy): domain Bacteria; kingdom Bacillati; phylum Actinomycetota; class Actinomycetes; order Mycobacteriales; family Nocardiaceae; genus Rhodococcus; species Rhodococcus sp. GB-02. The sequence continues at coordinate 746,036 of NZ_JBPUKE010000003.1, forward strand.
ATCGGGTTGTCCTGCCCGTCCTTGTCCGGGAAGGAGTTGCGGGCGATGTCGCCGAGGCCCGGGCGCTCGATCTTGATGATGTCGGCGCCGAAGTCCCCGAGCATCTGGGTGGCACTTGGCCCCATGAAGACTTGGGTGAAGTCAACAACGGTGATCCCGGCCAGCGGGAGCGGCAGGGCCGTTGCCCCTGGTTCGCTCAGGTCATTCGGACGGGTGTCGGTGATACTCATACCAGTGCCTCCTCGGGGGCGTCGATGGTTGCGTTCGTGGCAGGAACGTCGCCGGGGTCGGCTCCGTGCAATTTCATGCCTGCCTGAATGTCGATTGCGGAAATATCCCGGACCAGGAGGTTCTTGTCCAGCGCGATGGCTGCGGCCACGCCGACGGCCTGCCCCATGGCCATGCACGGGGGGATTTCCCGCGAGGACTTCTGGGCGTCGGGAGTCGCCGAGTAGTGGCGGCCCGCGACGAGCAGCTGGTCGACTTCCTTGGGAAGTAAGGAGCGGTACGGGTAGTAGTAGTCGCGACCGCGTGCTACCGAGTCGGCGAAGTGGCGGCGGGTGGTGACATCGTCCTTGGTCATCACGTATTCGCCCTGCAGCAGGCGCGTTTGGCGCACACCGATCTGTGGTGCGGCATCGACGATGTAGCTGTTCTCGAAGCCCGGCAAGTTCTCCCGCACATAGGCCGCAGCCTCGGCGATCCGGTCGCGGGCCGCCAGCTCGGCGCGGGTGAGATCGACGGGGTCAACGCCGTTGTAGCCAGTCATGTGCGGAGCGTTGCACCAGACCACGCCGGGCAGCGGGGTCTTCAGCCACCATAGTTCCCAGGCTCCGCCGAGCAGGCGCTTGATGGTGCGGTTGATGGCGCGTGCTTCCTTCGGGTTTTCCTGTTCGAAGTGCTCCGCGGCATCCGTGTCCACGCCACCGAGCCGGAACACCAGGGTGGTCAGGTAGCTGTCCTGGATGTGGCTGGCGCCCGCGCGGGAGGCAACGTCGATGTCGCCAGTGGTGTCGATGACGATGTCGGCGAGGTATGCCTGCGGGCCGGCCTTGGATTCGCAGATCACGCCCTTCATCACGCCGTTCTCAACGACGGGCTGGCTGAACCAGGCGTGGAGACGCAGGTCGACGCCGGCTTCCCGCACCAGGTCGTTCGAGACCCGCTTCCAGCCATCGGGGTCGAACGCCGCTGCATAGCAGATCGGCTTTGGCTGGACATGCGAATGGAAGTCGAAGAGACCGTACCGGCCCCACTTGTTCCAGGTTTCGCGCGATGCGTAGCGGTCTTCCTTCGGTGCAACCACCACGAGGCCAAGCCGGTCCATGCGTTCGATGTACTCGGAGACGATGCCCGTGACGGAGATTTCCGACCCGTTGACCATGTCATCGAGTACCAGGACCATGCCGCCGGAGGCGAGCCCGCCGAGGTATGAGTACCTCTCCAGCAGCGTGACCTTGGCGCCGGAACGCGCTGCGGTGACCGCGGCGGACACACCGGCGGGTCCACCGCCCACGACGATGACGTCGGAGCGCGAAACGACGGGTGCTTTCAAGGTAGCGGGGGTGACTCGAAGGTCTAGTGCAGTCATTGTGGTTTCTTCACTTTCCGATGTAGAGGCCGTTGGCACGGCGGGCAAGGATGTAGAAGACGATGCTGAGAATGAGGAGAACTGCTACATAGACCGGGAATAGCCATGAAGCACCGACGGATTGCAGCCACACCAACAGATAGGAAGCGGTGCCTCCGAAGAGTGCGACGCCGACGCCGTAGCCCAGTGATACGCCGGCACCACGTGAAGCCTTGGGCATCAGGGAGCTGGAGACCACGTTGTAGAGGGTCAGGTTCAGTACGAGCACCACCGAACCGCCCAGAAGCACCACGGCAAATCCTCCGATGCCGGGCTCGGTGTATGCCAGCATGAGGAAAACGGAAGGGACGGCGAGTATCCGCGTCACGATGAACCAGCGCGACATGGGTCGGCCGTCAACGAGCTTTCCAACGACCCAGCTGCCGGCCACCATGATCACGCCAAGAATCGTGGTCACGGCAAAGACCGAAGTCGGATTTTCCTTGAAGCCGCTGCGTGCGGCGCTGGGCAGGCCAGTGGTCCAAGCGTAGCTGTAGGCCTGGACCGCACCGACAACAAAGACGATGGCGAGAACGCTCAGCCAGTTCTTTCGTACACCGGCCCAAACAGACTTCGTCGTCGTTTCCGCCAGCTCTTCCGGCTTCATCGTTTCCGGGAGCGTGCGGCGCAGATAGAGAACCACGAACCCGAAGACTGCCCCGATGATGAACGGGATGCGCCAACCCCACGCGGTCATCTCATCACCGCTCAGAGCCAGGCTGCAGAAGAAGCTGACCATCGAGGCGAGCAAGACGCCGATGTTGACGTAGAACGTCATGATACCGGCGACGGCACCCTCGCGGCCTTCCGGCGCCAGTTCCAGAGCGTGTGCCGTGGACAATGGAGCCTCGATACCGGCCGAAATGCCCTGAACAACGCGGCACAGCAGCAGGATGACTCCTGCCCATGGACCGATCTGTGCGTAGGTGGGAGTGAGTGCGATGACCAACGTTGTAGCCGCCATCATCATGATCGACAGGAGCATCACGCGCCGGCGGCCGATTTGGTCGGCAAGGGTGCCGAGCAGGATGCCGCCAAGAGGGCGGAACGCGAACCCCACCGCAAACACGGCCAGGGCGCCGAGGGTTGCGGTAACGGGATCGTGCGAGGGGAAGAAACTTGGCCCAATGAATGCCGACAAGAGACCGAAGATCATCCAGTCGTACCATTCGAGGGCGTTGCCGAGTCCGAGCCCGAACAAGCCTCGGCGAACCTCGGAAGAGAAGCGTGATGTGTTGCGTTTTGCCGCTGGGGAGACAACGGTTTCTACCATGATTTCCTTCTTTCACTTGCGCTTTCAGAGCGCATGAAGGATCGACTGAGGAACCGGTGGGCACAAGGCACAACGGTTTAGAGCCAATCAGTGAGGGGAAACGCCTGCTAGGTGTAGCGAACTATTACCAGGTGGGTGGAGTGTTCACCCAGATAGAGACGCAGGCTTCGTCGTATGGATTCATGTACCAATGTGGGACATCGGAGGCATAGGTGATCGAGTCGCCGGCCTCGAGAACGTACAACTCTCCGTCGAGGTAGACGTCCTTCTTGCCGGAGAGAACAACACCGAATTCTTCTCCGCCGTGGCGGAATGGGGTGGCGCTGGTGTCGGACCCTGGAGGGCTGACAATCCAGTGCACCTCCAAGGATCCGTTGAGATTGGGGGTCAGGAGTTCGTAGACCTCTCCCCCGTTGGACTCGCGCGCAGTTCCTTTGAGGTTGCGCCGTTCATCCTTCCGTACGACCGGTGACGTGGATTCTTCTTGGGTAGGGAAGAACCGTCCAACGGGGATCCCCAGGCCGTGGGCGAGCTGAACGAGTGTAGTAAATGATGGGTTCGCTAGTCCGCGTTCAATCTGGCTCACAATTGCGGGGCTCAGCCCCGTGAGTTCAGAAAGTTGAGAGAGCGTGAGGCCCCGCTCCTTGCGCAATGCCTTGACCTGGCTTCCGACACTAACGAGGAGGGACTTCATGACAGCTGGCGATGTAGCATTGAGCATCATTCAGTGCCCTTCCTGTGATGTGCCTTACGTTTAATATACTGAAAATATTTACTAAGTCAACGATTCTGTGAAACTCGCAGAACCACAGGCTGAATCCCCTCCGTTACGGATATCCGCAGGGCAGTAAACACGTAAAAACGAATCGAACTCACGCGCGGAACCTGGCTCAATGAAGCAATCCCACGCCAAGCAGTTCCACTGAGACGGTCATCCAACCCTTGACCTGACTACCCGCAACGGGGACCCACAACGCGCTTGCCGATTCGCTGAGATCCTGGCTGTCTACATTCTCCGAGGCCCGCGGGTTGCTTCCATCGCGACGTAGCGGGCTGCTTGTACTGCGGAGGCGTGGACTTTCTGCCAGTCGATGGTCCAGCCGGAGGATTTGAGGAGTTCGTCGAAGAAGACTCGTTGCGTGCGGGAGTTTCCGTCTCGGAACGGGTGCAGGACGGTGGTTTCGCCCCAATGGTAGGCGAGTCGGTCTACGGCGCGGTCTTTCGGGAGTCCTTGGGGGAAGTTGTCTTTGGCGATTCCGCCGAGCACTCACGAACTGGACATCCGACAACGCAGCTCCGGAACCTTTCACAGTCATCGGAAACTAGAACGTGCTCGCACCAGCACAGGAAACCTTGAAATGACCGCACTTGCCACAGGGATCGTCCTCGTGACTGCGCTCCTGAATGCAGGCTTCGGCATCTGCGTCCCGGCACTGCTGTCGATCTAGCGGAAACGGTAGACACTTCGACATACACCCGGTCACGAGCACGACGCTGCGTGGATACAAATGCGCGCAGTCCACTTGACCTGCCAAACAACATTTCGGACTCCGTTGCGCTGTTCGTGTTGTTCTCGCGCCACTCCGCGTCGGACTGGACCATCGGTCCTCGCAGGCAGTAGCGGCCGCCGTTGTCTTGGACGTAAGGGGTGAAGCACCTGTTCTCGCATCCGCCGCGTCCTTTGGTGCGACGTATCACGACAAAGCTTGTGGGAGTATCTATTTCGGTCATGTTGACGCCTTCTTGCGAGTCGGTAGTGTTGCTCCCCTGTCACCTTGTCGAGTGCTTCTATCAACTTCGCAAGGCCAACAGCCGTCTCGGGCTCAGCACCGATATCGGGAGTGCTCGACTACAGTCCCCTTCATGAGCGGGACAGACTGGTGAATTCGGCTGTGTGGCGTCGTGGGTGGAAACGATGAGTGACGTTTCTCCGACAGTCAATCGTTCATCGTTTCGCCGCTTCCTCACAGCCGCGGTGATCAGTTCGGCCGGCTCGTCGGTGACAGCGGTGGCGATGCCCATTCTGGTCGTGCAACTTCTAGACGCGACACCCTTCGAAGTCGGTGTGGTGAACGCAGCTCAGTTCATCCCCTATGCGGTGCTCGGATTGTTCGCGGGGGTCTACGTCGACCGGTGGCGACGCAAGCCAATCCTCGTGTGGGCCAGCATCGGTCGAGCGGTAGCACTCGGTGCCGTCCCGCTCCTGTGGCTCGCCGGCCTTCTGCACATCTGGGTTCTGGTCATCGTGTTGCTCTTGTTCGGCTCCTTCTCAGTGTTCGGCTTCGCCGCGATGCAGTCCTTGTTGCCCCGGCTGGTTCCACGCAGCCAACTGGTGCAAGCAAACGCTCGACTCGACCAAGCCGACGCAGCAGCAACGACATTGGGACCAACGGTCGGAGGCGCACTCGTAGGCCTACTCGGCGCTCCCGTCGTGATCGCCGTCGACGCAATCAGCTACCTCGCTGATGCCGCACTCAATTCCGGTCTCGATGTCGACGAGCCACGACCCGCTGCTCGCTCCCGCAACCTGATAAACGAAGTACGCGACGGTCTGAGATTCACCTACCGCCACCGCACCCTCAACCCACTCGCACTATCAACACACGTGTGGTTCCTCGCCAACGGAGCTGCATTGACTGTGCTGTCGCTCTTCGCCCTCCGCTCACTCGGGTTCAGCGCCTACACATACGGCTTGCTGCTGACGACTTTCGGTGTCGCCAGCCTCCTCGGCACATCCTGCGCTCACGCGCTCGGCATGCGCATCGGATCAGGACGCGCAATCATCCTCGCCCGCACGGTATACCCCGTCACTTGGCTTCTCGTGGCCTTCGCGACGGACACAGGTGTCGGCCATGTGCTGCTCTTCGCAGCACTGGGCCTGCAAGGCTTGGCGGCAGGCGCCGAGAACGCGAACGAGATGGGCTATTGGCAAGCACTCACCCCCGATGAGCTTCTCGGGCGCGTGAATGCCGCCCGACGTTCCGTCAACCGCACCATGGCCGCACTCGGTGCCGTGATAGCAGGCCTGTTGGTCGGCGCGATCGGCGAATGCCCCACCCTGATCGGCGTCATCATTGTGTTCGCCATCGCAGCAGGCGCACTGGCGTTCTCGCCGCTGCGGCACTCGGCGCGCGATCTCTGACCTCGAAACGAGCGCTAGCCAGGGGTTGGAACCGTTGTCGTACAGTTCCCGCGTTTGAGCCTCCAGCGAGCGATTCAGATCCTTTTCGTTGCGAGGTTTAGATACAGAGCGCTGCGGGCGACGTTCAGCACTTCGGCGATCTCGGTCGTGGATACGCCGTCGCCCCGCATCGTGTTGGCCTGCCGTTTCTCCGCCGCAGTCGCGAGGATGGCCGGCCTCCGACGCGGCCGCGATCACGAGCCGCGGAGAGTCCCGCCGTGGTGCGTTCCTTTATCTATACGCGTAGTGGACGGATTTCAATACTGGCCAGGAGTAAGAGGCGTTGGAGGTAGCAATGTGGCTATGGGTTGCCTGAGCGACGTGTTCGCACTCCTGCGAGCATGAAGTGGGAGAAAATCTACTGATCGATGTTGGGCGTCGGGTTCCGCTGCAACCAATGGTGTTCCGTGGAGGGCCAGCTAGGCGGAGCAGACCAACTCCTTACAAGTTGTTCAGGGCGGCCCCGATCGGCGTCAGGGCGGCTTCTTCGTAGGCGCGTAGCGCAGCGATCCGGTCGACGAGTGCAGCTTCTGCTTGTGCAGCAACGACATGCCTTCTGCCCCACTCTGCCCGTGCTCGGGCGAGTTGGTCGTTGCCGTCGTCAACCGGCAGCGTCGGTGTATTCGACCGCAGACGGAGTCGCTCTTGCGCGGCGGACGCGATCATGCGCAGTTCGGGGTGTGTCCAGGATGGGTCGGAGATGATCCGTGCGACAACATTTTCCGCGACTACGACGAGTCGGATCTCGGGGCCTTCCTCGCGGGGCTTCCTGGTGAGGGTGCACCACCAGCTCGTTTGGGCGACAAGTTCGTTCGGGTCGACGATCGTGGTCGAGAGTGCTGCGAAGGCGGACTGCGTGGACGAACTCACAGACGTCCAGTCTAAGACTGCGGTGGTGCGCGTGGATCGTTGAGGGAAACGGAGTCGCTCGATCACCCAGGCGCGGGCGGCGTCCATCTCGACCAACTCGATCGCAGTCTCTTCCCTCTCAGCAGGGGCAATGGGGTCAGTTTATCGCCGGATACCTAACACCCGCGCCGACAAACGCGCTTCAGTGGCCGGCGCGCTTGCGGCGGCTTCTAGCCGCGTGGGCGGCGTTTGGTCAAGGCAACGGGTGACTTCTGCGAGACGGACGTCCAGTATTCTCTGGGTACTAAGTCCCGATTCTTCGGCCCGGAGGACTCCATTGTGATGTGGAATCGCGCGCTTGCCCACTCGATTTTCGCGGCTGCCGGCTCAGTTGTTCTCGCCGCCGCAGTCGCTGGTGTTCACGCTGCTCCGGTAGCGGCGAAACAGGCCTCGCGCGTCTTCGACGCAATGTGCACACCCACCGATGCGGGCCTTTCGGAGCTGTCCGGACTCACCGTCACCGCGGCCGGAATGTACGCAATCGGCGACAGCGGCTCTGACGATCGCGTCGCCCAACTCGATTCGAACTGCCACGTTCAGCGCTGGATCAATGTGGGCACCCCTCGCGTCGATGTCGAGGATCTCTCGTCGGCTCCTGACGGCCATCTGTGGCTGGCAGACATTGGCGACAACAACGCGATGCGAACGTCGATCGGTCTGATCGAACTCGATCCGGCTTCAGGCACTGCCACCTCCTACCCCCTGGTTTATCCGGACGGGGCGCACGACGCCGAGACACTGTTGATCCAGAGCGACGGGCTTCCCGTCATCGTCACCAAGGACTACTTCGGCGCAAGCGTCGTCTACACAACCGCTGAGCGACAGCATGTTCAAGATCTGAGTACGGCATCGCCGACCACGTTGGCCGAAGTGGGCCAGCTGAGGATGACGCCCACCCTCACTTCCGGTGGGCCGGTTCCTCATGCCGGGACGATGGCAGTCACGGGCGGCGCCGTGAGCAAGGACGGCACAGTGGTAGCGCTTCGCACATACACGGACGTCTACCTGTATTCAGCTCCCGATGGTGATGTCGCGAAAGCGTTGACCACCAAACCGATTCGTGTTCCCCTTCCCGACGAGCCACAAGGTGAAGCGATCGCGTTCAACGCTGCCGGTGATCTGATCAGCGGTTCCGAGGCATACCAAGGGCCGTTGCCGCCGCTGCGAATTCTTCGCGGCGCCAGTGACATCGCACTGTCGGGCGGATCGAGCGGCTCTCTCGGCTCGTAGTCGAAACACGTCCCAGGCAAAGCGATCGGGTGCCGCTATCATGGCCGGGTGAACAAACAACTTCGAGCGACAGTGGCGATCTCGGCAGTTCTCGCGGTGGCTTCGTGCGCGAATTCCGTCGAAGGAACACCTCGTCCTGATGCGTTTGTTCCGAGCGTCGACAATCCGGATCCGTCCGAGGCCATCGACGGAGTTGTCGCGGTCGACTACCCAGCCGCTCAACACGTACGCCCGAACGAACGTGTGGCGTACACACATTCACCGCCCTTCGGCGGGCGTCATGATTCGGTCTGGGCCAACTGCGCCGGAGTTGTTTATCCGCAAGCGATTCGGACCGAGAATGCGGTCCATTCTCTCGAGCACGGAGCTGTGTGGATCACGTACAACCCCGACCTCGTCTCGGGCGAGGATCAGGCCCGCTTGGCGCAGCAAGTCGAGGGCATGAGCTACACATTGATGTCGCCGTACCCGACCCTGGATTCGCCGATCTCGCTGCAGTCATGGGGCCGTCAACTCAAGCTCGACAACGCGGAGGACGCCCGCGTCGATCAATTCATCTCGGCATTGCGGGTCAATCCGAACACGTATCCCGAAGTGGGCGCGACGTGTTCAGTGCCGGTAACGAGCTTCGACCCGAACAACCCGCCGCCATTCGACCCCACCACTCCGGATCCTTCTTCTCCCACAACGGTTCCGGAGCGCTAGCACCTCACCGATCCCCTGGTCGCAGGAGAGGAAACTACTTGCCTCGCGAACGACGTTCCAGTTCCACTGCCCGGCGCATGGTTTCCCGCGCACGGCTTCGGTCACCGGCGTAGTCGTAGGCGCGAGCGAGTCGGAAGTTCTGCTTCCAGTTGTCCGGATCTGCTTCCCAGTCGACCTTGATCTGGGCGAACAACTCGTCGGCGGCCGCTCGCTCGATCCGACCCGAAGGCAATTTCGGAAGCGAAGAGGCGTCGACAGCGAGGCCTTCGTCGTGGATCTGCTGCGCGAGACGCTGGTGTGTGAACCCCGCACGGAGCGTGGCGATGACGAGCCACAGCCCCAGGAACGGCAGGATCAACACTCCGATCCCGAGACCGATTGCGGCGCCGCCGCCGTCCTGGATCAGCTGGATTCCGCGCTGACCGAGCAGCACGAAGTACACCGCGAGCGCGATACAGATCGCAACGATCAGCGCGAGGGTGCGGGTGGTCTTGTTCATAGATCGAGGAAGGAATCGATACCGACGGTCAGACCCGGACGAGAGCCGATCTGACGAACACCGAGCAGAACGCCCGGCGCGAATGAATTCCGGTCGATCGAGTCGTGGCGAATGGTCAGCGTCTCGCCCTGCGTTCCGAGAATCACTTCCTGATGCGCAACCAGGCCGGCCATGCGCACGGAGTGAACCCGGACGCCGTCGACGTCGGCTCCACGCGCACCCTCGAGTTCGGTCGTGGTGGCGTCAGGACTGCGTCCGACGCCTGCTTCCGCACGAGCCTCGGCAATCATGGCGGCCGTTCGGTATGCGGTGCCCGAAGGCGCGTCGGCCTTGTTGGGATGGTGAAGTTCGATGACCTCGACGGAATCGAAGAAGCGCGCCGCCGCAGCCGAGAAACGCATCAACAGCACCGCGCCGATGGCGAAGTTGGGCGCGATCAGAACACCCGTTGCCGGCTGGGCGTCGAGCCAGGACTGCACAGTCGCGAGCCGGGACTCGTCGAAGCCGGTGGTGCCGATCACAGCGTGAATTCCGTTGGCCACGAGAAATTCCAGATTTCCCATGACGACGTCGGGGTGAGTGAAGTCGACCACTACCTGGGTGCGGGTGTCGACAAACGTCTCGATGCGATCACCGGTGTCGACCTGCGCAACAAGTTCCAGATCGGGAGCAGCCTCCACTGCCTCGCAGATCGCTCGACCGACCTTGCCCTTGGCTCCCAGAACCCCGACCCTGATGGGTGCTGCACTCACGTCTTCCACGCTCCGTCCGATGCATTGTTTGAGGTGAAGCCTACGCAATCGCGCCGATACGCTCACCATCAGTCGGGCAGGAGTCATGTCACCACTGGCACACTGGACGTAGTGAACAACCGTCCGCAAGTCCGCGAAACCGGCAACCTTCGACCACTCGAGTTGGCGACAGGTGCCGTCATGGCCGGATTCACGGTCGCGTTGTCCGTTATCGCCACGGTCATCCCCATGGCCAGCGCCCTCAACCTCGTGGCCGCCGTTCCGATGGGAATCGTTGCCCAGCGCTTTCGCGTCCGTGCGGTGGTGACGGCTGGAGTGTCGGCTACTGCGGTCGCCTTTGTCGCCGCTGGTTCCGGGTCTGCATGGGCGGTGGCATTGTGCGCCCTCCTCGGCGGAATCATCGGCACGGTCAAGCGGCGTGGTCTCGGCTTCGTATCCGCGCTGCTGTCGTCATTTGTCATCGGGCCGGCGCTGGCGTTGTTCTCCATAGTCTTGCTGCTTGTTCTCGCGCCCCTGCGCAACTTGTTGTTGAACTCGCTCGAGAACACCGCGCTGGGTGTGGCCACGATCTTAAAGCGTGCGCCTTCCCTGGTCGGGGCAGCCGAGTGGATCGAGAACAGCATCGGCTCGATCATCGACTACTGGTGGTTGTGGATCGCCGCGTCGATCATCTCCGGGATCGTCCTGAGCACCGTCGTTTCCTATTTTGTCCTCGGTGCCGTCCTCGATCGATTGGCTGCACTCCCCTCGTCCGACCCGCTCGAGACAACACCTGACGACCGTCCGATCGATCCGTTGCCGGTGACTTTCGATCACGTGGGCTTCACCTATCCGGGTGCATCGACGCCGGCCCTCGTTGATGTCAACTTCACCGTCCGACGCGGCGAGTTCGTCACCGTCGTCGGCCACAACGGCTCGGGCAAGTCCACACTCACCCGGTTGCTCGCCGGTCGCGCACCAACCGTCGGGAGCCTGACGAGACCCGGGTCCGCAGGCCTCGGCCGACACGGCGGAACCGCAATTGTCCTGCAGCGACCGGAGAGCCAGATCCTCGGAACCCGCGTCGCGGACGACGTCGTCTGGGGGCTTCCCCCCGAGTCTCATCCCGACGTCGATGCACTGCTGACTGAAGTAGGACTCGCCGGCATGGGTATGCGCGAGACCTCGGGGCTGTCCGGCGGCGAGATGCAACGTCTGGCGGTTGCTGCCGCTCTGGCGCGGCGTCCCGCACTGCTGATCGCGGACGAAGCCACCGCGATGGTCGATCAGGCCGGCCGGGAGGAATTGGTCGCACTCCTCGCCGAACTTCCACGACGCCATCCCATGGCCGTGGTGCTCGTGACCCATCACCACGCTGACACCCGCGCGGCAGATCGGGTGATTCAACTGCAACGCGGACGGCAGATCGACCACCAACCCGGTTGGATGACGTCGACGTTTGCGGGTCCGCCCGCCGCGCCCTGGCCGGCCGGCACCCGACCGGTCCTCCAACTCACCGATGTGACGCACACCTACAACGACCGGACTCCGTGGTCGAGACGGGCACTGTCGGACGTGAACCTGACCATCAGCGACGGGGACGGACTACTGATCCTGGGCGGCAACGGTTCCGGTAAATCGACCCTGGCCTGGACCATGGCCGGCCTGATCACTCCGAGCAGGGGAACCGCAGTCTTCGACGGCAAACCTGTCTCTCGTCAACTTGGCACCGTCGGTCTCACGTTCCAACATTCGAGGCTGCAATTGCAACGCCGAACCGTCGCCGAAGACATCGAGGCCGCCGGCGGTGCGGAGATCGGATCCGTACAAGTGTCCTGGGCGCTCGACGCCGTCGGACTCGACCGCCACATCGCCGGCCGCAGTATCGACGAGTTGAGCGGCGGGCAGATGCGACGCGTCGTGCTGGCCGGTCTCCTCGTCCGCCAACCCCGAGTGCTCATTCTCGACGAACCTCTCGCCGGTCTCGATCCGCCCGGCCGCCACGAAATCCTGAACGTACTCAGGTGGATTCGACGGAACGGAACCGCAGTTGTCGTCATCTCCCATGACGTCGACGGCATGGATGCCGTGTGCAGCAGAACGATTCGACTGTCGCAGGGTCGCATACTCGATCCGGCCGCCGGCGCAGCTTTGGAAGGATCGACAACGTGACCACCCTCTTGCGTGAAGTTCCGACTTCTTCTCCGGTCCATCGACTGTGGGCCGGAACGAAGATCGTGGCCGTCGTACTCGTCAGCATCGTGGTGGTTGTGACACCGTCCTGGCCGACGATCGGCGTCGTGCTCGGACTGCTGCTGCTGACCGCGGTGATCGGACGCATCCCCCCGACAGCAGTTCCCCACCCTCCGTGGTGGTTGTGGGCGCTTATTCTGCTCGGCGCATTGATCAACCTTCCGATCGGCCTCGACGCGGTGTTCCTGTACCTGCAAGCCGTGACCTTCGGCCTCGTACTGCTTTGCGTCTCACTGATGTTGGCGTGGACCACGTCGATGAGCGATGTGGCGCCCGCCTTGGCCACACTGGGCCGACCGCTTCGATTCTTCAAGATTCCCGTCGACGAGTGGGCCATAGCGACAGCCCTTTGCATTCGTTCGCTTCCGCTGTTGATCGACGAGATGCTCACGCTCGTTGCGGCACGGCGACTCCGTCCGAAAGCTGTGGTGAACAGTGCTGCCGACAACTCGATAGTCGACCTGATCACCACAACCATGTCGGTGGCAATTCGGCGATCTGCCGAAATGGGCGAAGCGATCTCCGCTCGCGGGGGCACAGGATTGATCGCGGCGTACCCCAAGCGTCCTCAACTGGCCGACCTGCTCGCCTTGGTCGTCGTCATTGTTGCGTGCGCCGGCGCGGTCGCTTTGACGATAACTCTGCGCTGACCGGGTCACTTTTCATCGAACCCACCTGGGCGATGATCGCGGAACCCATCCAGCGTCGTAGGTATCGCCGCAGTTCCTCGTCGCTTCGCGCTGGGTCGCCGGGCGCGAGGAAAAACGACTGCATAGTCCGCAGGACATATTCGACCAGTTCCTGAAGCGACGCGTCGTCGTATCCGTAACTCAGCCAGTCCACGTCGAAGCGGGTGATCATCGCCATTCCGAAGGCTTGCGCCTCCTGAGAGGTCAGACCTTCGGGGTGAAGACTCGAATTCGTGCTTGTGAGCAGGATGCCGAGATGGGGCGTTCGATGGACCTGGGTCAGTGTGTAGACGACACCCTCGGTCATCGCCTCGACGGGGTCTTCGATGCCGCTCACGTGCGTGGTCAGTCGATCGAGATAGCCGTCGACCGACGCGATCGCAGCTGCCCTCATCAGAGCGTCGGCACTGGGGAAGTAGCGATACACGGTCTGCCGGATCACGCCCAGTGACTCGGCGACGTCGCCGATGCTGATTTCCGAACTCGTCCGTCCGATCAGCTCGACCGCGGCCTCGACAATGCGACGAGACGCATCGTCGTCACTGTCCGGTGGATTGCCACCCCACCCACGCCTTCGTGCCACTGCCCACTTCCTCGCTCGAACGAGGCTCGAACCATATCTTTGCGCTCGAAGTCCAAGAGCCACAGGCTAACACAGGCGAGATTTGCAGCCGGACCACTCGAATTTCCCTCCGTCGACGAAAGTGAACATACAACCGCACACCAATATGTATGATTACCGCCACACGTGGCTTCCAGTGCCAGAGCGGCCACCTGACCAGCCCCTCCGAAAGACGAGGTTCGACAAGTGACCAACCTTCAGCCCCGAAAGATGGATTTCGGATTCGAGGATCATGACGTTCCCTTCCTGTGGAACTCGGAGAACCCGGCCTGGTCGAGCATGTCCAACGCGGTCTCGTTCCTGGCCATCGGTTTCGAGAAGATGATCGTGAAGATGATCATGCAGACCAAGTCGCGGATCAGCGATCCTGAGGTTGCCGAGGAAGCCGTGGCGTTCATGCGTCAGGAAGGCCATCACTCGACCGCGCACCGCCAGCATGTGAAGGCTCTGATCAGGCGCTACCCCGGACTACAGAACACGCTCGACGCCGTGATCGGTGAATTCGATCTGCTGACCGAGGCGACCTCGCTGAACTACCGGCTTGCATACACCGCGGATCTGGAGGCGACCTTCACGCCGGTGTTCAAGCTGATGCTCGACAACGAGGCGACCTTGTTCCGCCCGGGAGACGACCGTGTCGCGTCGCTGTTCATCTGGCACTTCGTTGAGGAGGTCGAGCATCGCAGCTCGGCTCTGATCATCTTCAATTCCGTTGTCGGAAGCGAGCTTTACCGGATGCGGATGGCACCGTCGATCTTCGCGCACGTAATGAAGGTGATTCGCATCGCCTGCGCAGGCTTCAACCAGCACGTTCCGCTTTCCGAACGGCAAGTCGACTCACTGTCGATGTTCGCCACCCACCGCACCAAGCAGAAGATTCTGACGTCGTTCGCTCCGTATCTGACCAAGGGCACGATGCCTCGCGCCTTCGATCACCTTCAACTCGGAGAACAACTCGTCGCACTCGGCGGTGTCTTCCGCAGCCAGATGCCCAATCACAACCCGGACCTCGAGAAACTCCCCGCACTCGCCGACCAGTGGTTCAAGCGTTACGACGACGGCTACGACTGCACACGCTGGTACACCGCCGAATCTCAGGCACAAGCCGAGTCGATTACGTCAGGGGCCAACTGATGGCAGAGCACTGCTCCCCCACGTTTGCCCAGCTCGCAACAGAACTCGGTTTCTCCTGCCAGGAAGCAGGTGGACTCGTCGAGTTCCGCAACCCGGCGGCGCTGGAGAACTGGACCCTGCCCGTCCTCGAATGGACGATCATCGTCGGCTCGGTGCTGGCACTGGTCCTGGCGATCGTGCGGTTGCGCCGCAACGGCGACCCCACCAACCTCGTTCTCTGGTTCGGCGCCACCGCCTACCTGTTCATCATCGAGCCTCCGCTGTACTTCCCGGCGGCGTTCGGCATCGAAGAACAAGTGGACACGATGTTCGCGCACAACGTGTTCACCGTCGACTTCATGTGGGGTCGACTGCCGCTGTACATCGTTGCCATCTATCCACTGATGGCAACATTGGCCTTCGAAATAGTCAGAATGCTCGGCGTTTTCCGCAAATACGGTCCACTACTGGGCGCAGTCTGCGTCGGCTTCGTCCACCATGCGTTCTACGAAATCTTCGACCACCTCGGACCCCAGTTGAGATGGTGGGAGTGGTCGACGTCGAACCCGATCAACCAACCCATGTTCGACGCGGTTCCACTACCCAGCGTGGTCGTCTTCGCCGCACTGTGGCCCATGTCGCTGGCATTCTGCGTCCAGTACTTCGTCGGACGGCACGTCGATGCCGGCAAGCACTTCTCCGGACTTCAATTGGTATGGCGCACCATCGTGATCGGCCTTCTGGCGTCACTGGGAACGTTCATCCTCCCGCTCCCGGCGACGGTCTTCGGAATGGGCAGCGACACCGTTCGCGGGTTCCTCTACGCGGCGGAACTTGCCGTCCTCACGGTGGTCGCCATCGTGATTCTCGTCCGCCAATGGACGCACCTGCGCTCGGCAGAATCGAACGCTCCTGCCCACACCAACAAGTTCGTCCAGATTTACAGCGTGGTGTACCTGGTTGTCATGGCCGTACTGTGGGCGAGTGCGCTTCCCGACTTCTTCGAAGCAGTCGACGGTTCCACCAGCGCGGGAGATCCCATCGGAAACCTCTGGTACACAGTGGCCTGCTTCGTTTTCGCTATCCTGTGCGTGAGCGCAACTTTCACCATTCCGAAGCGGAACACCGGCGCCGACGACGCTGAACTTCTCAGCGCAAACTCAGCGACTCCCGCTACCTAGGTCGACCGGGACGAGACCTCTCGGGTCTCGTCCCGGTTCCTCGGGGTCACGGAGCCTCAGGGGGTCAAGGCGTCACGGGACGCGGTGAGTCCACTCTTCGGTGCTGAATTTCGTCTCCACCAGCTTGCGCGCCTGCTCCAACTCCGAGTCCGTGTAATCGCTGTCGCGGGTGTCGTGTTGGCCTCGGAAGTGTTCCGCAAACGACTCCAGGATTGCTGCACGCGTCATTCCGGTCTGCGAGCGCAGCGGATCGACGCGCTTGGCCGCGCTCTTGGTTCCCTTGTCCGACATCTTCTCTCGTCCGATTCGCAGCACCTGCGTCATCTTCTCCGCATCGATGTCGTAGGCCATGGTCACATGATGGAGCACGGTGCCGGACGCGAAACGCTTCTGAGCGGCGCCGGCGATCTTGCCCTTGTCCGAGGCGATGTCGTTGAGCGGCACGTACCGAGCGTTGATACCGACCTCGGCAAGCGCTCCCATGACCCACTGATCGAGAAACGCGTAGGACTGCTCGAAACTCAATCCCTCGACCAACGACGCCGGCACTGCCAACGAGTACGTGATGCAGTTGCCCGGTTCCATGAACATCGCGCCGCCACCGGAGATTCGGCGCACCACCCCGATGCCGTGCCTCGCAGCCGCCTCGGAGTCGACCTCGTTACGCACGGACTGGAACGATCCGATCACGACCAAGGGCGAGTCCCAGTCCCAGAATCGCAATGTCGGCGGACGCTCACCCGATGCGACCTCACGCGCGATGACCTCGTCCAGCGCGACGTGCATCGCGGGATCGAGAACCACCGGCGGGATGAGGTCGAAAGTATGATCCGCCCAACTCGTGGCGTGGCCGAGTGCGCGCCGGATCGCAATACCGACCGACTGCGGCGTGAAGCCGATCATCGAGACGGACTCGTCGAGCGCACTGGAAATGGCTTGTGCCAACTGTTCAGCATCCGAGTCGGCGGGCATTCCGCGCAACGCCGCGTTGATATCGTCGAGCGCACTGTCGGGCTCGAGGAAGAAGTCCCCCGAGACTGCGACTTCGGCCAGCCGACCGTCCGCCACCTCGACGTCGACCGCGACCAGTTTTCCACCAGGAACCTTGTACTCTCCACGCATTCGTCCAGCCTATCCCTGTGCGATTCTCGGCGGTGAGCGCCGTCGAAGATCACACCGCGCGCGCAGTGCGCATCGGTTCGGCCGGAAGGGCGATCAGGCACTCACACCTGTAAGTCGCTGCGGGGCTGCATGATCGCGACGCGAGGACAGCACGTGTCGGACTCTACCCATAAGGTCGACCGATGCCTCTACTTCTGCTCTCCCTCGGCATCGGCGCCGTCCAAGACTTCATCTCCACCCACGTCGACCGGGTACCCGGCGAGATCGATATCGGCTACATCAACGATGCATCGCTCCCCTACTCGGGCGAAGAATTCGTCGCCGCCGAACGCGAGCAACTCGCTGCGCTCGGATACTCCCTGACCGACATCACTGCCGGTGACCACGACCAAGCAGGTACGTTCCGATCCGTCCTCGACGAACTCGATGCCGTCTAAGTCGCCGGCGGCAACACCTTCGTGCTCATGTCCGCGTTTCGCCTCAACGGCACCGGCAACGTACTCGTCAAGAACGATTCACCAATTCTGAATGCCTCGCCGTGACCTCCCGCTTCTTCCGACAGGCGAGATGATCTCTGGGGTAGGAGGATTGCCGCGACGAGCCAACTCTCCAGCGAGTCACAACGGAGGTAGCCATGAAGGTCCCCGCGTTCCACTCGACGGTTCCTTCGGATCTCGACGTCTACCACGACAACGAAAGCTGCATTCTGGCCGCGCGCATCGCAGTGTCCCATCGTGCCCCCGGAGTCGACAGCCGACCGTGGTGCACTGCCTGCGCGTCTTTGGACTGATGAGCAACCACCAGCTCACTCACACCCACGTCGCCGATTCGGGGACAACTCCGTTGGCCCGAGCATTCGCATCGATGACTGCGCGGAGCCACACGGTCAGACCGGTCTCGACCGTGTCGTAGAACTCAGAGAAGCCCGGATCGGCAACGTACATCCGTCCCAGACACACATGCATCGAATGTGTGCAGTCGAAGTAGACCCCGATCGACGCTCGGTGTCGTTCTGCCAGCGAATTCGCCTCGGCGCTTCCCGGTTCGACACCCGCACGGCACGCCAACGCCAGATCTTCGTTGAGCGCCTCGACGCACTCGGCAATCTTCTGCCAATCCTCAGCGGTCCTACCTGCCGACCGTTCCGCGTGCTGCGCCCACTGCGCACTGTCACCCCAACGCTCGTTCGCCTCCGGCCCCCATGACGGCTGCCAGTGTCGGCCGAAGATCGACACCTGCTCGTGTGCCGGCAAGAGCACACCCGACTTCCTGGCATCGATGATGCGATCCAAGGACTCGCCCAGTTCCTCCAAGTCGGCTATCCGTTGCCGCAACTCGACGCGCTGCCCACGCAGCGTCTCGTCCACGTGGGCTGCGGGCGCATCGAGCAATACCCCGACCTCGTCGAGCGACAAGCCCACGTCACGGTAGACAAGCACCCGGCCGATGCGGCCGAGGTCCGCGTCGGTATACAGCCGGTAGCCCCCGTCACTGCGCCCGGACGGGCGCACCAAACCGATCGCGTCCCAATGATGAAGGGTGCGTACGGTTATGCCAAGTCGCGACGCGGCAGCACCAACAGTAAGAGCACTGTCTGCGTCGTCTCCGAAGAGTTGGTCCGTCACGACATCCAGTCTGACAGACGCGGTGCGGGAGGCCACAGCGTCAGGCCGCTGCTCAGTCGTCGGATCCGTCAATTCCAATACCTCGCAGATGCTCGGCCTCGGCACTGTTCGGGTCGTACGGACGAGCGGCCGTCATGATCACGCGCGCATTCTCCGGTGTCACGATCTCCAACTCCAGTGAATTCCACGGCTTCAGGTGTGGACCGCTGGTGCATCCGGGCCGCAATTCCTCACACGCCTGTGCTATCTGGTCGATCTGACTCAGCACACACGCAAAGCTCACGCTGACGGACGGTGGTGAATCTGCTCGCTCACCGGATACGAGCAGAACGTCTTGAAATGCCCAGCGTCGCAAGTGCGTCAGTCGATCAGGCACCGAAAAGAGATCGAAGAAACCGAGCCCTCGGATCCAGAAGTCTGCCGATTCGGCCAGATCCGAAGTCGGAATCGACACGAACATCGGCATACCGTAGAGACCTCGGAACTGTTCCGGAGGCACGGCATCGGTTGCAGGTACGGGGACGGGGCTGATGTCGAAAGCTGGGTAGGTATCGGTCATGAAGTCATCGTGAGCCCTCACGCTACGTCAGGGTCAAATCGTGTGAACTCAGATCGAACCAGATTGCGCGATCACTCCTCGCCGGCGAATACACCGTCGTCTGCGAATACACGTTGAGCAAAGCGTTCGCCGATGAGACGGTGCGTCGCAGCGTCCGGATGGAGCTGATCGGGAAGCGGCAACTCTGCGTTCTCGGCCGCACCGTAGAGATCGCACCCGTCGACGTAATGCAGATTGGGATCATCCACCGATCGCTGGGTTACGATGCGCGCCAACTCTTCCCGAATAGAGCGCAGCGTCAGCTTTCCGGCTGCGTGCTCGGCGGGATCTCCGGTGGCAACGAATCGCATTTCGCCTCTGGCAAGCGCGTCGAAATCGAAAGCACCAGGTCCCGGCGTGTCCTCGTGAATCGGGCAATAGACAGGCGAGACGACCAACAGTGGAGCCGCTGGATGGCCGTCGCGGACCGTGTCGAGGAAGCCGTGCATTGCCGACGTGAAGGCCCGCAGGCGCATCACGTCGGAGTTGACCAGATTGATGCCCATCTTGATGCTGATCAGGTCCGCTGCGGTGTCTCGCATCGCGCGGGCGGTGTACTGGTCCAACAGAGCGCTGCCGCTGAACCCGAGGTTGATCAGATCCACGCCGCCGAGGGAGGCTGCGAGAGCAGGCCAAGTGCCGGAGGGACTTTCAGCGCCGGAGCCTTGACTGATCGAGCTTCCGTGATGGAGCCACACGCGACGCTTCGTCTCGTCCGCGAGTTCGAGTGGGGCGTCGGTCCGCAATGCGACAAGTTCGGTGGTTTCGTTGTGCGGCAACCAGATCTCGACAGCCTTTGATCGCGCAGGCAGGCCCGCGAAACGGATGGTGCTGACGGGCCCGGACTGTCTCTGAGCGGTACCGGTCGCCATGTCGATCGTCACCGTGTTGCCGCCCCCAGCGATTGCGTGCCCGGCTGGTTCGCCGTCGACGATCAGGTCGTACACCCCTTGTGGTCGTGGTGGGGCACCGATGTAGATCATTTTCGTGGGCAGAGTGTCGAGTTCGATGGCCGTAGCGCTGGTTTGGAACACCAGCCGCACGCCGGACGGTTGTGATTGCGCCATTGCCATCTGCCCGTCAGCGAATTGTGTGCGAGCCCTGGCGGGCAGACGGTGTGTCAGCACACCGCGTTCGGTCCGCTCGAGTTCGAGGGCTCCGCGCACGATGTCCTCGGAAATTGCGGTAGTAATCCAATTGCTCTGGCTGTTCATCTCATTCACCTGTATATAGCTTGCGAAAATCTTAACTACAACACACAGTAATTTGCCTATACTATTTAGGCAAGCGGTTTCACTTCTCGACGAACAGGACCAACGGACATGCCTCGCGCAGGACTGACACCCGAACGCCTCGCCATGGCGGGCGCCGAATTGGCCGACGAGATGGGATTCGAGCAGGTGACCGTGTCGGCAGTCGCCAGAGCGTTCGACGTCAAGGTTGCAAGCCTGTACTCCCATGTGAAGAGTTCGCACGATCTCAAAACCAGAATCGCACTGCTTGCCTTGGAAGAGATGGCCGACCAGGCTTCCGAGGCCGTTGCGGGCCGGTCCGGCCGCGACGCGTTGACCGCCTTCGCGAACGTGTACCGCGACTACGCAAGGGCACACCCCGGGCGGTACGCCGCGTCACAGATGCGCCTCACCCCGGAGGCCGCGGCCGCGAGCGCGGGCGTCAGACACTCACAAATGATGCGATCAATTCTGCGCGGGTACAACCTCACCGATCTCGATCAGACCCACGCAGTTCGATTGCTGGGCAGCGTTTTCCATGGGTACGCCAGCCTCGAGTTAGGTGGATCGTTCAGCCACAGTGCACCGGACAGCGCCGAAAGCTGGTCCAGGATCCTTGAGGCACTCGATTCGATGCTGACCAATTGGCCAGCGTCGAGTGCATGATCAGGCGTGCTTTTTGCGAGCAAAGTTCTTGCGCCACTTGGTGATCACACACGGCCAAGAACCCTCGGGCCCGCCACAGGAGCTGTGCCACACAATTGCGCATGCCCGCAATCATTAGTCGCAATGGACAGCAGAGGGTCCGAGTAGGCAAGAGGCCGAGGCGTGGGGCTCCGCCTAGAGGAGAAGCTTGGCACGCAGAGAGTCGATAGTGCCCTGGTCGACGCCGAGGCCCTCCCGTACGTAAGTATCCATACCGCCGTAGAGCCGGTCCACCTGTGCATACGCCGCATCGAGCCACGACAGGTCCACCGCGTCGTCCCGGCCCAGGTACGTGTTCGACGCCATGAAATCGGCACTGATGACCTCACGCGGGACACCGAGGATGGTCAGCAGTATCGCGGTACCCCAACCGGTGCGGTCCTTCCCTGCGCTGCAGTGGTAGACGGTTGCGCCGTCGGAGTTGTTCGCGATCGCAGTCATCAGGTCGCGGAAGGCGGCATCGGAACCACGGTAGTTGACCATGAACGGGTAGCCGATGCTCTGGCCGATGTTCGAGGTTCCCTTGACTGCGCCATCGATCAACGCGCGACCGAGGGTCAGGGGAACGAACTCGTGGAACGCGATGCCGTGTTCGATACTGACGACGTCGGCAACCTGGTAGGTGACCCCGGCGGGGATCCGATCGGGATCCTCCGCGCGTTCGGAGGCGTTGCGCAGGTCGACGTCGAGGGTCAGGTTCGCGGCGGTGAGTTTTGCCAGATCAGTCTCATTGAGCGAGCTGAGCTTGTTGGAACGGAACACCAGGCCTGACCGGACGGTCCTACCCTCGGTAGTCCGATAGCCGCCGATGTCGCGGAAGTTCCGCGCCTCGTCGAGCCTGATCTCGGCCGCGGACGGCGGTGGGATCTCCGGCAGCGGCGGTTGCTCCCCGGACGATCCGAACTGACTCGAACCCAATTGCAGGTCGCCGCTCGAGGCGGAGGCGAGTGTGGGGCCGGTCAGGGCCGCACCCACCGCAACCAGCGCAGCGAGGGCGATTCCGAGAGGGCGCGCCCCTCGGCGGCGCGCGTAAGCAGTCGTCATCCTCGTCCCCTCGCTCGCTGTGCGGGACGACCCGCGCCCCCGCAAACTCACGTGCGAGATTACAAGGGTGGCGCGCTCCTCGTCCCGACTTTGCCCCAGAAACCGGACATGTGTTCAGGTGCCCGGACAGCCGCCATCATGCAGGAAGAAACTCTTGCCCGTCACTGCGGCGCCATCGACCACGCCGGACCCGCTCGATCGACAGACCGCGGCCGCGGCGGCAACCGTAACTGCACACCGCTGAACAACTTCACTGTCGAGCAACTGCACAAATCTCCACCTCGAACTGGTATCCGTTGGGACGAAATCAATCTCACGAGCTACCGGCCATCGACCATGACCAGTGCAGGCTGAGGAATGTCGGACGAAGGATCTGCGAGGGCAGCAAGATCGCCGTCGAGTGCGACAAGGTCCGCGCGGCGACCCGGCGCCAGCATCCCTGCCCGTCCTTCATCATGAACTAAGTACGCACTGTCCACAGTCATGGCCTGCACCGCGCGATGTACTCCGATCCGTTGGTGGGAGCCAAGGACCGCCCCGCCCATGGTCAGCCGATTCACCGCGGTCCGAATCGTCTGGAGGGGATCCATCGGAGTTATCGGGCAATCCGAGTGCAGCCCGAATTTCAAGCCGATGTCATCGGCGCACGCCAGCGGGTCCAGGTTGCCGGCCCGCTCAGGACCGAGGAAACGGTCACGGTGACGATCACCCCAATGAAAGACATGGTTGACGAAAAAGCTCACACCGAGCTCGGCATCACGTATCGCTTCCAGGTCCGCAGGCCCACTGACCTGGCAATGCTCGATACGGTGCCGCGCTCGACGACCGTCGCTGCAGTGTGCACTTCGCAGAGCCGAGATAGCGGCGGCTACGGCCGCATCGCCGTTGGCGTGCACCGCGACCTGCCCTCCCTCGCGGTGGACCTGGAGAACCATGGCGTCGAGTTGCTCCTGAGGATAGAGCAGATCACCGTGATGGTTCGGGCTGCACGTGTACGGGGTCCGCAGAGCTGCGGACAACCCTTGAATGGACCCATCCGCCCAGAATTTGGCGCCGGCCAAACGGAAGCGTGACCCTGGGTCCGGAGTAGCTGCGAAAGCAATCTTCCCTTCCTCCAGTTCCGCGATCGCGAGATCACCCCGAAGGAAGCCAACCGTGTGCACGGGCATCTCGCCCAGGGTGTCCAGGGCACGATAGGCGGCTAACTCCTGCATGCCCGCCGACAGGCCGACCCCTAGATCGTGCACGGTCGTGATTCCTCGCGAACGCGCCAGTGTCAAGCTTCGCAGCAACGCGGTCTGCACCTCCGCCTCTGTCAGGTCTGGGATCGCGGCGCTCAGCCGGGCCACTGCATCGATTTCCCAGGCCATCCCTGTGAGCCTCCCGTCCGCCCCACGCGGAAACTGGGAGCCCCCGGGATCCACCGTCGATTCGTCGATGCCTGCAGCTGCGAGCGCAACGGTGTTTGCCACCGCAAAGTGCCCCGAGATGTGCAGAACGATTATCGGGCGGTCAGTGCAGACTGCGTCGAGGTCATCGCGTGTGAGATGGCGACCTTCTCGAAGTTGTGTGTCGTCATACCCCCATCCACGTATCCAGCCGTGAGTGGGAGCGGAGTTCCGCAGCGCCGCTTGGATATCCGTGATCGAGGCGCACGGGGGTGTCCGGCAATCAGCCCATCCGTCAGTCAATCCGGCGTAGGTCGGGTGAATGTGCGACTCGATGAGCCCCGGGATCACAGTTGCGCCAGGTAGATCGAGCCGACGAGCTTGCGGTCCGACGATCTCCGCCATGTCCTTTCGACTTCCGGTGGCGACAACCAGGCCTCCATCGAGGACAAGGGCCTCCACCTGAGGTGACGCCGCGTCGTGGGTGAGGATTACATCTGCGGTGAGTAATGTCCTGGTCATCGGAATTCCGCCTTCGAGGTCGGGGTGACGGGGCAAGGCGCTGGTGCCGATCGATTTTCTGCGCGGAGGCCCGAAACCGCTTCGACAGGAGGCCACATCAGCCGGGTAGCGGACACGAACAACACGTTCAGCAAGAGGGCTGCGGCACCGATGTTTATGCCTTGATCCGCCAACCACATCGATACCGTGCCGTGTGTGTCGAGGTACAGCCAGAGCACCACCACGTCGCCGAGCACCACGCCCATCGCGAGCGCTGCCGGTCGCAGCTTCCATCCGAAGATCATCGTCGCGAACACCACTACGGCCTGGGTCACCCCGTAATACGCGGTATTCACCAGCGTCAGCAGCAATTGGGGTGCGGCGAGGGTGAGGATCAGTGAGAGGCCGAGGTAGGCGACGATGACCCCGCGCACCCACACCCGCTGACTTGATTCGGGTATTCCAGGAACGATGTTTCGCGAGACGATCGAGCCGATTCCCAGCGCCGAGCCACACAGAACCACGATCGCGCACAGTGCCGCACCACCCGCCACCACTCCGGTCAGCCAGTCCGGGAGCACGAGGCGGGACAGTTGCAGGAGCACCTCATTGGATTCTGCGCCCTCGAGCTTGTTGGGCAGCAATGAAATTGCGCCGAAGGCAGCAGCGACGAGGAAGGGATACATGAGCATGTACAGCGGGTTGAATCGGGCGACTCGCTTGAGGGTTGCCTCGGACTTCGCCGATAGCACCGCCTGCACGATGAAGGGGAAAACGAAAAAGCCGAGTGACTGGAACACAATTGTGGTGAGCACGAAGGTCAGCGACGAACCGGTGACGGTGGATTGCGAGGTCTGCCCGGCCCCATGGGATGCCGCATCGCCAAAGAGCTTCGTGATACCGCCCGATTTGGCCGTGGCGGCTAGTCCGATCAGGATCGCTCCCAGCAGCAGGGCTGCGTCCTTGACGTAAGACACAAACGCCGGTGCACGCACACCCGAAAGCAGGAGGAAGAGCAGAGCAAGCGCAGCGCCGACAAAAACCGCCACCGTCGGGTCGATGGTGATGCCAAGTCCGCTCAGTGCGACCTGGAGGCCCGCCAGCTGCAGTTGACCCCAGGGAATGAGGAAGACAACCGAGGCAATCGCGATTGTCAGTTCCAACCCGCGCGACCGAAAGTGCCGCCCTGCCACATCGGGCAGCGTCATCGCGTTGTACCGCTTGCCTGCCCGCCAGAGATAGGGCGCAAAGAAGTATCCGATCGGATAGGCAAGCAAGATGTATCCGATGAACCAGACGCCGTAGCTTGCCCCGTGGGCGTACACACCGCCGGGGAATCCAATGAGCGTACCGATGCTGTAGGCCTCACCTGCTCCCAGAATGAAAACCAGCACGGGACCGAAAGATCGCCCGCCCACGAGGTAGTCGGAGATCTCTTTTTTGCTTCCACGGCGTGAAAGAACTCCGGCGCCGAGCGCGAGGAGAAGGACGAGCGTAAATGTTGCAGCGATCATGTCGGATCCCCGATCTCGGCCTTGGCCTGAGCCAGGTCGTTTCGTTCCGCTTCCTCGAAGTCCTTGCGGTCAAAGAACTTCCATGCCAAGTGGAGACATAGCGATGTCAGCGGCATCCACAGGAAAAGCCACGCGAACAAAATGGGAAACCCGAGAACGGTCAGTTCGGATCCGGAGAGCGCAACTATCCCGCCCAGCACCCCGACGAACGGAACTCCGATTGCGAGCAAGGCACTCTTCGCCTCGTTGGACATGATTGTGGCTCCTTAGCCGTTGATCGATCCGGAGCAGATGAGGCGAGGGGCGTTTTGCCGTCGAATCGTCGTCCGGTCTAGCGTTGAGTGTGCCTCCCGTCACTATGGCGGGACCATGGGTGAACCCCGGAATCCACGACGCTCGTTCGTGAAATTCACGGGACGCAAGAACAAGCACGCACAAAGGAGTAACCCCGTGGACGTAACCGACGTCGAAGA
Organism: Rhodococcus sp. GB-02; assembly: GCF_053470465.1. Lineage (NCBI taxonomy): Bacteria > Bacillati > Actinomycetota > Actinomycetes > Mycobacteriales > Nocardiaceae > Rhodococcus > Rhodococcus sp. GB-02. The sequence continues at coordinate 772,254 of NZ_JBPUKE010000003.1, forward strand.
AGAAGACACGATCCGTCGGTTGTGTCGCGAGGTTTCCGACGAGCTCGAAGCGCTCACCGAGCGCGCGGTACATCAGATTCGCAGCGAACTGCCGGCCTACTCCGCGGTACCAGTAGCCGAGCAAGGCAACTACATCCGCAAACAGTTGTCCGCAATGCTGTGTGCCGTTGCCGAGAACGAAACGATCACCACAGAGGACACCGACCGAAACCGCGAACTCGGGCGCCGGCGCGCGATGCAAGGACTCCCCCTCTCCGATGTCATCGAGACCTATCACATTGCTTCTCGAGAGCTCTGGGACACGATGGTCGAGCGGTCCACGAAGCCGACGCACGAGTTGCTGCAAGCAGGCGGCAAACTCTGGGACCTCGTTCACGCCGCTACGAGCGCAGTCGCGGTCGGACACTCCGAGGCAACGCGCAGCGAGCAGGCCATCCGCGCCGGCGTTCGATACCGATTCTTTGAAACATTGCACAGTGCAACGGATATGGAACTGAGCAACGCCCGAGAGCTGGCACAAACCCTCGGGTTCGATACACAGAAATCGTTCCAAGCACTATCGGCCGTCGAGGACGAATGGTCGGAAGCACAAGTGGATCAGCTGCAACGAACCCTGGATTCCGTGCACGTTGTCGCGCAATGCAGTAGACATGGCACCCGAGTAATCGTGATGTGTCAGGGCGGACCGATCGAAGACGTCATCCACGCAATCATGCGAGATCATCCACGAACGTCGTTAGGCATCGGGATGCCCCGGGTCGGGCTCGTCGGCGCAGCTCAAAGCATCAACGACGCCGAGCGCACATTGCAGTTGGCGACAGCGCCGGGCACGACGGTCAGTTTTGCCGACGAATGGCTCATCGCCACCCTTGCCGCCCACCAGGACGAGCTGCTGCCACTCCTACGGGCTGGGGCGTCCGTGGCCGAAGAGCACTCACATCTGATGGACGCCGTCCGCGCCTTCGCCCGAAGCGGGTTCTCCGTCAGCGCTGCCGCCCGTGACATCCATCTACATGCAAACTCTGTCACCTATCGACTCGACCGCTGGCAGCATCTGACTGGATGGGATGCGCGAACCCTCGACGGCCTGATGAAATCTATCGTGAGCCTCGAATTGTTTCATCGTCCAACGCTCGACCAACATCTGACACCGAACACGCGCCGCGTATCCTCGGCACGCTGAACCGCGCCCGTGCCTGTCACGCCGGCTCGGCGTCGAGACAATGCCGAAGCCAGGCACCTGTATCGAGCGCTGCGCGCCGGGCAACAGGCGTTGGATGGCTTGTAAATCCATGCGGGACATGAGGATAGAGACGCAAGTCGACGTCGTTACCGGCCGCCGACAGCCGCGCCGCCATGGCAAGGTTCTCAGCCAGAAGCACGTCTTCTGATCCGACAATCACGAGGGTAGGCGGCAGGCCGCTGAGGTCGCCGAATGTCGGAGAAATATCCGGGAGAGTGCGATCATCGATATGGCCGACGTAGGCTTCGATGAAGTATTCGTCGCCGATGGTGCGGCCCGCGGGAGTCTGGGCACTGACGTCGTACGTGCCCGCTTCCAGCACCGCACCCGAAAATGACATTGCCAGACCTCGATCGCGAAGGCGCAGCAATGTCGTCATCACCAAGGTCGCTCCCGCCGACATGCCACCAATGGCGAGCCTGGTCGTCCCGAACCGTTCGGCAGCGACATCAAGCAGCCACAAGGCGACTGCCTCACAATCGTCCGGCGCTGCCGGCCAAGGGAATTCCGGCGCAAGCCGGTAATCGACGGTAACCACTGCGACCCCGACCTCGTCGGCAAGTCTCGTACTTCGAGTGTCATCGCTTGCCGCCGAACTCATGTAGAAACCACCGCCAGGAAGATACAGATAGACCCCGTTGACAACGCCATCTTTCGGAGTGACCACACGGACCGATATGGCTCGGCCGTCGATGTCGAGCATGTGCTCAACAGCTCGAGTCGGCGGCGCGTGATCAACCACCCTGGAAGCACGCACTGCGAGCAGTTCCTGCAGAGAACTCGGACCGGTGCCAGCGGTCCGTGAATCGTAGAACACTCGCGTGATTGATAAATCGTCGCCGGGTAGTTGTTCGACCAGTTCAGTCAGTGCAAGTTTCACAAATGCTCCCTCGAGTCGCGACTTGTCGACGATTCTCGCACCTCGAGTAGCAGCTTCGAGCCGGCGTGCCAAGCAATGAGGTGACGGGTATGTGCGAATCGCGCCGCAGAAGGGCGTTCTCGCGCTAGCCTCAAGTCGGAATTGGACGTTTGTCTAGAAAGGTCGATGGATGCGTGCGCTGTTGCTTGCCACCCTTGCAATCCTGGTCCTCCAGATTGCAACTCCGACGGCGAACGCTGCACCACCAGATCCGGGCTGGACTCTCCCCCAACTGACCGTCGCAGATCGCACGATCAAGGACGTCGACGGACGAACAGTGTTGCTACGCGGCGTGAACGCCAACGGTCTCAACGACTACGCAACCAACGGCACCGGACTACCCACCGTTACGCCGCTGGGAAGGACGGACTTTGCGCAAATGGCCACGCTGGGCTTCAACGTCGTCCGGCTCAACGTCGCGTGGTCCCTCCTCGAACCGACCCGCGGTGCATTCGACAAGGAGTACGTCGACCGCATTCGAATAGCGGTCGAGGATGCAAAAGACCACGGCATCTACACCGTTCTCGACATGCATCAGGACGCATGGGGCCCGTATGTCGGTACCCCGAGCGACCAGTCGTGCCCGTCATTCATGCGGCCGGGAGTCGGCTGGGACGGCGCACCGGAGTGGGCAACCCTGACCGGCGGATGGACAACCTGCAACATCGGCGGACTCCGGGAAGCTGCACCAGCGATCGCCCATGCTTTCCAGGCGTTTTACGACGACGAGCAAGGAATCCAGAGCCGTTTGGTGGCGACGTGGGCGAAGTTGGCCGCGGAGTTCAAGAACGAGCCCGCGGTGGCCGGATACGACCTGTTGAACGAACCGAACCCCGGTCTGCGCGACCCCTTCACCGCCGCAGACCAGATCGGGCAGTTCTACCAGCGCGCCACCGACGCCATCCGGCAATCCGAAGCCGGCGGGTTCCCACACCTCGTGTTCTTCGAGCCCAGCGCGATCTGGTCGGCATTCGGCTTCGACGCACTGCCCCCACGCGAGTACGTGACCGATCCCCTGATGGTGTTCTCGCCGCACCTCTACAGCGAATCCATTACGGTGAGTGGCGAATTCCCCGCGATCGAAGACGGATTTCGGATCGCCGACCGCGCCGCCGCCTGGTATGACGCCCCGTTGTGGACGGGCGAATGGGGTTGGTTCGGGGACGCCGACGAGCAGGGAGCAGACGTCGACCGCTTCGTCGACGCCACCGACAAGTACCGGATAGGCGGCGCGTGGTGGTCGTGGACACAAGCGTGCGGTGACCCCCACCCGGTTCGCGACGGCAATACCCACCAGCCACAGGGAAATCTGAATCGCATCGACTGCCCGTCCGGTGAATCACTCGGGCTCGCAGAGGGATTCGCAGTGCCACTCTCGCGAGCGTATCCGCGGGCAGCGCCCGGAATGCTGACAGAGGTATCGCGCGACGGGTTTACCGGGAGCGGCATCGGACGGGTCGAGGCCTGGTACCCCGGCACCCACCAGCCACAGCTCGAGATCACGAATCTCGCCGACGTCCGACTGTCCCCGATCGAGGGCGGATGGCAACTGATCGGGCACGCCGACGGCGACTACGCGGTCAAGCGAGCCTGATCGAACGATCATCTCGGGAGTCGCGCGTTCAAACCACGCGAAAGAGTGGGCATCAGAAGATTCCGCCGATTCCCTTGCCGATCAGAACAACTCCGACGACGAAGATCAACACACTCATCACCGTGGTGTTGTTGTCTTGGAGCCAGACTTTGAGCGACAGTTGAACTGGCGATGATCGTGAAGACAAGGCCCAATCCCTTGACCGCGGTCATCTCGTCGATGGCTTGCATGTGCTGACACTCTGTGCGCCTACATCGTTCGTGCCTCATTCGAAAGGGATGAGTGCCCGAACCGCCGTACCTCTGTCTCGTCCCGTGTCAGCTCGTCTGTGCTTGTTGGAACGCAGCGGCAACACCGCCCACGTCACCCCCGACTTGGAAGACTCCACGAGGCAGATCGGGAAACACTGCATCGCTGACGGCCACGACGAACAGAAGTCGGCGATCGTCGGGGGTGATCATGTAACCCGAGAGCGCTTGAAGGGTCACGATCAACCTGCCGGTGTCGGCTTCGACGTCGGCGGATGTTCCCGTCTTACCGATGACCTTCCCCTTCGCGGGACTGTCGGATCCGACGCCGGACAGTGAACCTCGCTCACCGAGCACCGGTTGACCTGCCCAGAAGGCGTCTGCCCAGGGCTGCTGGTCCACCCAGTCGAGCCAGTTGACGACTGCCGCGGGTGTCGCTTGCGACGGATCTCCGCCCTGACCGTCCATGACCACAAGATCAGACGCTGCAATACCTGCTTTCTCCGCGAGTGCCCGGACGGTAGGTAGACCGTCACTGCACGACGACGATCCTGCCGCTACCGCCAACAGACATAAGAACGTGTTGGCGCCGGTGTTATAGCTGGTTGCGAGGATCATCCCTCCAGACTGCGAAAGTGGTGCTGATTGCAGGTTCGCGACTTGTCGACTGCCGGCATAGGTCCGATCGGCCGGCAGAGCAGCTGCGTTGTTGGTCCGAGATACTGTCGCGACATCGATTCCGTTGCGACGCAGCGCTTCTACGAACAGATGACGGGCCCACGTAGCTGCATCGGTGATGCGATAGACAGTCAGCGAGGTCTTTCCAGCCGGTACCGAACCGGTCACGTTGATCTGGGTGGGGTCGGACTGATCGGCTGCTGCCTTCAGTGTCGAGTCGCTACCTTCTTCACCTGTGGTGACCTGTGCATCGACGCGGAACAGGCTGTTTCCGGGAAGCATGTCGATGGTGGCGGGCTCACCTACCGCACCTGGGCTCGCCTGAATATCGACGAGGTTGTCGTTGACGAAGATCGACGGGACGAGGCCTTCGACGGTTTCGTAGGTGTCCCACAGACGAGGGTCCACCAGAACGTCGCCGTTTACCCGAGTGATGCCGGCGTCGGCTACTTGTCGTGCGAGATCGTTCAGGCCTGCCAGCGGATCGCCGGGCGCGAGAACAACTCCGGGTAGGGCGTCGGCGTACACGTGGTCGATGCCGTCAGTAGCGAAGTCGAATCGGCCCTGTGCCGCATTGCGCCCGCCGAGCGCAAGGTCACCGGAGCCGACGAGCACGAGATCACCGGTGAGGGTGCCCTCAACGGGAACGGAGGTGGCATACACGGGGGTCGTGACGGTGCGGTCCACGCCGAAGGTGTCGTAGGCGGTGCCGACGGTGAAGTGTTTGGTTTGTGAGGCCAGAAACATCGAGTTGTCAGCGTTGTTGCTGTAGATCACCTTGTCTGTGTCGGGGTCGACTACGAGATACGACCACCGAGCCATGGCGTATGGATCGGAGGTCATGATGCGGGTTGCCTCCTGCGGAATTTGCTGCGTCGGAGCCGATGCGATTTCGGAATTCGACGGCTGCGCCGAACATGCGGTGAGGACTACGCCGACGCTGACCAAGGCAGCGAAGGCACGAGCTGATGCGGTGTACGGCATGGGCGCTCCTGAGGATGCATGACTGATTTGTCGTAATTTACTGCAAAGTGCAGCATGCAGAGTGCAGTATCGCTTAAAGTCATTTCATGAACTCTGATGGGAAGTCGACGTCACGAGACGACGTCAAGGTTCGCAAAGTGGCCGTGGTCGGTATCGCCACGGCGTTATTGCTCTCAGCCTGTTCGTCCGCAACCGATTCCGCGTCCCCCTCCTCGTCAGCGCCGACCTCCGCCGGGTCTGCGGACAGCGCTGTCTTGTCTTTCGACAGCGCTGCAATGGATTCCGCCGTCTCCGAGAAGGCGGAGCAGTTCCGCGAGATCGCGATGGTGGTCATGATCACGACACCGACGCAGAAGTACGTCAACACGTGGGGTTCGGTCCGAGAAGGTGTGAACGAGCCTCCCACTCTGGACACCAAGGTTCGCGTGGGCTCGAACACCAAGACCTGGACCGGCTCGGCAATCCTGCAGTTGGTCGACGAGGGCAAGCTGGCGGTAACCGATCCGGTCAGCAAGTTCCGCCCCGATGTCCCCAACGGGGACAACATCACAATCGGCAACCTACTCGACATGCGTAGCGGCCTGTACAACTACACCGAAACCCTCGAACTCAACCGGGCGCTCGACGAGCAACCGGAACGAGTGTGGGCACCCGAGGAGCTACTGGCGATGGGCCTGAGCCAGCCGCCGTACTTCGCGCCCGACACCGGCTACCACTACTCCAACACCAACACCGTTCTCCTCGGCTTGATCGCCGAGAAGCTCGACGGCAAGCCGATTCAGCAGATCTTCGCGGACCGATTCTTCGGGCCACTCGCACTGACCGGGACATCGTTTCCTGCCAACACCGATACCAGCATCCCGACGCCTTATGCAGACGGCTACACCTACAGTGGGAACGTCGAAACGCTGGGCGAAGGCAAACAAGCGCTCCCGCAATCTCGCCTCGACGCGATCGCTGCAGGCACCGAAAGACCGACCGACACCACGATGCACAATCCTTCGTGGACGTGGTCCGCAGGTCAGGGAATCTCGACTGCGAACGACATGGCGACATGGGTCAAAGCCTTGGGCACCGGGTCACTCCTCACTCCGGCCACACACGAGTTGCGTTTGAACAGTGTGCAACCCACAGATGGCGAGGGATCCGCGGGATACGGATACGGCATCGCTCAAATGGGTCCGATGTACGGCCATATCGGCGAACTTCCCGGCTACAACTCCTTCATGGGGTACGACCCGGTCAACGATGTGACCATGGTGGTGTGGGGAAATCTGGCCCCAACCGCTGATGGTTTCGCGCCGGCGTCTGCAGTCGCTGGAGCGCTCGTCCCCTTCATCTACGGCAAACCCGCACAGGATGCATCCGACGACATCGCCGACACCGAGGATGCGAACGGCGAAGGGAAGTAACACTTGTAGGCTTGGATCCCAACCGCGGAGCGAAGGGAGCCATGTGGCTCAGCGTGATCTCACACCCACCTCGTACATGATCCTGGGACTGCTGACAGCCAAGGACTGGTCCGCATACGAAATCGCCGAACAGGTCGGACGCGGGGTCGCCGAATTGTGGCCCAGCGCCGACCGACAGCGATACAACGCCCCAAAAATACTGCTCGAGCGCGGCCTGGTCACGGCCACCACGGTCACAAAAGGCACTCAGCGCTCCCGCACCGTCTACTCCATCACCGACGAAGGCCGAACCGCGCTGAGCGACTGGCTCGCCACCCAGTCCACGCCTCCGGCCTTGCAGTTCGAAGGCATGATTCGCGTGATCTTTGCCCACCAAGGGACGATCGACGACCTGCGGTCCAACCTGACCACCATACGCGAACAGGCAACTCAATCCCGAAGTCTGTTCGTCTCACACGCACAACGAATTTCGGCTCCCGAAGCCGGCACACTCCCCCAACAAAATCACCTGATGGCACTGGCGAACCGATTCATGATCGGCCATTTCAACCACATCGCAGAATGGGCCGACTGGGCATTGGAAGAAACTGCAGACTGGCCCGACACGGTGCAACCCGCAACAACCCACCGAAAGCGCACCCTCTCCACCCTCGCCCGTGCGATAGACGACGGAAGTAGCTAGTTCCCCCCGAAAGTCATCGGACGCCGGTCCGACACCATCTCGAAACCAGTTCGATCAGCGATCTGGAAGAGAACAGTCCGACGGACGCGGACCGCGGGCGAATGATCAGAGAAGGCGAGACCCGCAAAGTCCGGTGAAGAACGAGGATTCCAAGTGCACGGCCGGGAAAGATGTCGACAGCCGACGGCGGCCGCACTGGACGACGTTGAATCTGCAGTAATTTCTCCTCGGCGTGGTTAGTTCACGGGTAGGCGGCGATCTCGATGAGGTTTCCGTCGGGGTCGCGACAATAGTGCGAGACCATCTCGCCGAGGGCACCCAGTCTGGTCACGGGCCCGTCAAGTACCTCGACCCCACAGTTCTCCAGTTGCTCGCGGACAGTTCCAGGTGACGCAAGAGTGATGAAGCACAAATCCTCGGAACCTGCCGCCTCGACGGCGCCGGTGGTCCAGGCCGGGTCTTGCTCCACCGATCCGAGAGGCCTCAGATTGATCTTCTGATTTCCGAACTTCACTGCGGTGCGCGCCGAAGGGCCGAATATCTCGATCGTCATTCCGAGTACCTTCGCGTACCACTGGGCGGTGGCGTCGACGTCACGACAGTTGATCACGATGTGGTCGAACCGTTCGACGGAGAATTCCATGATTGTGCACCTTGTCCTTGCCGTCAGTGCCGTCGCCAAATCACCTTACAGAGCGGACCCTTGGCTGCCATTTCGCGATGGATGACCCGCAACCGCCCGCTGCGTTTGCCCGTCTGTTCGTGAGGTTCACCTGTCTGTTCGTGGGGTTCGAAGGGAGGGCTCACCAGCCCGCACTGCCCGTCGAGCATTGGCCAATATGCCCATGCTAGGGAGATATTAGAAGAGTTGGTCCTCGGGGAACCCTTACACGGCCGTCAGGAATGCGCGGGGCGCATCACGTCCCCGCAACCGCTCGTAACGCGAAACGGCACCGAATCGCCGGTCAAGCGACTAGCGTCGAATCGTATGACTGCACTCAACGCTCTTGCACGTACCGGTGTCACTGTCTTTGCGGCCCTTGCGATCTCCGGCGTGATGTTGCCGGGGACCGCGGCAGCGGCGCCGAGTACGGTTCCGTTCCAGGTCGACCCTTACATCCCGCTCGTCGACTTACCCACACCCCGCCTTGCCGCGAGCATCGGCGAAGAGCCGGGCGTCGCTGTGCTGCACGTACGCCGCGCACCCGGAGACGGAAACCCCCACTCCGCGGTCGTCCACTGGCTCAGCCTCGGTACTGGAGCGTACGGATCAGCATCATTTCCGACACTGGATGCACAACCCGTCACCATTCGTCCGGGCTCGGGTCAGGTCGTCGCATACGTCGATCCCCAGGCGATCGGTACACCGGGCTTCGGAACCTTCTTCGTCCCCTGACACCTGCGTGTCCGCCAGACTGAGGTCCCTGCGCTGACAGGGCACTGTCGCGTCGACATCTCATCAGCAGCAATGACGCAGAGTCCGCTTCAGATGGGCGGAGGACACTGGTGTCAGTCCCGCCTACGACGATCACGTACCGGTCGACAGCATCTCGTTCGCGATCTGCAGTGCAGAGTCTTCCGCGGCATCCAACGCATGTGACTGCTCTGCAGTGATGCTGTCGCACAGCCAATCCCAGTGCATCGTCACCACGGCGCCCAGGAGGGGCATCGCCGCAAGTGAGCGGCCGTCTACGCTCCATCGGACTCGCTGCGTTACCGGCGTGCCTCGTGCGAGTTTCTCGCCGTCGAACTCGAGCGGGGAGGAAGCCACCAACGCGTGCTCCTCGCCGACGTCCTCGACCACTCCCCATCTGATCCGGCAATTCTGGAGGACGGACAGTGGGACCGTACCGCGCTTCCGTAGAAGTTTGACCCACGGATACACCAGAAGTACGTGAAAGCTGTGGTGAGCGAGCGCGCGGTCCCGTTCCTCGAGGACGGGGAGGAACCCAGTGTTCTCGCGTTCACCGAAGGCCGTTCTCAGGTGCTGCAACAACTTCCCCGAATCGAGAGAGTCGAGGAGATCACCTCCCACCCAATAAGCTTCGATCACTCGCGGATCCAGGGGGTCGTCGATGCCCGCACTTACGGCCAATGCCTCGAGGTACGGCCACGCACCGTCGAATTGACGAGCGCGGTCACGGTCGCCACTCGCCGAGATGCCGTGGGCCTGTCGAAGCAGCACGGAAGGATCATCGGGTCCGCAGTAACCCAACTCGTTCGGCGGATACGCGTAACGAGCAAACAACACCGGCCCGTCCATATCGACGGCAGTCATCAGCAGATCCGCGGGAGTTGTTCACCCGCCGGCAAATCCACTACCCGATTGCCTCCCAATGCTGTTCGCGCCACCACCATTCCGCGATGTTCGGCCACGCACTCCCCGATGACGGCAGCTCCCACACTCAGTGGATTACCGCGCATCGCTTCCAGGACTCGGTCGGCATCTTCGCGTGGAACAAAAGCGATCAACTTGCCCTCGTTTGCGACGTACAACGGATCCAAGCCGAGTAGCCCACAGGCATCGCGCACGTCAGCGGGAATCGGCAGATCTCGCTCCACCAGCGCAACCCCGATGTTCGACGCCTGAGCGATCTCGTTGAGGGTCGCGGCAACTCCGCCCCGGGTAGGGTCGCGCAAGACATGGATGTCGACGCCGGTGGCAATCATGTGGGCGACCACGCCGTTCAAGGAAGCACAATCACTGCGCACCTCGGTCCCGAATTCGAGACCTTCGCGACAACTCATCACGGCTACTCCGTGAACGCCGATGTCGCCGCTGACTATCACGACGTCACCTTCTTGTGCGCGGGTGGGATTGATGTCAACACCATCGGCGACAATCCCGATTCCCGCGGTGTTGATGAAGACTCCGTCGCCGTGACCGGCATCGACAACCTTCGTGTCACCCGTCACCAGTCGGACGCCGGCAACGCGCGCGGCCTGCCCGAGCGCCTGCGCGATTCCCGCGATGTCGGTCAGCGCCGTCCCTTCTTCGAGGATGAATGCCGTCGACATCACCAATGGCTGCGCTCCCGCCATCGCCAGGTCGTTCACCGTTCCGTTGACTGCAAGGTCACCGATCGTTCCGCCGGGAAACACCATGGGTTTCACGACGTACGAGTCGGTCGAGAAGGCGAGCCGCACCCCGCCGACATCGAATACGGCCGAGTCACCGAGTTCTGCATCGGCAGCGCTTCCGAACGAGGGCAGGAACAGGTGCTCGATGAGCTCGGCGGACATCGCTCCCCCACCACCGTGCCCCATGACGATGTTCGGCGAATCACGCAGCGGCAGTGGGCAGACCCACGCCGACAAGTCCACGACAGCGGTCTCCTCAGCCGGCATGACCCGCCTCCTGAAGTTCCAGGCGCCGGTACAGGTAGTACGCAGCGCACGCCCCCTCGGACGACACCATCGTGGCACCGAGCGGATTCCGCGGAGTGCATTCCTTCCCGAAGGCACTGCACTCGTGTGGCTTGATCAAGCCTTGCAACACTTCTCCGGAACGGCAGACGCTCGACTCGTCAGTGTGGATATCGGTCACCGAAAAACGCTCCTCCGCATCAAAATACGCATACTTCGGTGCCAACTGCCAACCGCTGTCCGGGATCGATCCGATGCCGCGCCATGTCCGATCCGACACCGCGAACACGTCCTCGAGCATTGCCTTCGCCGCGGTATTGCCCTCGGCCGTGACAGCACGGGCGTAGGCATTTTCGACCTCGTATCGACCCGATTCCAACTGCAGCACCGTCTTTCTGATGCCCTCAAGCAGATCCAGCGGCTCGAATCCGGTGACGACGATCGGGACCTTGTACTTCTCGGCGAGCGCCGGGTACTCCGAAGTTCCCATCACACTGCACACATGCCCGGCCGCCAGAAATGCCTGCACGCGGCACTCTGGCGAGTCCATGATCGCGGCCATCGCCGGCGGGACCAGAACATGCGAGACGAGTAGCGAGAAGTTCTCGATACCCAGGCGATTGGCCTGATAGACGGTCATGGCGTTGGCCGGCGCGGTGGTCTCGAATCCGATCCCGAAGAACACCACTTGTCGGTCCGGATTCTCCTTGGCAATAGTCAGTGCATCCAACGGTGAGTACACCACCCGTACGTCGCCGCCGGCGCTCTTGATCCGGAACAGATCCGACGAACTCCCTGGAACCCGCAACATGTCCCCGAAGGAGCAGAAAATGACATCGGGTCTTGCCGCGATTTCAAGAGCTTTGTCGATGATCTCGAGCGGGGTGACGCAGACCGGGCATCCGGGTCCGTGGATCATCTCGATCTCTTGCGGAAGTAGTTGATCGATGCCGTGTCTGATGATCGAATGTGTCTGACCACCACACACTTCCATGATCGCCCATCGCCGTGTGGCCAGCGCGCGGATCTGATCCAGCAGTTTGCCGGCCAGTTCCGGATCGGAGAACTCGTCCAGATACTTCATGATTCTTTCTCCTTCGGTTCGATCCCCGCGGCCCGGGCAGCCCTTTCGAACCCGTCACCGAATTCCTCTTCGAGTACGCCGAGGTGCTCGAATTCCGCCAGCGTGCTGCGAGCGGATTCCTCGTCGAGTCGCTGGATGGCAAATCCGACGTGCACCACGACGTACTCGCCGACTTGGGCGCCCGGAATGTACTCGAGGCACACTTCTTTTCGGACGCCACCGAAGTTCACCACCGACATCGTCGTTCCGTCGCGTTCCTCCAGGGACTCGATACGTCCTGGTACGGCTAGGCACATGGCGTAACTCCTGACTTCATGACGAACTCCCGACCAGCACTTGGCCGTAGGCGATACCGCCGTCGTTCGGTGGCAACTCCAGTCCTGTCAACGGCGTGAATCCAGCGTCTCCGAGCAGAGCACACGCCCGAACGAGCAGGAGCGGGTTCTGGAAGACACCTCCGGTGAGTACTACCTCGTCCACTCCCGCCAGTTCCCGGCCACGAATTGTCCACTCGAGCACCAGATGCGCTACGGATTCGTGGAAACGGGCGCCGATCACTTCGGCGGGCACCTTCTCCCGAAGATCGCGGACAACAGCCCGAATGACCGACCGCGGATCTGCTGTCCACGAATCGTCGTCCGACTGCATCCAGTCGAAGGTGTACCGCGAACCGGCGCAGTCGACTCCCCTCGACACCCCCTCCAACTCGACGGCAGCCTGCGCTTCGTAGTCGACCCTCTGTCGGACCCCGGTCAGCGAGGAGACTGCGTCGAACAACCGCCCCATGCTGGAGGTGTCCACACACCCGAAACCGGTCTCCAACTGATGAAGTAGAACCGACTGCTCCCGGGGCGGACAGGCTGCCACGGGCGCGAGGTCGGATTCCCATTCCAACCCCGCATGCCACAGGTGGGCGAGCGCCATTCGGTACGGCCGTTCCACTCCGGCATCGCCCCCGGCCAGCGGCACGTATCCCAGATGCGCGAGACGGCGATAACCCTTGTACGTCGCCAACAGTAGTTCCCCTCCCCACACTGCGCCGTCCGCCCCGTAACCGGTGCCGTCGAACGCTATTCCGAGAACTGGTTCGCTCCCGTCCTGACCGTTCTCCCCCATCACGGAAGCCACATGTGCGTGGTGATGCCCGACGACGCGCACCGGTCGGTCACCACTACGACTGCGAGCCCACGAGGACGAGCGATACCGCGGATGTTCGTCACAGACAATCTGGTGCGGCACTACTCCCGTGATCGATTCGAAGTGACTCTCCGACGCCGCAAAACTGTCGATAACAGCGAGGTCGCCCATGTCGCCGATGTGCTGACTCGGCCACACATATCCGCCCTCGGCAAGACAGAAGGTGTTCTTCAGGTCGGCCCCGACCGCCAAGGTAGGCGGTACGTCGAACGGCGCGGTGACGGGCAGCGGAGCATATCCGCGCGAGCGACGAAGCAACAGTCGTCGGCTGTCCACTATTCGCATCACCGAGTCGTCACACGGTATCAAGATCGGACGGTTGTGGGTCAATACCCCGTCGGCCAGATCGCCCAATCGATCGAGATCGTTGTCGGAGTATAGAATCGGCTCTCCACCGATGTTCGCCGATGTCATAACCAACACCGCCGGCCCCGCAGCTTCTCCGGCCAAACCCAGAAGAAGATGCTGAATCGGGTTGTATGCCAGCATGATTCCGATATCCGGAATGTCGGGGGCAATCAAGGGCGAAAGCGTGTAGCCAGACGCTTTGGCAACCAGCACTATCGGGCGCTCGCGCGAGGACATGGCGTCAGCCTCGGCATCCCCGACCGCACCGAGCTCTCTGGCTTCTCGCACATCTCGCACCATCACCGCCAGCGGCTTGCTTGCTCGATGCTTGCGTACACGCAATTCGTGGACCACGCGATCATCGCGGGCATCGCAGGCCAGGTGGAAACCTCCAATCCCCTTGACAGCAAGTATCTTCCCGTCTCGTAGTAGCGATCGGGCTCGTAGCAGTGCAGCCTCGCCACTCACCTCGCCCGTGCCCCGTTCCACGAATGAGAGCGTCGGACCGCACTCCGGGCAGGCAATCGGTTGCGCGTGAAACCGGCGGTCCGATGGATCCACGTACTCCGCCGCACAAGCCGTGCACAACGGGAACCGTTTCATCGTCGTGGCGGCCCGGTCGTATGGCAGCGACTCGATGATCGTGAATCGTGGACCACAATTGGTACAGGTGATGAAGGGATGACGAAATCGCCGATCGCCGGGATCGGTCAGTTCCCGGAGGCAATCGTCGCAGATCCCGACGTCGGCCGGCGCCAAGGTTCGCCCGACGGAAACTGCATCCGTCTCGATTATGCAAAACCCCTGACGACCTACCGGTCGCGAGTCCTCGCGCTCTACCGACTCCACCCGGGCCAGCGGTGGGGGGCGGTTTCGCACCCGAGCGACAAATGCATCGATTGTCTCTCCGTCGCCTTCGACGTCGATCACGACACCGAGAGCAGAATTTCCCACCGAACCCGAGAGTCCCAACTCGGTGGCGGTCGCATGAACGAACGGCCGGAATCCCACCCCCTGGACTACGCCACGAACGATGACACGGCAGGCGATGATCATGTCCCGACCTCGCCCGTACGAGTATCGGAGTCGTCGATCTCACCGTCATGACCACCACGGCCCATCAGTTCGAGGCCTGCCCGAGCGTGGCGTGCTCCCTGCTCGTCGACCTTCTCGACTGCAAAGCCCATGTGGATCACCACCCAGTCACCTGCCGTGACGGTGCCTTCGTCGAGCATGCCGATGTTGACCTTGCGTGGCGCACCTTCCACGTCGACGAGGGCGAGTTGACCGCCGTACCCGTCCAGTAGTTCGCGTACCCGTCCCGGAATCCCCAGACACATGACTCACACCTCCGGCCCCAAGGTGGTGGCATCACAATCCACGTCGATCGACCGGACGAGTGCCATCACCGCAGAGGCGGCTTGCCCCACCGAATCACGCATCTCTGCACTCAATCCGATTCCGTCGCCAGTCGATTTCGCGTGTGCCCCCACCACGAACGTCCGCGGGAGTGTTCCGCCGAGCGCCTGCAGGCTGGCAAACACCGAACTCGGATGCATCGAGTGCGCGTCGAAACCTCCTTGCGTGCCTTCACTTTCGGGGTCCACTTCGACGATCGCGAGCTTCCCCGGGACTCCGGTCACCGGTAAGGCGTCGATCAGCACCAGCGCGTCCCACGACTCCAACAAGTCGTAGGCCAGATGCACCCCCCGAATTCCGTAGTCGACCAGGCGAGCTCCCGACGGGAGAATCTCATGCTGCAGCGCCCGAACAACTTCGGGGCCGAATCCGTCGTCTTCGAGAAATATGTTTCCGACACCTGCAATCAGCACGCGCACAGCGTTTTACATCTTTCGCATTCGCAGATAGCGCTGGATGTCCGGCATCGACACCACCAGAACGACCGCGGCTGCGATCGCGGTGGCGCCGAGAAGTGCCGTCGACAGCAATCCCATGTTCCTCATTGCGAGTTCTCCTCTCGATAGCTGTGAAGTCCGATAGCTGTGAAGTACGTCAACTCGCGCTGTCTCGCGGCATCGGCTCTATCTCGTCCGGCGCGAAGTACAGGTAGCGGCCGTACCAGTTGTGCAGATCGGCGGCCGGATCGTCCAAGAGTGTCACCCCAACATGAATGTCGCCGTCCACGTCTTCATGAATGGTGGCGACGTGGGCGATCCGGCCGTCGAAGAACAGGTCCTGCGCATCAGCGCGACGTGAGGGGTGAAGGCGAACTGTACTGCCACCGGAGACGCGGACGCCGTTGATCAGAACTGCGTCGGTGCGTGGTTGAACACTGGTGTCGGCTTCCGGGGTCCACCAGTCCACGCCGTCAGGCACCTCGGGTATCAGATCAGAACCGGCGTGCGGATATCGCAGCACACCGTGCAGGCCGGCTAGATCATCGTCCGTCAAGTGCTCACATCGGTCGATGATGTCGGCAGCTTTGGAGTCGGTTGCCCGCGCCCGCGCCTTTTCCGCGTCGGTCATGGCAAGGATTCTCAGGGTGAGAATTTCGTCGATCTCCGTCGAATCGAAGAGAGATCCCTCGCTCTGCGGCGCAATCTCGGGAAAGTCGTACAAGATGATCGGTGACACCAGAACGGTGGGTGATGTACCAGGGTGAGTGTGGTCCTCGGCCCCCGCAAGCACTGGATAACAGCGATTTTGCCGCAGCGACTCCAAGTGATCTGCGTCTTCGAACATCGACAGGAACCTCGAGCCTGTGCAGTTCAAAATGACGTGAGTGCCGAGCATCGATTGCGCCGTGGCCGTGCCCTTGTCCCTTGCGTCGACGCTCGTGGCATTCATGATCTTCACGGAAATCACCGTGCGTCCGACCCCGGCGGCGGCGCTCACTGCCAAGAAGCCATTCACCGGAAGCCGTGTCCGGACGATCCGTCCGACCACCCTGCCCCGAGAGTCCGACAGAGTCTCTCCGTCGACAACTCCCACTGCACAGAAGGTTTCTTCGACGCCGCCCTCGAGTTCGTCCAAACCCCACGGACCCAACACGATCTCGGATTCGGTGGCTTCGTCCCACGAGATCGACTCGCGCTCGTCGACTACCAACCGATCGACCGGGATCCACGCGCCGCCTGCGCCGAGTCGTTCAACCGTCCGCGACTGGTGATGCAGAAACCTCACAGTCGCAGTCACTTCGACGCCGCTCCGCTCGAATTCGCCGAGCAGACATTGCGCGGACATCGACGGTTCCTCCCCGACTCCGACCTCGGCGGCGCCTGGCGGTCCGAGAACCCCGAACTGCCAACGGGATTGATTCTTCGCCGAGCCGGCCCGGTAGGGATAGAGAAGATAGCCCTCGTAGAGGACAGCGTCGGCCACGGCCCGAACGTCGTGATCCATCTCAGCTCGAGTCATCGCTGCACCTGGCTCGCCGTCAGCAACTGCCGCACGGCTGAATCGAGGTCCGTGAGGCCGTGGGCAGACTTGAATCGCACGAGATCGGCAATCGTCTCATGGTCGAGGCGTACCCAGCCGGAGGCCGGATAATGCGTGGCCATCAGCTGTTTCCACACGTCGACCGGCAATTCGTAGGCAGCAGATCTGTCCCACGGGATCTGCTGGACCGAGAAACCGCGTTGTCCGTCGGTGAATACCGTGCCGCTCAGTAGTACCACGATCGGAATCGTTCCGTCACGGAGTGCGTGCATGTACTTCGACGCCGTCACCGAGAAGTCGTACGTACACGCCATGGGTAAGGCTACGACCGTGGTTCCGGTGAATCCTTGAACGACCGTGGAGCATTCCATCCACAGGAAGGTGCGCAGCGTACTCGACCAACGCTCCCGCGGACCGAAGAGATCGCGCAGACCTTCCCCTTCCGCGTCGGAGTACGGTCGGCGGTGGGGTTCGATTCGAACCTGAGCGCGCAGAGCCACCGCACGGACGGTCGCGCCGGTGGATTCCGACATTCTCAATCTCACCGTCAGATTCGGCGTAACCGCGTACGGTTCCACCTCCACGTTGTCGACCGAGAAGTCGAGAACAGTCATGCCGACCTGCTTCGCGCCTCGACGCGCCCGAAGAACTCGTCCACTGCGCGTGCGGCATCCTGGCCACCGTCGAATCCGCGCCACACGGTGCGCAACCGTCCCACCAGCTCGTAACAGGCGTCGATGGGAACAACGAAGCATCTCGGCGATTGCCCTGACGTGGGCACGGACACTATCAAGGCCTCGACGTCGGCGCGCATCTGCGAGAGCCCCGGATTCTCGTCGTGCACAGTCTCGAACGCGTCGATGGGCAACTCGGATTCGGTAGCTCCGGCCGGTCCCGGGTAGAAGACTATGTACTTGTCGAGGAGTGAGTTTCGAAAGAAGAATGCCAGGCCGACGGGGATTTCCAGAGACTCCCACCGGCCAGGTCCTAGGTCGAAGTTCGGAAATTCGAGATACCTATCGGGAACCGCCTTGTATCGAAGGTCTGCGTCGATCGGCGCAAAGAGTAGATAGCAGGGACGGCACACGCACATCAGGCTCCGGACCTGTACGTCCACGACGTGTTGGTGTTCGTCACCTATGCCCGCCGCGCACATCTCACACCGCGGTCCGGTCGGAACGGCGCGCGTCGAGGCGATTCGTGTGAGCACCTCTCCCACAGTGACTTTCATAACCGGGCTGCGTTCACGGCTAGGTCACCGGTATCACTGAATCGTCAGCAAGCGCGACCGAGAGCACTCCGTCGCGAATCAGCACCGGCACAGGCGCCAGATGCTCGGAGCCGGTGCCCACCCGTGCTCCCGCTCCGTAAACACTGAAGTGAGCAGAGCACGTCGGACAGGTGAGGACGGCGGCGTCTCGGGCAGGTCGGCCCATCATGCGTTCGAGCACAGCCCCCGCCATCGAGTGCTCACACACTGGGCAGTGGTCGCGATACGCGTACAGATCGTCACCGGAGCGACAGACCAACAGATCGGTGCCCGATACCCGGAACCCCGCGACCTCACCCACGTCGACTTCGGCAAATTCGGGGACCTCCACCCAGTGCGCACCTCCGCCGTCGGCGTGTACGTGCGAGAACAGGGACTCGACCGAGATCACACCCGACCTCACCTCGTGCGGGTCAGGTGTTTCGACGTCGATTCCGGTGGTCTCGGGTGCCGCCGCCTGCACCGCATCCTGGACGGCGGTTTCGAGGGTGACCGACGACGAAGGGCAACTGTTACAGCTCCCGAGCAGACGGAGCCGCACGACTCCATTCGCCACCTCGATCAGTTCGACGTCGCCGCCGTGCGAGCCGAGGTACGGACGCACGCTGTCGAGCGCAGTACGGACGCGCGTCTCCACGTCGTGCGGGTGAAGTCCGTGCACCAATAGGAGGCTGGACACCAGATCGTCACGAACCATCGCATCCATCGTGGCCGGATCCGCCAGCGCGACGGTGCGTTCGAGTGCTGCGCCGTACAACTGCACGACTTCACGCACCAGTTGCTCGGCGCGATCTCTGGCCACCGGGCCTGCACCGGCATTGGCCTGCAACAACGTCTCGATGCGCTCACCTGCTCCGCGCCAGTAGTCGGCCGATTGCTCCATCGATCACTCCCCGGTCACGGACTGCGTCGGAGAGTGCAACTTCTCCAGGGTCTTACCGCCGCCGAGATACATGTGAACACCACACGGCAGACAGGGATCGAAACTACGCACGGTCCGCATGATGTCGATGCCCTTGAAGTGGTCTCGATCGTTCTCCTCGAAGATCGGCTGACCCTGCACGGCATCCTCGTACGGACCGGGGGTTCCGTAGCTGTCGCGCGGGCTCGCATTCCACGGGGTCGGTGGGTACGGGTGATAGTTCGCGATCTTGCCGTCACGAATCACCATGTGATGTGAGAGAACTCCGCGGACGGCTTCGGTGAATCCGCAACCGATTCCCTCGTCCGGAACCTCGAACGACTCCCACGTCTTGGTGCGGCCGGCCCGGATCTCGACAAGCGCCTTCTCTGCGAAGTGAAGGGCAGCCGCTGCTGCGTATGCCTGGAAATACGTTCGCGCACGGTTTCTTTCGAGAGTGTTGCTGCCATGTTCTGGAATCTTCCACTCGAGCGAGACGGGACCTTTCAGTGCTGTTTTCGGAAGATTGATCTTCACACTGTGTCCGGTCGACTCGAGGTATCCGATGTCGACCAGGCCGGCAAGAGCGGTGCTCCACAGACGAGCCAATGCTCCCCCGCCGGTGTCCAGAGCGAGGTTGTCTTTTCCATCGAACCATCGCGGTGACATGACCCAGCTGTACTTGTCCTCGAGATTACGCTTCTGCGGATGTGGGTTGGTGTGTTGATTCCACGGGTGCCTGCGATCGACCGGGTTACCCAGCGGATCGGTTTTGACGAACATCTCCTGATCACTCCAGTCCTCGTAATACGAGGACCCCAGCATGATTCGGATACCGAGGTTGATGTCCACCAGATCCGTGGTGACCAACTTTCCGTCGACAACCACACCGGGAGTGACAAACATCTTCCGGCCCCAGTCGGTCATGTCCTTGTACGAGAAATTGCAGTACTCGGGGTCTTGGAACGAACCCCAACAACCCAGCAAGGTCCGCCGCAGGCCTACCTTTTCGTAGCCAGGCAACGCCTCGTAGAAGAAGTCGAACAGGTCGTCGTGCATGGGCACGACCTTCTTCATGAATTCGACGTACCGCATCAGCCGCGACATGTAGTCCGTCATCAGTTCGATCGTCGCGACCGTGCCGACGCCACCGGGATAGAGCGTCGACGGGTGAACGTGCCTACCCTCCATCAGGCAGAACATTTCACGGGTCGAACGCGAGACTTGCAACGCTTCGCGATAGAACTCACCCGTGAACGGATTGAGAGTCCTCATTATGTCGGCGATCGTGCGATAACCATGCTGGTCCTCGTGCGGGCAGCGCGTGTTCTCCGCCTGCGCCAGCACACCGGGATTCGTCTCGGAGACCATCTTCTCGCAGTAGTCGACCGCGACCAGATTCTCCTGAAAGATGTTGTGGTCGAACATGTACTCGGCGGCCTCGCCGAGATTGACGATCCACTCGCCCAGATGCGGCGGCTTGACGCCGTACGCCATGTTCTGTGCGTAGCACGAGCACGTGGCGTGATTGTCACCGCAGATGCCGCAGATGCGACTGGTGATGAAATGCGCGTCGCGCGGGTCCTTCCCCTTCATGAACAGGGAATACCCACGAAAGATCGACGACGTGCTGTGGCACTCCACCACTTCGCGATTGGCGAAGTCGATCTTGGTGTAGATGCCCAGGCTGCCGACGATTCGGGTGATGGGGTCCCACGCCATCTCGACAAGACCGTCGCGGTCCGCAGTCGAGGTGGGTTCGGGAACGATGGCCGTCATTGCAGTGCCTCCCAGAGACGTTGCTCACGAACTGATTTGAATGTATCCGGTCAGTCACCACGTACGCGTTGCACCGGTGAGCAACTTCGACCCGCGCTCGCGCCAGTGCGGTTCCTTGTCCAACGTGTGGCCGGTAATCCGGCGCAGACTGTGAATCACGGACCCGTACATTCCCACCGCTTTGGTGGAGAGTTTGCCGCCGGGCGGTTCATCCATGAACGGCATGAACTTGTCGGGGAATCCCGGCATCGTGCACCCGATGCAGATCCCGCCGACGTTGGGACACCCGCCAACGCCGTTGATCCAACCGCGTTTGGGGACATTGCATTTCACGACCGGTCCCCAACACCCGAGTTTGACGATGCACTTCGGTGACCCGTACTCCGTCGCGAACTCGCCCTGCTCGTAGTACCCGCCACGGTCACAGCCCTCGTGAACGGTGGCACCGAAAAGCCACTGCGGGCGGAGGGATTCATCCAAGGGAATCATCGGCGCCTGATCAGTGGCCATGTACAGAAGATAGGTCAGGGTCTCGGAGAGGTTGTCCGGTTGAATGGGACACCCGGGAACGCACACGATCGGGATGCCCGCCTTCGATTTCCAGCTCCACCCGAGATAGTCCGGCACACCCATCGCACCGGTCGGATTGCCGGCCATCGCATGTATTCCGCCGTAGGTCGCGCACGTGCCGACTGCAACTACCGCAGTGGCTTTCGGTGCCAGCTTGTCGAGCCATTCGCTCGTGGTGACCGGTTGGCCGGTTTCGCGATTGTTCCCGAAGCCACACCAGTACCCTTCGTCGTGGAGTTTCTCGTTCGGTATCGATCCTTCGACAACAAGAACAAAGGGTTCCAATTCTCCCCGGTCGGCTTTCCAGAACCACTCCAGGAAATCGTCAGCGCCACCTTGCGGTCCGCATTCGAAGTCGATGAGCGGCCAGTGAACCGCTACCTGAGGCAGGCCGGGCAACGCACCGAGCGCGATCTCCTCGATACTGGGTTGCGTGGCAGCAGTCAGCGCCACCGAATCACCGTCGCAACTGAGCCCGGCATTGATCCACAGCACGTGAATCAAGGTTTCTTCCGCTTTCGCCGCTGCGCTTCGGGAGGTCGCTGCGCTTTCGGAGGCAGGTTCCGCCGTGGTGCCAGCAGTCGATTTTTGTGTGTCCATGTCAGCAGCTTTCACGGGTGCACTTGCGCCTTGACTCTCAGCGCCGCGACTGGCCTGACACGCTATGACCTCGAAACCCAAAGGCTTCGAATTGCCGCGGCACCGAAACGCTGACGCCACCGGAGTCGAACCTCGACCCACTTGCGTGGCACCCACTCATTTCATTAACTACCGGAGCAGTTCAGTTGTCAACGGCCAGCGGAGAAATCGCCGAACGACTACCGATCCACTCATACCACTCGTCCATGCCCTCACCTGTCGTAGCAGACAAAACAACCACGCGCACAGCCGGATTGAGGATTTTCGCCTGCGCGACACAGGCCTCGACGTCGAACTCGACGTATGGGAGCAAGTCGATCTTGTTGATAACCACCAGGTCCGCGACGGCAAAGATGTGCGGGTACTTTTTCGGCTTGTCATCCCCCTCCGGCGTCGAAATTAGGACAACCTTGCCTTCCTCTCCCAGGTCGAAGAGTGCGGGGCACACCAGGTTTCCGACGTTTTCGATCAGAAGCAGCGACTTGTCTGCGGGATCCAGGGCGCGTAGTGCGCGGTCGATCATCTCCGCGTCGAGGTGACATCCGGCCCCGGTGTTCACCTGGACCACCGACGCACCGGTCTCGCGAATCCGTTCGGCATCGAGCCGGGTTTCCTGGTCACCTTCGATCACTGCGACAGGTCGTTGCCGTTCGAGTTCCCGGATCGTTCGCGCCAGCAACGTCGTCTTCCCCGCGCCGGGCGAACTCATGATGTTGAGCGCCGTGATTCCGTGCGCCCGCATCCACTCACGATTGTGAAGTGCGATGCCGTCATTCTTGGCAAGTACCTGCTGCTCGAGAATCACAGTGTGGTCGGCGTGGCCGTGCTCATGGTCATGCCCGTGACCGTGCCCATGACCGTGTTCCTGCTCGTGTTCTCCGTCAGCGACTACCGACACCCGAGGTCCTGTGGTGTCCCCACACCCACACGTCGCGCACATGCTCAGCTCACTTCCATCGACAGGATCCGCAACTCTCGGCCGGCAAGCACCTCGACATCAGCACTGCCGCATGTACACAGCAAGAACATGTCTGGCGGCGAGAACGTCACGCCGCAGCTTTTGCATCGCGCGCTGGTTGCAATTTGATCGATGTGCAAGCTGGCACCTTCGGCGTGAGTACCCGCAGTGACGACGTCGAAGCAAAACAACAGAGAGTGTGGAACCACCGCGCAGAGTTGCCCTACTTCAAGCCGCACGCTCGATACCCGTCGCTCGCCGGCACGCTCACACACCGCTTCGACCACACTCTGCGCAATAGACAACTCGTGCACGGTGAAACCCACGATTCGTGATCCGGGAACCTCCCTTCCACGATAAGCACCAACGGTCGCTGTACGTAACCCGTACATGAAAACAGGCTGCGATCCGCAACTAGTTGCGGATCGCAGCCTGTTTTCAGCGTTATTCGTGTGACGAACGCCGGCGAGAAGGATTACGGGTTCGGAACCGGCACCTTCGCCGTCGTGGTCGTCGACGTCGCTGTTGTTGTCGGGGGCACCGTCGTCGCATCCGTGGCCGCTAGCGGTGTGGTCGGAACGGTCGACGTCGGCGTCACTGCCGCCGAACCTGTCGGAGTGGCGACCGCTCCCGATGTGACCGACGCCGATCCTGCCGCAGGCACCTGTGACGTGGTTGCGGGCGCTCCAGCAGATCCCGTGGAGCCAGTGGTCCCGGCCGGTGCCTGACCGGTTCCGGCGCCTTCAGCCACCGCGGCATCGCCTTCCGCATTGCCGTCAGCCATGTATGCATCGACGGCGGCGGTGATCTGTTCGGGGGTCGGCTTCGCCGTAGCGTCGACGGGCTTTCCCTCCTTCGCCTGTTGAGCGAGGTAGGTGAGCCAGGCTGCTGCGTACTGAGCTGAAGTCAACGGTTTGCCGTTGGCCGCATCCGCATCACGCCAGTAATCGAAGTGGTGTCCGACATCCGGAGCGAGTGTCTGCTGGTAGGGGTCGCTCAGGATCACGGGAATCGTGTTCTGGTTGGTAGCGATGAGACCGACGATCTCCTTGAAGAGCTTCTGCGGCAGATATGCCAGCGGAGACACCTTGTCGGTAGACACCGTCTCGCCATCGGCTACCGGTGCCGGCGCGGGTGTTTTACCGGGCTTGTACCCCGGATCCGACACCTTGAGCATCACCTGAAGGAACGTCTCGTCACTCTGCATCCAGTTGGGATTGGACGAAATGTCTGCGAACGCCTCGAAGACGACCTGGCCGAATACCACCGCGACGTCCTGACCGGTGGCCGGGTTCAAACCCTGCGATTCGAGCTGGTCGATGTTCAATTGCCGACCGACATTTGCCGCCAAGATCAACAGGGAGATGTTGCTGGGAGCCGAGCAGGTGAAGTCACCGTCCGAGCAGAAGGACGCGACCTTGCCGTTCAGCTTGCCGAAACCTCCAGCAGTGTCGGGGAGAACACCTTCGCCGGGTGTCGCGGAGGTGCCGTCCTGGTACTTCGTATCGAAGTTGTTCGGGTTCGTGAACGGATTCTTGGCACCGAGGAACGTTCCGTCGCCGGCTTCACGGCCTGCATCCGCCAGCATGACCACAGCGACAACCTTGTCCGGGTCGACCCCGAACTCGTTGTTCTCCTGCGTACCGATGTCCTTCGCCACGCGACGCACCACATCGGCGCCTTCGCTGTACCCGACGATCGAGAACTGAGTCTTCGGGCATTCCTTGGCGATGGCACTCATCACGGACTGCGTGTTTGCAGCGCCGGCAGCGACGGCGTCCTCGTAGGACGCCATGTTGGCCGGGTACGCGATGTACACAGCCGCGTAAGAGCCGGGTTTGTTCGCGTTGACGGAGCCTGCCGGGTTGATCACCTGGTCGACGCGTTCACTCTTGTAGTCACCGGACAGGGCGGCCGGAAGGGGCTTCCCGTCGGCTCCCAGCAACATCTTCACCGTCGAAGCGTCCGGTGTGTCGTGTCGACCTGCAACCGCGATGCTCACCATGTCGTGGCACTCGGTGACCGAAGACGTCAATTGTGTCTCGATCGTGCGTGACTCCGGAGAATCCACGGCAACTGCGACCGCCACCAACGCGGCCACGCCGAGCGCTGCGGGCGCTAGTGCACCCGCCAGTATTCGATGTCGCGAAAAGAACCCACGAACCGGCATATCTTCTCCCCAATCAGCTTTTGGAAAACGTACGACCGACCCCCGGGGCGTCACGCAACGTCATTCGAGTAGTCGTCCAGTACGAAAGAAGCGTTACAGGAGGTAACGATTTTCAGTCGAAAACTATGACCTGTCGGATTGCTTTTCCGTCCGCAAGTTCGTCCATACCGGAATTGATGTCGGCCAATTCGATGCGCGAGGAGATCAGCTTCTCGACCGGTAGCTTCCCGTCCCGCCACAACTGCGCGTAGATCGGGATGTCGCGAGCCGGGACTGCGGATCCGAGGTAGCTGCCGATGATGGTCCGCGCTTCGGCGACCAGCCCGAGAGGTGAGATCGACGAGCGCGCGTCAGGCGCCGGCAACCCGACCGTGACGGTCGTGCCACCCGCTGCCGTCGCAGCCACCGCGGTCTCGAATGCCCGAGCATTTCCGGCAGCCTCGACGACGATGTCTGCGCGGACACCGCTCTCGGTCAACCCGGACGGTGTGAAGACCTCGGTCGCGCCCAATTCCAGGGCCTGGGCCAACTTCGACTCCAGCGCGTCGACGCCGATGACGTTCTCGACCCCGAGTGCGCGGGCCGTCAGAATTGCGGCCATCCCGACTCCGCCCAAGCCGACCACCATTACCGTGTCGGCCGGGCGAGGCCTGGCCGCATTGAGCAGCGCTCCCCCGCCGGTCAACACAGCGCACCCGAGGACGGCTGCGATCTCCGCCGGGATGTCGTCGTCGACAGCAACCACCGACTTGGCGTTGACCACTGCATGCGTCGCGAAACCCGAAACGCCGAGGTGATGCTTGACGTCCTCACCGGAACGCCTGAGCCGCTGCGCGCCGCCGAGCAGACTGCCGTCGTTGTTGGCGGCGCTGCCCACCGTGCAAGGCATCCGGCCGTCAGTGCCGCATCCCGCGCATTCACCGCACCGCGGAAGAAAAGTCATCACGACGCGGGTGCCCACCGACAACGAATCAACTCCGTCGCCGAGTTCGATGATTCGACCTGCCGCCTCATGGCCCAACAACATCGGCACTGGGCGTACGCGATTCCCGTCGACCACGGAGAGGTCGGAGTGACAAAGCCCGGCAGCTTCGATCTTGACCAGGATCTCGCCGGGGCCCGGGGATTCGAGATCAAGCTCCGAAATCGAAATCGGGGTCGATTCCGCAAAGGGACGCTCCCGGCCGATCTCTTCGAGCACTGCACCACGGATCTTCAACTGCACACCCCGATTTCGATTTGTTCGAACTACTTGCCCACGATCCCGCGTACCGACGCGGGGAGATCACGAACCCGCTTGTACGGGCCGACGACGGCGGCTGCAAACGGCCTCGTCAAAAGTACCTGCGCCACCTCGAGCACCTCTTCGGAGGTGACTGCGTCAATGGTCGCGAGCGTCTGCGCAACACTGCGATGGTTGCCGTAGTTCAGTTCACTGCGACCGATACGGTTCATGCGTGAGCCTGAATCTTCCAGTGCCAGAACCAATCCGCCGCGCAGCGATCCCTTGGCGCGGGCGATCTCGGCATCGGTGATTCCGTCCGTCGCCACGTTCGCGAGTACCTCGCGGATCACTGTGGCAACCTCCCCGAGGTTCTCCGGCTGGCAACCTGCATACACGGAGAACGCTCCGGTGTCCGCGAAGGTGTCGACGCCGGAGTAGACGGAGTACGCAAGCCCGCGCTTCTCCCGAATCTCTTGGAACAGACGAGAACTCAGCCCACCGCCCACTGCGGCGTTGAGCACCGACAGCGCCCAGCGATGGCCCTCGTGCCGGCCGAACGCGCGTACCCCGAGCGCAAGGTGGACCTGCTCGCTGTCGCGGTGGGTCAAGCTCAGTTCAGGCATCGTTCGCAAACGCAGAGTGCCTTCGCGCCGCGGCGCCGGCTTGACCCCGCGCTCGAGATGTCCGGCAAATGCACGGCGAGCGAGCGTCACAACCTGCTTGTGGTCGACGTTTCCCGCCACGGCCAGCACCATCCGCTGCGGTGTGTAACGCCGAACATGGAAGGAATGCAACTGATTGCGCGACATCGACTCGATCGATTCGACGCTACCGATGATCGGGCGGCCGACAGGATGATCGCCGAACAACGCGGTCAGGAACGCGTCGCCGAGCAAGTCTTCCGGATCGTCGTCACGCATTGCGATCTCTTCGAGCACTACTTGCCGCTCGACGTCGACGTCCGCGGTTCTGCAACGCCCGCGCAGCACGACGTCGGCGACAAGGTCCACCGCCATCGGCAGGTCGTCGTCGATCACGTGCGCGTAGAAACAGGTGTGTTCCTTCGACGTGAACGCATTGAGTTCGCCGCCCACACCATCCATGACCTGCGCGATGTCCAACGCAGTCCGTGACGGCGTCGACTTGAACAGCAGGTGCTCGAGAAAATGCGCGGCACCGGCCACACTCGGCTGCTCGTCGCGGGAGCCGACTCCGACCCACACGCCGACGGAGGCCGAACGCACACCGGGGATGAATTCGGTGACGACGCGCAGCCCGCCGGGAAGGACCGTGCGCTGCACTCCCGATTCAGGAGACTTCGCATCGATCGGCGATTTCAGCACAGCGCTGCGGCTGCGCGTGGTGTTGGGAGTGGTCTTTGCCATGAAAAGGTTCAGCAGTCCTCGGTACAAGTGGTGAATCAGGTATCTACAGGCTCGTGTCTACAGACAGTACAGATGCGGCCCCGCACGGAAATCCGCGCGGGGCCGCATCAGAGTACGAAGTGAGATCTACTCGGAAGCAGCCTCGTCGGCGGCCGGAGCGGCAGCCTCGTCGTTGCCCTCTTCGACCGGGATCAGCGAGATCTTGCCGCGAGCATCGATGTCGGCGATCTCGACGCGGATCTTGGATCCGACGTTGACCACGTCTTCGACCTTGGCAATGCGCTTACCGCTGCCCAGCTTCGAGATGTGCACCAGTCCGTCGCGTCCCGGCAGGAGCGAAACGAAGGCACCGAAGGCAGTGGTCTTGACGACCGTGCCCAGGAACCGCTCGCCGACCTTGGGGAGCTGCGGGTTGGCAATGGCGTTGATCATGTCGATCGCGGCCTGTGCAGACGGTCCATCGGTGGCGCCGACGAACACGGTGCCGTCGTCCTCGATGGAGATGCTGGCACCGGTCTGCTCGGTGATGGAGTTGATCATCTTGCCCTTGGGGCCGATGACCTCACCGATCTTGTCGACGGGGACCTTGATGGCCGTCACGCGGGGAGCGAACGGGCTCATCTCGTCCGGGGTGTCGATGGCCTCGGCCATGACCTCGAGGATCGTGGTCCGGGCGTCCTTCGCCTGCGACAGCGCGCCGGCGAGAACCTTGGACGGGATGCCGTCGAGCTTCGTATCGAGCTGCAGAGCCGTGACGAAGTCCTTGGTGCCTGCGACCTTGAAGTCCATGTCACCGAAGGCATCTTCGGCGCCGAGGATGTCGGTCAGAGCCACGTAACGGGTTTCACCGTCGACCTGGTCGGAAACCAGACCCATGGCGATACCGGCAACCGGAGCACGCAGCGGCACACCGGCGTTGAGCAGTGCGAGCGTGGAAGCACACACCGAGCCCATCGAGGTGGAGCCGTTGGAGCTCAGAGCCTCGGAGACCTGGCGAATTGCGTACGGGAACTCTTCGACGCTGGGCAGAACCGGCATGAGAGCGCGCTCGGCGAGTGCACCGTGACCGATTTCGCGACGCTTCGGCGAACCGACGCGGCCCGTCTCACCGGTGGAGTACGGCGGGAAGTTGTAATGGTGCATGTAGCGCTTGCTGGTCTCGGGACCGAGCGAGTCGACCTGCTGCGCCATCTTGACCATGTCGAGAGTGGTGACACCCAGGATCTGGGTCTCGCCGCGCTCGAACAGTGCGGAGCCGTGTGCGCGCGGGATGATCGCAACCTCGGCAGACAGCGAACGGATGTCCGTGACGCCGCGACCGTCGATGCGGAACTGATCGCGCAGGATGCGCTGGCGAACCAGCTTCTTGGTGAGCGAGCGGAACGCTGCTCCCAGTTCCTTCTCGCGGCCTTCGAAGTTCGGTGCAACCTGCTCGAGAACCTCGACCTTGACCTCGTCGGTCTTGTCGTCGCGTTCCTGCTTGCCGGCGATTGTCAGTGCGGCATTGAGCTTTTCGGATGCAGCGGCCTCGACGGCAGCAAATACGTCGTCCTGGTACGCCGGGAAGACCGGGTAGTCACCCGTGGGCTTTGCAGCCTTGGATGCCAGTGCTGCCTGTGCAGCGCACAGGCGTGCGATGAACGGCTTGGCGGCCTCGAGGCCTTCGGCGACGATGGCCTCGGTCGGTGCCTGAGCGCCGTCGGCGATCTTCGCGATGACGTTGTCGGTGGCCTCGGCCTCGACCATCATGATCGCGACGTCGGCGTTGTCACCGCTGCCGGACACGACGCGGCCGGCGACGACCATGTCGAAGACGGCGTTCTCGAGCTGATCGACCGTCGGGAATGCAACCCACTGGCCGGCCTTGTTGTCCTCGGAGACGATGAGTGCAACACGCACGCCACCGACGGGTCCGGAGAACGGCAGGCCCGCGATCTGCGTCGACGCGGAAGCGGCGTTGATAGCCACGACGTCGTACAGATCCTGAGGGTTGAGGCTCATGACCGTGACGACGACCTGGATCTCGTTACGGAGACCGTCGACGAACGACGGGCGCAGCGGCCGGTCGATGAGGCGGCAGGTCAGGATCGCGTCGGTGGAAGGGCGTCCCTCACGACGGAAGAACGAACCGGGGATGCGGCCCGCTGCGTACATGCGCTCTTCGACGTCCACCGTCAGGGGGAAGAAGTCGAAGTGCTCCTTGGGGTGCTTGCTGGCGCTCGTGGCGGACAGCAGCATGGTCTCGTCGTCCAGGTAAGCGACGACGGCGCCGGCGGCCTGCTGAGCAAGGCGTCCGGTCTCGAAACGGATGGTGCGGGTACCGAAAGACCCGTTGTCGATCACGGCGGTGGATTCGAACACGCCTTCGTCGACCTCTACTACGGAATTGTCTGTCATTCTTTTCTCTTCACTTCCCTCTCGTCTTCGCCGTACCCGCGCGGGCGTGTCCACCCTCCTGGTGGAAACTGCGCACCGAGGGACGTCCCCCTCTTGAATTGCAGACGCTCCTGCTATGCGAGCGATTTCTGCTTCGGGACGTCACGACGTTCGGGCGGCCGTCGATCGAAGTCCGCCGGAGCTTTCGGGCACTTGCCCGGTCCGGAGAACCACTACCGACAACCGACACCACGTTCTCTGGTGCATACGGTGTGCTGACTGCGCACTGCACAACTGCGCATAGACAACTGTGCATGTGCGCCGACAGCGGAAACTGCCTTGCGGCAGCTAACGCCGAAAGCCAGCGAAGCCCAGTATATGCGTGGCTTCGCCGGCTGACGGAGTGTTCGGCAAACCGAAGCGTGCCGTATTGCTTTCGATCAGCGTCGTAGGAAAAATCTAGCGACGCAGGCCGAGACGCTCGATGAGCGTGCGGTAGCGAGCGACGTCAGTCTTTGCCACGTACTTCAGCAGACGACGACGGCGACCGACCATCAAGAGCAGTCCACGACGCGAGTGGTGGTCATGCTTGTGGGTCTTGAGGTGCTCGGTGAGATCGGTGATGCGCTTGGTGAGCATTGCCACCTGAGCTTCGGGCGATCCCGTGTCGGTCTCGTGCAAGCCGTACTCGCCGAGAACGACCTTCTTTTCTTCCGTGGTCAATGCCACTTGATTCACTCCTGTAATGACGTTTGCGTGAAAGGAACTAGATCGGGCGCGGCCACCGCAAACCGCAGCACGCACCGAGAGAAGATCCTACCAGCAGTAATGCGGCGCATTCGCACGCCTACAGCGAATGTGGCCGCCGCCACTAACGCTGCGCTCTGCGCTCAACCCACGCTGCGCTCTGCGTCCTCACTCAAGATTTCGCGAGCACGGTCGACGTCCCGGTTCATCGCCGTGACGAGCGACTCGATCGAGTCGAACTTCTCCATCCCGCGAATCCGCGAAACCAGGTCGACCGCGACATGTTGCCCGTACAGGTCGGCTTCGGTGTCGAGTACGTACGCCTCGACGGTTCGGGTCCGGCCGGAGAAGGTCGGATTGGTCCCTACAGACACTGCGGCTTGATATCGACGACCGGGAACGACAGTTCCGAGTTCCTCACCGGCGCCGAGCACCGTGAACCACGCTGCGTACACACCGTCGGCCGGAATGGCCGAAAACATCGGCGGTGCAACGTTGGCCGTCGGGAATCCCAACTCGCGTCCACGCTTGTCACCGTGCACGACTACACCTTCGACACGATGCGGACGCCCGAGAGCTTCGGTAGCCGCTTCCATGTCGCCCGCGTCGACGCAGGAGCGGATGTAGGTGGACGAGAAGGTCACCGCGTGCTCGGCGAGCAGCTGGACGCCGTCGACGGCAAAGCCGAAACGAGCGCCCATCTCACGCAGAAGATCAACGTTTCCGAGCGCCTTCTTGCCGAAGGTGAAGTTGTCGCCCACCACCACCTCGGCGACATGCAAGCGTTCGACGAGAATTTCGTGGACATAGCGCTCGGGCGTCAGCTTCATGAAATCAGCGGTGAACGGCATCACGCAGAAGACGTCGATGCCCAGATCCTGAGCCAATTCCGCACGCCGTTGCAGCGTCGTCAACTGGGCTGGATGACTACCCGGCCGCACAACCTCCATGGGATGCGGGTCGAACGTCATCAACACGCTCGGAACACCACGTTTGCGGGCAGCGGTAACCGCTCTCGCTATCAATTGGGCATGCCCACGATGCACACCGTCGAACACACCGATAGTGAGCACACAACGACCCCAATCGGCCGGAACTTCGTCGAGACCACGCCATCTCAGCACGATTGGCAGCCTACGGGTCCACTAGCGGCGGGTCACGTTCGGACCCGCTCAGCGAATCACCGCTGTGCTGCCGCTCACGTACGGAAGTTCCGGATTTCGTAGCCTAAGCTAAGCGTTGTGGCAGCTCACAAGACCGGAACCCCGGAAGCATCATCGGCGTCGGACAGCGACAACACTTCGGCGCACGACGCGGCAATCGACACGCTCGCGCTCTCGTCGGTGGCTCAGGACTACCTCAAGGTCATCTGGACGATCCAGGAGTGGTCCCACGAACGGGTTTCCACCAAGCTCCTGTCCGAGAAGATGAGCGTCTCGGCCTCGACCGTGTCAGAGGCCATCCGCAAACTCTCGGACCAGGGCCTGGTCGATCACGCCCGCTACGGTTCCATCGCCTTGACGGACAGCGGCCGCGCCGCTGCTGTGTCCATGGTCCGGCGCCACCGGTTGATCGAGACCTACCTGGTTCAGGAACTCGGGTACGGGTGGGACGAAGTCCACGACGAAGCCGAAGTCCTCGAACATGCCGTTTCCGATTTGATGATCTCCCGGATGGACGCCAAACTCGGCTTCCCCGAACGCGACCCACACGGTGACCCCATTCCCGCCACCGATGGTTCGGTACCGACTCCCCCGGCCCGCCAGCTCAGCGACTTCGCCAACGGCGAACGGGGCCGCGTTGCCCGGATCTCCGATTCCGATCCCGAAATGCTCCGGTACTTCGATTCCGTCGGCGTCAGTCTCGATGTCGAGATCACTGTCGAGGAGCGCCGCGATTTCGCCGGTACCGTGTCCGTGCGACTCGGCGACAGCCCGAATACCATCGACCTGGGAAGCCCAGTCGCTCAAGCAATTTGGCTCGTCTAACCGCTCAGAGCGGCAGCCGGTATCGACGTTCCACCGGCCGGACGCCGTCAGTCCGCGTCCAGTCGGCGAGCCTCTCGTCGACGTACACCCAACCTCGACGCTCGTACAGCACGATCGCCGGCAGAGCGTCGTCGACGACGTCGAGCACCAGTCCCAACCGACGGTCGACGGCAAAATCCGTCACGGCGTCAAGTAGTGCACCACTGAGGCCGTTTCCGCGTGAACCGGGATGAACGAATAGTCGCGACACGGCTATCGTGCCCGCAGCAGTGGGCGCACCTCCGAGCGAGCTGTCGAGGGCGACATGGCCGACAACACGGCCGTGACTCTCACCGACCCACGCCTTCACCAGAGTTGGCGAACTGAGCCAACGTCGTGGAATCTTCGGCCATGTGTCCGGATAACCGTCGCGCTCGTGAACCTGCGCCAGCGCATCGACGCAACCGTCGAGGTCGCTTTCGACACGCTCGCGAACGATCATCCGCGCAGCGTCGCCGGCCGCACAACCATTACCGAACTGGCGCGTCGACCCTTCTCCTGCAAGAGCGCGATCGTGTGACCCGTGGGATCGATGGCCGCACAGATCCCCTTCATCCCGATCGGCTCGAGCCAACGACCCTGACTGATCGCCTCGGCTTCCTCCGCCGTGATCTGCCGATGTGGAAAGGCCGTCTGCGCGGCCTGATCGATGTCGAGGCTCACATCCGGCTGTTCTGCGAGATCTTCGAGCGTGCGCGCATGTTCGAGAGTGAACGGCCCGACGCGGGTGCGGCGCAGTGCCGTCAAATGACCGCCGACGCCCAACTCACGACCGAGATCCCGTGCGAGCGAGCGGATGTACGTACCGGACGAGCACTCCACGTCGACATCCAGATCGACAAACCCTCCCGGGACATCTCGCCGAGCCAGAACCTCGAAAGTCGAGACCGTTACCGGGCGGGGCGAGAGTTCGACGGTTTCTCCGGCTCGCACCAATGCGTGTGCGCGCTGACCGTCGACCTTGATAGCACTCACGCTCGCCGGGATCTGCTTGATGTCTCCGGTCAGCGTGGCCACGATCGCGCCGATCTCCGCGTCCGTCACCTGCGAAGCATCTGCGGAAGTCAGGACCTCACCCTCGGCGTCGTCCGTGTCCGTCGCTGCGCCGAGGCGAATGGTCGCCGAATACGCCTTGGTGGTCAGCGCCAGGAGGCCGAGCAACTTGGTCGCACGCTCCACCCCGAGAACAAGGACGCCGGTCGCCATGGGATCAAGCGTCCCGGCATGTCCCACCTTGCGGGTGTTCAACAATTTGCGGCATCGAGCGACCACGTCGTGGCTGGTGATACCCGCCTCTTTGTCGACGATCAGGATTCCGGCGCCGACAAGACCGGAGGAAGGCTTTTCACGAGCTGACACGTGTGCCGATTCTGCCAGTCGCGCTCACTGCACCGAAATTGCCGTCAGGATGAGCCCGTCCGACACTAACCACCTGCCGCCGAAAGAGGTGAGCGGCGGACCGGACGTCGCCTCACCGGGGACGAGCAGACGTGAAGTGAAAGTTCCGGAAGTGTCCGACTCCGCCTCGAACGTGATGTGGGCGTCCTCGAACCCCAGCCAACGCCCGGTAAGCGGAAACCATGCTTTGTACGTGGCTTCCTTCGCGCAGAAAAGCACTCGATCCCAATGCACCGGACCGTCGGTCTCCTGGGCACCCAGCCACGTGCGTTCCGCCTCGATGCTGACCGCGGGCAAAACCCCGTCCGGCAGCGGGCCGTGCGGTTCGGCGTCGATCCCGAGTGAGCGGACCTGCATGGAGTACGCGAGGACAGCGCCGCGGTAGCCGTCGCAATGGGCGAGGCTCCCGACCACTCCTTGCGGCCACAGCGGGGCACCACGCTCGCCGCGCATGACGGCAGCAGACGGAACACCGAGCTTGCCCATCGCCTGACGCGCAAGGTGCCGAGTAGTCACGAACTCGCGACGACGCTTCTCGACGGCGCGGCCGATCAACGCCTCCTCGCTGGGATGCGGTACCAGACCGGGCGGATCGACGAAGGCCTCGGCCGTCGCGACTCCACCGGGAAGAATCTGTTCGATCACGTAGCGATACCTCTCAGCGTCCGGCGCGCATGCGCTCGACTTCGGCTTCCTGCTCGGGCGTGACCTTGAAGTGGCCACCCCACTTGTTGAGCGTTCCCGGCGGGTACTCCGGCACGGGAAGAATCTGACGCAACAGCTTCTCCGGCAGACCGCGCCGACGCCATTCACGTGGGTATCCGAGTGAGACTTCCTCGAAGCGGACGCCGTCGTAGTACGTGGTTCGGGGAATGTGCAGGTGTCCGTACACCGAGCACACCGCGTTGTACTTCACATGCCAGTCGGCCGTCGCAGTGGTTCCGCACCACAGTGCGAACTCCGGATACATGAGCACGTCCGTCGGCTGCCGGACCATCGGGAAATGGTTCACGAGAACGGTTTTTGTGCCTTCGGGGAGCGCGTCCAGCCGTGCCTGGGTGTATTCGATTCTCGCCCGGCACCACGCATCGCGCGTTGCATAGGGCTGCGGCGAGAGTAGGAACTCGTCGGTGGCGACGACGTTCTTGTCCCGCGCGATCTCGAGCCCGTGTTCCTTGTCCCGCGCACCTGCGGGCAGGAACGAGTAGTCGTAGAGAAGGAACATCGGGACGACCGTGACCGGCCCCTCGTCTCCCTCCCAGACCGGGAACGGGTCCTCGGGCGTGATGACGTCGAGTTCGCGGCACATGTTGACCAGGTATTCGTACCGCGGCGCTCCGTGAATCTGAACCGGATCCTTGGCGGTCGTCCACAGCTCGTGGTTGCCCGGAATCCAGATGACCTTTGCGAATCGGCTGCGAAGGAGCTTCAACGCCCACCGGATGTCGTCCGTCTTCTCCGAGACGTCACCGGCGAGGATGAGCCAGTCGTCAGGCGAATCCGGAAACAGTTCTTCCGTCATCGGCTTGTTGCCGTTGTGACCGACATGAATGTCGCTCACCGCCATCAACTTTGCTGCCACGATCCCTCTGCTTCCTCAGTTGAACTTCCGCGCCTCGCCGTCGCCGGACCTGTCACTGCCCACTTGCCGGAAAACGCTCGCCACGACACTGCGACCATCCGAAGTACTACGAACACGGTAAGCCCTGCCCAAATTCCGGCCAGCCCCCAGTCGTAGGCGAGAGAGAGCCAGATCGCGGGCAGAAACCCGAGAACTGCGCAGAGCATGGTCGCGTTGCGCAGAAACACCACGTCGCCGGCACCGAGTAGAACACCGTCGAGTGCAAACACGATTCCCGCTACCGGCATGATCGCGACGAAGAACCACCACGCGATCGACATCTGACCGAGCACCTCGGCGTCAGACGTGAAGAGTCCGGGGATCACGGAGTGTCCGGCGGCGAAGAGGATCGCGAGCAACACGGCAAATACCGTCGACCATGCGGTGATCCGCCAGGTCATCTTCTTCGCCGCGGCTGCGAATCCGCCGCCGAGCGCCGCTCCGATGAGCGTCTGAGCGGCGATGGCCAAGGAATCGAGAAGGAGCGAAACCAGGTTCCACAGTTGGAGGACAACTTGGTGTGCACCCACGACGGCAGCACCGAACCTCGACGCCACTGCAGCCGCAGAGACGAAACACGCTTGGAATGCGAGGCTGCGCAGAATCAGGTCACGGCCCATCAGCATCTGCGCCCGCATGATCGCAAAATGCGGTCGGGCGGAAACCGGTTCACGAAAGAGCGCCCAAGCGAACAGGACACCTGAAACGGTCTGGCCAACCAGATTCGCGACAGCCGACCCTTCGAGTTCCATACGCGGAGCACCGAGCAAACCGTGCACGAGAATCGGGCACAAGACCGCCGAAATACCCAGGCCGACAAGGACGAACCGAAGCGGTCGCACCGTGTTCTGAACCCCGCGCATCCAGCCGTTGCCGGCCAGGGCTACCAGGATGAGTGGAACACCCAATACCGCTACCCGAAGCCAACTTTCCGCAGCCGCGGCGATGTCGGGAGTCCCGGCCACCGCCGAAGTCAGCGGGCCGGCGATCACCTGCACGATCACGACCAAGGCCAAGCCGATCGCTGCCGCCAGCCAGGTCGCCTGAACGCCCTCGCCCACCGCGTCGCGCTCGCGGCCCGCTCCGTGCAGCCGTGCCGCGCGTGCCGTCGTGCCGTATGACAAGAAGGTCAGCTGCGTACTCACCAATGACAGGATCAGACCACCGACCGCCAACCCGGCCAGCGGAAGCGCCCCGAGTCGACCGACCACGGCGATGTCGAACAACAGATAGAGGGGTTCGGCCGCCAGCACCCCGAGTGCCGGAAACGCGAGGGAAAAGATTCGTCGTCCAGTGACGTCGAAATCAGCTGCTGAAGATCCCGCCGAGGTGGCGTCGGTTTCGCTCAATGCCGCGGATTCAGCCGAGTGCCGCGACGAGCGCGACAACAATCTCGTCGCTGGAACTGGCCGACGTATATCCGGCCGACAGCCGATGCCCGCCGCCACCAAGACTTTCGGCCACCGCCGACACGTCGATCGCCGACTTTGCACGCAACGAGATCGACCAGCTTCCGGAAACCGACTCTTTGAGTACCGCGGCAACTTCGGCTTCCGAAGTGGTTCGCACGATATCGACGACGCTCTCGATCTCCTCGGAACGAAGATCGCCGATGTCACTGCGTCGGATCACCGCGTACACCAGCCCACGCCCACCCGCGGCTTCCGGGACCAGCACCGCGGACCCGAGTACCGAAGCCAGCATCGGCAACCACCCGAACGGATGGGTGTCGAGCAGCTTTCGCGCAATCGCGTCGCCGTCGATGCCGGTCGCCAGCAAACGCGCCGCGAGCACGTGCGGGGTCGGTCCACCCCAGCGGAAGGAGCCGGTGTCGGTGACCAGCCCGGCATAGAGACAGTGCGCGATATCGCGATCGATCGCGACTCCCCACGAATCGAAGAATCGCGCGATGAGCGCCGTCGTCGAAGCCGCGGTTTCGTCGACGACGTTGATGGTTCCGAATTCGGAATTGGAACGATGGTGATCGAGAACGATCGTGCGATTCGCGCCGGCGAGTCGACTCGCCAACTCACCGAGCCGCCCCTCGCTCCCGACGTCCACGGTCACCAAAACATCGACGTTTTCCCGAACATCGATGGGAGCCACGAGCAGGTGGACACCGGGGAAATCACGCATCGACTCGGGCAGCGCCGACGGCCGGCTGAACGCCACCTGAACCGAAACTCCCCGACGCTCGAGAACGAGGCCGAGTGCAAGTCCGCTGCCGATCGTGTCCGCATCCGGCTGCACATGGCAGAGAATTGTCACCGTGTGTGCTGCTTCGAGAACCTCGGCCACCTGAGCGAACTTCGCCTCGCAGGGGTCGACGTCCGAAAGTGCGGTGATCGTCATTCTTGGTGCGCGTCAGTCGGCTTCACGAACATCTGGCGACGCCTCGTCTTCGTCCGAAGCCACTCGCGGCTCCTTGTACGGATCTGCATCTCCGGCGGGCTGAGCGTTCTCACGCGCCTTGGCGACCTCGTCGTCGGCGGCCTTGGCACGGGCCAGCAGCTCTTCCATATGACGCGCGGTGTCGGGAACGGTATCGGCGACAAACGTCAGAGTCGGCGTGAATCGCACTCCGGTTCCGGCACCAACCTTCGAGCGCAGAACGCCCTTGGCCTTCTCGAGACCTGCAGCCGCGGCTTCCACGTCGGGCGCAGAATCGACCTTCTCACCCATGACCGTGTAGTACACCGTCGCGTCGTGCAGATCGTTGGTGACCTTGGTGTCGGTGATGGTCACGAATGCGAGTCGCGGATCCTTGATCTCGTGATCGATCGCCGTCGCGACGATGGTTCCGATACGCTTTGCCAACTTGCGTGCCCGGGCTGGATCTACCATGACTGTCAGTCTCCTCTACCTGGCCACTCGAATCGAGGTGACTCGATCGATCAAAGTTCTGGTTAACAAGAATTATTACCGACAACAGTCTCGTCCATCGGCTACCCGGCAACCAAATCACCATACGCAGAGGTCCTCGAGCACATTCACACCGCTGGCAGGGCCGTCGTCGATCTCCACGGCAACCGGGAGCGTCGAGCGTGAGCACAAACACCGTCACAGTTAGTCCCGAAGCCACCGAATCCCTTTCCGACGAACTCGATTCGGTACGCCGTCTGGAAGCGTGGCTCACTGACACCGATCGGTGACGCTCAGTCTTCCGGGCCGAAGATTCGCCTTCTCACTGCCAGCAACTGAATCTCGGGACGCTCGGCCACTGCCCGTTCACAATGATCGAGAACATCGTGCAGGTGATCGACGGACGAGCTGACCACCCCGACGCCCACGAGCGCACGACGCAGGCGTCCCTGCTCCCCCGCCTCCGCTGCACTCACGCCGAATCGACGGAGTTCCGTCAGGATCGGCGACAGCATCGAACGCTTTTCCTTGAGTGAGTGGACATCCCCGAAAAGGATGTCGAACTCCAGTGCCCCTACAAACATTTTCCCCCTAGACAGAGCCGAATGGACCCTCCCGGCCTTGAATGTTCAAGTCCGGGAGAGTCCATGTCAGCTAGTACTCACGTGCGTCCGCCCCAACGCCCGTGTCGACATAATCAGTCGCGCGGCTTCTCGCGAAGCTCGTAGCACTCGAGAACGTCACCGATCTTGATATCGGAATAGGTGACGGTCAAACCACATTCGTAGCCTTCGCGAACCTCGGTTGCGTCTTCCTTCTCCCGCTTGAGCGAGGAGATGGTGACTGTCTCGGCGACGACCTTGCTGTCGCGGATGAGACGTGCCTTGGCGTTGCGACGGATGCTGCCCGACGTGACCAAGCAACCGGCAATGTTGCCGATCTTGGACGAACGGAACATGGCGCGGATCTCTGCCTTGCCCAGCTCGACCTCTTCGTACACCGGCTTGAGCAGACCCTTGAGTGCCTTCTCGACCTCGTCGATGGCCTGGTAGATCACCGAGTAGTAGCGAATGTCGACGCCCTCGCGGTTCGCCAGCTCCGTTGCCTTGCCTTCGGCGCGGACGTTGAAGCCGATGATGATCGCGTTGGACGCAGCAGCCAGGTTGACGTTGGTCTCCGTGATGCCACCGACACCGCGGTCGATGACGCGCAACTGCACCTCGTCGTCGATCGGAATTCCGAGGAGAGCCTCTTCGAGGGCCTCCACGGTTCCCGAGTTGTCACCCTTGAGGATCAAGTTCAGCTGTGAATGTTCCTTCAGAGCTGCATCGAGATCGTCGAGGCTGATGCGCTTACGACTCTTCGCTGCAAGCGCGTTGCGCTTACGTGCGTTGCGACGGTCTGCGATCTGGCGAGCGATACGGTCCTCGTCGACCACGAGCAGGTTGTCGCCTGCACCGGGGACCGACGTGAAGCCGATGACCTGGACCGGACGTGAAGGCAGTGCCTCGTGTACGTCCTGACCGTGTTCGTCCACCATGCGGCGGACGCGGCCGTAAGCGTCGCCGGCAACGATCGAGTCGCCGACCCGCAGCGTTCCGCGCTGGATGAGCACGGTAGCGACGGGGCCGCGGCCACGGTCGAGGTGCGCCTCGATGGCAACACCCTGAGCGTCCATGTCCGGGTTGGCGCGCAGATCCAGGGACGCGTCGGCCGTCAACAGCACTGCTTCGAGCAGTGCGTCGATGTTGAGGCCCTGCTTCGCCGAGATGTCGACGAACATGGTGTCTCCGCCGTATTCCTCGGCCACCAGTCCGTACTCGGTGAGCTGCTGCCGGATCTTGTCCGGGTTCGCGCCTTCCTTGTCGATCTTGTTCACCGCGACCACGATCGGCACGTCGGCCGCCTGGGCGTGGTTGATCGCTTCCACCGTCTGCGGCATGACACCGTCGTCGGCTGCGACAACAAGGATCGCGAGGTCGGTGGCCTTGGCACCACGAGCACGCATGGCCGTGAAGGCCTCGTGACCCGGGGTGTCGATGAACGTCACGAGACGCTCGTTGCCCTCGAGCTCGGTCAGCACCTGGTAGGCACCGATGTGCTGCGTGATGCCGCCGGCTTCACCCTCACGGACATTCGCCTTACGGATCACGTCGAGCAGACGGGTCTTACCGTGGTCGACGTGGCCCATGACGGTGACCACAGGCGGACGGGACTCGAGGTCCTCTTCTCCGCCGGCGTCCTCGCCGTAGGTGAGGTCGAAGCTGTCGAGCAGCTCGCGATCCTCGTCCTCCGGGCTGACGACCTGCACGACGTAGTTCATTTCGCCGCCGAGCAGCTCCAACGTCTCGTCGTTGACCGACTGAGTTGCCGTGACCATCTCACCGAGGTTGAACAACGCCTGCACGAGTGCTGCGGGGTTCGCATCGATCTTGTCCGCGAAGTCCGACAGCGATGCGCCGCGAGCGAGACGGATGGTCTCGCCGTTGCCGCGTGGCAGCCTGACGCCGCCGACTGCGGGAGCCTGCATGCTTTCGTACTCGGCGCGCTTCGCCCGCTTCGACTTACGTCCACGGCGAACTGCTCCGCCGGGACGACCGAATGCACCTGCCGCTGCGCCGCGCTGGCCGGGACGGCCACCGCCGCCGGGACGACCGCGGAATCCACCGGCCGGAGCTGCTCCACCGGGAGCACCTGCACCGGCACCGGCGCCGGGAGCGCCGCCACCGCGGTATCCACCGCCGCCACCCGGACGACCACCGGGAGCGCCACCGGGACGACCCGGACGTCCGCCGCCACCGGGCGCGGGACGAGCGGAACGAGCAGGCATTGCACCCGGGTTCGGGCGAGGAGGCATGGAGCCGGGGCTCGGACGGGGTCCGCCCTGACCTGCAGCCGGACGAGGTCCACCCTGGCCGGGAGCCGGACGGGGACCGCCCTGACCCGGAGCCGGACGAGGTCCACCCTGGCCGGGAGCCGGACGGGGACCGCCCTGACCCGGAGCCGGACGCGAACCGCCCTGACCCGCACCCGGGCGCGGCGCGCCGGGAGCCGGACGAGGTGCCGGACGCTCGGCGGGAGCGGAGGAGTACGGGTTGTTACCGACGCGAGGTGCCTTCGGTCCCGGACGCGGTCCGCCGGGCTTTGCGCCGGTGGACGGTGCGGCCGGAGCCGCGGGGGCTGCCGGTGCCGACGCTGCGGGAGCAGCCGGAGCCGGGCGTGCCGGCTGTGCTGGTTTCGGAGCGTTGAACGTCGGGGTGGGGACCGGCGCGGACGGCGCGGACGGTGCTGCCGGAGCAGCGGCTGCGGGAGCCGAGGGGGCTGCCGGTGCCGGTGCTGCGGGAGCGGCCGATGCGGGTGCGGCCGGTGCGGGTGCGGCCGGCTTGGGGCCGGGACGCGGGGCGCCGGGCTTTGCAGCTGACGGCGACGGCGCACCGGGCTTTGCCGCGGGGCGGGCCGGAGCGGATGCGC
Organism: Rhodococcus sp. GB-02; assembly: GCF_053470465.1. Classification (NCBI taxonomy): domain Bacteria; kingdom Bacillati; phylum Actinomycetota; class Actinomycetes; order Mycobacteriales; family Nocardiaceae; genus Rhodococcus; species Rhodococcus sp. GB-02. The sequence continues at coordinate 814,807 of NZ_JBPUKE010000003.1, forward strand.
CGGTCTCGGTCTTGGTTTCTGCTCCGCCTGCCGACGGGAATGACTCCCGCAGACGACGGGCGACGGGCGCCTCCACTGTGGATGACGCAGACTTCACGAACTCGCCTTGCTCTTTGAGCGTTGCGAGTAGTTCCTTGCTGGTGACACCGAGTTCTTTAGCCAACTCGTGCACGCGGGCCTTGCCTGCCACTGCTCTCCTCACTGATGAGGTCGAGCAGGAGGCATCCCACAGATGTGGGTCCCGCACGACCTCGGGTTATCGCCGATGGACGTTCATCGTTGGTGCTTCACGGTGTGCTCATGAGTGCTTGTGCCTGTTCTTCTCGAGAGGTACTGCTTTTGTGTGAACTGCGTCGACCAGTTGGTCGACAGCGGACGTGTCCAGATTTCCGGACACTCGCAGTGCTCTGCTGAATGCTCGGCGCCGCTCTGCCAGGCTCAGACAACTCGGATCCAGGTGCAGCCATGCACCTCGACCGGGGAGTCTTCGCGATACGTCGGGGATCAGCGGGGAGCCCTCCGGCCCCTGCTCACCAACCACGACCCTCAACAGATCGACAGCCGACCCTTGTTCCCTGCACCCCACACACGTTCTAACCGGCGAACCGGGTTTCACGCGCGCAGAATCCGAGGACTCACGTCGAACCATTGTCCACTCTACCGCCGAACCGTCTCGATCACTGCATTCCACCGTTATCCGTTGGACGTGGCGGGCCGCTCGGACGCATCTGCAGCGGGTGCCGCATCGCTACGAATGTCGATACGCCAACCCGTCAACCGCGCAGCCAGGCGGGCATTTTGGCCCTCTTTTCCAATGGCCAGCGAAAGCTGGAAATCGGGCACGATGACACGGGCCGCACGAGCTTCGGGATCGACGACAGTGACGGAGACCACTTTCGACGGGGAAAGTGCGTTGCCGACAAAGGTCGCCGGATCTTCGTCGAAGTCGATGATGTCGATCTTCTCCCCCGCCAGTTCACTCATGACGTTGCGGACGCGCTGACCCATCGGGCCGATGCACGCGCCCTTCGCGTTGAGTCCCTGCACGCGTGAGGCAACGGCGATCTTGGAACGGTGTCCTGCTTCGCGCGCGACGTTGATGATCTCGACGCTGCCGTCCGCGATCTCCGGAACCTCGAGGGCGAACAACTTGCGAACCAGGTTCGGGTGGGTCCGCGACAGGGTGATCTGTGGGCCACGAGCGCCGCGAGCAACTCCGACGACGTAGCACTTGATGCGCTCACCGTGCTCGTAGTTCTCGCCCGGAACCTGTTCTGCCGGCGGCAACAATCCTTCGGCGCCATTGGATTCGCTGCCGATGCGAACTACGACCATTCCTCGAGAGTTCGCTCGCGTGTCACGCTGGATGACACCGCCGACGATCTCACCCTCATGTGTGGAGAACTCACCGAAACTGCGCTCATGCTCGGCGTCGCGCAGGCGCTGCAGGATGACCTGGCGTGCGGTTGTCGCCGCGATCCGGCCGAATCCTTCAGGAGTGTCGTCCCACTCCTCGCCGATCATGTTGCCGTCTGCATCGGTGTCGTGCGCCATGACTCGCACGGAACCGGTCTTGATGTTGACGTCGATCCGAGCGTTCTGCTTGTGTCCCTCGGTGTGGCGATACGCCGTCAGCAGCGCGGTCTGGATCGTGGCGATCACAGTTTCGATCGAGACACCCTTTTCGGCTTCGATCGCTCGCAACGCTGCAATGTCGATATTCACTTGTCGAACCCTTCTTCGTTTTCTACGTCTTCTAATTCTGCTTCGTCGTCTTCAGCGCTGTCGACACCGACATCAATCGCATCCGACGGGACTGCACGGCCCTCCGGAATGCCGCCCGCGAGTTCCAACTCCGCCTCACTGGGCTTCGAGAACTCCACCTGAACGACTGCCTTCTGTACGTCGGCCAGGGCTATCTCTCGCACGCTCAGTCCGCCGCGCCCACCGATGACAACCGCAACCGAATCGTCGTTCAACGTTCCGATACGGCCCACCACGGTCTCGCCGGCCAGATCGATGCGCGCTTTACGTCCCCGAGCTCGACGCCAGTGACGCGCGAGCGTCAGCGGACGATCGATTCCCGGCGAGGTCACCTCGAGGGTGTACGGCGTTTCACCGATTTCGTCGAGACTGTCGAAGAGTTCCGAAACGAGTCTGCTGATCTCTGCGGCGGCATCGAGTTCGATCCCGGCATCGCTGTCGACCATGATGCGCACCGCGCTGTGCTTGCCCGCGTTGGTCACGACTACGTCTTCGACGTCGTAACCCTGGGCGTGCACGAGTTCGGAGATCAGCTCGATCACCCTCTCCCTGGATGGCACCGGCATCTCGCGAACTCCTCATTTCAGTTGTCGTCGATTGTCCGACTTGTGTCGACGGTCGACGTGGGCGGCTGCGAGCATGAAAAGACACCAGGTGCCACATGCTGCAAGCATCCAAGAGTACCGCTCATTGCGCGTCTCCGTGACCAGAGTGCCCGACGCACGTCACAGTTGAACACGACCCGCGGATTCGAACGATCGGCCGACCACCTGGCACGATGGACTGGTGCTGACGCCCATGACCACTACCCCACTCTCCCGGCGGAGTGCGATCAAGATGACGGGAACCGCAGCAGCGTTGGGCGCTGCAGCCTTCACCTTGTCCGCCTGCACCGACGACGGCACAGCGGAGGCGGCTGCAGAAGTCGACCAGCTGACGGCCCAGGCCGAGAGAGCTCGTTCGGACGCGGCAGCGGCAACCGCCGCGATCGCTCTTGCACCGGACAAGTCGGCCTCGCTCACGACGATCAGCGCCGAACGAACAGCGCATGCACTCGAACTCGATGCCGAAATTGCACGGGCAGCGGGCGGCGCCGCTACGACCACTGCATCGCCGTCAACCTCGGCCGCGAACGCTCCTACTGGCGTCGACACGCTGAGTACCTCGCTAGCCGATTCGGCGCGCAGTGCCTCAGACCTGGCGCGGACGATGTCCGGCTATCGCGCAGGCTTGCTCGGCTCGATCAGCGCGTCGTGTTCAACCCAGGTTGCGGTGTTGCTTCCGTGATCACTTCGCACACCCGTCGATCCGAGAGTTCTGCCTTGCTGACCGCCATCGAATCCGAGAATGCCGCGATCTTCGCCTACGGAGTAGTCGCCGCATTTTCGAACCCTGCCCGTGTCGATGAAGTTGCCACGCACACAGCTGCGCACCGCGCTCGACGCGATGCTCTCGTCGCACTCTCGACCGAAACCGGCGAGACCCCGCCGACAGCCGCGGCGGCCTACGAGATTCCGTTCCCGGTGACCGATGCCGTTACCGCAGCACAATTGGCTGCACAGATCGAAGCTGACACTGCCGTGACCTACCGGGCATTTGTCGAACAAGTCGACACCGACCAACTCCGCACGTTCGGAATCGACGGCCTCACCGATGCGGCAATCCGCGGTGCCGGTTGGCGGTCCGCACTGGGAACCGCTCCGGCCACCTCAGCGTTTCCGGGGGACCCGACTACGTAACTGCTGTGCAGTTGTTCAGGCCTTGCGATGCGAGGGCACGAACAATGCCGCGACCACCGCGACCAACACGAAGCAACCGCCGACGCGCAGAGCCGGTGTCAGTGCATCGCCGTAGCCCAGCGGAGTGAGCGCACCGCCAGCGGCGAGGAAGACTGCGGTGAGAACAGCGATTCCCAGAGCAACACCGATCTCACGAAGCGTGGAATTCGTCGAACTGGCCGTTCCGTGATCGGGTTCGTCCATGTCGACGAGCACAGCTGTCGAACTCGGCGCGAAGGTCAGGCCCATGCCGATGCCCGCCATCAGCAGCGCAGGAACCAGCGACCCGTACGTCACGTCCGGACCGATCAACGCGGCCAACCAGAACAGTGCTCCGGCCTGGAGCAATAATCCGGTCAGCAGGAGCGAACGGAGCCCGACCTTGGGCGCCAGAAAACCTGCGAGAGGCGCGAAGATCATCGGCGCTGCCGTCCACGGAAGCGTCCGCAGGCCTGCGTGGAACGGGCTGTAGCCCATCACGATCTGGAGGTACTGCGACAGCAGGAACACCGCCCCGAAGATACCGATCGAGAAGGTCAAACCGATGATGTTCGCCATCGAGAAGCTGCGCGAGCGGAACAGACGTAGGGGCATCACCGGATGCGACGTCTTCATCTCGCGAAGAACGAACAGCGCCAAGGCAACTGCGGAACCCACCAGCGAGGCCACCACTCCGAAGGATCCCCAGCCCTCGTCGTTGCCGTGAACGATTCCCCATACCGCCAGAAACACGCCGAGCCCGGCGAGCGCGACACCGGGAAGATCGAGAGGCTGCGTGCGACCGGACGATTCACGCAGCGCGTACAACGCAAGAGGAACAGCGACGATCGCAACCGGCACGTTGATCCAGAAGATGCCCTGCCACGAGAACCCGTCGACTACTGCTCCACCGACAACCGGACCCATCGCGATTCCCAGTCCGGAGACTCCACCCCACACGCCGATTGCCATGGCGCGCTTGGCTTCCGGTACCGCTGCCACGAGGAGAGTGAGCGAGAGCGGCATGATCGCGGCAGCGCCGGCGCCCTGAAAGGCTCGGGCCGCGATCAGCAGGCTTGGTGTAGTCGACAACGCCGAAGCAATCGATGCCGCCGTGAACAGCCCGATCCCGAACACGAACATCCGGCGGCGCCCCCACCGATCGCCGAGCGTCGTCGCCGAAAGCATCAGCGTCGCAAAGCAGAGCGTGTACGCGTTCATGAACCACTGAAGTTGCCCGACGGACGCATTCAGTTCCTTCTCGATCACCGGTAGCGCGCTCGTCATCACGAGGTTGTCGAGGGTGGCCATGAACATGGGCAGAGAAGCAGCAACCATCGCTATCGCGATCGGAACCTTACGTCCTCCACTGTTTTCCGACCCGGATGCGGCGTCCGATCCGGACTTCGTCAGAACGGTCATCGTGATTCCTCGCGTGAAGGTGCCCTAAGGCATTGATTGATTACTTAAGTCGAAATTAAGCTATCCGGTGATAACGTGTCAACATGTCGATCGGTGCAGCTGAACCACGTACCCGCAGGATGAGCGCACCGGAACGTCGCGCGTTGGTCCTTGCCGCGGCAACGCGAGCATTTGCAAAGGGTGGATACTCCGGTACCAGTACGGACGCCGTGGCCAAAGAAGCCGGTGTCTCGCAGCCCTACGTCGTGCGCATGTTCGGAACCAAGGCAGATCTGTTCCACGCGGTGTTCACGCGCGCGCTCGACGAAATCGTGCGCACCTTCGACGACAAATTGGATACGGTCACGATCGATCCGAGCAATCCGCAGTTCTGGGCCGAGCTCGGATCCGCCTACGGTGAATTGGTTCTCGACCGAGATCTACTGCTTGTCATGTTGCACGGCTTCGCCACCAGCACCGATGATGTCGCCGCCGTGTCCCGGACCGCCATGTCCGGCATCTACACCCTGCTGCGTGAGCGCACCGGCTGCACGCCCGAGCAAGCGCGTTTGTTCATTGCGAACGGGATGCTGATCAACAATCTGCTCGCAATGATGGCGCCCGAACACGCCGAAGAAGATCCCGCCCTCGGCGAGCTCTGGGGCAGCGTCTTCAGCGACTCGACTGCGATCACGCTCACCGGCGACGAATCCTCGAGCGAAACCGACACCGATTCCTGACCGTTCACTGGGAAAAGCTACACACATGTGACTGAGGACACCCTACAGTCGATCCGACATGTCTCCGGGAAACCCAGACGAAAAGGACCGACGTTGGATCTCGCACAACGCCTCGACGCGCTCGAACAGATCGAGGAAATCAAGAAGCTCAAGCACGGCTACTGGCGAGCATGTGACGCCAAGGATCCAGTTCAGTTCCGCAACAGCTTCATCCGTTCCGGAGCGTCGATCGACTACGGCCGCCTCGGCGCGTTCGACGACGCGGGGCCGATGGCGGACATCTTCGAGAAGATCGCTCTCCGTAAGGTCGACGGCCGGTACGCGGTACTCGACATGCATCACGGATTGCATCCCGATATCGCACTGACCTCGGAGATTTCCGCGGAAGGTCGATGGACCCTGCAGTTCCGCCAGGTCGACACCGTCGGACGCACCGAGAAGTTGATGACCGGGGAATACGACGACAAATACGTGATCGAGGACGGTGTGTGGAAAATGAGTCAATGCCACTTCACGGAGACGTGGTCGATCACCACTCCCCTGTCCCCGGACGCTGATATCGCCGAGGGTTCGTTGGGTGGGCCGCGATGACGACAAACGGAAAAGTTGCGCTCGTAACCGGTGCCAGCAGGAGCGTCGGTAAGGGCATTGCCCTCGCCCTGGGAAGCGACGGGTGGACGGTGTATGTGACGGCACGAGGAACCGTCGGCGCCGACGGCCCGCTCGATCGCACCGCAGCGGAGATCACCGAGCGCGGTGGTCACGGCATTGCCGTGCAGTGCGATCACAGCGACGATCAGCAGATCGTCGACCTGTTTGCCCGTATCGCCGACGAACAGTCCGGGCGCCTCGATCTCCTGGTCAACAACGTCTGGGCCAACCCGGCCGGCTATGCAGGCTTTGCTGATCCGTTCTGGAAGAGGCCGATCGACGATTGGGATTCGCTGATCGGGATCGGACTACGCGCCCACTACGTTGCTTCGGTGGAAGCGGCCAAGATAATGGTTCCCCGGGGCAGCGGAGTGATCGGCAACATCTCGTCATTCGGGACCCGCGGGTACCTGCACTCGGTGCTGTACGGCATGTCGAAGGCAGGCTTGGACAAGATGGCCGCGGACATGGCCGTCGAATTGAAGGGAACCGGCGTCACCGCGCTGTCCTTCTGGCTCGGATTGATCCGCAACGAACGCATGGAAGCGAGCGGGATCGAGAGCTTCGAAGGCTTCTCGCTGGCCGAGGCTGAAACCCCCGAATTCGTCGGTCAGGTCATCACCTCGTTGGCCAACGATCCAGAAGTGAACGCGCGTAGCGGTCACACACTGATCACGGCGGAGACGGCCGTCGAGTACGGAATCACCGACGCCAACGGGAAACAACCTGCGTCACATCGCAGTGCCTTCGGTGGCGGCCCGCTCTTCTGAATCATCGGTGGCAGTAGTCGCGTCGCGTGCCGACACAGCACGCGGCGCTGCCACTCGGGCCTTCAAAGCAAGCCAGGCGCAGACGATTACGACGACGCCACCGGCCATGATCGAGGGTGACAACGCCTCACCGAGTATCAGCGCCGACCACGCGATGCTGAGTACAGGTTGAACCAACTGTGTTTGGCTCACTGTGGAAATGGGACCGATCGCCAGGCCCCGGTACCAGGGCAAGAACCCGAGAAACATACTCACGCACCCCAGGTAGGCAAACGAAAGCCACGAGTTCATATCAGCCGAGACCGGTGTCTGCGCCATGGACACCACCGTCAACGCCATCGTGACCGGCAGTCCGAGAATCAATGCCCAAGCAATCGTCTGCCACGACCCGATCTCGCGAGCTAGTAACGCACCTTCCGAATATGCCAGCGCTGCACAGACAACCGCGGCGAACAGAAGAAGGTCCGCAAGATGGAACGAGCCGAGTCCACCGTTTGCGACGGCCACGAACCCTACGACGGACACCGCACCGGCGGCGCTTGCCCACCAGAATCCCGGACTGGGGCGCTCTTTTCCTCGAACGACGGCAAATACCGCGGTAGCCGCGGGAAGTAGACCGATCACCACCGCCGCGTGACTTGCCGGCGATGTCTGCAACGCAAACGTGGTGAACAGTGAAAACCCCAGAACTGCACCAACAGTCACGAGTGCGATGCGCAACCATTGCCGAATCGTCGGAAGCGTCGCGCGAGTGACCGAAAGCATCACAATCGCAAGGACTCCGGCAACGACGGCGCGGCCCGCACCGACAAACAACGGGTCGAGATCCGCGACGGCGACCCTCGTCAGCGGAACGGTGAACGAGAACGCCAGCACTCCGAGCAAGCCCCACCACAAACCGGATCGAGACGATGTCGTCGGTAGCAGTGCCTGTGGCGCGATGATAGCGCTACTCTTAATACTCATGTTTTACGATAGCAGTAGCGCACCAACCTGCGAAACTGGTATTTCAGATGCGTACCCGTGTGCAGGAGATCGAAATTGCACCGAGCAGACCGACAAGCGCGAATGCGTAGAAGCCCCACGGCACGGCGTAACCCGCGCCCAGGAGAACTCCGCCCAGAATCGGGCCACAGATCGCACCGACCCGACCGACACCGGCCGACCATCCGAGCGCTGTCGCGCGAATTTGAGGAGGATGATTGGCGCTGGTGAAGGCGTAGACCAACACCTGTGCACTGAACACGAAGCATCCGGCGAGAAAGACCATCACGTAGATCCCGAACGACACCTTCACACTCAGAAGTGCCAGGAACAATGCCGCTCCGGCGAACCACACGATGGCGGCGGTACGCGGGCCGATCTTGTTTGCGACGCCCCCGGCGATCAAGAGTCCGACGACAGCGCCGGCATTGAGGATCAGGAGGAACGTCAACGACGCTCCGAGGTTGTAACCGGCCTCACGCATGATTGTCGGAAGCCACGTGTTCAATCCGTAGACGAGCAACAAGCCCATGAAACTGGTGATCCAGATGGCAATGCTGTTACGCAGGAACTTCGAAGAGAACAGTGCACGAACAGGATTGGCGGCTTCGGCACGCCCAGCTTCGGACGTAGGCGCGGCCTCGAGCCCGACTCCGTAACGGGCAGCGATGTCTTCGGCTTCGGCACGCTTTCCGTGAGCGAGAAGGTACGACGGAGATTCCGGCAGATACCGCAACATGAGTGGAATCAAGACGACGGCAGGAAGTGCGCCGACAACGAACATTGCTCGCCAACCGAAAGGTTCGATCACGACGAGCGCCAGCCCGGCGGTGGCAACGGCGCCGACGTGATAGCCGGTCATCAGCATGGTCGACGCAGATCCGCCGCCTTGCTTCTTCGAGAATTCGTTGACCAGAGCCAATGCCGTCGGCAGGGCGCCACCCAGTCCAACACCGGCCAGGAAGCGCAGCAGACCGAAAACGAAGGGGTTAGGCGCAATTGCGCACAACAGAGTGAGAATCGAGAATGCGGCAACGGCGTACAGCAGCGCGCGGCGTCGACCTATGACGTCGGTGAGAGTGCCGATGACGAGGGCGCCGATGGTCATGCCGATGAGCCCGAAGGTCGAGATCATCGTGATCGTGCCTGTGCTCAATCCCCATGCGTCGTAGTCGAGAAGCGAAGGAATGACCGCGCCGAGTACGACCAGGTCGAATCCGTCCAGAAGCACAGCGATCCAACACAACGGTGCTACCCACATTGCGGCGCGCGCCCCACGCGAACCGGTAATTGAACTCGACTGCGTATGCGGTGCGGTCATCGGATCCTCGACATTCACTGCTTGTGGGCGTTCGCTACCGGTTCGGATCCAGTAGTCCAGATCGATACATGTTCGCATTACGAACGCCTGTTCATAATGAGCACATCGATTGTGTACGGAGTCACAACGCCATGTCAAACGTCGCGGTAATCTCGAGGAATGGCACTCTCCGAAAATGAGCGTGAACAGTTTCTGGCCGAACCCCACATCGGGGCGCTGTCCGTGGCGGACGGCACCGAGCGCGGTCCGTTGACCGTCCCGATCTGGTACCTGTACTCACCCGGTGGCAAACCATGGATCCTCACGGGCAAGGATTCTCGAAAGGCACGACTCATCGAGTCAGCCGGGCATTTCTCGTTGATGGCCGAAAGGCTCGATCCGACAATCCGTTACGTCAGCGTCAGCGGATCCGTCGACAAGATCGTTCCGGGCACCGACGAGATGCTGGTCGAAGTGTCGCGGCGTTACCTGACCCCGGACAAGGTCGACGGATACCTCGAATTCGCGCGATCGCAGTTGGGCGAGCAGGTAGCGATCTACATGAATCCGCAGCACTGGCTGTCTGCGGATCTCGGGGCGATCTGACAATTCCCCGAAAAGCGAAGGCTCGGCGCGCCGGAGTGGCGCGCCGAGCCTGACCTGCATGTGGAGGGCTTTATATCAGCTCTCAGTGAAGAAACGCACCCGATTGAGTCGATGACCGCTCGCCTCGAAGCCGAACAATGCGATGGCCGGTTCCCCGCAGACGATGACGCTCGCCGTCACGGTGCGACCGGCAACCAGCATCTTGCTCTTCGTCACGCCGGTGAGCAGAGCGTTGACATCAGCGTTGGACAACTGTGTGCCCGCCGGAAGCTCGACGGGTACCGGCGGCGTCCGGCCGACGGCGGCCGCATCGAGGAACCGCGACGCAGCCTTCTTGCCTTTGTCTCCGACGCCGAAGATGCCGCGTGAGAACCCGAGCGCCCCGCCGATCCCCTGGTTCGAGAGCAGCTGTGGGGTCAACTTCGCGGCCGCCTTCACCCCCGCCACACCAGCAGTAGCGAGCTGGCTCAACATCGTCGCCAATTCCCAATGCGCATAAAGGGTTCCGATACGCAAGGAATCGGGCTCCCCCACCAAGTCGTAGCGCAAGTGCATCGGAACGTCGAGAACGACTCCGGTCGACATCTCGGTAGCGAGGCTCAGATCGCGCCACACCGTCCGGCCGCACACGATGTCGCGCTCGACATGGAAGGTGATCGAATTGGGGGCGATGAACGTGTCGTAGAAGCTTTCGATCGCCGCCTGACCGTTGTGCGGACGCGAACCAACAGGATCGTTGATCTGCCCCTCGCCGGCAAACAAGGCAACCCACGTCGAGCGGTCATGCGCGCCGACGGCTTTCGGAGATCCCTCCACGACGGCCATCAACTGCTCGCGCGTCACCGGGGCGGTCATGCGCGCATCTCGTATGCACCGTCGTACGCCTTGACCTGCTGCCACACCCGGTCGAAGCGTTCGCCGTCGACCACGGGCTTACGCACCGCGGCCAGTGCCCACTTCTGCTGCTCCGGCGTCGACGACGGCTTTCCGTGCAGTGCGATCGCGTATCCCGAGAAGTCGCGGATCTGGAAGTCGAAGATCTGATCGACAACGTCGGCGTCGAGTCCGGTGATCTCGGCCTGCTCGAGAATCAGATGACCGTAGACGACGAGGGAAAACAGGTGCCCGACGTTGAGCATGAAATCGAGATCCTTCTGCTGCTGCGCGTCCGGCGCTGCGGCAGTGAGCAATTCGGTGAGCGCGATCGCCTGCTCATAGAAACGAGCGACGTTCGGAATCGACGAGTGCTTCTCGTAGACGGGCTTCCACTCGTGGAACTGAATCTTCGCAGCGCCGCGGGTAGGCCCCTGATTCCAGAAGAACTCGTCGTCGGCGGCGTCGTCGCGAGTGACGACCTTCGGGAACTCCGCTGAATTGAACAGATAGTTCGGCAAGAACTTGAGGATCAGACCGACGTTGACGTGGACGGTGCCCTCGAGCTTGGGCAGCGTGCCGATCATCTGCGCGGCCTCGCGGAAGTACGTGGACTTCTCGTAACCCTTGGCCGCGATCACGTCGTGCAGCAACCCGACCACCTTTTCACCTTCGGACGTGACCTTGGCCTTGGTCATCGGGTTGAACAGCAGATAGCGACGGTCCTCGAGGCTGGCACTGCGGAAGTAGTCGACCGCCCGCGCACTGAACTGCTTCATCGCGACCAAACGTGAGTAGGCATCGACAAAGGCGGCGCGAACGTGGGCGAAGTCCGTGACCGGGTTGCCGTAGAGAATTCGATTCTGCGCGTGAGTGATTGCCTCGAAGAACGCATGCTCGGTAATCCCGATGGAGCCTGTGCAGAGGTTGAACTTTCCGACGTTGACCGTGTTGAGTGCGGCCTCGAATGCGGCGACGCCGGTGTGCAGAATGTCTTCCTCACGCACCGGGTAGTCGTCGAGGCGGAAGTTGCTGACGTACATCTGCCCGCGCAGGACGTTGTCCACGAGCTGATAGTTCGGATGTGCACTGTCGGCGACGAAGAACACGTAGCCTTCGGGACCCTCGACATCCGTACGACGCCCGAACACGGACACCATTCCGGCGACATTGCCGTTTCCGATGTAGTACTTTTCGCCGCTCGCGCGGAAGACGACGTCACCGTCGGCGGGAGTCAGAAGCATGTCGGTGGAGTAGACGTCGGCGCCGTGATCGCGCTCGGACAGCCCGAACGCCATGACACCGCCGTCGGCAAGTTCCTGTGCTGCACGCTTCTTCGCAGCGTCGTTGTCACTCATCCAGATCGGTCCGAGTCCGAGGATCGTGACCTGCCACGCGTACCAGTACGCGAGCCCGTAGAAACCGAAGATCTCACTCAAGGCTGCGTTGCGGGCTCCGTCCCAACGACGGTTCTCGTCACCGTCGGCGAATGCCGCCGGAGTCTGGAACGTGGCGAACAACTTCTCCTTGCCGACGAACTCGAGAAAGTCGGAGACCCACACGGCGTCGAGGTCGTCCTGAAGCAGTTGCTTCTTGCCGCGGCTCTCGAACCATTCGATGGTGGCTCGCAGCAACCGGCGGGTCTCCGGATCGAACTGAGCGGGGTCGTAAGTATGGGGGTTGAAGAGCAATCCATCGGTGCCTGACACGTCATTACCTTTCGTCGATGACGCTAAACTACCAGCGGGTAACTTTCCGCGGTGCGATTCATGGAAGACCTGCGATTCTTCGCGAATGCCACAGGTCCATCGGGTTCCACGTACCGGCCCGAGCACGCGTGATCGGGTAGCACGCCAACCCGAGCAACAACGCGGACATGTGGCCGATGGCGGTGAAATTGGTGGCAAAAATCAGAGGTACCCCGTAGAAGAGCAACAAACCCGCGAGGTAGACGTACCGCCACGGATCGACGATGCGGTACACCAGAATCCCCATGACGCCGGCCAGACCGTAGCTCACACCCACGTCGAGAGTATTGACCGCCGACTCCGCCACGTAGCCGTGCCGAATACCTTCGTACAGAACACCTTCGCTGATATACGTGGCTCCGACGTGGGCAATGACGACAACACACAACCACCGCCACGTCCCGAGCCAACGCTCAGCTGTGGCATGAAAGATCGTGAACAGCACCAGGTATCCCAACCATCCGCCACCTTCGAGCCAGAAGGCGCTCGAAAACAGGACTCGTAGCGGGTCTTCGGCGAGGTGATGCAGATTGGTCGAGCGCTTGCCGAGAAATCGTTCCTCGACGTTATCGGGCAGATGCCGCAGGAACAGTGTGGTGAACAGCAAGGCCAACAGCCAGACATACGTACCGGGTGCACTGCGCACCCACCGCCACGCCGCTTTTGCTGCCCCCAGCATCCTCACCGCTTCGAGTCTGCGCTCACTCGTTCACTACTGCAACGGCAAACCCGTCCCACCCCTTCGAACCCACGGTTTGAATGGCAGTGCCGTCGAGCTTCGGTTCGGCCGCGATCATCTCCAACACTGCTCGACTCGCTTTGACGCGCTCGTCGTCGATATCCGGGTTCGACACATGTCCCCCACGCACCACGTTGTCCACGATGATGACGGTTCCGGGATGCGAGAGTGCCAAAGCCCACCGCACGTACTCGGTGTTGTTCTCCTTGTCGGCGTCGATGAAGACCAAGTCGAAAGGTCCCAGCTCCTCCTTCGCGATCGACGGAAGACTGTCGAGCGCCGCGCCGACGCGAATGTCGACCCGGTCAGCCACGCCGGCCCGCTCGATGTTGGACCGCGCGACGTCCGCGTGGGTGGGATCGAATTCCAGCGTGATGACCTGGCCCGAGGGACCGACCGCGCGAGCGAGCCAGATCGTGCTGTATCCGCCGAGCGTTCCGATCTCGAGAACATTGCGCGCCAAGCACATTCGCGCCAGAAGGTTGAGGAGCTTGCCCTGGTTCGGCGCCACGTCGATGGGTGGGAGACCGGCCTCGGAATTGGCGGCGAGAGCCGCGTCGAGAACCGGATCTTCACCTACCAACGTGGAAACGAGATAGCCGTCGACTTCTGCCCAATCCGGTTCGCGTTCCATAGCCACGATTGTGGCAGAAAAGAAGGGCCGCCGCAGACACCTCGGAAGGTGGCTGCGGCGGCCCTGACGACTATTCGAATCAGCCGCGAACTGCGCTGATGATCTCCTCGATCGCCGAGTCGGCGTCGATCTCACGGCTCTCGCCAGTGAAGCGGTCGCGAATTTCGACCTTGCCGTCCGCCCAACCGCGTCCGACGACAACGATCAGTGGAATGCCGATCAGCTCGGAGTCCTTGAACTTCACGCCCGGCGATGCCTTGCGATCGTCGAGGATCACTTCGAGTCCGGCGCGGTCGAGCTCCGCGGCGAGGCCTTCGGCACCGGCGCGAGCAGTCTCGTCCTTGTTCGCGATGACGAGGTAGACATCGGCCGGTGAAACCTCGGCAGGCCAGCGCAGACCCTTTTCGTCGTGATGCTGCTCGGCAATGACAGCCACCAGGCGCGAGACTCCGACGCCGTACGAACCCATGGTCGGGCGGACGGGCTTACCGTTCTCCGCGAGGACGTCGACGGTGAAGACGTCGGTGTACTTGCGGCCGAGCTGGAAGACGTGCCCGATTTCGATACCGCGAGCCGAGACCAGCGTGCCGGCTCCATCGGGCGAGGCGTCGCCGTCACGAACCTCGGCGGCTTCGATGGTTCCGTCGGGGGTGAAGTCGCGACCGGCAACGAGGCCGACCACGTGCTTGCCGTCTTCGTCGGCGCCGGTGATCCAGCTCGTGCCGTCGACGACGCGCGGATCGACGAAGTAGCGAACACCGTTGGCCTGCAGCGCCTTCGGACCGATGTAGCCCTTGGCCAGGAAGGGGTTGTTCTTGAAGTCGGTCTCGGTGATCATCACGAACTCGGCCGGCTCCAGCGAAGCTTCGAGGCGCTTTTCGTCGACCTCACGGTCGCCGGGGATGCCGATACCGAGCAGTTCCCATTCGCCGCCGGGCAGGCGCGTCTTGACCATGATGTTCTTGAGAGTGTCGGCGGCGGTGATGGTGCGGCCGAGGTCGGCACCGTTCGCCCAGTCCACGAGGGTGTCGATGGTGGGTGTGTTCGCGGTGTCGTACACCTTGGCTTCGGGCAGTCCGTCGAACGGAATCGAGTCGGGAACGACAGTCTTGACGGCCTCGACGTTGGCGGCGTAGCCGGATTCGAGGCAGCGTACGTACGTGTCTTCGCCGATCTCGCTCTCGGCGAGGAACTCCTCGGACGCACTGCCGCCCATCGCACCGGAGGTAGCCGAGACGATGACGTACTTGACGCCCAGACGCGTGAAGATCTTCTCGTAGGCGCCGCGGTGCGCCTGGTACGACTCCGTCAGGCCTTCGTCGGTGAGGTCGAAGGAGTAGGAATCCTTCATGAGGAACTCGCGACCGCGCAGAATGCCCGCACGCGGACGCTCTTCATCGCGATACTTGGTCTGCACCTGGTACAGGGTGACCGGGAAGTCCTTGTAGGAGTTGTACTCACCCTTGACCGTCAGAGCAAAGAGCTCTTCGTGGGTCGGGCCGAGCATGTAGTCGTTGCCCTTGCGGTCCTTGAGGCGGAACAGGTTGGGGCCATATTCGGTCCAGCGGTTCGACGCTTCGTAGGGATCGCGCGGGAGGAGAGCAGGCAGCAGGATTTCCTGTCCGCCAATGGCATTCATTTCTTCACGGACAACACGCTCTACCTCGCGCAGCACCCGCAGTCCCAGCGGCAACCACGAGTAGACGCCTGGAGCGATACGGCGCACGTAGCCGGCACGTACCAGCAGTTTGTGGCTGGCAACTTCGGCGTCCGAGGGATCGTCACGCAGGGTACGCAGGAACAGGTGGGACAGACGGGTAATCACGAGGTGTAAGGATAGTCGCCGCAGTCGGCCGAGCGGGCCTCGGTACGGTTACAGCGTGCTTGTACTGCTGCCTCCCTCAGAAACCAAGTCCGACGGCGGCAAGGATGCGCCCCTCGATCTGGCCGAACTGTCGATGCCACAGTTGACCGAAACGCGCGAATTGCTGGTTCAGACGCTCGTCGATCTGGCCGCTGACGTCGAGGCGTCGTGCGAAGCGCTCGGCCTTGGTCCGACGCAAGCGGACGAAGTGGAGCGCAACGCCAAGCTGTGGGTGTCCGCAACGCGGCCCGCGCTGCAGCGCTACACCGGGGTGCTCTTCGACGCACTCGACGCCAAGACGTTCACCCGCGCCCAGAAGGCCAAGGCCCTCGATCGGATCGCTATCGGTTCCGCCCTGTTCGGTGCGGTCCGCGCCGGTGATCTGATCCCCGCCTACCGCCTCTCCGGAGGGTCCAAACTGCCCGGGATGGGCACGCTCCGCTCACTGTGGAAGCCGGAACTGCCGAAGGCCCTGGCCGCCGAAGCCGACGGCCTTGTCATCGATCTACGGTCCGGCACCTACCAAGACCTCGGACCGGTTCCGGACGCATTGATAGCCACCGTGCTCACCGAAAAGCCGGACGGCACCCGGACGGTGGTCAGTCACTTCAACAAGCACCACAAGGGTTTGCTCGCCCGTGCACTGGTGGTCTCGCGCGCCGAACCGACCGATATCAAGGGTGTTGCGCGGGTGGCGTCGAAGGCAGGCCTGCGGGTGGAAATCGCGTCGGAGCGTGAACTGATCATCCTGACGGATTGATGGCTTCGTCTATCAAGTGCCGCAGAAGGTTTGGAACGTCTCGCTGAAAGACTGCGGAGCCGCTGCGGTGTAGTCAGCCCACTCGTCGCGTCGGTCGAATGGATGCGTGACCACTTCCAACAGCTTCTCGAATGGAGCGAGGTCACCGTCGGTCGCGGCGCGCAGGGCAGCATCGAGGTGATGATTACGCGGAATGTACAGCGGGTTGACGCGATCCATCGCGCCAGCGGTCTCCACGGCCTCGCGTCCCTGTTCCGTCAGGGCGCCCTGCCACCGCTGCAACCAGGGCGCGATGTGGTCCCGTGGCACGAGGTCGTCGAGGGGCGCCGAATTTCCGCGCAACTCGTCCGCAAGAGCACGGAAACTGCCCGTCCAATCAGCACCGTGTTCCACCAACAATGTCAGCAGATCGTCGACTAGCGCTCGATCGACAAACGGTTGGGCCAGACCGAGCTTTGCCGCCATGCCGGCCGCGTAGTGGCCCTCGTAACGCTCGTCGAAGATGTCGAGAACTGCCGACGCCGCGGAAATCGCATTGTCGGGTGCGGAATCGATCAGCGGCAACAGTGTTTCTGCCAAGCGCGCCAGATTCCACTTCAGTACAGCGGGCTGATTGCCGAACGCATAGCGGCCGCCGTGGTCGATCGAGCTGAACACTGCCGCCGGATCGAACACGTCGAGGAAGGCACACGGACCGTAATCGATGGTCTCCCCCGAAATTGTCGTGTTGTCGGTGTTCATGACCCCGTGAACGAAACCGATGAGCATCCACCTCGCCACCAGTGACGCCTGCGCCTCGACGACCGCCTCGAGGAACCTCAGGTAGCGATTGTGTGTACCCGTTGCCGGCACTTCGGTCAGCTCCGGATAGTGCCGGGCGATCGCGTAATCGGCGAGCGACTGCAAGACCTCGCCCTGCCGGGCCGCGAACTCGAAGGTCCCCACTCGAATATGGCTCGACGCAACCCGTGCAAGCACAGCACCCGGTTCTGCGCCGTTGCGGCGAACGTCTCGGCCCGTCGCCACCACCGACAGCGCGCGCGTAGTGGGGACACCGAGGGCGTACATCGCCTCACTGACCAGATATTCGCGCAGCATCGGCCCTACGACCGCGTACCCGTCGCCGCCCCGAGAGAACGGCGTGCGCCCGGAGCCCTTCAGATGCAAGTCCACTCGCTGCCCGTCACTGGTGACGAGTTCTCCGAACAACAACGCCCGACCGTCCCCGAGAATTGGTGCGTACCCACCGAACTGATGACCCGCATACGCCATCGCCACCGGAGTGGCCCCGACCGGCACCGTCGACCCGGACAGGACGCCAACCCCGTCCGCACTTCGCAGCGCTGCTACGTCCAATCTCAACGACGCAGCCAGCTGCTCGTTCAGCACGAGCAACTGCGGGTCAGGGGCGGCAGCACCATGCCACGGCACCGTCAGAGCGCCGAGTTCGTCAGCGAAGGTGCTCTCGAGGCCGGCCACTATGGTGACCGTGTCTGCTGTGGATTCCTGGATTGCGGCCATCACACGAGAGTAGTCACCGTGCGATGGACTATCGATCAGCCCTGATCGATGTACGACTCGAGCTGATCGCGTTCGCTCTTGAGCTCGTCGATGCGGCTCTTCACGACGTCACCGATACTCACGATGCCAAGAAGGCTGCCGTCCTCGATGACCGGCAGATGCCGGATTCGACGCTCGGTCATGATCGCGGCAATGCTGTCCACGGCGTCTGCCGGAACGCACGTGTACATCAGGGCAGTCATGACCTCGGAAACCTGGATCCCGAGAAGGTCCGGGCCACGCTCGTGCAGGCGTCGCACAACGTCGCGTTCGGAGATGATGCCGACAACCGCGCCGTCGTCGACGACCACCATGGCTCCGATGTTGTGACGGGCAAGATCGCACAGCAACCCGTTGACCGTCGTGTGGGCTTCAATGGTGACGATGCTGTTGCCCTTGTTTCGCAATATGTCCGCGATCCGCATCACGGCACCCCGATTCGTCGAGACTCTCGGCACGTCCTGCAACGATCGTATCGGCTAGCGAAGCGGAAAAACAGGACTGATCAGGCGATTCCCTGAGCTGCCTTCTCCGCAGCCTGTGCCTGGGCTACCTGAGAAGGTGTGAACCTGATGCACAGCGCCGCGATACCGGCGAACACGGCGCAGACCGCGCAGCCCACAAGTGCGAAGGTGTATCCCTCTCCGAGTGCGATCAATTGCGCCGGATTCATGTCCGCGGCCTTGCCCGAAGTGCCGCCGAGCGAGAGCGTCTTCGACGTCGCCATCGCACCGATTACCGACAGCGCCAGAGGTCCACCGAGCGTCTGGGCAACTTGAGCGATGGCCGTCAGCGGGCCGATCTCGGTCTCCGGGACACCGGCGATCGCGCACAGCGGCAAGGGCACCATCGCGAGGCCGATACCGAATCCGATCCCGATCACGGGCACGAACAAGTTGGCCAAGTAGGTGGAATCGGAATCGAGAGTAGATCCGTAGAGGAGTCCGACGATCATGATCACGACGCCGGTGAGGACAAGCCAACGGGGTTGAACCTTCACGGCGAGCTTGGAAGCAACCGACGCGGCGGCGCCCAATCCGAACGCGAACGGAATGAACGCGATACCGGCACGCAACGGCGAATACTGCATGATGTCCTGCACGAACAGCGCGACGAAGGCCGTCATGCTGAACATCGCGCCGCCGACGAAGAAGATGGCGAGGAACGTCGCGACACGGTTGCGATCGGCGAACAACGAGAAGGGCAACAGCGGGTTGTCCGCAGTTCGCTCGACGAAGAGGAAGGCGGCGAGGGCGACCAATCCGGCCGCCAGTGCACCGATGACGGCGATACTCCCCCATCCCATTTCCGGGCCTTCGGTGAGAGCAAAAACAACACCGGTACAACCGAGGGTTGCGAGAATCGCGCCGGGGACATCCAAAGCCAGACGCGTCTGATTCGTCTCGCGAAGGGCGCGGAACGCCATGCCGACGAGCGCGATACCGATCGGGACGTTGATGAGGAAGATCAGACGCCATGACACCTCGGTCAATGCGCCGCCGATGATCAGACCGGCGATCGATCCGACGCCCGTCATGGCGGCAAAAATCGCGATGGCCTGATTACGAGCCGGACCCGCGGCGAAAGTCGTGGCAACAAGGGCGAAGGCGGTGGGCGACGCCACGGCTGCGCCGACACCTTGAAGCGCCCGCGCTGCGATCAACATGCCCTCGTTCAGGGCGAGACCACAGAGCAACGATGCCACCGTGAACAGCGAGACTCCCGCGATGAACATCTTCTTGCGCCCGTACGCGTCACCGAGGCGACCACCGAGGAGCATGAGCCCACCGAACGCAAGCGCGTACGAGGTCAACACCCAATTACGACCACTGTCGCTCAGCCCGAGGTCTGCCTGCAACGGCGCCAGCGCGAGGTTCGCGACAGTGCCGTCGAGCACCACCATCATCTGCAAACCACTCAGGACGATGATGGCGAGCCCGATGACTCGAGTCGCTACCGGGGCATTCGCCGAAGCGGTTTCAGATGTTGGGGAATCAGACACAAGACTTCACGTTACCCAGCATCGACAGAAAAGCCCGCGACCGGCCCGATCACGATGATCGCCGGAGGCTTGATCTCCTCGTCCTTGACGCGCTGAGCAACGGTCGCGAGATCGGCACGCACCTCTCGCTGAGTACGAAGTGTGCCCTCTTGGATGACGACGACCGGGGTGGTTGGCGGGCGTCCACCGTCGACGAGCGCCTTGGCAAACTGATCGATGCGCTCCACCGCCATGAGCAGCACGATCGTGCCGCGCAGCTTGGCCAGCGCCGACCAGTCGACCAGCGAATCCGGATGATCCGGCGCCACGTGCCCACTCACGACGACGAACTCGTGTGTGACGCCGCGGTGGGTGACCGGGATGCCTGCGGCCGACGGGACCGAGATCGCGCTCGTGATTCCGGGCACTACGGTCACCGGAACGCCGGCAGCGGCGCACGCTTCGAGTTCTTCGTATCCCCGCCCGAAGACGTACGGGTCACCGCCCTTGAGCCGGACGACGAACTTGCCGGCCTTGGCGTTGTCGATCAGCGCGGCGTTGATGGCCTCCTGTGCCATGGCGCGGCCGTACGGAATCTTCGCGGCGTCGATGACCTCGACGTCTGGACCCAGTTCGGCGAGCAACTCCGGCGGAGCCAATCGGTCGGCGACGACGACGTCGGCGCGAGCGAGCAACCGGCGGCCGCGCACGGTGATCAGATCGGGGTCACCGGGGCCACCACCGACCAGGGCTACACCCGCAGCGGCGGGCTCGGCCGTATCGGCGAGCACGCCCGACTGGAGACCTTCGACAACGGCGGTGCGGACCGCTGCCGAACGACGGTGATCGCCACCGGCCAGAATTCCGATGCTCATGCCGTCGTACTCGGCACTGGCGGGAGTTACTGCGGTGCCGTGCTTCGCGTTGTCGGCGCGCACGCAGAAGATGTGGCGACGCTCCGCTTCGGCGACGATCGCCGCATTGGTTTCCGGTTCGTCGGTCGACGCGATGGCGTACCACGCACCTTCGAGGTCACCATCGGCGTACGGACGCTCTTCGACCGTGATCTGCCCGGCCGTGGCCATGCCTTCGACGGCTGGAGTGAACGCGCGGCTGATGACATGAACACGGGCACCGGATGCAACAAGCAGTCCGAGACGGCGCTGAGCCACCGTGCCACCGCCGAACACGACCACGCGTCGATCGGTCAGGTTGAGGCCGACCAGGTAGTTGGTCTCGTCTGCGGTGGACTCGCTCACTCGCACTCCGTTTCGTCGTCAGAATTGTTCAAGCTGGAGGGAACTTTACGGGCCGCGGCTACGGTCACTCCATCGCTGGCAGTCTTGGTCACTACGAGCTGGCCGCCCCCGGAGGCGAGGATCGCCGCCGCTTCCGCGACGCTTGCCGTCCCGATCGCGTGCTCGACGCGAGTCGACGGTGACGGAACCTGAACTCGCCCAAGTACGTCCGGGGCGAAACTCACAATCGGGACGTTCAGTTCATCGGCCGCTGCCAGCAGAGCCGGAGACTCAGCTTTTGCCGTCGCAGTGGCGAGTACCACGATCTTCCCTCGCAGTACGGCGTTCACCGCAGCGACGATGTCCTTCGCGGTGGCACTCGTCGTGAATCCAACGCCAAGACAGAGGTCACCCTCGGGCGGCATCGACGAACTTCGCGATCGATTCAGGCTGCCCCACCGGATGAGTGTGGAGATACGACGCGTGGACGCCGCCGCGAACAAATCCTTCGCGGACGCTGCCGCCGTCCCAGAGCCGCCAACCCCATGCACTTGCACACCCGTCGGCGTCGGCCGAGACGAGCGAGGTCCGGTGGAACTCGTGGCCGGTGACGCGGGCGCCGGGGTCGAAGAGGCTGGAGTCGCTGATCGCGACCGCTTCCCGGTACCCGAGGGTCAGGCGTTTCCCGAACGTCGCATCCACCCCGACAACACCGGCCATGCTGTGACCGTCCAGGCTGCGAGCAAGGTAGAGCAGACCGGCACACTCCGCATGGATCGGCGCACCGCCGTCCGCCAGGTCACGAACCTGCTGTAGCAGAACGGTATTGGCCGCAAGATCGACCGCGTGCTCTTCCGGGAATCCGCCGGGAAGGACCAGAGCGGCAGTTCCCGCGGGAAGCTCTTCGTGCAACGGATCGAACACCTGGACGTCGGCACCGGCAGCGGTCAGCAGTTCTCGGTGCTCGGCGTAGCCGAAGGTGAAGGCAGGTCCACCAGCCATGGCGACCACAGGTCGAGAGTCGCCGTGTTCGCCGACTTCGGCAACCGGATCCCACACAGCTGAACTCACGTTCGATGCGGCCAGCGCGCGAACAGCGCCGAGATCGACGTGCGAGGCAATCAGGTCGGACATCGCGTCCACCGCGGCCACGGCGGCCGCGCCGTGCTCGGCCGCCGGGATCAACCCGAGATGACGGGAGGGCACTTCGAGTTCCGTCAACCGCGGCACAACTCCGAGCACCGCGACGCCGACCTTGTCGCACGCGTGCCGCAACACCTGTTCGTGGCGAGCACTGCCGACACGATTGAGGATGACGCCGCCGATGCGCACACCCGCGTCGTACGTCGCGAAGCCGTGCAGTACGGCGGCCAGACTCTGACTGTGTCCACGGGCGTCAATCACGAGAACCACCGGCGCACCGAGGATCGACGCGACCTGCGCCGTCGATCCTTCGGCTGACGGCTGCGAGTTGGCCTCGTCGATCTTGCCGTCGAACAAGCCCATGACACCTTCAACCACTGCGATATGGCAGCCGGCGGTTCCATGCCGGTAGAGCGGGCCGATGCGATCCGGGCCCACCAGGACAGTGTCGAGGTTACGTCCAGGTCGCCCCGCGGCGAGCCCGTGATAACCGGGATCGATGTAGTCCGGCCCCACTTTGAAAGGGGCGACACTGCTGCCGGACCGCCGGAGCGCGCCGATCAATCCCGTAGCCACCGTAGTCTTTCCGCTACCCGAGGCAGGGGCTGCAATCACCACGGCCGGTGTGGAAGAACTCACCATTCGATGCCCCGTTGGCCCTTTCGGCCGGCATCCATCGGGTGCTTGATCTTGGTCATCTCCGTCACGAGGTCGGCTGCGTCGATCAACGCCTGCGGGGCGTCGCGTCCCGTGATGACTACGTGCTGGTTGCCCGGACGATCACGCAATGTCTGCACGACCTCGTCGACGTCGACCCAGCCCCACTTGAGCGGATAGGTGAACTCGTCGAGGACATAGAATCGATGTTCCTCGCCTGCAAGCCTTCTCGCGATCTCCTGCCATCCCTCAGCGGCGGCAGCGGCATGGTCTTCTTCGCTACCGGCCTTGCGTGTCCACGACCAGCCTTCGCCCATCTTGTGCCACTGCACCGGCCCACCGACGCCGGTTTCGTCGTGCAAGTTTCCGAGCGCGCGGAATGCGGCTTCCTCACCGACCTTCCACTTGGCACTCTTCACGAATTGGAAGACGCCGATGTCGAACCCCTGGTTCCAGGCGCGCAGCGCCATGCCGAAAGCGGCAGTGGACTTACCCTTTCCAGGGCCGGTGTGCACGGCGAGCACCGGTGCGTTACGACGCTGACGCGTGGTCAGACCGTCGTCGGGAACTGTCTCGGGAACACCCTTGGGCATCGTGAACTCCTGAGCTGGGATCTAGGCTGCGGCGCGGACGACACCCGCGACCTGCTGCGCTGACAATTCGGCTAGGCGGACGTAACCGCCACGTAGTTCTCGGGCCAACTCGGCCGCCAACCCCAGACGAACGAGGCCGGTCTCGCAGTCGACGACGATGGACGCAACGGACGCATCGGCAAGAAGATGCGCGGCGACGCGGGCGCGATGCAGCGCGTCCTTGCCACCGGTAGCTCGGCCGTCGGTGAGCGTGACGACGAGGGCGCGGCGCTGTGGGTCACGAAGGCGCTCACGCAGAACCACCTCGCGGGCACGCAGGAATCCTTCTGCGAGTGGGGATTTGCCGCCGGTACGCATGGACTGCAGACGGCGAACGGCGATGTCCACCGAAGACGTCGGCGGCAGTACGAGCTCCGCTTCGCGGCCGCGAACAGTGATGACGGCGACCTTGTCGCGGCGCTGGTAGGCGTCGCGGAGCAGCGAGACGACGGCACCGGTGACCGCGGAGAGCCGATCGCGTGCTGCCATCGACCCCGAGGCGTCGACAACAAAGACGATCAGATTGCCTTCTCGCCCTTCACGAATCGCGCCGCGAAGATCATCCGGTGCCAGTCGCAGCCGCCCCGTAGTACGACCGCGCGCAACTTGGGACTCGGCTGCGGCGAAGACCGTGCTCGTCAAATGCAACCCGTGCCCACGCTCCCGGGTGGATCGCACAACCCGTCCGCGGGACGACATGGATCGCGAGCGGCGTCCCGGTGCACCTTCACCGACTCCCGGAACCTCGAGGAGCTTGGCCTTGAATTCGCCGGCCGGTGGTGCCGAGGGTCGATCAGTGGCGCGCACTCCCCCACCTGGCCCGTCAGGGTCTTCCGGGCCGTCATCGTCCGGCCCCTCATCGCCTGGTCCCCCATCACCGGAGCCGCCATCTTCGGGGCCACGACCGTCGGGATTCTCGGGAGGTTCGGGCTCCCCGTCACGCGCGTCGTCCTCGACCTGCGACTGGGCATCCTGATCAGCCTGCTCGAGTGCATCGTCCAACTGCTGCTGATCCAAGCCGGGCTCGTCGAACGGGTCACGGCGGCGGCGATGCGGCAGCGTCAGTTCTGCCGCCACTCGCACGTCCTCCGCAGTGACCTCACTGTCGCCTCGCCACGCGGCGTGGGCGGTCGCGGTGCGCGCGAGCACCAAGTCAGCGCGCATTCCGTCGACGTCGAACGACGCACACAGTGAGGCGATACGACGAAGCTCCCGATTGCTCAACTCAACGGAGTCCAGTTTCTCACGCGCCGTGAGGATTTCGGCTGCCAACTCTTGATCGGCTGATTCGTACCGAGCGACAAACGCCTCGGGGTCGCGCTCGTAGTCGAGGCGGCGACGCACCACTTCCATGCGAACGTCGACGTCGCGAGAAGCTGCGACATCGACCGCCAGACCGAAACGGTCCAACAACTGTGGACGCAGTTCTCCCTCTTCGGGATTCATCGTGCCGACGAGTACGAACTTGGCCGGATGCGAATGGGAGATGCCGTCACGCTCGATGTGAACCCGGCCCATCGCCGCGGCGTCGAGAAGCACGTCGACCAGGTGGTCGTGAAGCAGATTCACCTCGTCGACGTACAGAACGCCCTGGTGAGCGGCCGCGAGAAGTCCAGGTTGGAAAGCGCGTTCCCCGTCGCGGAGGACCTTCTCCAAGTCGATCGAACCGATCACCCGGTCTTCGGTGGCGCCGACGGGCAGTTCCACCAAGCGGGCCGGTCGCGTCGTTCCGGCGTCGTCGACTGCGGGCAGCAGCGCAGTCAGCGCGCGCACGACCGTCGACTTGGCAGTTCCCTTCTCACCGCGGACCAGAACGCCACCGATCCCCGGATGTACCGCACACAGGATCAGCGCCAATCGCAATTGATCCTGGCCGACCACAGCACTGAACGGGAAGCCCGCCACTGGTCGATCTTCTTCACTTCGCACGTCGATATCCCTCCACCTCTCGGTTTCCTCGCCGAGAATTTGGCTGCACTCGAATGCCGCGGCAACCTGGCTGAGATCTCCCGGACGATCGGTAGAGGAGAGATCTTTCACAGTGGCGGGACCGCGCCTGAATCGAACAGGACTTCCCCGCGAACATTCGGTATCGAAAAAACCCTAGTCGGCTCACTTTCCCATGAGCCGACCAGGGTCAAATCTCGAACAAACTAGCTGACAGCCACGAATGGCTCTCCCCCACCACGACGCATCGGGGTGTGCGGGATGCCGTCTTCGATGAACTCTTCGCCGTCAGCCTTGAATCCGTGCTTCGCGTACATCTCGACCAGGTAGGTCTGCGCATTGATCCGGCACGGCGCTTCACCGACCTCGGCCAGTGCGGCCTGCAGGAGACGGGTCGTGTGACCCTGTCCACGAGCCTGACGCGAGGTGCAGAGACGCCCGATTCGGAAGCTCTTGTTTCCGTCGTCGTGCTCTTCGAGCAGACGGAGCGTGCACACCACTTGGCCGTCCTGTTCGAGCCAGAAGTGGCGTGTTTCCGTCAGCAGGTCCCGCCCATCCAACTCGGGATACGGGCAGGCCTGCTCGACGACAAAGACCTCCACTCGAAGCTTCAACAACTCGTAGAACGTCTTGTTGTCGAGATCGAGTGCCCATGAACGCTTCAAAGCTGCTGTTGCCGTCATGGGTTGGACTATCACACAGTCGCGGCGGTATCCGCGACCGGAACGGATTCGGAAACGCCGGCGGAATCGAGCTCGAGGACCTTCGAGGACCAATCCCACACCTGGTTGAACAGGCCTTCGTTGTCGGTGAGCTTGACGCCGATGGACGGGACCATCTCACGAAGCTTGCCCTTCCAACCCTGGAACTCGGTCGGGAAGCAGCGCTCGAGGACGTCCAGCATCGCCGGGACGGCCGTCGACGCACCGGGCGAAGCACCGAGCAGACCGGCGATGGAACCGTCCTCAGCGGCGACCACAGCGGTGCCGAATTCGAGAACACCACCCTTGCCCTTGGCCCGGCGGATCACCTGGACGCGCTGGCCGGCGGTGATGAGTTCCCAGTCCTGGGCCTGCGCCTTGGGCGCGAATTCACGCAGATCCCAGATACGCCCGGCTTCGTTCTTGGCGAGTTCGCTGACCAGGTACTTGACCAGGCCGAGCTCGCTGACACCGACGCCGAGCATCGAGAGGATGTTGTTGGGCTTGACCGAGCCGGGCAAGTCAGTGACGCGACCCTGCTTGAGGAACTTCGGCGACCATCCGGCGTAGGGGCCGAACAGCAGTCCCGGCTTGTTGCCGATGACGCGGGTGTCGAGGTGCGGCACCGACATGGGCGGGGCGCCGACAGCAGCCTTGCCGTAGACCTTGGCGCTGTGCTGGTCGATGAGTTCGGGGTTTGTGCAGCGCAGGAAAGCGCCGCTGACCGGGAAGCCGCCGAAGCCCTTGGCTTCCTTGATGCCCGACTTCTGCAGCAGGTGCAGGGCGCCGCCACCGGCACCGACGAACACGAAGCGCGAGCGCACGGTGCGCTTTTCACCGGTACGACGGTTGGTGACCTTGACGGTCCAGGACTTGTCCGAATTCTGGGTCAGGTTGGTGACCTCGTGGCCGAAGTACATCTTGCCGCCGGTCTTACCGATGTAGCCGATGAGCTGCTTGGTGAGCGCTCCGAAATCGACGTCGGTGCCGTCCTGGCTCCAGTTCAGCGCGATGGGATCGGAGAAGTCGCGTCCCTTGGCCATCAGCGGCAGACGCTCGCTGAACTCGGCCGGATCGTCGATGTACTCCATACCGCGGAAGAGCGTGTGGCCGGCAAGTGCGTCGTAGCGAGCACGCAGGTACTTGGCGTTGGCCTCACCGTGAACGAAGCTCACATGTGCGATGGGGTTGATGAATTCCTTGGGCTGAGTCAGGACGCCCTGCTCGACCGCGTGTGCCCAGAACTGGCGAGACACCTGGAACTGCTCGTTGACGTTGACGGCCTTCTTGATGTCGACCGTGCCGTCCGAGTTCTCCGGGGTGTAATTGAGCTCACACAGGGCGGAGTGACCGGTTCCCGCGTTGTTCCAGGGGTCGCTGCTCTCGGCTGCGACGGCATCGAGCCGCTCGAAGGTCGAGATCGACCAATCGGGCTGCAGCTGGCGCAGCAATGCGCCCAGCGTGGCACTCATGATGCCTGCGCCCACGAGCACTACATCCGTCTTCGTCTCTACCGCGTTCTGATTCGACACTGGAGAATCGACTTCCTTGTCATTAGCCGTGCGCGCATCCGCCTGCTGTGTTACGCCGAATAGGTTACCCGTGCGTACACGCGCGGTTCACCACCCCCAATTGTGCTCTACAACGCGCACTCGAAACGACGATTAGATTGTGATTTGTGACTACTTGGGTTCCAGACGTCCTCGGTGACGGATATCAGCAGCTGACGATCCCGCTCGGAACGGATCCGGACGGCGAAGGCGAGGTGGACGCAACACTGGTCCGCTACCAACCGCAGAAGGAGGCGGTGAAGACACACCGTGCCGTTTTGTACGTGCACGGTTTCACCGATTACTTCTTCCAGAAGCACCTTGCCGAGCACTTTGCCGAGCAGGGCTACGCCTTCTTTGCACTCGACCTGCGTAAGTGCGGCCGGTCCCTCAAGCCGGGACACACAGCGCACTACGTGTCCGACCTCGCGCTCTACGACGCCGAACTGAACGAGGCGCTGCGCATCGTCGGCAACGAGACCGACGGCAGCGAGGTGCTGCCGATGGCGCACTCCACCGGCGGTCTGATCGTTCCGCTGTGGCTGAACCGCTTGCAGCGCAAGCCCGGTGGCAGCGCTGGCGCCGGAATCTGCGGGCTGGTACTCAACAGCCCGTGGTTCGACCTTCAGGGACCTTCGGTCGTTCGCAACGTCGGCACCACCGCTATCGACGCCCTCGGTCGGGTCTCGGCAAAGACCGTGATCCCCGGCACCGGGCTACCGACTTACGGTTCCAGTCTTCACGTTTCGGCCAACGGAGTCTGGGATTACAACCTCGACTGGAAGCCACTGGCCGGCTGCCCCGTCACCTTCGGCTGGATGCGGGCCGTCCGAGCGGGTCACGCAAAACTGCACCGCGGCCTCGACATCGGAGTGCCTGCGCTGATTCTGCGCTCGAAGAAGTCGCAGTTCGCGAAGGCGTACAACCCGAGCGTCGACCTCGCCGATTCCGTGCTCGACGTCAAGCAGATCGCACGTTGGGCCGGTTGCCTCGGCGATCGAACCAGCATCGTCCCGATCGACGGCGCCCGTCACGACGTGTTCCTTTCGACCGAGAAGCCCTTGGCCACAGCCTTTTCCGAACTCGACCTGTGGTTGGAGTGGCTCGACGGCCACCTCACCCCGGCCGCAGAAAGTTCGGCAAGCACAGCAAGCAACACACAGGAGATCGCGCAGTGACGCACTACGACCTTGCAATCATCGGCAGCGGATCCGGAAACTCGCTGCCCGACGAGCGGTTCGACGGCAAGAAGATCGCAATCCTCGAAGAGGGCACCTTCGGCGGAACGTGCCTCAATGTCGGGTGCATCCCGACCAAAATGTTCGTCTACGCCGCCGAGGTGGCACGCACCGTCACCACTGCCGAGAAGTACGGCGTCGACGCCACGCTCGACGGCGTCCGTTGGTCCGACATCGTCAAGCGCGTCTTCGGCCGCATCGATCCCATTTCCGCAGGTGGTGAGCGGTACCGCAGCGAAGACAGTCCCAACACCACCGTCTACCGCGGCCACGCCACGTTCACCGGCGACAAGACGATCGACACCGGAACCGGTGAGACGATCACCGCTGACCAGGTGGTCATCGCAGCCGGTTCGCGTCCGATCATCCCGGACGAGATCGCGTCGAGTGGTGTGAAGTACTACACCAACGAAGACATCATGCGACTGCCCGACCTTCCCGAGCACCTCGTGATCGTCGGCTCCGGATTCATTGCCACCGAGTTCGCACACGTGTTCTCCGCGTTGGGTTCTCGCGTGTCGATCATCGGTCGCAGCCAGAGACTGCTGCGGCACCTCGACGACGAGATCTCCGAGCGCTTCACCGAGTTGGCCGAACAGAAGTGGGACGTCCATCTGGGCTCCCCTCTCACGTCGGTACGCGACGACGGCGACAACATCGCCGTCGAACTGGCAAATGGCACAGTCGTTTCCGGTGACGTCCTCCTCGTCGCGGTGGGCCGCCAGCCCAACGGCGATCTACTCGGTCTCGACACGGCCGGCGTCGAACTCGACGACAAGGGCTCGATCGTGGTCGACGAATACCAGCGCACCACCGCAGAGGGCGTCTTCGCGCTCGGTGACGTCTCGTCGCCGTACCAACTCAAGCACGTCGCCAATCACGAAGCGCGGGTCGTTCAGCACAACCTGCTTCAGGATGCGTGGAAAGACACGTCCGGACTTCGTAGCACCGACCACCGCTTCGTACCCGCCGCAGTGTTCACCGACCCGCAGATCGCCGATGTCGGCATGACGGAGAAGCAGGCCCGCGACGCCGGACTCGACATCGCCGTCAAGGTGCAGGCATACGGAGACGTGGCGTACGGGTGGGCGATGGAGGATCAGGAGGGTGTCTGCAAGGTGATCGCCGAGCGCGGCACCGGACGCATTCTCGGTGCCCACGTCATGGGCACGCAGGCCCCGACGGTGATCCAACCGCTCATCCAGGCGATGAGCTTCGGTTTGTCGGCTCAGGACATGGCGCGCGGCCAGTACTGGATCCACCCGGCCCTGGCCGAAGTAGTCGAGAACGCGCTGCTCGGCCTCGACATCTGAGCCCCCGCAACCCGTACGACGCCGAAAAGGCGGGCACTCCGCGCGATGGGAGTGCCCGCCTTTCCATAGGTCAGTGTTTCACCAGGGGCTGGTACGCAGCACGATCTCGGTTGCGAGTTCGGCCGGTGCAGACTTCACGACGTCGTCGACACCCGGAAGTTCCGTCACGCGGAAATCGGAGTACACGAAACGACCGCTGGCGTCGGCAATGGCCCGACCTCCACTGCCCACGACGATGGTGGTCGGCACTTCGACCGGCGGTACGCCGGCAATATCGCTCGCCGACGGATGTCCGCGGTCCACCGCGATCAGACTCGCGAAGCGGCCGAACTGCCGTGCCGCCAACAGCCAGGCGAGATCGGCCCCCTCCCGGTGACCGACCAGGTTCACCCAGGCGATGTTCAACTCGTCCAGAAGTACCACTGCTGATGTCTCGTCGAGATTCTCGATCGATTCCACCGCGACGGTCCGCAGATCCGAATGATGCAGTCGCTCACACACATCGTCGTACAAGTCGACGGGGTCGCCTTTGCCAGGGAGCAGGAGTACCGCGTGCTTGCTGACCGGCCCGTCGATCCGAACGGTGCACGAACCACTGCCCACCGCCACTCGAGTCAATTCCATGTCTGGAAACGGTACGCGATCCACACTGTGGAGGGCCCTGGAGTCGACAGAAGTATGACCACTCATACATTCTCACCACCGCCTGCGAGTCCGATTTATTCGCTCTGCACCGCCTCCCCACTGAGCGAAAGTGGCTTTCGGCGCATCTGAGGCGACGAACGTACCGTTCGCTCGGGGTTGGGGGTGGGCCGAACTCAGGTGAAGGGCAGGCTAGGTGCCGGACGGCTTCGGGAGCCGCGTCATTCCGTAGACGTGATCAGCCCGTACCGTGAGAATCTGTCGACGCTCTGCCACCATTGCTTCGCGGTACTCCTCCCAATCGGGATGCTCCTGACCGCTGATGTCCCGGTAGAGCTCGACCAGTGCGTCAGACACTTCGTCGTGAGGATCGGCCGCTGCGGGTGTCACCACGGCAAGTCCTTCGATCACGGCGTAGCTCCAGAAGTCGGGCGCGCTGACATGGAGGGAAACCCGCGGATCGCGGACCGCATTTTTACTCTTGGCGCGATCGGCAGTGATGGACACGGAAGCCGTCTTCGACTCGGCATCCCAGCGGTAAATGATGTTGGACAACTGTGGACGGCCGTCACGCTTGACGGTTGCCAGCACACCTTGTTTTCCCTCGGCCACGAGTGCGAACAACGCGTCGTCAGTGCCTGTGTCATTGCTCATAACTGCACCAACGACGCCGTGCGGCCGGTTTGTTCCGAGGCAGTCCAGTTCGAAGATTGCGGACCGCAATCGCGTGACTGCTCTTCCCCCGATCGATGGCGGCGGACAAAGATGGTCGACATGGCAAATTCTCGCGACATCCTCCGGCTGACTGCGTTCAGTTCGGATCCGGCCGGCGGTAATCCGGCCGGCGTGCTGCTCGACGCCCGTGGGCTAGACGACTCCGAATTACAATCTGTTGCAGCCGAAATCGGGTATGCGGAGACGGCATTTCTCATCGAACCGGAACTCGGAGACAACCCGCGCCACAGCCGGATCCGCTACTTCTCCCCCATCGCCGAAGTACCGTTCTGCGGTCATGCCACCATCGCGACAGCCGTAGCACTCACCGAGCGCGACGGCAGCGGAACCTTCACTTTCGAAACACCGATCGGACCGGTATCCATCGACACGGCGACTGACGAAGACGGGCGATCCACCGCGACCTTCACCAGCGTCGAACCGTCGGTCTCGCCGATCGATCATGCTGTGTTGACGGCACTGCTCGGGCTGATCGGCGTCGATTCGTCTGCACTGGACCAGCGGTATCCCGCCATGCTCTCGTACGCCGGCAACACGCACCCGGTCGTCGTACTTCGTGATCAGGGGACGTTCGACGAGTTCACCTTCGATCCACCCGCAATGCGAACTCTGATGGACGCGCAGGGATGGGCCGGCACGGTGACGATCCTGCATCCACTGGACGACTCCACTTTCGAAGCCCGCAATCTCTTTCCGGTGGGAGCAATCACCGAGGATCCGGCAACGGGCTCTGCTGCTGCATCGACCGGCGGTTACCTGCGCGAACTCGACCCGGCGGCCACTCCTCGCCGGATCACCATCTTGCAGGGCCGACACGTCGGGCGTCCCAGTGTTCTCGCGGTCGACATCCCGGCAGGCGGCGGCATCGCGGTCACGGGCACCGCCGTGCCCATCGCCGATCCGCGGTAACTGCCCGGCGATGAGTTTCTCCGGGTCCGAAGGTCTACATCACCACACCATCACAAGACCATCGCATCGAGCCGGGAGAACACCATGTCTGCAATCGCGTCAACCGCACACAACCTCCACGTCACCAAGCCACGTGCCGTACTCGGCGCCACGGTAGTTGCTCTCGTAGTCAATCTGATCCTGTGGTTGATCGGCCTCGCATTGGGCGGATCCTTCGAGATGACAGATCAGGGAAAGCCTGCGAGCGTCGCGCCTGGTGGGGTCATCACATTGACGGTGGTGCCACTGCTGGTCGGTTTGTCGGTCGCAATGTTGATCTCACTGAAGTGGGAGCCGATCATCCGCATCGCCCAGATCGTGGGTGCAGTCGTGGCGCTCGGCACCATCGCTCTGACCATTGCCGCAGACTTCGACGCCGCCAGCACGGTCATGCTCGCGCTGATGCACGTGGTTGTCGCCGCGGGCGTCGTCGTCGCGCTCGAGGCTGTACGTCGGTCCCCCTCGAACTAGACCGCGGTTGGCGGCGCGGAATACGTTTCGACGATCTCGGCTGCCACGTCGCGCAACCTGGTGTTCGTGGTCTGAGACTGCTTGCGCAGCATGTGAAATGCGGTGTCGGCGTCGATCCGATGGATGGCCATCAGCATGCCTTTGGCCTGTTCTATCGGCGCCCGGGTCTCGAGCGCGCGTTGCAAGGCATCAGCCACCGCCCTGGCAGATCTGAAGCGAGAGAAGTCGCCGATCGCGCGTGAGACTGTTGTCGTGAGAATCTCCATGACGTCCGCGTCGACGCTGTCGAAGGCCGCTGGAGCGCGTCCGTACAGGTTGAACGAACCCAGACGCTGATCCGGCGTGAAGAGCGGCGCCGCGAGAAAGGACTTGATCCCTTCGTCCTTCGCCGCCGCCGCGAACCGCGGCCAGCGTTCCGCGCTGGTCTCGGCATCGACGACAACGGTTTCACCGGTTCGAGCTGCGTGCAGACACGGTCCGTCGCCTGCGTCGTACTGCTCGATGTCGACGCGCAGGGTCCGCGAGTCGGTGTGAACGGCGGTGTAGGTCTGCCCGGCCAGATCGATGGTGACGCCGATACTGTCGGCGCCCTCGATGGCGTCGTTCGCGATTTCGACGGCGCGCTGGAGCAAGACCACGAGTTCGTCCTCGTCGCCGATACTTCCCCCGAGCGCTGCCAGCAACTCCCGGACCGCGCTTGCGGTCAGTCGAGTTTCCGCAGCCTCGACGGCGACGTCAGCGCCGGCTGCCGTCGCGTCGTCCGGCATCACTGACGGGACCGAATCCTCGGTTCTCGGGTCGAAGCCTCTGGGGTCGAAAGCGGTATCCACGACGAAGCATTCTTCCAGTTTCGAGGGCAGGAAGGAGAGTGAGTTCGGCGACAAAACCCGGCACACCGGCGAGCTGTCATCGCCATCGGTGGAGTGCGGCGCCGAGATTTCTTCTCGCCCGAGTGTGTTGGCCGCGAACCGCGTCCGGGCTCAGTTCCAGGACAATCGCAATCTGCGGATACGTCATCCCCTCGACTTCCCGCAGGACCCAGGCGGCGCGCTGGTGCAGGGGCAGGCGATCGAGTTCGGATTCCAAGGCGTCGAGAAATGCTGTGCCACAAACTTCTTCGCTCGGATCGCGCAATCGGGGATCAGCTCCTTCCCTGAGTTCGTCCACGTCAGCGGCGCACGAGCCGACTTTTCGATAGAAATCCGAGATCTTGCGGGAACAGATCGCGAACAACCAGGTCTTGATGCTCGAGCGCCGCTGAAACCCCGGAAGTTGGCGCCACGCGGCAACGCAGGTTTCCTGGACGATGTCGTCGACGTCACTCTCGCTCGCGAGCAGTCGACGGGCAAATCGATACAAGTGCGGGCCGTGTCGGCGAACGATGACATCGAAGGCTGCGTGATCGCCGAGTATTGCCGCGTCGACCAGCACCTCGTCACTGAAGTCGGTCAGCAAGCCGTCGAATTGATCTGTCACCGCGCACACTCCTACTAGGGAGCCGTCGCGGGAGTGAGGCCTGGCTATTCTACCGCGTCCACGCAGACGACTGCGGGAGCGCTCTCAGTCTTCGAGTGCGGAGGCAATGACGGGGAGCCCACGCGGCGCCCCGCCGTTGATCAGTTTCTCGAGCAGATCCTGGTCGAGATGCTGTTCCACAAGGTCGGCAAGGAGGTCGAGTTGCTGCTCTCGGACATCGGCAACCGAAGTGTCGGGGGCAACAACAAAACCGGTAACCTCGATCTCCCGCAGCAGTCTGCGCCGAAAGTCGTCACTTTCCAGGAGTCCGTGCCAGTGGGTCCCTCGAACAGACCCTCGCACGCTGCCTTCCGGTGCGCCTTCGGAACCCTCCAGCAGTGGACGGTCGCCGTTGCGGACTACCCGGCCGTGATGAATCTCGTACCCGGACACAGAGATACCGTCTGCCGTACCGGTCACCTGCGCCAACACCTTGTTGGGCGCGAACTCGATCTCGAGGTCCAGCAGTCCGAGTCCCGCCGTGGTACCCGATCCCGATTCGACGTCGTCGACGATGGACTTGCCCAGCATCTGATAGCCACCGCAGATTCCCAGCACTGCCTGCCCGCGACCTGCGCGAGCGATGATCTCGTCGGCCAGGCCGGTACTGCGCAACCACTCGAGATCACTGACAGTGGACTTGCTCCCTGGAATCACCACGAGGTCCGCGTCGCGAATACGCGCCGCGTCGGTGATCCACGAAACCGCAACGCCCGGTTCACATGCCAGGGCCTCGACATCCGTCGAATTGGAGATCCGCGGCAGCCTGATCGCGGCGACGCTCAACCACCGATCCCCCAGAGGCGGACGCGGTCGGCCGACCGGAGCATTCCCGGTCACCCCCAACGAGTCTTCGGCATCGAGCCAGAGGTCGTCGGCAAAGGGAATCACGCCGAGCGTCGGCCGGCCGGTGAGGCTGTGCAGTTGCTCGAGGCCGGGTTCCAACAGGGCAACGTCGCCTCGGAATTTGTTGATCACGAACCCGGCGATCAACGACTGGTCGCTCGGCGAGAGCACCGCCACGGTGCCGAAAAGATGGGCCAGGACCCCACCGCGATCGATGTCACCGACGACGATGACCGGAATCCGTGCAGCCTCTGCCAACCCCATGTTGGCAAGATCCGTTGCGCGTAAGTTGATTTCGGCCGGTGAACCGGCGCCTTCGCAGATCACGACGTCGAACTCGGATCGAAGCGATTCGAGATCCTCGGCCACGACTCCTCGAAGCCACTGGCGATGCTGCATGTAGTCGCGAGCACCCACCGTGGTCGTCGCCTTGCCCCGAACGACAAGTTGCGACGTCCGGTCACTGCCCGGCTTGAGTAACACCGGGTTGAATCGAACACTCGGTTCGAGCCCGCACGCCCGTGCTTGAAGGGCCTGCGCACGGCCGATCTCTCCGCCGTCGAGCGTGACGACGGAATTGTTCGACATGTTCTGCGCCTTGAACG
The DNA here is from genome assembly GCF_053470465.1 of Rhodococcus sp. GB-02. Classification (NCBI taxonomy): domain Bacteria; kingdom Bacillati; phylum Actinomycetota; class Actinomycetes; order Mycobacteriales; family Nocardiaceae; genus Rhodococcus; species Rhodococcus sp. GB-02. The sequence continues at coordinate 851,120 of NZ_JBPUKE010000003.1, forward strand.
GAGCAACTCGGACGCCTCGACGCGCCAGCATGCGGCACAGTCCGGCTACGAGAACGCTCTTGCCCGCGTCGGACGTGGTGCCCGCTACCAGCAGAGCGCCATGCATCTCCGAACTCAAGGCAGGGTGAGAATCTCTGCACCGGTCTCGGTGACCACCAGGGTGTGCTCGAACTGTGCCGTCCACTTACGGTCCTTGGTGACGACGGTCCAGCCGTCCTCCCAGATCTCGTAGTCGATACCACCGAGGTTGATCATCGGTTCGATCGTGAAGACCATGCCCGGTTCGATGATCGTCTCTACCGCGGGCTCGTCGTAGTGCAGGATCACGAGACCGTTGTGGAAGGTCTCACCGATTCCGTGTCCGGTGAAGTCACGGACGACGCCGTACCCGAACCGATGGGCGTAGGACTCGATGACACGTCCGATCACGTTGAGCGCGCGGCCGGGCTTGACGGCTTTGATGGCCCGCATCGTTGCCTCGTGTGTGCGCTCGACGAGCAAGCGGTTCTCTTCGGACACGTCACCGGCGAGGAACGTCGCATTGGTGTCGCCGTGCACCCCGTTGATGTACGCGGTGACGTCGATATTGACGATGTCGCCGTCCTGGATCACGGTCGAGTCGGGGATTCCGTGGCAGATCACCTCGTTGAGAGACGTGCAGCACGACTTGGGAAAGCTCTTGTAGCCCAACGTCGACGGATATGCGCCGTGGTCGAGCATGAACTCGTGTGCGATGCGGTCGAGCTCGTCGGTCGTGGTACCGGGAGCGACAGCCTTGCCGGCTTCCTGCAGCGCGCCTGCAGCGATCTTGCTGGCGATGCGCATCGCCTCGATCGTCTCCGGCGTCTGAACCCAGGGCTCGTTGCCCTCTTTGGCGGTCGGCTTCCACGCGTACTCGGGCCGCTCGATCTTCGAGGGTACAGCGAGGACGGGAGAGACGGTTCCAGGGACCAATGGGGTACGCACAGACATGCAGAACAGCCTAGACCTCGCGTCGCGCGTCAGCCGGATGCACTCCAGTTCCGGAAAACCGGATCGACGAGAATTCTGATGGGGGTCGACATCGTCTGTCCGAATTCCTCGAAGAGCTTGTCACGAGATTCGAAGGTGCCCAGATCACGGTCGACGAATTCGGAGAAGTCCAAGCAATCGCACGAAATTGATTTGCCCCAACTGATCGGAGCGCGTCCGATCGCGTCGAACAGTGTTTCCTCGCCGGTGTTCGTGAATGGTTCGACAGCTGAGACCACCGCAGGTGAAACGATCTCGGAGATGTCCTGCCAGCGTCCGTCGACCAGAAATTCCGGCCACGCCAGCAGCACTGACTTCGGAATCACCGCATGTAGACGCCGAAATCTCGGGTACCAGAATTCCCCGCGTAGTACGAGACCGCGTACTCGGGTGGCGATACCTCGGCGGCGAGCCAACGCTTCGACGATGGCCAGTCTCTGACTGCAGGATCCGCGCTCTCGACTCAATGTCACCGAGACGGGTTGCCGGTCGTCGAGGCCGTACACCGGCCGAATATTTCCAGCGACGCTGCGATGCGCCGACACCAGGAACTCCCGCGCCGACTGGATCGCACCTTCTGCAATGTCCTCGTAGAGGCGGGCCACGTCGTCGTGGCCCCAGTCGAGAATCGGCGTCGCGGTTATATCGCCACCGGACACTTCGTGGCGGATGTCACCTTCGCGGATTCCGCCGAGCAGCACGCACGTCATGTCTCAACCGTAGTGCGCGGCCGGAATCCGTGGAGCCTGACAGAATCCGAACCGTGAAGAAATGGCTGCTGTTGATCACCGCGATCCTGACCGAGGTGTCTGCGACTCTGTCTCTGCGCGCTGCCCTCGATCACCCCGCCTGGTACGTCGTGGTCGTCGGCGGATATCTCGCAGCATTCACCGCGTTGTCGTTCGTCCTGCGGGAGGGCATGGGACTCGGTGTTGCATACGGAATCTGGGGCGCAACCGGAGTTGTCCTGACCGCGGTGTTCGCGACTTTCCTATTCGGAGATCCTCTGACAGCCACGATGGGCGTCGGCATTGCCCTGGTCATCGGCGGAGTGCTGTGCGTCGAACTCGGCTCTCAGGCAGCTGCCGACAGCGGACCGGCGGACCCAGCATGACATTCGTGTTTCTCATCGCTGCAATTGTTTCCGAGGTCACCGCAACACTGTCGCTGAGGATGGCGTCGCAGGACGGCAGCGACAAGCGTTGGCTCGCAGTTGTCACCGTGGGGTATCTCGCCGCTTTCGCCTTCCTCACACTCGCACTCGACGCGGGCCTCACCATAGGCGTCGCGTACGGCATCTGGACCGCATGCGGGGTGGCGCTGACGGCAATCGCATCCCGCATTCTCTTTCACGAACCACTGACCAAACTCATGATCGTGGGGATCGGTCTCATCGCCGCAGGCGTGCTTCTCATCGAACTCGGAGCGGGTCACTGAGCCCAGCACATTTCAGTGTAAGGTTTACCTAACTTTGCTCTGGAGGTAGTCCGCGGTGCCGATCCCTGCCCTTCGTGAAATCGACGGTGGCCTCCACCTGTCGGATTCCGACCGCCACACTCCGATGGCGCGCGCCGTCCCGGCGCCGTTCCAACTGACGACGTACATCGTCGAGACCGACCACATCACCCAGTGGCCACAGCACGCGCATGCCGAGCACGAACTCATCTGGTCCGACCGCGGCGTCGTCAACATGATCATCGACAATCAACTCTGGACCGTCACTCCCGGCGTCGGCCTGTGGATCCCTCGCGGAGTCCTCCACGAAGGTCAGGCCAATCCCCACGTCGCATTCCGTGCCACCCTCTTCACCCCCGAGTTGTGGACTCCCGCCTGGAACGAACCGTGCATCGTGACGCTGAGCGAGGCGGCGCGAGTTCTGCTGATCCACCTCGCCCATACCGGAATGCCTGCAGAACAACGCCTTCGGGCACAGCAGGTCTGCGTCGATCTCCTCACTCCCGCATCGGCCCCGCATTTCGACGTGCCGATCCCCCGCGATCCTCGGCTACGGATACTCGTCGACAAAGTTCTGTCTGATCCCGCCGACGATCGATCACTCGATCAGTGGGCGCACGTTCTCAATCTCAGCCGACGCACGGTCACCCGGATCTTCGCCGCGGAACTCGCCTTGAGCTTTGCGCAGTGGCGCACCCTGGTTCGCATGAGTACGGCCTTGGGAATGCTCGGGACCGGGATGAGTGTGAATGCAGTCAGTCGTCGAGTCGGGTACGGGACGTCGAGTTCGTTCATCGCCGCTTTTCGCAAGACGGTCGGCTACACCCCCGGCAATGCTCTCGCCGCCGTCAACTGACTCGAGCCTGACCTGTTGTCGACATCTGCTGGCCCCTTCGCTACACGGACGCGCCCTACATTCACTTAGGTAAGCCTGCTCTCATGTGCTCGAGGCACTGAGTCGTGCAAGCACTTCCCCGATCAATCCCGAGGAGTTTCGCGTGTTCAGATCTGCCCGTCAGAGAATTCTTCCCCAGCGGAGGCGACGAATAGTCGTTGCGCTGATGGTGGCGGCCGCACTGCCTCTGGCTGCCTGCACGCAGTCGTCAACCGAGACCGAAGGAAACAATTCGTCGGCATCCGCCGTCGAGGACGGCGCGTTTCCCGTCACGATCAAGCACGCATTCGGTGAAACCGTCATCGACAAGGAACCGACCAGGGTCCTCACCCTCGATTCCGCAGCGGCAGACACCGTCATCGCCCTGGGAGTCACCCCGGTAGCGATGCAGAAGGACTCGTGGGCCGGCGACGCCGACGGCTTCCTGCCGTGGACCCGCGCGGAACTCGAGAAGTCGGGCCAGACACTGCCCACGCCTGCGCCGTACTACTCCGACAGCGGAGAGCTCCTGTTCGAACAGATACTCAATGTCGCACCCGATCTGATTCTTGCGCCGTATTCCGGTTTCTCCGAACAGGACTACCAGCGCCTGAGTTCGATCGCCCCGACACTCCCCTACGACACCAAGCCGTACCAGCCGAGTTCGTGGCAGAACCTGGCCACCGATGTCGGCAAGGCCCTCGGTCGCCCCACGCAGACCGCTGCGCTGATCAAGTCCGTGGAGGAAACTGTCCAGGAGTCGAAGGCGAGCCATCCGGAATTCAACGGGGTCACCTTTGCCTTCGGGTCCTACATCCGCGAGGGAGAAACCGAAACCGCCATCTACGGCCCGGACGATCCGCGCGTGAAGTTCGTCGAAAACCTCGGGCTCACAGTCGCTCCCGACGTGGTCAACGGTGCCAAGAACTTTGCAGGCGACTCGTTCCTGTTCGGCATCAGCATGGAAAAGCTCGACACGATAAACACCGACGTATATCTCGGATGGGCAAGCGATCAGTCGGAAGTCGACAGCACGTTGGCCAACACCCTGTTCGCACGGTGGCCGGTTATCGCCAACGGGAAGGACTTGTGGATCACCGACAATCGCCTGACAGCCGCCACCATGTACGTCAGCGTTTTGAGCGTTCCATGGGCAACTGACGAGCTGGTCCCCCAGTTGACCGAACTGGTCGCGAAGTAGCAGCTCACCCCCTGATCAGGCATTTGAATGCCACTCACTGCGCAGCATTGCAAAAACCACAGTGTCGGTCCATTCGTTCTTGATCCACGCATTCTGCCGAAAATGTGCCTCTCGTCGCATCCCGATTCGCCGCGCGAGTCGTGCCGAGGATTCGTTTCTCGCATCCATCTCCGCGACCACACGGCGCAATCGGGGTGTTGCGAACACCAGGTCGAACAGAGCGGTCACAGCTTCCGTCGCGAATCCTCGGCCGCCGAACTCGGGCGAGAATGCCCACCCGACTTCTGCCGTGTGCGCGGTTTCGGCTGTGCAACCCGATTCCTCGACTAGCCAGGCACTCATGCTTCCGACAACCCGGCCCTCGTATTCGACGACAAGAGCCACCGCGCCCGCTGCCAGGTCGCGTCGAGACATTCTGGTCTGCACTGCCTCTCGCGCATCTTCCGGGCTCCAGGGTGCGTTGAACAAATACCGGCACACGTCGCTACGCCCGTAGAAGGTGAGAAGATCCTGATGATCGCCGGAACGGTAGGTACGAAGCACCAGTCGATCCGTCCGAATTGTTACCGGCGCAGTCGTCGGCGTCATGCCTGCGTCCTCCCAATCCATGCCGTCACGGTAGATCCTCTCGGATTCGTGGGCGAGCGAATATCGCGAGGATATCCAGCGCTCAATGTTTGATTTGCCCCGTGGCGGGATACTTCACCACCGTAAATAGTCGCAATACGGAGTTACGCCAGGCAATTTCGCACTTGATACCAAGGGGCGGTCATGGCCGAGGATTCACTGGTGAAGCAAGGTGTGGCAAAAGGAAGCGCGCTGGGCGGAGCCGTTCTTCTCGTCACCGTCGGCGTGCTCGAGATTCTCCAAGGCATCTCGGCGATATCCAAGGACGATGTGACCGTTGTCGGCCCTGAATACGCGTACCAATTCGACCTCACTTCCTGGGGATGGATTCACCTCGTACTCGGCGTGCTCGTCACCGCTGTCGGAATCATGCTCTTCACCGGCGCGACGTGGGCACGGGTAGGCGCGATAATCTTCTGTTCGCTGTCGATCCTCGCGAATTTCCTGTGGCTACCCCACTCTCCGTGGTGGTCGATCACCATCATCGCGCTCGACGTATTCGTCATCTGGGCTGTCGCGACATGGAATCCCGACGTGATCTGAGGTCTCGACTCCGGATCCACCCATCGAATTCAGCGTTTTCATCTGTGCGGCAGCAGTTTCCCTCCGGAGAGGAACATGATGGCAAACGGCACGAACGACGGCCCACTCCAGGAGGACGAACGTGCCGAACTAGCCAGGTTGCGGCAAGAGGTTGCAACGCTCCGCGAGCAGACTCCCAGCGCCCGCGAAACGACCGTCGAGCAAGTCTCCCGGCCACCTCGACACGGACTGCGGTGGACTGCCGTGGCGATACTGCTGGTGTTGGTCGCGCTCCTTGCCGTCTTGTCCGTGACCACCCGCTTCACCCGTAGTCAGATACTCGACACGGACCGCTACGTCAGTACGGTCGCGCCACTGGGCGAGAATCCCGCCGTTCAGGCCGAGATCACGAATCAAATCACCGACGAGATCTTCGATCGTGTCGACGTCGAGGGGCTCACCACCGACGCACTCACCGCACTGACCGACGTGTCGAATCTTGCTGCCAACGCGCCGCGTCTGGATCAAGCCGTGGTGGGGTTGGCACCGGTGATCGCCGGCCAGGCAAAGAGCTTCGTTCACGACACGGTGGGCTCGCTCGTTCGGTCACAACAGTTCGAGGACTTGTGGATTCAAGCGAACCGATCGGCGCACAACGCACTGGTCTCGGTCATGACCGGAGATTACGGCCCCAACTCCGTCGAAGTCGATCAGAGCGGAACCGTCAGCATTTCGCTCAGTACGATCATCGACAGGGTCAAAACAGCTTTGATCGACCGCGGCTTCGCCTTCGCAGACAAAATCCCCTCCGTGGACAAGGAATTTGTTCTCTTCCAGTCCCCCGAGCTGGTGAAGGCACAACGAGCCGTCTCGGCACTCGACAAGGTCTCAGCGGTGCTGCCGTGGTTGGGAATCGCGTGCGCGGCAGCCGCTGTCGCCGTTGCGCCAACCGGTCGCAGGCTCCGCGCACTGTCCCTGGTCGGCCTGTCGATTGCGTTGGGAATGCTGGTTCTCGCGATCGGAATTCTCATCGGACGCGCAATCTACCTCGACAGTGTGCCAACCGATATCCTCTCGCCAGACGCCGCCACTGCCGTCATCGACACAGTTCTGGTACCACTGCGCACGAGCCTGCGAGCGGTCGCGGTCCTCGGCGTGGTGATAGGGCTCGGGGCCTACCTGGTCGGTGGGTCGTCCTCGGCGATCGCCGTTCGACGAGGCTACGGGCAGGCGTTGGACTTCGTCCGGCATTCTTCAAGCGGCCGTACGCCGAATCAGGTGGAGCGGTGGGCCAATCAGCTTCGTGTTCCGCTGCGCTGCGCCATCATCGGCATCGCCGCACTGTTGCTGCTCTTCTGGCGCTACCCCACCGGTTTGGTCGTGGGTTGGATCGTCATCATCTCGCTGGTTGCACTCGTAGCTCTCGAAGTGCTGGTTCGTCCCGCACGCGCCGCCACGCAGGACGCCCGGCCTGACGATACCGAAACCGAGGACGCCAGGCCTGCCGCAGAAGATGCGAAAACTACGCCAGCGCCTTTGCCTTGATGGCCTGGAATTCCTCTTCGTTGATCGCACCGGAGTCGAGAAGCTCTCTGGCGTCGGCGATCTGCTGGGTCGGAGATTTCCCGGCGACGGTTCGAATGTAATCACTCTGCGCGTGTATGTGCTGCTGAGCGGCCTCCATCGACCGCCGAGTCATTCCGTCATTCTTGACGACCACGTAGATCATGGCGGACAAGAATGGAATGACGAACAGGAATACCATCCACAACGCTTTGGCCCAGCCCGAAGTCTCGTGATCACGGAACAAGTCGGTGATGATCGAGAACAACACGCTCAAGTACGCCACAAAGGCAAAGCAGACGAAGATGAACCAGAAAAATTCCCAGAAGCCTTCCATGTCAACGCTCCCTGCACTCGGTTTACACATCAGGAGTTCGGGAGGCTGACGTTCCGCGCCTGAACTTCTGCATGCGGCCAGAACTCCCTGGTCCAAGGTCATTTCAGTATGCGCCGACGACGTCCGCTACGGCTACAGTTCGAGAGGGTTGAGGACTGCGGACCGTTCATCCACTATCGGAATCACGATTCTCCGATTCGAGATCTCTTGTCTGGCCGCCTTTTCGACGAGGAGAGGCACGAAGTCACGGATCCGACAGCCCACAAAACGCTGGTGAATTGTTCGCACTCTGTTTTCGATCTCCGGTGGAGGAACTGCGGGATAGCGGGAAATCAGGCGAGTGATCACCCGCTCGACGTGGAGCAACTCTTCGTCGCCAGTCATTCATTAATGGTCGTCTGTACAGCCGAGCGCGTCAAGACTCGGAAAGGGTTCGAAAACAACACAATTCAGGTATCTCTCGCAGCCAGGCCGACCGATGGGGCATAGTTCGAGACTTCTGACAACTGCGGGGGGATAATCGACGGATGATGTGGGCGGAGAGTCTAGGTCGGCTACCGGGCGTCGCGACTGCCCGTGGGTATCGCCGCGAGTGGTTGCGAACAGATGTCACTGCCGGACTCGTCTTGACGGCCCTTCTGATCCCCGCTGGTATGGGCTACGCCGAGGCCGCCGGGCTGCCTGCGTACGCCGGACTGTACGCCACCATCGTGCCGTTGCTCGCGTACGCGGTAGTCGGACCGTCGAAAATCCTTGTACTCGGACCCGATTCGTCGCTGGCACCGCTGATTGCAGCCGCGGTCATACCGCTGGCTGTAGTCGGCGATTCGGAGAATGCGCTTGCACTAGCCGGTGTTCTCGCCATTCTTGTCGGACTCATCCTCGTGATCGGCGGATTCCTTCGTCTCGGCTTCGTGACCGAACTCCTCTCGAAACCGATCCGTCTCGGCTACCTCAACGCCATTGCACTCGTCGTCGTGGTTGGTCAGATTCCCAAGCTGCTCGGATTCTCCGTCGACGCGTCCGGTCTACTCGGTGAAATCGGCGGGATCGCAAAGGCCCTGGTGGGTGGCGGCGTCGACCCCCTCGCTGCCGCCATCGGCGTCGGTTCACTCGTTGTCATAGTCGCCTTCCGGCTCTCGGTACCTGTTGTTCCCGGCGTTCTGGTGGCCGTTGTCGCGGCCATAGTCTTGTCCGCTGCCGCCGGTCTCACCGATGACATCGGCATGGTCGGCGCACTGCCGGAAGGACTGCCCCTCCCCTCCGTCGGCGGAGTCACCTGGCAGGACGTCGGCCATCTGATCGGGCCTGCCGCCGGTATCGCATTGATTGCCTTCGCCGACACCGGCGTTCTCTCGCGCACCTTCGCCGCCCGACACGGCGAGGACGTGAACGGCAGTACCGAGATGAAGGCGATCGGTGTCGCGAACGTGGCCGGCGGACTGTTCGGCGGGTTTCCGATCTCGGCGAGCGGGTCACGAACTCCGGTAGCCGAACAGAGTGGGGCGCACACACAATTGGCCGGCGTCGTCGGAGCACTCGCCGTCCTGGTGTTTGTCCTCGTCGCTCCTGGACTCACGGCATATTTGCCTGATGCAACTCTGGCCGCCGTCGTCATCGTCGCCGCGTGTGCACTGATCGACGTAGGCGGCATGGTCCGCATGTGGCGCATGAGCACTGTGGAATTCAGCCTTGCCGTCGCGGCGTTTCTGGGAGTCGCCCTGGTCGGGGTGCTCCAAGGCATCCTTGTTGCGATCGGGCTGTCCTTCGCAGCGGTCATCGCGCAGGTATGGCAGCCACATCGAACCGAACTCGTCGAGACGGGCGAACCCGCCGGATTCCACGACGTCGAACGCCATCCAGATGGGCATCGCATCCCCGGCCTGGTGTTGGTGAGGTTTGACGCTCCACTGTTTTTCGCGAACGGCGAGATCTTCGACGAGTACGTTCGCTCCGTCGTCGCCAAGGCGCCAGATCCGGTCGACTGGGTGGTTATTGCCGCCGAACCGATCACCGGACTCGATACAACGGCCGTCGACGAACTCGTCGATCTGGATACATTCCTGGAGGGCAAAGGAATTCGATTGGCGTTCGCGGAGATGAAAGGTCCGATCAAAGATCGTCTCATCCGATTCGGCGTCGGCGACAGGTTCGATTCGACGCACTTCTACCCGACCGTCGAAGCGGCCGTGAACGCATTCCGCACCCGACCCAGTGACTGACAACGCCAGGCAATCGGGAGTCGTGGCTGCATTAGGTACCGTTTGGTATGGGATTCACGACGGACAATGTTCCGGCTCGCCGTATCGCTCAGGTCGCCGGCGTGGGCGGTATTGCCGTCGGCGTTGTCGCGCTCATCGCGTTGTACTCCACCACAGCGATCAACCCGTTGATCGCCGTGGCCTCCTTTGTCCCGATTTTGCTTGCAATCACCTTCGTCGCGTCCTTGATATGCCTGGCCTTTCGGCGCTGGATCCTGCTGGCGATCTCGGTGGTACCGATAGCGGTGGGCGCGTCGGTGATCAGTCCGCTGTATGTGGCAAACGGTTCCGAAATCGACGGGCCGACGCTGCGTGTAATGCAGGCGAACCTTCTCTTCGGGCAGGCAGACCCCGTCAGTTTGACTGCGACGGTCCGCGAGAAGGCAGTCGATGTCCTGACGGTTCAGGAACTGACCACATCACTCGAAGGCTCTCTGAGAGATCAGGGGCTCGAGCAACTGCTTTCGCATCACTACTTGGTACCGGACGAGGCCGGCGGCGGCGGAGCCGGGATCTACAGCCGCTACCCGCTGACGGATACGCGAGAGCTGAACGGCTTCGGACCCACGAATCTTGTTGCAACAGTGGGCTTCTCTACTCCATTCACGCTTCTGGCGGTACACCCCGGACCGGCGTACGTGACCCCACCCGACGTGTGGACTGCCGAGCTGAGCACTTTGCGAAACGCGCTCGACGCTGCTGCCACCGAGGAAACCGTCATCGTCAGTGGCGATTTCAACACGACCTTCACGCACAAGCAATTCCGTGACCTCCTCGACGTCGGCTACACCGATGCCGCAGACCAGTTGGGAGTCGGCATCGTCCGCACCTACCCGGCGGACAAGAAATTCCCCGCGATTGTCGGCATCGACCATGTACTTCTACGGGGCGCACAAGCGAAGTCGCTCGATCGGATCGAGATCGAAGGTTCCGATCACTACGGCTTGATCGTCGACGTCACGATCCCCCAGTAGTCGGAGAGCACCCGACCCGCACGAATGCGTTGGGGATCACCCGTGCTTCGGCATGCTTCGACCCGACACATCGATCGTTCGATGTAGGTGATGCGGCGTACGCAGGACGATCGACCGGTCCACCACGGATACGCCCGGAAACTGCTCGGCGAGATAACCTTCCAAACGCTGCACGTCGTCGATCGAGCGCAGCCACACCGCCAATGCGATGTCGTAGCTGCCGATCGTAGAAGCAACAAGCCTCGCCTCACGCAGGTGGGAAAGGCGCTGAGCAATTGCCTCCTTTCGCCCGTCGAGACGTAAGAAGTACCAGGCGTAAACCGGCCAGCCGGAGTAGGGCCGAGCAATCTCCGTGCGGACGACCAGACGCCCCGTCGACAGCTCGTGCGAGAGGAGCGCCCCGGCGCGGGCCGCTGTTACTCCGAGCGCTGTGGCGAGGGCAGAGACGGTAATTCGTGGTTCGCGAGAAAGAATGTCGAACAGCTTCGACTGTTCCTCTTCGCTGGCGCGTACCCCACGATTCTTCGCCGCCGGGGCCGACTCGAGCGCGGCAATTTCTTCCGCATCGAGAGCACGTAGACGCCAGTTTCGTGCGTTGGAATTCGCCGAGGACACGATCTGAGTTCGCATCGCAGTGACCATCGGCAGCGATCGTGTTCGTTCCAAGACATACCTGGACAATTGATCGAGGTCAGTGCAGGTCAGCGTGACGAGTAGATCCCGATTGCCGGTTGTGAGATCGACTGTGAGAACTTCGGGATCGTGCGCGATCTGTTCGGCCACGCTCAAGGTCTGTGCCGGTGCGCATTCGATCTCGAGCAGTGCGGTCGCCGACACGATGGGACCCCCACGGTACGCAGCGATCCACGCTATCCCTTGCGAGTGCAGACGCTCCCAACGCCTGGTCAGGGTGACCGGGTCGGAACCGATCGCGCGTGAAAGCTCGGACCACGAGGCTCGCGGCCTGATCTGCAGTGCGTTCAACAGTCGAAGATCTTCGTCCTTGAGCACCTGATCCTGCACCGAGGACCTCACTTTCGAAAGAATGCTGCACCGAAACAGGATCGAAACGCATCGATCCTAACTTCATCACATCAATAGTCCACCAAATCCTGAACCTCGAGAACGCTTACTTCTTGCGTTCGTTCGCCCCCTCGAGAAAGACACCGACATGACCGAAGCATTCCCTGTCTCGCATGACGATTCTCCGGTCAGCGATCAAACCGCGACGCAAAAGGTCGTCTTCGCCTTGAGGTCGCCACGCCTGTGGATCGTGGCGATTCTGCTCCTCGCGCTTGCGGCAGGCGCCCAACTGATCGGCCCCGCAGTGATTCCTGTCGGCGCTGCCGCCATCACGATCTTGCCCATGGTGTGGGGACTGATTGCCGGCGGTGCCGTCTCGAGTCAGAAGTGGAAACCTCTCGGCCTCGATCTTCAGGCCGCAGCCTCGGCAATCATGGGGTTGGCTGTTCTCTTGCTTTGCGCAAGACTGTCTTTCACCATCGGCCCGAACATCCAACTGTTGTTCGAGGCGGGCCCTGCCCTGCTACTGCAGGAACTGGGGCACTTGTTCGGCACTATCGCTCTCGCACTCCCGCTGGCGGTACTCCTTCGGATGGGACCGGCCACCGTCGGAGCAACCTTCTCCATCGACCGCGAGGGGTCCTTCGCGATGGTCAGTGAACGCTACGGTCCCGATTCCGACCAGTACCGTGGTGTCCTGTCGATGTACGTCTTCGGCACTCTGTTCGGTGCCGTGCTGATCAGCCTGATTGCGTCGCTGGCTACATCCTTCAACATCTTCGACCCCCTTGCGTTGGCGATGGGTGCTGGGGTCGGATCCGGCTCGATGATGGCTGCCGCTGCCGCCAGCGTCGTTTCGGCGCACCCCGAGATGGCCGACCAGGTACTCGCCGTAGCGGCAACATCCAACATCATCACCGGCCTCCTCGGCCTGTATGTCGGCATGTATGTCGCACTCCCCCTTGCCGATCGAATCTACGGCGCACTCACCAAGCGCTCGAAGACGACCAGCGAACGGAAAGCCCACACTGCCCCACGAGCGGTTTCGCCGAGCGTCACCGTGCCGCTGACCACTATCGTTCCGATTCTGTTCGTCGGTGGGGTCATCGTCTCCTCGATCGCAGCGGGCGGCGTATCTCGATCGATCATCGTCGGTTACGTGATCCTCACCGGATTGTTGCTCCTGGGCGTCGGCGTGGCCCGCCTGACGCGCGGCAAGATCGCGGCGATGATCGCAATCATCACCATCGGCGCCTTGGCGACAACGCCGTGGTCACCCATCGGTGATTTCGTCTCGAGCACCGTCGGGACTGTCGACTTTCTCTCGATCTGCACCCTCACCTTGACTGTCGCAGGTCTCAGCCTCGGCAAGGACCTGCCCTTGCTCAAGACGATCGGCTGGAAGATCGTGCCGGTCGGAATCGTCGCGATCCTCGCCTCTTACCTACTTTCCGTGGTCGTCGCGGAGTTCGCGTTGGGCCTCTGGCACTAGAACTACACCCGAAGACGCTGAGAACCGAAGACACCGCGATCCGAAGACACAGAGAACCAAAGATGTTGAAAGGAAGCAATACCCATGTCCATCGCTGACACCCTCACCCACACAGACTCGGTTTCGAGCACGATCGAGAAGTGGGCATCACGCCTCATCGATGTCAGCCACACGATCCATGCTCACCCAGAGCTGGCATTCGAAGAGCATCGGGCGTCCGCCCTCTTGTCGGACGCCGCACAGGAAGCCGGCTTCGCGGTTACTCGCGCCGCCTACGGCCTCGAGACGGCATTCGAAGCTGTGCGAGGCTCCGGCCCCTTCCGCGTCGTCGTCTGCGCCGAGTACGACGCCCTTCCCGACATCGGTCATGCGTGTGGACACAATGTCATCGCCGCTGCCGGACTGGGAGCAGCGATCGCGCTCGGAGAGCTCGCGGAGGAACACGGCCTGACTGTCGTCCTTCTCGGTACGCCGGCCGAAGAACATGGCGGCGGGAAAGTCTTGCTGCTCGAACATGGCGCATGGGAGGGCGCGGCGATGTCGATCATGGTCCACGGCGCTGCAGGCGAGGACGTCAGTTGCATCGCCACCGGAACGCAGGCAGTCGATCGGTTCGATGTGACATACACCGGAAGAGCCGCACACGCCGCCGCTGCGCCACACAAGGGCATCAACGCAGGTGACGCCGCCACGATCGCCTTGGTTGCCATCGGACTCCTCCGCCAGCAACTTCCGTCCGACGTCAGACTGAACGCCTACGTCGAGCACGGCGGCGAAGCAACAAACATCATTCCGGCCTCGACGTTGGTGCGAGCGGAAGTTCGGGCCGCAGAACTCGACGTGCTATTGGACGCCAAGCGTCGCATGCTCGCCTGCTTCGAGGGCGCAGCTGTGGCCAGCGACTGCTCCTGGTCGACCGAACGCGCCGAACCTCGGTACGAGGAGCTGGTACAACATCGCGTGCTGGCGACGATCTGGGACGAGGAGATCGCGAGCCTGGGCCGCACCGCGGCCGCCCGAACTCCCCTGACCGGTGGCTCGACAGACATGGGCAACGTGTCGAAGGTGGTTCCCTCGATCCACCCGATGATCGCGTTACGCGGCGTTACCGGAGTTCCTCACACGATCGAGTTTGCCGCTGATGCCCGCTCCGCAGCGGGCGACGAAGCTGTTCTGCACGGAGCAATTGCAATGGCGCGCACTGTGATCCGAGCCGCCACCGGGGACTCACGCTCCAACCTCCTGACGATTGCGGCCCAGCGCGAGTCAGGAGCGACCACCGTCACGAGCGCCGAATGAACACCACCGGCGTCTATGTTTCCGCGCTCGAATTCTTCTCCATCGGCATCGGGCCCTCCAGTTCACACACGGTCGGTCCGATGCGAGCCGCCCGCACTTTTGTCGGCGAGGTCTCCGCCGCCGGCTTGACCGCGTCGGTCGACCGAATTCGCTGCAATCTGCACGGCTCTCTCGCCGCCACCGGAATAGGGCACTGCACTCCCGACGCGGTGATCGCGGGACTTCGTGGGTTGGATCCTGAAACGTGCGAGCCGACCGACGTTCACGGGTGTTGGGCTGAGCTGTCGGGCGGCGGATCGGTGATGCTCGTCGGCGGCTCACTCGGACACGTTGTGTTCACTCACGAGGACATGGTGTTCGAGCCGCTCGTTCGCCGTCACGAGCACCCCAACTCGATGACACTGACCGCCTTCAAGGGTCACGAAATCGTCTGTACGAGTACATATCTGTCGATCGGTGGCGGATTCGTGCTACGCGCCGGAACTCAGACGCAAGTAAGTGCGCATTCGATCAACTCACGCTATCGAAACGCGAAAGAGCTACTGGCGGAATGCAGATCCGGAACTATCGCCGAACTGGCACTGTCTGACGAACTCGCGATACACGGCCAGGATCGGGCATTCGCCGGCATCGATGCGATCTGGTCCGCGATGCGCGCCTGCATCGAGCGCGGCACCCAGACCGAAGGTGTATTGCCCGGGCGCCTCGGAGTTCGCCGAAGAGCGCGGTCTGCGAACATTCAACTGGAACAACGTAACTGCGCACCATCCTCTCGCGAGTGGCTGACCGTTTACGCCATGGCGGTCAACGAAGAAAACGCAGCAGGTGGCCGCGTGGTAACGGCTCCGACAAACGGTGCGGCAGGCATCGTGCCTGCAGTGCTCTACCACCACATACGCGCGACGGGCGCCGGCCTTCACGACGTTCGAACCTTTCTCCTCACTGCGGCCGCAATTGGATCGATCATCAAGGCGAATGCTTCGATCTCGGGTGCGGAAGCCGGGTGTCAGGGTGAGGTCGGAGCCGCCTGTGCGATGGCGGCGGCCGGTCTGTGCGCTGTCATGGGCGGATCGCCACGACAAATCGAGAATGCAGCTGAGATTGCCATGGAACACCATCTGGGGCTGACCTGCGATCCGGTTGGTGGCCTGGTCCAGATCCCGTGCATCGAACGAAATGCCGTCGCTGCCTCGACTGCGGTCACCGCAGCTGAGCTCGCATACCTGGGTGACGGGACACATGTGGTGAGCCTCGATACCGTCATCGAGACCATGCGACAAACCGGAAACGACATGTCCGTGCGTTACAAGGAAACCAGTGAGGGCGGGCTCGCAGTCAATGTCGTCGAGTGCTGAGGGGATGTCGACGGCAGCGGCGACGGCGGGCGGACGCCATCGCCGGAAATATCATCCTCTCGAACGATGAAGTCCGGTGTACCGATTTCTACACTCGTTGACATGACTTTGTGGACGGTGACCAGATGATCGCTCATCACGCTGGAGGAATCCCACTTCACAATTCTTCACGGCACAACACTGCAGGGCCGTCGCGATCAACGCAGTCCTCCGGTCGCAAGATCGTCGCGTTGATCGCGTTGGTCGCCGGTTTCTCCGTTGCCTTCGTTCTCGCCCCGGGCATGGTGACCAGTAGGCCGGGTGATGGGTACGCAGACCAGGGGGAACTCGTCGAGACGGTCCGCGCCGCGTTCGTCGAATACTGGAGTTCCGGTGTCCAAGCCTTCTCTCCGAGCTTGGAGTCCGCTGTCGACTACTGGCTGCGGTACCACGTGGCCAAGGCCGTGATCGCGGTAATCCTGCTGACGGTTCTGCTCGCACTCGGCCGGATGCTCAAGGCGTCGTTCGTGAACGCCGGCCCTCTGACGGCTGGAAAGAAACTCGCATTCGTCTCGGCGGGAGGGCTGGTCACGATCCTCGCACTGTTCTCCTCGGTGCTCGTGATGGCAAATGTCCAAGGTGTCGTTGCACCCTTCTCGTCGCTGATCTCGATGCTGCCCGTGGGCGAGACGGAAGGGGAACTCGCCGATACTCTCGGTCAAGTTCGGTATCAGCTCGCCGAGTCCACGGGCGCCAGAGGGCAGGAAAACCCTGCGCTCGATCTGATGATCAGCGACTTCGCTCGATATCACGCGGCCATGGCTGTGATCGCACTGATCGCGGCAGCAGTATCACTCGGCGTGTCCGTGCTGCTGTGGGTGCGCTTCGCGAAAACTGCGCGATCCGACAGACGGACGAGATTCGTGTCGGGGTCGATCGGTGTTCTCGCTGCACTGTTCACGCTGGGATTAGTCGTTGTCGGCGTAGCAAACATGGGCACCGCGGCAGATCCGGCACCGGCGCTGGCGGCGTTCTTCGACGGCGGGCTCTGACCCAAGTCATGGGTTCAGGCCAGGGTTCCGTAGTCCCCCAGTACCGGTTGAGGAGGTACCTGGGGACTGCGTCTGCCGTACCCGGGGTCGATGTGTGAGTGCCCTCGGACAGGCAGAGTTCGACTCATGAAAACCGGAGCAAGACGCATCATGATTGTCGGCCTGTGCAGCGCCATGGTTGCCGGAGCTGTAATCAGCTGCAGCACGGACAAATCCGCAGACAATCCGACAGCCACATCCGACAAAGTCATGGACTCTGCCATCACCGACCAACTCGATTCGATCATCGACGCAGCGGTGAATTCGACCGGGATTCCCGGTGCGATGGTGGGCATTTGGGGACCCGACGGCAACTATGTCAAGGTTGCAGGAGTCTCGGATACGGCAACCAAAGCACCGATGGAAACCGACTTCTACCACCGGATCGGCAGCGTCACCAAAACATTTACTGTGACCGCCCTGCTGCAATTGGTCGACGAGGACAAGATCGGTCTCGATGACCCGATCTCCAAGTACGTCGATGGCGTCATGGAAGGCGATGCGATCAGCTTGCGCCAGCTGGCGGGGATGCGCAGTGGGCTCGTGGACTACACGACGTCCGAACAGTTTGTCATGGAGTATCTTTCGGATCCTCGCCGAGCTTTCACACCCGAAGAGCTCGTGGGGTACGTCAAGGATCTCCCACTTCAGCTTCGACCAGGGACCACCGTCGACTACTCGAACACCAACACTATTCTGCTGGGAATGGTGATCGAAAAGGTCTCCGGCTCCAAACTGTCGGAAGTCATCGACACCAAGATCACGACACCACTCGGAATGGAGCACACCAGCTTTCCCACCAACAACGCGTTCCCGACACCACACGCACAGGGGTACACCAACCAAACGCTCGACGAATCCGTGACCGCGGCAACGGACTGGAATCCGTCGTGGGGCGGCGCTGCGGGTGCAATGATCTCGACGTTGGACGACATGCGCATCTGGGCTCCGGCACTGGCCAAGGGCGATCTCCTCACCGACGACACTCAGAAGCAGCGCCTGCAAACCGTGAGCTTGAGCGAAGGGGACGACAGCTCCGGCTACGGACTCGGTTTGTTCAACAGCGGCGGCTGGATCGGTCACAACGGAAGCCTGCCCGGCTACAAGACAGTCTCGGTCTACTTGCCCGAGAAGGACACCACACTGGTCGTCTTCATCAACACCGACATCGACGGCGAGACTGACCTGACCAGCGCTTTGATGGTACCGATCACCGAGTTGATCAGCCCGGACAATGTCTACGGCTGATCAATTTCCTCTGGCTGCTCACGGGCCCGTAATCAACCTCCACCGCGTTTTTTATACCGGTGGAGGTTGAGCGCGTGATCCGACGAACATGTTCGTTACGAACATGTTCGTGTACGGTGAAGTCATGCCCACTCACCCCGCAAGTCCATCGAGCCGACGCAATCGCCCGGCTAAACCCGCACTGACACGCGAGGGCATCGTCAGTGCGGCGGTGGATATCTTGCGCTCGGAGGGGCTGCAGAAGTTGACAATGCGTCGGCTCGCCCTCGAACTCGACACCGGACCTGCGTCGCTGTACGTGTACGTGCGAAACACAGCCGAATTGCACGCCGCGGTTCTGGACGAACTCCTCGGAGTAGTCGACCTCGCCGAAAGAACCTCCGGCACTTGGCAAGCGCGCCTCGAACGAGTGTTGACCTCGTACACGGCCGTATTGTTCGACCATCCCGGTCTCGCCCAGTCGGCACTCATTTCCCGGCCCAGCGGAGTCCACTACGTACACCTGCTCGAGCGCCTGCTGGCACTGCTCGACGAAGGCAAAGTCCCTTCAGGTCAAGCCGCGTGGGGCGTGGACTTGCTACTGCAGTACGCGACGTCCACTGCTGCCGAACACTCGGCGCCGAACAATTCCGCCGACGCGGATGCCCGATGGAGCGCGTTGACCGACGCAATCCAGAACGCAAACCCGCAGACGCACCCCCTCGTCGCAGGCCATGCAACAGCTCTACTTGCCGGTGAACCCTCGGCGCGCCTCTCTTGGGGATTCCGCACGCTCATCACGGGCATCGAGAACACCCCACTCACTTCTTAGGAACCCACCATGAACCACTACCCCATCGCAATCATCGGCGCCGGCCTTGGCGGCCTCACCCTCGCCCGAGTCCTCCATCTCCGCGGAATCGATTCGGCGGTATTCGATCTCGAATCCGGACCGACAGCCAGAACTCAAGGCGGGATGCTCGACATCCACGAAAACTCAGGCCAGATCGCGCTTCGTGCCGCCGGCCTCTACGACGAGTTCCGCGCACTCGTTCATCAAGGCGGTGAAGGAACGCGTGTCCTCGATCGAAATGCCGTCGTGCACCTGAGCGAACAGGACACTGGAGACGGCGACCGCCCGGAAATCGATCGCGGCCAGCTGCGTGACCTACTGCTCACCTCAATTCCGAAAGAAACAATCCACTGGGGAGCCAAGGTGCGCAGTGCTCATCCGTTGCCGGACAGTCGGCATGAAGTCCACCTCGCGGATGGCACCCACTTCACCACCGATCTCTTGGTCGGCGCCGACGGCGCGTGGTCGAAAATTCGCCCACTGGTTTCACACGCCACTCCTGCCTATACCGGAGTATCTTTCGTGGAGTTCGACCTTCACGACGCCGACAACCAGCACGCAAGTTCCGTTGAAACAGTCGGCGGCGGAATGATGTTCGCGCTCAGCGCTGACAAGGGCTTCCTAGCCCACCGTGAGACCGACAACAGTCTGCACATCTATGCCGCCCTGCGAGTTCCCGAGAACTGGTCAGCGAGTGTCGACTTCTCCGACGATCACATCGCGAAGAAGATTCTGCTGGAACACTTCTCGGACTGGGACGAGTCGCTGCGTTCTCTGATCGTCGAAGCGGACAGCTCGCTGACCCCTCGCCCCATCCATGCCCTTCCCATCGGGCACAGTTGGAGCCGCACTCCTGGGGTCACTCTGCTCGGGGACGCGGCACATGTCATGTCGCCGTTTGCCGGAGAGGGCGCGAACCTGGCAATGCTCGACGGCGCCGAGCTCGGCCAGGCGATCGCGTCACACGGCGAAAGGGAGGAAGGACTTGCCGCCTATGAGGAGCGACTCTTCCCGCGCAGCGCCGCGTCGGCGCGACAGTCGGCTGATGGTCTGGACATGTGCTTCGGCGAGAACGCACCCCACGGGCTCCTGGACATGTTCACCTCACACGCGTAATCCGAACCGCCATCCGGTTGTCAGTTCGCCCGCGCAATGACAAACAACCAATCGGCAGTGGAACCGACCACGGTTTCGATCGACAAGGTCTCCCACCCGGTACTTCAGAGCACCTGACGAAGCTGGCTGTCCTGCCAATATGTGAAGTGGCGCGGCAACCCCAGTTTCGCATTGCTCCAACTGGTTCCGTCGCCCTTCTTGACCGTGAACGCGAGTAGTCCCTCTGCACTCACTACACCTCGCGATTTTCTCGCGACCACCTCGAACTCGTCGCGTCGCAAATGAAGCAGAACCGCATTCGCCACCACGGCATCGTAAGTTCCATTGAACTGCTCAGTTCGCATGTCGAGGACCTCTGCCGTAAAGCCCTGTGCCCTCATCATTTCAACGAAGGCGAGTGCGCCGTCAGTTCGCGTCACCGATACTCCGAAAGTTTCGAGGTACTCGGCATCACGGCAGGACCACTGCCGAGTTCCAGAATCGTCCCTCCGTCCACCAGCTTGGCGATCCGGGCAAGGTACCGGGCCATTGCCTCCCCCATGACATACGGTCTCGCTGCATACAGATTCGCACCGGCCTCATAACTCGCGAGCGTGATGTCGCCTGCATCGCCCACCGCAATCACTCCCGCAACGTCGTCAAGAAGGCAATGCGGTCGCCGCGGTAAAGCGAGCGAACCCGCTCAATCGGCACACCATCCGGGTCGACGGACGTCCGGTGCAGCAGAAGCATCGGCATCGAGGTCGTGGACTCGACGAGTGTTGCCTCACGCGGTGACGCGAGCACCGTCTCGATCCGTTCGGTTGCGAAGGCGAAGACCACGCCAATGGAACGGATAGCCGCGTACAGCGATGTCGTCGCATCGAAAGCGTCGAGCATCTCACCGAACCTGCTGTCCGGCAGGAAAGTTGATTCGAGTCCGATCTTCTCTCCGTCGGCGAAGAGAACACGCTCGAGATGAACGACGCTGTTACCTGGTTCGATACCCAATTCCGTAGCGAGACCGTCGTCGGCCGACATTCGTTCGAACGTCACAACCTTACGACTGGGTACCCGCCCAGCGCTCAGAGCGCCTTCGGTATAGGAACGAATCGATAGCGGCTGAACCAACTTCGGACTCGCGACGACAGTGCCCCGCCCCCGCCGCTCGATCCGTCCTTCGACAAGCAGATCACGAAGCGCTTGTCGGACCGTCTCGCGAGCGACAGTGAACCGTGCCGCCAATTCCCGCTCGGACGGGACTGCGTCGCCCTCCTCGAGCCCACTGAGAATGGTCTCGATCTCGGTGCGCACCCGGTAGTACTTCAACTCCGGTTCCATCACGACGCTCGAGGTCCCCGGCCCGGTGGACGTCTGCTGATTCATGGCGCAAGCGTACAAGAATTCGGTCTATACCAATTGTTAACCTGGAGTTCGTCTCGATTCCCCCTATTGGTCTAGACCAAACGTCACTATCTCTACATGCGAATTTTGATTGTGGGCGGAGGAATCCTCGGAACGGCGCACGCCGACGAGGCAATCCGCCGGGGACACGACGTCATCCATCTCGAACGCGAGCCCGAAGCCCGCGGTGCAACGGTGCGGAACTTCGGATTGGTCTGGGTATCCGGGCGCGCTCCACACGAACTCGAAGCCGCGCTGCGATCGCGCGAGCTGTGGGCGGACCTTGCCGCCCGTGTCCCCGGCGTCGGATACCGCCCGGCCGGCTCCATCACCCTCATGCGCACCGAGGAGGAGGTCGCGGTCGCGCAGGAAGTCTTCGGCCGCCCCGACGCTGACAACAGAGGGTTCGTGCTCTTGGATCCCGACGCCGTTCGCGCCGTCAACCCCGCGCTCCGGGGCAAGTTTCTCGGCGGACTGCACTGCACCCTGGACGCCGCTGTCGAGTCACGGCAAGCGCTCCCCGCCATCCGTTCCTATCTCGAATCCACCGGCCGTTACACTTTCCACGCCGGAACGGAAGCCCGCGAGATCACGACGAACACCTCCGGCGTACACATCCGCGACGACCATGGTCGCAACTTCGACGCCGATCTGGTGATCGTCTGCCCCGGAGCAACACTCGGCGGATTGGCTCGCGATCTCGCCGGCGATCTCCCGTTGCGCCGCGTGCGCCTGCAGATGATGCAGACAGCCCCGCTCGGCGAAAAGCTCACCACAGCAATCGCTGACGGTGACAGCTTCCGCTACTACCCAGGTTTCGCCGGATCTGCCCTTGATCACCTTCGCACAGTGCAGCCGCAGGAACCGACTGCCGATGAACACCGCATGCAGCTCCTGTGCGTGCAGCGCTTGCATGGCGGCCTGACCATCGGTGACACCCACGAATACGAGGAGCCCTTCGACTTCGACGTCGACGAGGCGCCCTATCGCCATCTGTCCGGAGTCGTGGAAACACTTCTGGGACGCGATCTTCCGCCCATCGTCAAGCGATGGGCGGGCGTCTACAGCCAGTGCCTCGACCCATCACAACTTGTTCACCGCGCACAAGCCGCCGACAACGTCTGGGTGGTTGCCGGTCCCGGTGGCCGCGGCATGACGCTCGGCCCGGCACTGGCGGAACAATCCGCCGACCAGTTCGGTCTCTGAATCCTTCCGACAAGAAAGACTTCTCATGTCTCCCATCACCCTCGCCGTTCTCGACATGGCCGGCACCACCGTCGCCGACGACGGACTGGTTCTTCGCGCCTTCGCTGCCGCCGCTGAAGCCGGCGGACTGCCCGCCGAAGGCCCGGAAGCCGATGCCGCTCGCCAGTACGTCCTCGACACGATGGGCCAGTCGAAGATCGTCGTGTTCCGGGCGATCTTCGGTGACGAAGACCGCGCCCAGGCCGCGAACGCCGCCTTCGAAACCACGTACGACTCCCTCATCGACCAGGGGCTCGCCGAGCCGATCCCTGGCGCGGAGAAGGCGATAACCACACTCCGCGAGGCCGGCATCAAAGTTGCCCTGACCACCGGGTTCAGCCGATCGACGCAGGACAAACTCCTCGTCGCGCTCGGCTGGGAAACCCTCGCCGATCTCACCCTCTCCCCCGCCGAAGCCGGTCGCGGTCGCCCGTTCCCTGACTTGATTTTGACTGCGCTGCTCAAACTTTCGATCGACGACGTCCACCAGATCGCCGTACTCGGCGACACGTCCAACGACGTGCTCAGCGGCATTCGATCCGGCGCATCAATCGTTGCCGGAACTCTGACCGGCGCTCACGACGAGCAACAACTTCGCGACGCCGGTGCCACCCACATCGTCCCGTCCGTGACGGAGTTCGCCGAACTCCTCACCCACCCCTGATCTCACCTCCGAAGAAGGAATCGTCATGCGTCTACGCCCGAGCATCGCTGCGGCCGCTCTCGCCGTGTCCGTCCTTTCGTTCACCACAGCATGTGGTGGAACCGGCACTGCCGCCGGATCAGATACCGAAACCGTCACCGTCTACAGCGCCGACGGACTGTCCGGTTGGTACAAAGGCAGATTCGACGCCTTCACCGCGCAGACCGGCATCGCTGTCAACCTGGTGGAAGCCGGTTCCGGCGAGGTCGTCTCCCGCGTCGACAAGGAGCAGTCCAACCCACAGGCCGATGTCATCATCACCCTGCCACCGTTCATCCAGAAGGCCGACGCGCAAGGTCTGCTCGAGCCCAGCGGAATCGACACCTCCGCCGTTCCGGCCGACGAGAAGGACGACGCCGGCAAGTACGTACCCGTCGTCGAGAACTACCTCTCCTTCATTGCCAATCCGACTGCATCACCCGCCCCACAATCTTGGGACGACCTGCTCACAGATCAGTTCAAGGGCAAGTTGCAGTACTCCACGCCCGGGCAGGCCGGCGATGGTACCGCGGTGCTCTTGCTGCTCCAGCACCTGATGGGCAAGGAAGGCGCACTCGACTACCTCGGAAAGCTCCAGGCCAACAACGTCGGACCCTCGTCCTCGACAGGAAAGCTCCAGCCCAAGGTCAGCAACGGAGAACTGTTGGTCGCCAACGGTGACGTCCAGATGAACCTCGCCTCCATCGCCGACGACGGATCCAAGTTCGACATCTTCTTCCCCGCGGGAGCCGACGGCACTCGCACCACCATTGCACTGCCCTACGTGATGGGGCTCGCCAAGAGCGCCCCGAGTAGCGAACAAGCGAAGAAGCTCATGGAATTCCTGCTCTCCGAAGAATCCCAGAAGACCGTCGCCACCGATGCACTCGGCGTATCGGTCCGCGAGGACGTCCGAAGCGCTACCGGTGAATCCACCGACAAGAACACGCCTTCCGGAGTTCTGCAGGGCGTCAACGTGTGGACCCCGAACTGGAACGACGTCCTCAGCTCGCTCGACGCAGACATCGCCGCCTACCAGAAAGCCACCGGGAGCTGATCATGGCAAGAACCAGACTGGGGCGGACGCTCCCCGAGACCGTCGGTGTCCACGGAGCGATCGAACATTCCGCTCCGGCCATCACCTTCGATCGCGTCAACGTCGCCTACGGCCGCGGGAAGACCGCGACCCATGCCCTCGTCGATTTCAATCTACGAGTGGCGCCGGGTGAAACCGTGGCACTGCTGGGGCCCAGTGGATCCGGCAAGTCGACCGCCCTGAAGGCCCTCGCGGGATTTGTCCGCCCCACGTCCGGTTCGGTCAAGCTCGGCACCCGAAACATCACCAACCTCCCTCCCGCACAACGCGGAATCGGCGTCGTCGTTCAGTCGTACGCGCTCTTCCCGCACATGAGGGTCTCCGAGAACGTGGCCTTCGGACTCCGAGCCCACCGTGTGCCGCGGTCGGAGATCGGCCCACGCGTGGCCGAAGCCCTCGACATGGTCGGGATGTCGGCATACGGAAAGCGTCTGCCGCGTGAGCTTTCCGGTGGCCAACAGCAGCGAATCGCCATCGCCCGCGCCTTGGCGATTCGTCCGGGAGTACTCCTCCTCGACGAACCGCTGGCCGCCCTGGATGCTCAACTTCGCGAGAGCATGCTCGGAGAACTGGCGAGACTGCGCGCCGCACTACCCGACACAGCCATGCTCTATGTGACGCACGATCAGAGTGAAGCCCTCGCGCTCGCAGACCGAATCGCAGTGATGCGCAACGCCAGACTCGCGGACATCGACACCGCCGAGGCCTTGTGGAAACGCCCGCCGTCCAGCTTCACCGCGGCCTTCCTCGGGGGTGCGAACCTGCTGCCCTGCACTGTCACACGCGTCATCGGCACCTCCGCACTGGTCTCGATCGGTGGCACGCCGTTCACTGCTCACGCCCCGCAGCCCGAGATCGGGCACATCGAATGGGAGTCCGACATGGACGCCTACCTGTGTGTTCGCCCGCACGCGGTAGGCGTAACCGGCGTCGGCGCACGAGGATCATTCCCGGCGCGCATCGTCTCGAGCGTCTGGCGCGGTTCCACGACGCGTCTGACGCTGGCTGTCCGTGGCCTCGACGACGTCCGCGTCGACGCGGATGTTGCAGGCCACGACGAGCGACCGGTCGACACCGAGGTTGGCGTCGTCTTGCCCACGGACGGCAGTGTCCTGGTTCCGGCGGATCGCCACCCATGACGACAACCTTGGAACGCCCCGAAACCGCTGTGCCCCAACATAAAGACCCGATTCCGTGGCGCCGGATCGGCTGGGCGCTACCGCCACTGCTTCTGGTGCTCGTGTTCGCGGTGTATCCCACCGCGCGGGTCCTCACGGAATCGCTGAGCACCGCAGACGGCACCGGTCTGTCCACGTGGTCTTCGGTGCTCGGTTCGGAACTGTTCCGAACCGCGCTCTGGCGGACCATCCAAATCGCCGTGGCGTCGACCCTGGGTTGCCTGGTCCTCGGCACTTTCCTCGCCTTGGTGCTTGCCTTCGTTCCGTTCGCGGGATCCAAGGTGGTAGGGCGATTGATCGACACGGTGCTCGCCCTGCCGTCATTCCTGATCACGCTGGCGTTCACGTTTCTGTACGGCACGGCCGGCGCCGTCAACGCCTTGATCGTCCGCATCACCGGCGACGCGAGCGGCCCGCTGAATTTCCTCAACACACCGTTCGGCGTCGTCGCGGCCGAAATCACCTTCTTCACACCTTTTGTCGTACGTCCGCTATTGGCCGCTTTCACCCAGATTCCCCGTGAACAACTCGACGTCGCGGCCAGCCTCGGAGCGTCACCCATCCGGGTTCTGCGACAGGTGGTGATGCCGGAAGCGTGGCCAGCCCTCCTGGCCGGTGGGTCACTCGTACTTCTGTTGACGCTCAACGAATTCGGCATCGTGCTCTTCACCGGAGCAAAAGACGTCGTAACTCTGCCGGTCCTCATCTACACCCGTGGCATCGTCACGTTCGACTTGCCGGGCGCGGCAGTGATCGCGACAGTCCAGGTCGCACTCTCACTCGGCTTGTACTGCCTCTACCGATTCACCTTCAACAGATTGATGGGAGGCAGCCGTGCTGCTGTGGACACGAAGCTCTAAGGCTCTCGTTCTCGGATTCTTCGCCCTCGTCGTCGCGGTCGTTTTTGTCGCACCCATCGCCACCGTCGTCGCGGCTGCGCTGGCCGGATCGTGGACGGGGCCATTGCCCTCGAATCTCGGCGGAAGGAACTTCTCGACTGCGCTGTCCGACGAGAACTTCGCCAGCCTGACCGTCAGCTTGCAGACTGCGTTCATCTCGGGAGTGCTGGCACTGATCGTCGGAACGTGGGCCGCACTGGCCTCTCGTGAGGCACCGATGTGGCTGCGCCGCATCACCGACGCCGTGTTCCACCTGCCGATTGCAGTTCCCTCGGTTGCCATCGGCTTGGGTCTGCTGATCACCTTCAACGAGCGCCCACTGCTGCTCGGCGGTACCAAGTGGATCGTGATTCTCGCTCACACCGTTCTGGTGCTCGCCTTTGCATTCAGCGCGGTTTCTGCGGCACTGGAACGACTTGATCCCGCGTACCGCCAGGCCGCGGAATCGCTCGGGGCAGGCCCCGTACGGGTGCTGACGCGAGTGACACTTCCGCTGCTACTCCCAGCATTGGGTGCGGCCGCGGGACTTTCCGTCGCGCTCTCGATGGGTGAACTGGGCGCTACCGTCATGGTCTATCCGGCGACATGGAAGACCTTGCCGGTCAGCATCTTCGGACTCACCGACCGCGGCCAGGTATTTCTTGCCGCAGCAAATACGACACTGCTGCTTGCAGTCACCCTGATCGCCCTCATGGTGGTCGCCAGAATCCGTCGGCGCTGACCTTGCTGTGCGCCTTTGTTAACCGCCCGCGGTTAATGAAGGCGCACAGCAGGGGGGTTTATCCCTTCCGCAAGATGTACCGCTGAACCTTGCCGCTCGGGGTCTTGGGCAGGTTCGGAACGAAGTGCACGGTGCGCGGGTACGCGTGCGCTGCAAACTTCTTCTTCACCAACGTCTGCAGTTCCTTCTCGAGTTCGTCGTCGCCGTCGACGCCTTCTCGTAGAACGACAAACGCCTCGAGGACCTCACCGCGCAACTCGTCGGGCATGCCCACGACAGCGGCCTCGATGACGTGCTCGTGCATGACCAGCACGCTCTCGACGTCGAAGGGTCCGATGCGGTAGCCGGCCATGATGATGACGTCGTCGTCTCGCGAGGAGAAGAAGAAGAATCCGTCCTCGTCCGTCATTCCGGCATCGCCAGTGATGTACCAGCGGCCGTCTTCGCTGAATCGCTGCTTCGTCTTCTCCGGAGCATCGACGTATCCGGAGAACCACATCAACGGGCTGTTGTGGGTATCGATCGCCACCCGGCCCTGAGTGCGAGCCGGTGCGATGTCATCCGAATTGTCTTCCAGCACAGCAGCAGACCAACCCGGCAACGGACGACCCATCGATCCTGGGCGCACGTCCTCACGGAGCCCGTCGGCCCAGGCGTTGACGATGAACATGCCGTGCTCGGTCTGGCCGTAGTGATCACGGACCTCGACGCCCAACGAGTTCTTCGACCACGCAACCACATCCGGGGTCAACGGCTCACCGGCCGAGGACGCGCGGCGCAGCGAAATGCCTTCCGGAACCGGTGCCTTGTCGGCACGCAGACTGCGGTACACGGTCGGAGCGGCGGCAAAATTGGTGACACCGAACTTCTCGATGATCTGCCACGTCAGGGGCGCGGAGAATCCGGCGTGCAGCAGAATGCTTCGCGTTCCGGCGGCTAGCGGGCCGAGCAACGCGTAGTACAACCCGTACGCCCAGCCCGGGTCCGCGGCGTTCCAGAACACGTCGTCGCCGCGGACGTCGAGGCCGAACTCTTGGTAGGCGTGGAACGACGCGAGCGCACGCACCGGTACCGGCACGCCCTTGGGTGTTCCCGTGGTACCGCTGGTGAACAGCTGCACCATTGGCGCGTTGCCGCCGACGGCCTGAGCAGCGCCTTTCGGGTCTTCGGCATCCTGAGCTGCGACAAGTGCATCGAAGTCCAGTTCGTCACCGGCCGCGCCGCCCGCGACGATGACCTGCCACGCTGCGTCGGCGGGGATGTCCTCACCCGGCGCGAGCTTGTCGAGCTGATTGGCGTCGGAAATGACGACCTTCGCGCCACTGGCCGTCAAGCGGAAAGCGATGGCCGGCGAAGCGAACGCCGTGAACAAGGGCACGTGGACCGCGCCGCGGCGCCAGATTCCGAGGAGTGCGACCACGAGGTCCGCAGACTTGCCCATCAAGGTCGCGACGTTGTCACCCGGCTCGACTCCGAGGTCGGCCAGAGCTGCCGCGAAACGCGCGGACTGCTCACGTAGATGACCGTAAGTGAGGTCCACCGAGCTAAGGTCTGCCTCGACGACGGTGAATGCAACGCCATCCGCGGGATGCCGATCGCAGAGCAATTCTGCGGCGCTGGCATGCGGGGTGTCGTACTGGTCCAGCAGCTCGCGCACCCGTGCGGTGGGATCGGTGCTCATCAACTTGCTCCTTATCGATCGTCGTATGGTTGGCCCGACCGGTTACGTTGGCGGCTCGTCATACGTACTGTTCACCCCCTATGATCTAGCTCACAAGAGAACTTCACTACCCCCAGAAAGGGGTACCTGCGTGAATCGACATGCTTCGTCACTTCTGCGTCCCCGCGACGGGGACGCTATGCGAGGTGAACTCCGAACAATTGCAGCTCAGGGCGTTGTTCCCGTGCTGTTCGGAGGCGAGGTCCAGGACGGAACCCTGCACCTGAGCGAATTCGTCGGCACCCGCACCAACAATCTCAAGGGCTTGGCCATCCCGCCGCGCTCGGGCATGGGCGGACGCGTCGTCGCCCAGGGTTCACCTATCACCGTCAACGATTACGGCAATTCGCAGTCCATCACTCATCACTTCGACCGGCCTGTTCTGAGCGAAGGCCTGCATTCGATCATCGCCGTTCCGGTCATGGTGTCCGGCAAATCGCGCGCTGTCCTCTACGCCGCCATCCGCGACTCCGCTCCCCTCGGCGATCGCACAGCAGACGTCATGGTCAGCGCATCCCGGCGCCTCGGGATGGAGTTCGCCATCCGCGACGAGGTCGATCGTCGCCTGCAACTACTTCAGGCCGCCGCCGCGACCACCGCCGACGGTATGTCTTCGGAAGAGATCCGCGGAGTCCACGCCGAACTACGCAGTGTCGCCCAGACTGTGACCGACACCGACTTGCAGACCAAGCTCCGCGGACTTTCCCAGCGTTTGGCCAACCTGCTGCGGCCTAACGCCGACGCCGAATCCGACGTCGCGCTCACCCCGCGTGAAGTGGACGTTCTCTCGCAAGTCGCACTCGGCTGCACCAACATCGAAGCCGGCCAACGACTTTCCCTTCGCCCGGAAACAGTCAAAAGCTACCTGCGGAGCGCGATGGGAAAGCTGGACGCGAGCTCACGCCACGAAGCCGTGGTGACCGCCCGCAGGTTGGGCCTGCTCCCCTGACGGGTCAGTAGCCTTCCGGAAGGGCGGTGAGCATGTCTCGGGTGACTGCGACGGCGTTGTCCGAACTTCCGCCCCGCACAACCAGAGTGGCGAAGGCCAGGTTGCCGCGATAGCCGACGAACCACGCATGCGATCCCCCGTCGACCTCGGCTTCACCGGTCTTGCCGTACACCTCACCCTGATCTTCGACGCGTTCGGCGGTACCACTGGTGACGACGAGTCGCATCATTCCGCGCAGACCGTCGACCATGGCCGGTGTGATCGCCGGGCGCTCACCGTCGATAGTGGTCTCACGTCCCGAAATCAGTTGCGGCACCGGTGTCGAACCGTTCGCGACCGTCGCCGCCGCCATCGCCATTCCGAACGGACTGACCACGACCTTGCCCTGACCGAATCCGTCCTCGGTCCGCTGCACCAGATCCGACGCCGGCGGCACCGAACCCGAATCGATCGGCAACCCCACCACGTTGTAGTCCTGGCCGATGCCGAACTGCGCTGCGGCAGTGGTCAACGTGTCGGCTTGCATCTCGCTGGCCAGCTTTGCGAAGGACGTGTTGCACGAACGGGCGAAGGCCGTTGCCATCGGCACCGTGCCGAGTGCGAACTCGTTGTAGTTGGGGACGCTGCGCTCGCCGATCTCGATTCGGCCCGGGCATGGCACCATCGTGTCTGGGCTCGCCTGACCCGTCGAAATTGCCGCACCTGCTGTGATGATCTTGAACGTCGAACCGGGTGGGTATTGACCCATCGTCGCGACCGGTCCGTCGCGGTCTGCTGCCTTGTTCTGTGCAACGGCCAAAATGGCGCCGCTCGACGGTTCGATGACCACCATCATCGCCTGATCCTTGTTCACGTTCACCGCGCGCTGCGCAGCGATCTGAATGTTGCGGTCCAGACTGATAGTGAACGACGGAACAGGTTGCGGCGCAGTCTCGGTCAACACGTCGGTGTCGACGCCGTTCTGGTTGACCGTGACGACACTCCAGCCGGCCTTGCCGTCGACCTCGTCGATGATCGTCTTCTTGATCTGCCCGAGCAGGTCAGGTGCGAACTCCGGGTCGGTCGAGACGAGATCCGATTCGTCCGAGACCGATACTCCCGAGATCGCTCCGAGTTGCGCCGAAACCTGGTCGTAATCGTCACTGCGCAACCGGGTCACCAGGTAGTCACCCTTGACGGCCGTCGACGATTCCGCGATCGACTGACCCGTCAGCGAAGAATCGAACCGGCCCAGAACGCTTGCGAGACTGTTCGCGGAGCCGATGATGTCGTTGCTCTTCGAGCGATCGAACTTCACGCGGTAGACGATTCCCGGCACGAGGACGTCAGTGCCCGAATGCTCGTTGACCCTCGCCCTTGGCGCAGCGGTTGCCCGCAACGACATCGTCTGCTTGTCACCGAGACGGGGATGAACGTCCGTCGAACTCCAACGGACGGACCAGTCGCCGTCCTTGCGCCCCATCTGCAGCTCGCCGTCGTAGGTCCAGACGCGATCTTTCGGCAGATGCCACTCGTACGTGTAGCCGACCGTCGCGGTGTCACCGTTCATCTTCACCGACGTCGTCTCAGCAGTCATCGACTCAGCCTGAAGCGCATCCCAGGTATCGCTCAACACGGGCCCGGCGGAATCAGGCCGGTCCGTCAATTTTGCTGCCTCGTCGACGTCCCTGTCACCGAATGCACTCAAGAACTGCTGCGCGACGGGCTCGGGGCCGGCGGGTTTCGGAGTACACGAACTGATCCCCACCGCCAAGAAAATCACGGTGCAGGAGGCCAACAGTTGGGCCGAGCGACTACGAGAGAAATGCCGAGTGTTCATCGAGCCCCATACTAAGGCGGCAACCGACGCGGTCAGGGTAGGCGCGACCATTGCACCCAGCGTGTGCGGTCAGTCGAGCAGTACCGTCGAGAAAGTTGCGACCTGTCGGAACCCCACCCGCGAATAGGTCGACCGCGCAATCGTATTGAAGCTGTTGACGTACAGGCTCGCAATGCGACCGGTCGCCATGATCGACTCCGCTACAGCCGCCGTACCGGTCACCCCGAAGCCCTGTCCGCGAAACTCGGGATTGACCCACACGCCCTGAATCTGGCCACAGCGCGCGGACATCGAACCGACCTCCGCTTTGAAAACGACCTGGCCGTCCTCGATGTGCGCCCACGCTCGTCCGGCTGCGATCAGGCTTGCGACACGATGCCGATAACCACGCCCACCGTCGTTGGCACGCGGATCGACGCCCACCTCTTCGATGAACATCGCGATCGCGGCAGGCAGATAGATGTCGAGTTCATCGGAGCGGACCTGCCGGACCAGAGGATCCGACGGGCACGCCAGCGGCTCGGACACCGCGAGCAACGGTTGTTCGGGGCGGACCTCCCGCGCAGTTCCCCAATCCAGTTCGAGCATTTCCCAGAGCGGCAACGCCAACTCGGCGCGGCCGACCACCGACGAGCACATGCGTGGAATCCGACAGGCACGGTCAGCGAATGCTCGAATGTCATCCGGATCGCCTCGAAGCGGAACCAGATTTGCTCCGGCAAAGCACAGGGAGGACAACGGCCCGCCTCGACTCCACAGCTCGCCGTGAATCATTCGTGGGTCGACGCCGCATTCCTCCACGCGCGCGGCAATCATGCAAGCGGCCACCGGATCGGCGTCGAGTACCCGTCGGACGTCTTCGAGATCTCGACTTCCGACCTGCTTGGCTCCGAGGAGTTTGAGCATCCGTCAACCCCCTCGACTCGACTGCGCGTCCACGAATATCACTACCCGATCATGATGCACTCAGATTGCCACGAACCTGACACCGACGGGGAAGATTCATCCGGCAATCACTCAACTCACGGTGACGACCGGCGCACCCTCCGAAGCGTCACCCTCCATGCTCTCGGCAATTTTCATCGCCTCTTCGATCAACGTCTCGACGATCTGCGCCTCGGGCACCGTCTTGATGACCTTGCCCTTGACGAAGATCTGGCCCTTGCCGTTGCCGGACGCCACACCGAGGTCAGCCTCACGCGCTTCACCCGGTCCGTTCACGACGCAGCCCATGACTGCCACGCGAAGCGGAATCTCCATACCTTCGAGACCCGCGGAGACCTCGTCGGCGAGTGTGTAGACGTCAACCTGTGCACGACCACACGAGGGGCATGAGACGATCTCGAGCTTGCGCGGACGCAGGTTCAGCGACTGCAGAATCTGGTTACCGACCTTGATTTCCTCGGCCGGAGGGGCCGAGAGCGACACACGGATGGTGTCGCCGATGCCCTCCGCGAGCAGCGCACCGAAGGCGACCGCGGACTTGATCGTGCCCTGAAACGCCGGACCCGCCTCGGTGACACCGAGGTGCAACGGGTAATCGCACTTGGCGGCAAGTTGGCGGTAAGCCTCGACCATGATCACCGGATCGTTGTGCTTGACGGAGATCTTGATGTCACCGAAGCCGTGCTCTTCGAACAACCCGGCTTCCCACAGCGCAGACTCGACCAACGCTTCGGGCGTCGCCTTGCCGTACTTCTCCATCAAGCGAGGATCAAGCGATCCGGCGTTGACACCGATACGGATCGGAATGCCTGCATCACCGGCAGCCTTGGCTACCTCTTTGACACGGCCGTCGAATTCCTTGATGTTGCCCGGATTGACGCGCACCGCAGCGCATCCCGCGTCGATTGCCGCGAAGATGTAGCGCGGCTGGAAGTGGATGTCGGCGATAACCGGGATCTGGCTCTTCTTCGCAATGATCGACAACGCGTCCGCATCTTCTTGACGCGGGCAGGCGACACGGACGATGTCGCAACCGGACGCGGTCAGTTCCGCGATCTGCTGGAGCGTTGCGTTGACGTCGTGCGTCTTCGTGGTGCACATGGACTGCACCGAGATGGGGAAATCGCTGCCCACACCTACCGTGCCGACCTGCAGCTGCCGAGTCTTGCGTCGAGGAGCAAGAATCGCTGCGGGTGCCGAGGGCATTCCCAGTCCGATAGGGATGGTCACGTCTGTGCCTTCTTTCATAGCTTCACTGCAAGTTTAGCCGGGCGATCACCGCAGTACCGCGCGGCAACCGTCGCCCTGCTCACACGGTCAGAAGATCTTGATCGGATTGACGATGTCAGCCGTGAGTGTCAGCAACATGAACGCGCCACCGATGACGATGAATACGTAAGTAATCGGAAGGAGTCTCGTGTAGTCGACGGGACCGCCCGGGATCAAGCCGCGGCGGGCGCGGAACCAATCGCGGATCTTCTCGTGGAACACCACCGCGATGTGACCGCCGTCGAGCGGCAACAGCGGCAGGATGTTGAATACACCGAGGAAGAAGTTGATCGACGCGAGCAATCCGACGAACATCGGCCACTCGGCCCGATCAGCAGCCTCCCCGCCTATCACGCTGGCACCGACCACGCTGATCGGTGTGTCCTGCGCCCGCTCGCCGCCCGTGATCGACTCCCACAGAGCCCCCACCTTCGACGGAATGTCAGCCAACGCCTTCACAGAGTCAACCATGATCTGGCCGGTGTAGTCGAAGGCCGCCGGCACAGCCGTGAAGGCGTTGTACTCGACCATCGCGGAGCTCGGCCCGCCGATTCCCACAGCCGAGACTTCTTGCTTCACCGGAGCGCCGCTGGCGGAATTCACATAACGCTGAACACGTTCCGGGACGACCGTGATCGACAATGACTGTCCGTCGCGATCGACCGACAGCACGATGGGGCCGTCGACACCGCGAATAGCAGCTGCGACCTCGGGAAAGGTACTCGTCGACTCCCCGTCGACTGCGGTGATCCGATCGCCCGCTTGCAGACCTGCATCGCCTGCGGGACCTCCACCCGAGCATTCCGTCAGCTCGAAGTCGCCGTCCTGCCCCAACTGATCAGGGGCTACACACGTGACCTCTTGAACTACCGGCTGCGCAGGTTCAGTTCTCCCCCATCCGAGGAGCAACGCGTAGATCAGGAAGAACCCGAGAATGAAGTTCATCGCGATACCGCCGGACATGACGACGACGCGCTTCCACGCCGCCTTCTTGTACATCGCGTGCGGCTCTTCTTCAGGCGTCATCTCGTCGAGGGCGGTCATACCTGCGATGTCGCAGAATCCGCCCAGCGGGAGCGCCTTGAGTCCGTATTCGGTCTCACCTCGACGGAACGAGAAGATCTTCGGTCCGAAGCCGATGTAGTAGCGGCGAACCTTCATTCCCAAAGCCTTGGCCGTCCACATGTGGCCGGCTTCGTGCAGGGCGATGGACACGCCGATGCCGAGGGCAAACAGCACTACGCCCAGTGCAAAAACCATGAAAGCTCTAGCCCTCCTGCTTCACGAGCTGACGCGCTCGTGTGCGTGCCCAGCCGTCTGCGGCCAGAACGTCGTCCACGGTAACCGGTTCCGCGGACCACTGACCTGCATCGTCGAGAACAGCAGCCACCGTGCGGACGATCGCCGGGAACGAAATGACGCCGTCGAGGAATGCCTGAGCCGCCACTTCGTTGGCCGCGTTGTAGATCGCAGTGAAGCAGCCGCCGGATTTGCCCGCACTTCGCGCCAGATCGACGGCGGGGAACACCGACGAATCGAGCGGCTCGAATTCCCAGGTGGAAGCCGTGGTGAAGTCGCATGCCGACGCCGCGCCTTCGATACGGTCGGGCCAGCCGAGCGCGAGAGCGATCGGGAGCTTCATATCCGGCGGGCTTGCCTGTGCGAGCGTAGAACCGTCGAAGAAGGTCACCATGGAGTGCACGATCGACTGCGGATGCACGGTGACGTCGATGCGGTCGTAGTCGATCCCGAACAGCAGGTTCGTCTCGATCAACTCGAGCCCCTTGTTGACCAAGGTTGCCGAGTTCAGGGTGTTCATGGGTCCCATCGACCAGGTGGGGTGCGCTTTTGCCTGAGCCGGATCCACACTTTCGAGTTCTTCGGCGCTCCAACCACGGAACGGCCCACCCGAAGCGGTGAGAACCAACCGAGTCACCTCGTCGCCCGTTCCACCACGTAGACATTGGGCCAACGCCGAATGCTCCGAGTCGACCGGCACGATCTGACCGGGCCCGGCGGCTTTGGTCACCAGCGCACCGCCTGCGACAAGAGATTCCTTGTTCGCCAGCGCCAGACGTGCACCCGAGTTCAAAGCCGCCAGGGTCGGTTCGAGTCCCAACGAACCGACGAGCGCATTGAGGACGACATCGGCGCCGCTGTCGCGAACCAGTTCCGTCACTGCGCTCGGTCCCGAACGAGCCGTCACCGATTCCAGAGCGGCGGCGGCCACGGGGTCGGCGACCGCGACGTCGGTGACGCCGGTTGCGCGAATCTGCTCGGCCAACAACTCGACGTTGTTGCCGCCCGCTGCCAGTCCGACTACTTCGAAACGATCGGGGTTGGCAGCGATGACCTCCAGCGCTTGGGTACCGATCGAACCGGTACTGCCGAGAAGGAGGACGCGGGTACGTGTGGTTTCCTGCACTCACCCATTGTTCCTGATAACACCTGAGAACAACCTTATCGACGCCCAACTACGTACGACAGGCAGTCGTATGTCACCATATTGGGCAGTAGTGCAACCGAATGAGCAGGAGGATCGACCGTGGCCGATACCCAGTTGGACGTCAAGTCCAGCGCTCCCGTCGTGGTCTCGCACGTCGATGAGGCCGAGGTTCCCTCTGCCGCATGGGGGTGGAGTGGTGAAGGACTCAAGTTTTTCCGTTTCCTCGGATGGTTCTTCGCAATATTCCTGCTCCTGATGATGATCGGTAACCATCACGGCAAGGTCGAGGATCTGTGGCTCATCGGCACCGCCGGATTGATGATCTTCATTCTGGTCCGCGACATCGTCATCCGTCGCCGCCCGCGCTAGAGACGTAACCGCTAGATACGAAACACAGAGAAGGCCTCCACGAACGAAAGTCCGTGGAGGCCTTCTCTTTGCCTGTTTCAGGCCCGAAGCGTCTCAGTTCTCGGCGGCCAACTGACCACAGGCTGCGGCAATTTCCTGGCCGCGCGTGTCACGCACCGTGCACGAGACACCCTGAGCGATGACGCGACGCACGAACTCACGCTCGACGTCCTTCGGGCTCGCGTCCCATTCACTGCCTGGAGTCGGGTTGAGCGGAATCAGGTTGACGTGCACCAACCCGCCGAGTGCCTTCTTCAGTTTCTTGCCCAACATGTCCGCGCGCCACGGCTGATCGTTGACGTTCTTGATCATCGCGTACTCGATGGACACACGGCGGCCGGTCTTGTCTGCGTAGTAACGCGCGGCTTGGAGCACCTCCGACACGGACCAACGATTGTTGACCGGCACAAGGGTGTCGCGCAGTTCGTCGTCCGGCGTGTGGAGCGATACCGCCAGCGTGACGCTCAGGCCTTCGTCGGCGAGCTTGCGGATAGCGGGAGCGAGGCCGACGGTCGAGACCGTGACGGATCGCTGCGACAGGCCGAGTCCGTCCGGTGCGGGCGAGGTGATGCGTCGTACCGCCGCGACCACACGCTTGTAGTTCGCCAACGGCTCGCCCATGCCCATGAACACGACGTTCGAGAGGCGTCCGGGGCCACCGGCTATTTCACCGTCGCGCATGGCTGCTGCTGCCTCGCGAACCTGATCCACGATCTCGGCAGTCGAGAGGTTGCGGTCGAGGCCGCCCTGACCCGTCGCACAGAACGGGCAGGCCATTCCGCAGCCTGCCTGACTCGATATGCAGAGTGTCGCCCGATCGGGATAGCGCATCAGGACGCTCTCGAGCAGCGTTCCGTCATGTGCCTTCCACAGGGTCTTGCGTGTGTCGCCCGAATCGCACGCGAGATGCTTGATCGGCGTCAGCAAAGTCGGGAAGAGCGACTCCCCCACTTTTTCGCGCACCGATGCGGGGAGGTCGGTCATCTTTTCCGGATCTGCTTCGAGCCGCGCGTAGTACTGACGCGCCAGCTGATCGGCCCGGAAAGCCGGAAGGCCGAGCTCTTTCACCGCTTCTTTGCGCTCGGCGGAATCGAGATCGGCGAGGTGCCGAGGAGGCATTCCGCGCTTGGGTGCAGTGAAAACGAGGGGAAGAGAGGCAGCCATAGTTACACCATTGTCCCATTGTTTTGGGGTGCTACCCCACTGCCACCCGATTGTGGCCGGATTACCCGTGCAACTTCGCGCAGGTTGCGTGATGATCATGTCATGTCAACCACACCAGAGGATCCGTCGAACTCCCCCGTGTACGGCCCTGCCGACGGTTTCGGTCCCGACCCGGAACTTCCGAAAGTTGGCGAGGACAAGGCAGTCGAAGAACACGATCCCGAACCGAACCCGACGCCTGAACCGACGCCGGCAGGAACCGCGGTTACCGACCGAACCAGGGCTGCGACGACGTGGGTTGGCCTGGTCATCGGCGCAATCGTGCTGGTCTTGCTGCTGGTGTTCATCTTGCAGAACCTCGAGAGCGTCTCCGTCAAGATCCTGGCCTGGCAAATCGACTTTCCGCTCGGAATCACGATCCTGCTCTCCGCGATCGCGGGCGCATTGATCATGGCGTTGGCAGGCGGGGTTCGCATCATTCAGATCCGGCGCGCAGCGAAGCGGCAGATGTGACTGAAATCTAGTTACGCAATTGGGTCGATCGATGGGCCAGCAGGCATCATTGATGTCGTGGAAATCACCGGAAAGGCCCTGATGTGACTACTCACATGGAGAGACCTGTGACCTCGCGAATTGCCCCGCAGCAGGCAAGATCCTGGCTCCTCGTCCCCGCGTCCAAACCGGACACCTTCGACGCCGCCCTCGCGAGTGCGGCCGACGCCGTCATTCTCGACCTCGAGGATGCCGTCACCGCACCCAACAAACCGGCCGCCCGCCGCGATGTCGCCGCATTCCTGAGCGAACACAATCACGCCTGGGTTCGGATCAACGACGCCACGACACCGTTCTGGGAAGAGGATCTGGCCGCACTCGCGGGCCTCCCCGGACTCGAGGGTGTCATGCTCGCGAAGACCGAGAGCGGCCAGCAGGCCGACGCCACTGCCGAGCGACTTCCCGAGGGCACCAAGATTCTTGCTCTCGTCGAATCCGCGGTGGGGCTCGAAGCTGCGCCCGAGATCGCACGCACCGACGGAATCTTCCGTCTTGCATTCGGCAGCGGAGACTTTCGTCGCGACACCGGGATGGACGACTCGCCCACCTCGATGTCGTACCCGCGTTCGCGGCTCACGATCGCCAGCCGCGCGGCTCGTATCGCTCCGCCGATCGACGGTCCAACGCTCGGCCCCGATCTGGATCTGCTCGCCCGAGACTGTGCGATCACGTTGTCACTCGGCATGGCAGGCAAGCTCTGCATGACCACCGCGCAGACTGCCCCCGTCAACGCGGGCCTGAGTCCGTCCGTGGCCGACGCGATTTGGGCTCAGAACGTCATCGACGATCTCGGTGAAGACGGCTCACGCGTACGCGACGGCAGTGACCTGCCCAAACTCGCCAAGGCAAAGAAGATTCACAAGCTTGCAACCCTGTTCCACATCCCCACCGATCACTAATTTTTTTGCTACTGAATCGGTGCAGAAAACGTCAGGCGCTCAAGTCGGAGCGCCTGACGTTCGTCTTTCGAGCCCGCCATCACGCCAGTTCGAGTGACCGCGGTTTGAATCGAACATGGATCCGGTATCGCACCGCAAAGGCCAATCCCGTCACCTGCGAGAACGCACGCTCGGCGGTCTTCTCGGTGAACTCGATCCCGAGTACTCGCCGCAAGTCGTCTCGATTCTCGAACTCCCACCGGGCGTCGACACGGATGAGCGAGAACCCTTGAGCCTCGAAGAACGCTTCGACGGCCGTTGGATCGTATTTGGGCAGATCCGCCCTCATCCACTCTCCGTACGGGCCGGCGCTCACATCGAGATCCACGATCAGCAGGGCTCCCCCGGGCCTCAGGATGCGCATGGCCTCACGAATTCCCGGGCCGCAGCCTTTGCCGAAGAAGTACGCCGTACGGGCATGAACGAGATCGACGGAAGCATCCACCAGACCCGTGGACTCCGCTGAACCCTGGACTACGTCGATCGACGCCGAATCGCTGGTTCGTTCCCGCGCGGCCTTCACCAGCGGTGCGTGCGGCTCCACTCCGACAACACGACGGGCGGTACGAGCGAACTCCGGTAGATGGAACCCCGCCCCACAGCCGACGTCGACGACGTCGCGTCCAGACCAGTCGACCTGGGCTCGCATCGCGGCCCAGATGGAACCGTCGACGTCCTGCGCGCGGTTCTCGATTTCGTACACGTCCGGCCAATGCCAGATGTTCGGGCTGGGGATCGGCTTGGAACGGCCGGAGAAGAAATCACGCACGCGAAATCAGACGAGTGCGTACAGAATCAGCCAGGTGACAAAAGCCGACGGCAGGAGCGAATCCAGGCGATCCATGATTCCGCCGTGGCCGGGAAGCAAGGTTCCCATGTCCTTGATGCCGAGTTCACGCTTGATCTGCGATTCAATCAGGTCGCCGACCGTCGCGACTACCACCAGGACGACACCGAGCAGGACGCCGATCATCGAGTTCGCGTCGAGGATCAACGTCACCGAAAGCAAACTGCCGATAACGCAGAAAATGAGGGAGCCGACGAATCCCTCCCAGGACTTCTTCGGGCTCACAGCGGGCACCATCGGGTGCTTCCCGAACAGCACTCCGGCCGCGTAACCACCGATGTCGGAGCACACGACACCGATCATCAGGACGAAGACGCGGCCCGGGCCGTCGTCTTCGAGCACCATCAATGCGCCGAATGACGCCAAAAGTGGAATCCACGCCAAAACGAACACCGTGATGGAGGTATCTCTGAGGAAGTTCTTCGGGGTCGCCTTGAGCCCGTGGTCGAACAACCGCCACACCATGCACACCAGGACAGTCGCGGTGAATCCGCTGAGCACCCCGACCGGTCCCCACGGCCAGCCGAGCCAGATCGTGGCTTGCCCTCCGACGAGAAGCGGAATTCGCGGCACCTCGATGTCGGCTTCCCGAAGCCGCGTGGTGACCTCCCACGTTGCGATGAACATCGCGATCGCGACTACAGCGATCCACCCCGGGGGCAGGAAGATCAAAGTGCCGATGACCAGGGCGCCGAGACCAGCTCCGACGCCGATGGCGGCAGGTAGGTTCCTGCCCGCCTTCGACTTCGGCGGTTGCGCGCCCTCAGCGCCGCCCGTAGGCCCGTCCGTGACGGGACCACCGGCGGTTCCCTCTTGTGCGTGCACCCAGACTCCCTGATCTACTCCCGACGACAAACACTGCAAACGAGGAGGCTATACCTCCATCAACTCTGCTTCCTTGTGCTTGACGAGTTCCTCGACCGTGTGCACGTACTTCGCCGTGGTCTTGTCG
The DNA here is from genome assembly GCF_053470465.1 of Rhodococcus sp. GB-02. Lineage (NCBI taxonomy): Bacteria > Bacillati > Actinomycetota > Actinomycetes > Mycobacteriales > Nocardiaceae > Rhodococcus > Rhodococcus sp. GB-02. Next base: position 892,593 of record NZ_JBPUKE010000003.1, read on the forward strand.
AGTTCTTTCTCTGCGCGACCGACCTCGTCCTCGCCGGCTTCGCCGTCCTTCTGGATCCGGCCGAGTTCGTCCATCGCCTTGCGACGAATGTTGCGCAACGTGACCTTCGAGTCCTCGCCCTTGGACTTGGCCTGCTTCACCAGTTCCCGACGACGCTCTTCGGTGAGCTGCGGAACCGAGATGCGGATGATGCTGCCGTCGTTGGACGGGTTCACACCGAGATCCGAGTTACGGATCGCCGTCTCGATCGCGTTGAGCTGCGAAGCCTCGTACGGCTTGACGATGACCATGCGGGCCTCGGGGACGTTGATGCTCGCGAGCTGCGTGATCGGCGTGATCGAACCGTAGTAGTCGATCACGATGCGCGAGAACATACCGGGGTTGGCGCGTCCGGTGCGAACCGAGCCGAGATCGTCCTTGGCTACCGTGACAGCCTTTTCCATCTTCTCTTCTGCCTCGAAGAGCGCTTCATCGATCACGGCTGTTCCTCCATGTTGTCTGCATCATTTTTTGGGTGTCACTCACGACTTGATCAGGGTGCCGATCTTCTCACCGGACACCGCGCGAGCGATGTTTCCTTCGGTGAGGAGGTTGAACACCATCATCGGCATCGAGTTGTCCATGCAAAGGCTGAACGCCGTTGCGTCTGCGACCTTGAGCTCACGTTCGATGACCTCGCGGTGCGTGATCTGTTCGTACATCGTCGCGTCCGGGTCGATACGCGGGTCAGCCGAGTAGACGCCGTCGACAGCCTTGGCCATCAGGACTACCTCGGCACCGATCTCCAGCGCGCGCTGCGCAGCAGTGGTGTCGGTGGAGAAGTACGGCATACCCATCCCGGCACCGAAGATGACCACGCGCCCCTTCTCGAGGTGCCTACGTGCACGAAGGGGAAGGTACGGCTCGGCGACCTGTCCCATGGTGATGGCCGTCTGCACACGAGAATCGACGCCGGCCTTCTCCAGGAAATCCTGCAAAGCGAGGCAGTTCATGACGGTGCCGAGCATGCCCATGTAGTCGGAGCGCGCGCGATCGAGGCCACGCTGCTGCAGTTCCGCTCCGCGGAAGAAGTTTCCACCGCCGATGACCACTGCAACCTGTACGCCTGATCGAACGACCTCTGCGATCTGCTCAGCCACCTTGGTGACCACATCGGGATCGAGACCGACTTTGCCGCCTCCGAACATTTCGCCGCCGAGTTTGAGCAGGACCCGCTTGAATCCTGGACGTTCGTTGGCAGGTTCGGACATTGTTCTCCTCAGTTCGATACAAGACCCTGTAGGTCCTTCGTTCTTCTTCTGTCACCGAATCGGAGACGGTGACACAGAAAGCCCTCGGGACTAGTCCCAAGGCACTCCCATCCTGCCTCATCGGAGGCCCCAGGTACACGTAGACCCCGCCGGTAGAGCAAATGCTCTTCTGGCGGGGTCCATGTGTACGGGCTCCGATTAAGCGGAGGCGCCGACCTCGAAACGCACGAAGCGCTTGATGGTCACGCCGGCCTCGTCGAGGATCGCCTTGACGGTCTTCTTGGAGTCCTGAACCGAAGACTGCTCGGTCAGCACGACGTCCTTGAAGTAGCCGTTGACGCGGCCTTCGATGATCTTCGGCAGAGCCTGCTCGGGCTTGCCCTCCGCGCGAGCGGTCTCTTCGGCGATGTGGCGCTCAGAAGCCACGATCTCCGAGGGGACCTCGTCACGCGTGACGTACTTGGCCTTGAGTGCAGCGACCTGCATTGCAGCTGCGCGAGCAGCCTCGGCTGCGGCATCGCCTTCACCGGTGTACTCGACGAGCACGCCGACGGCCGGCGGCAGGTCGGCACTGCGCTTGTGCAGGTACACGGCAACGGGGCCGTCGAAGGAAGCGACGCGGCTCAGCTCGAGCTTCTCGCCGATCTTCGCGGACTGCTCCTGGATGACGGTGTCGATGGTCTTGCCGTCGAGCTCGAGCGCCTTGAGAGCGTCGAGGTCGGCGGGCTTGCCAGCGGCAGCGACGGTCACGATGGAGTCGGCCAGCTTGATGAACTCGTCGTTCTTGGCGACGAAGTCGGTCTCGCAGTTGATCTCGATCATGACGCCGTCCTTGGCGACGACGAGACCCTCAGCGGTGGTGCGCTCTGCGCGCTTTCCGACATCCTTCGCGCCCTTGATACGCAGCTGCTCGACGGCCTTGTCGAAATCGCCGTCTGCATCTGCGAGTGCGTTCTTACATGCCATCATTCCGGAGCCGGTGAGCTCACGGAGCCGCTTGACGTCAGCGGCGGTGTAGTTCGCCATGATTAGCGAGCCTCCTCATGTGTCTGTTTCGGACCTAGGACTAACGGTGAAGCACGGCCTGACGGTGGTGCTCGGGCCTAACGGTGAAACGGCCCTGACCAAAAGAACTCTTGGTCAGGGCCGGTTTCAACGAATCAGGCCTCGGTGGCCGGTGCCTCTGCGGCGGGGGCTGCCTCAGCCTCTGCAGCGGGGGCTGCCTCAGCCTCTGCAGCGGGAGCTGCCTCAGCCTCTGCGGCCGGAGCTGCCTGCGAGAGCAATTCCTGCTCCCACTCGGCGAGGGGCTCGCCCGCGCCGGCTTCGGGCTTCGCGTCCTTGTCGGCGCTCAGTCCTGCACGTGCCTGCACACCCTCGGCAACCGCGGAAGCGACAACCTTGGTCAGCAGTGCTGCGGAACGGATGGCGTCGTCGTTGCCCGGGATCGGGTAGTCGACGAGGTCGGGGTCGCAGTTGGTGTCCAGGATCGCGATGACCGGGATGTTCAGCTTGCGAGCCTCGGCAACTGCCAGGTGCTCCTTGTTGGTGTCGACGATCCACACCGCGGAAGGAACCTTGGCCATGTCGCGGATACCACCGAGGGTGCGATCCAGCTTGGTCATCTCACGCGTGAGCATGAGGATTTCCTTCTTGGTGCGACCTTCGAATCCACCGGTCTGCTCCATTGCCTCGAGCTCCTTGAGGCGAAGCAGACGCTTGTGGACGGTGGTGAAGTTGGTGAGCATGCCGCCGAGCCAACGCTGGTTGACGTAGGGCATTCCGACGCGAGTCGCTTCGGAAGCGATGGACTCCTGCGCCTGCTTCTTGGTGCCGACGAAGAGAACGGTGCCGCCGTGGGCAACGGTCTCCTTGACGAACTCGTACGCCTTGTCGATGTACGTCAGCGTCTGCTGGAGGTCGATGATGTAGATGCCGTTGCGGTCGGTCAAGATGAATCGCTTCATCTTCGGGTTCCAGCGACGGGTCTGATGTCCGAAGTGGGTTCCACTATCGAGCATCTGCTTCATGGTTACGACAGCCATGGCTGTGTACCTCAAACTTTCAATCCGGTTGATGCAGGCGATCGGGTGATCCCTGCCCTGGCACCCGCACGGCCGTCGGACCTGTTTCGTGAGAACCAGGACCAGCCGAGGCCGGAAAACGTGCGCGGGCGCGCGAAGTCGGACTGTGCGAGCACAGACCGCTCGACAAGTGTACGTCCTCGTCCCCCGATGCCATAACCACCCCGGAAACAACGGACCGAACCGGCGGTTGTGGATCGGCGGCCATCCTGTGGATTACCCGTCCGATCTGCATTGAAGCGCGCGCGACTCCGCGGAAGATCAAGCAATGACGATGTTGAGCGGAGCCCGACGAGGAGTGGTCGTCGCCGTGATTTTCTGCTGTGTAGCCGTAGGTACGGCGTCGGCAGAGGCGCGTTTCGATTGGCCGCTCGCTCCCCGGCCGCACGTGGAACGCGCTTTCGACCGACCGGCCCAGAATTGGCTTCCTGGTCATCGCGGTGTCGATCTAAGCGGCAGTCCCGGTCAATCCGTCCTCGCGGCCGGCGACGGCATTGTGGCGTTCGCGGGAGTCGTCGCGGGAAAGCCGGCGGTATCGATTGATCACGACGGCGGCCTACGTACGACCTACGAACCCGTCGTGGCCGGCGTTCGAGCAGGCGAACGCATCGCGGCCGGGGCGGTGATCGGCACCCTCGAATCCGGGCACGATGGGTGCGTCGTCGCCGCATGTTTGCACTGGGGCCTGCGCAGAGGGCGCGAGTATCTCGATCCACTCGGGCTCGTTCGGTCGCAACCGCTCAGGCTCAAGCCACTGACCGGGGGTTGAGTCTGGCGGGGGGGTTGAGTCAGTGCCACTCGGAAACGGCGTGCCGACCCACAGCGTCCGCGAAATCGTCGGCAACCATCGCTGCCAGTTCCATGAAAGCTCGCCTGGTGGCCGGTCGCATCAACTCGAGATCCATCACCGATCCCTCCGCGAGATGCTCGTCGAAAGGAATGACCTCGACGGCGCGGCATCGACGCATGAAGTAGTCCACCAACGCGTCCATGTCGATGACGCTCGACCCTGGTCTGGCGGCGCTGATCACGACGACGGTCCGTTCGACCAGATGACCGTATCCATGCAACTGAAGCCAATCGAGTGTTGCCGCTGCGCTTCGTGCCCCGTCGATTGCCGGAGAACTGACGAGAACCAACGAATTGGCAAGATCGAGAACTCCGTTCATCGCCGAGTGCATGATCCCGGTACCGCAATCGGTGAGGATGATGTTGTAGTAGACCTGCAAGATGTCGATGACCTGGCGATAGTCATCCTCGCTGAACGCCTCCGAAATCGCCGGGTCCTGCTCACTGGCCAGTACCTCGAGACGACTCGGCGACTGAGATGTGTGCGCGCGTACGTCCGAATAGCTCTTTATGTCCGGCCTCGCGGCGATCAGATCACGGACTGTCGAATTTGTCTGCAGCGGAACACGTTGCGCCAACGTTCCGAAGTCGGGATTGGCATCGACCGCCACGACGCAGTCGCCACGAAGCGAAGCAAACGTCGCACCGAGTCCGACCGTGACGGTTGTCTTGCCGACGCCACCTTTGAGCGAGAGCAAAGCGATTCGGTAGTCGTTGCGAATCGGCTGCTCGATTCGGGCGACCAGTGCACGGTTGCGCTGTTCGTTGGTCGAATCCCCCAGATTGACCACACCTGCGGTCGCACGATGCAATCCTCTACGCCAGCCGCCACGCGGCGTCCGTTTTGGGCGTTTCAGTAAAGCTTCGGCAACCAGATCCTGGTTTGTCACCTGCTGCTGGCTCGACGGCGGCGGTGGCGCGGTCCAGGCCTCTTGCGGTCGCGCCACAGGCTCTGGCGTCGACATCGGCACAGGAGCCGGTTGCGGCGCTTCGGACAGCCAGGCCGGTTGGCCACTGTTCGGCGGGTGCTTTACATCTTGGCGGTTCACGAATCCCCCGGATATCGCATGTAATCGAGTGCCTTGACACGACGATCGAACTTTGCCGATTGTTCACTCTTCCGACCTGCGACGCTACCAAACACCTGCCGAGAACTCGCGCCGCTTCACAATCTAGGCGCGTGGATGGGCCTGATCGTGGACGGATCGGAGCCGTTCGACCGATACATGCGTGTACAGCTGAGTAGTCGCCAGACTCGCGTGCCCGAGAAGTTCTTGCACCACACGAAGGTCTGCGCCGCCTTCCAGCAAATGTGTCGCAGCCGAGTGCCGGAGCCCGTGCGGACCCATGTCGGGAGCCCCTGGAATTGCAGCCATGGTTTCGTGGACTACCGAACGCGCCTGACGCTGATCGAGCCGACCGCCTCGAACTCCGAGGAGCAACGCCCGCCCAGACCGATCCGAACTCAGTGCGGGTCTTCCGTGCTCCAACCATCCGTTCAGTGCCGATTCTGCGGGCAGGCCGTAGGGCACCGATCGCTCCTTGTTTCCCTTGCCGAGCACACGCAGCAGGCGTCGATCGGCGTCGACCGACTCGACGTCCAGTCCACACAACTCGCCGACGCGAATTCCGGTGGAATACAGCAATTCCACGATGAGTCGGTCCCGCAGGGCGAGCGGCTCTTGTTGCTGCGCACCGCTTTCCGCCGCATCCATTGCGTCGATCGCCTGACTCTGGCGCAGCACCGTCGGCAGCGTGCGGCGAGCAGGTGGAGCTGCCAGACGTGTACCGGGGTCGACGGGAATGCGTCCTGTCTGCGCGAGCCACGCCGTGAAACCGCGCGCCGACGACGCCCGTCGAGCTACCGTCGTCCGGGCCGTTCCCACGGCATTCTGGGCAGCCAACCACGAGCGCATGACGCTTAGGTCGAGGCCATCGAGATCTGCAGTCTCCGAACCGGCAGCGAAATGGGTCAGCAATGCCCGCGCGTCACCAACGTAGGCACGGATCGTGTGTTCAGACCGCCCTCGGCTCAGTCGAAGGTGCTCGGCATAGGCATCGAGGTGAACACTCAAGCTCGCCGACAATGCGTCAGTCATGAACACACGCTCGCCCGTCGCGATTGAAACTGCAAGCTGCCTCGCCGATAGGGTTGATCGGTGAATCGAGCAATTCCTCTGAAGATGTTGTGTGTACTGGCACTGATTTCCGCAATCGCCCCACTGTCCATCGACATGTACCTGCCCGGCCTACCTTTGATGGCGGATGCGCTCGACACTACTGCGGCCAGCGTTCAGCTGACGCTGACTACCTTCATGGCCGGCCTCGGAATCGGCCAGCTGATCATCGGTCCGATCTCCGACGGGCTGGGGAGGCGGCGAATACTGCTTGCCGCAACGATCATCACGGCGCTGAGCGGTGCGGCATGCGCGGTGGCGCCGAACATCGAGTTTCTCATCGGCGCCCGTCTCGTCCAGGGATTGAGTGGAGGCGCTGCCATCGTCTTGGCCCGTGCTTGTATTGCCGACCGGGCGCGTGGGGACGACGCAGCGAAGCTCTTCAGCATCATGATGATCATCGGCGGTATCGCTCCGGTGGTCGCGCCACTGATCGGCGGCGCACTTCTCGGCCCCGTCGGGTGGCGCGGAATCTTCTGGGTCCTGGCGGTCGCGGGCGCCGTGATGGTGGCTGGTGTCGTTTTGCTGGTTCCCGAGACACTCCCACCCGAGCGACGCCACGGCGGTGGATTGAAGTCACTGATCTCGAATCTGAGATACGTCGTCCGAAATCAGCATTACCTCGGATATGCGCTCGCATTCGTCTTCGGATTCGGCGCTCTGTTCGCGTACATCTCCGCGTCGCCGTTCGTCGTTCAGAATGTCCTCGGGCTGAGTCCGTCACAATTCTCGATCGTGTTCGCAGTGAACGCCACCGGAATGGTCGCGGCAGCGATGATCACCACTCGCCTGCTCGGTCGCGTCGGAGCTCGCACCCTACTGCGGTTCGGGGTGTGCCTGCTCCTCGCTGGCGGCGCCGTATTACTCTGCACCAGCGTAATTTTCAGTTCCACGAATACCTGGTTGATCTTGGTTCCGCTGTTCGTGGCAGTTTCGAGCATCGGGTTCATCATGGGTAATGCGACCGCTCTCGCCCAAGGGGAGGTCACCAACGCGGCAGGAACCGGTTCAGCCCTGATGGGAGCGGGCCAGTTCGGCTTGGCGGCGCTGGTTTCGCCGTTGGTGGGAATTGCGGGAGAAGACACGGCAGTTCCGATGGCAATTGCAATTCCCACCTTCGGAGTTCTCGCGGCCGTTGCGCTCGTGTTGCTGACGCGCGGCAAGGCCGCAGCGAGTTAGCTTTCGACCGCCGCGAGTTCGGACTTCCAGACGCGGAAGCCTTCTTCGGTGCGACCACGACGCCAGTAACCGGAAATAGAAGCGGCCGACGCCGGGACTTTTCGTTCCTTGCGAATGTACGGCCGGAGGTTATGCATGACGGCTTGTGCTTCACCGTGAATGAATACGTGCGGCTCGCCCGGTAGCCACTCGAGCGCCTTGACCGCGGCGACGACTGGCGCGTTGTCACCTGCCGACTCTTCACCCACCGCGTCGGACGACGCTCCGCGATGTAGCCAGGTCACGGCAATGCCCTCTGGAGCATCGAGTGCAATCTCGTCTTCCGGTCCACCGACTTCGACGACGGCGTAGCCGACCGCATCCGGCGCCAATCTTGCTATCGACGCAGAAATGGCAGGTATTGCGGTCTCGTCACCGACGAACAGATACCAATCAGCGGACGGTGACGGTGAAAACGCGCCGCCCGGTCCACGCAGGGTAATCTCAGTGCCCGGCTGAACTGAAGCCGCCCAAGGACCTGCAACTCCGACGTCACCATGGACGACAAAATCGATCGCTATCTCTTTGGTAGCAAGATCGTAGGAACGGATCGTGTAGGTACGCAGGACGGGCTGATCAGGCGTGCCGAATTCGATCTTTACATAGGAATCGCTGTATTCGCTGGGAGTGAACGTCTCGAAGCTCGGTCCCCCGAGAAACACTCGCACCATATGAGGAGTCAATTGTTCGGTCCTCAGAACCGTCAATGCAGTTGTCGGCTTGGCCACAGAAAGATCCTTCCGAAAGTTAGTGTTACCTAACTAACCTACACGACAATTACAGCGCACGGGAAAAATGCCTACACGGTGAATCCGTCCAGCGCGCCAACGGGTCAGTCCACGCAACGAAATAAACCGACCAATCTGCCCGGTAAATGTGATGGCAGCCAAATTATCGGCTCACGAACCAGCCGATGATCAGGCCGGACATCGCTATCGGAGAAATTAGCAAAGCGACAGTAAAATACGCCTCTGGCTCCTGGCGAGGTTCGCCAGGAGCCAGAGGAGGTATTTAATTCAACCTAGTGTGCAGCATCGAAAGCGTCGATGATTTCCGCTTTGATACGCCCGCGCGGAGCAACTTCGTAACCGTTCTTACCCGCCCAGTCACGAATGGCCTGGAGAGTCTCCTTGGAGCGTCCGGAACCCGACGTGGCCTGCGGAGATGCAGCCTGAGCCTTCTTGCCGCGCTTTCCGCTCACCTTCGCAGCTGCCTCGACGAACGGCTTCACCGCAGCGTCGAACTTCTCCGCATTGGTGGCGCGCAGATCGATCACGTAATCCGTTCCCTGGTAAGAGAACTCAATTCGATCACCGAATCCATCGTCAATCGGCTTACCGTCAAGGTCGTCGATGAGTTGCCGAATCAGCTTCTCAGCCATTGCACTCCTCTTTCAATGATCGATTCAATTCTCCTTCACAATACACAGATAGAGCGTTGATGAACAAAAGAAGTCCGAAAACCTCTGCCATTTGCGAACAGACTCAATGGTCCGAATTAGCAGCAGGTTAACGACACCAATGAATACCCGCACTCAGGGGATCCGGACTAATCAGACTTCTAAGCACATTGACCTGAGACTTTCCTGAGGCCCGTTAAATTCACGGCCAGGTCTGCACAGCTGGGTCGAGAATAACGCTGCACACGGCCGAGCAAGTTCTCGAAAAACAGCCCTGACGTGCAATTACCAGCATCGCGAGGGTATTCGCGTTTCGCAGTCGCAGGAACAGTTAGTGAGCATCGCCACCTGCCCACAGGAAGAGCACAATGAAGTTCACGCGCTACCGCGTCCGAAACCATCCACTCGAATCAGAACTCGCAAACCCCTCGAGTTCGAGCAGAGGAAGAGTTGCACGAACCTGCGCTATGAGCAATCCCGATTCCTCGGACAGCTCACGCGTACTACGTGAACCTGTTCCCGGCAAAGCTTCGTATACCAATCGAGAATTGCCTCGCAATGCGTCGATGTCACGCGTCGCGGCGACATCCTCCGCGGAATCACCCACACCGAACGGACCCGACGCTTCGACTACGTCCACGGCGTTGGAGACGAGTTGGGCTTCACCTTCGCGAATCATTCGGTGGCATCCGGTCGACGACGCCGAGGTCACCGGTCCGGGCACCGCCATGACGGGACGGCCTAGTTTTCGAGCCCAATTGGCGGTATTGCGTGCCCCACTGCGCCATCCGGCCTCGACCACCACTACGCCGTCCGACAACGCAGCTACCAGTCGATTCCTCGCCAGGAACCGAAACTTTGCAGGTGTGGTCCCCGGTGGATACTCACTTATCACTGCACCCGAATTCGCTATCTGCTTGAGTAGTCGCGCATGCCCCGACGGATACGCCCGATCCACGCCACAGGCCAAGACGGCCATTGTGGTTCCGCCTACGCCCAATGCAGCCCGATGCGCGGCCCCGTCGATCCCGAAGGCCGCTCCCGAGGTCACGGTCCATCCGTCGACAGCCAGATCACCGGCAATCTCTGCCGTCACGTGTTCGCCGTACGCAGTCGATGCCCGCGTGCCGACAATCGCGACGGATCTCTCCGTAAGATCTACCAGATCCCCAGACCCCAACACCCACAACACAAATGGCGCGATCTCGCCGCCGGAGGCATCGAGTCCGTCGAAGGAGAGCATCCGCCACGCCGGCCAATCGGCGCAGTTCGGCGTTACGAGCCTGCCACCCATCGCCTCCATCAGATCGAGGTCTCGCTGGGCCGTGTCGATGTGAGCGCGAGCTCGCGTCTTCTCCTCGATCGCGGGTGGCAGATCGCCGTTGCGGACAGCCCTCGCAGTTGCTTCGATCCCGAGCTCGTCGATCAACATCGACATATACGCGCTGGGACCCTGCACGACGCGGGAAAGATATGCCGAGGCAAGTAGTCGTGGGTCGTGTGCAGTCATTGGAATCCCCTGTCTCGGAAGTCGAGTGCGGTGACAACTTGATCTGGACCGGGCATCGCCTCGCCTGCCAGATCAGCGACGCTCCAGGCAACCCGCAACGCTCGGTCCGCTCCACGAGCAGTGATCACCCCTTTACGCAGCGCCCGTTCCACCGGCGCCAACGCGGCACGCGAGAGTCTGAACTTCTGCCTCAGCGCCGGTCCTGGCACTTCCGCGTTGGTTCGCCACCCGTACTCGCTCCACCGCTGGGCTGCGGTGTCTCGCGCTGCCGCCACGCGCGCACGAACATCGCGGGTGCTTTCCCCCACTTCGTCGATCAGCGCTCCGGTTGCAACGGCCTGCATCCGGACCCTGATGTCGACTCGGTCCAACAACGGGCCGGACAATTTACCCAGGTATCGGCGACGTGCCGCCGGTGCACAGACGCAATCCGCGTCTCGGGGCGGCGCGCACGGGCACGGATTCGCGGCCAGGATGAGCTGGAATCGAGCCGGGTAACGCGCAACTCCGTCCCGCCTGGCAATTCTCACTTCACCGTCTTCGAGTGGCGTACGCAGCGCTTCGAGCACTTTCACCCCGATCTCCGCACATTCGTCGAGAAACAGCACGCCGCGATGGGCCCGGCTGACCGCACCCGGACGAGCCATCCCACTACCACCACCCACCAGCGAGCTGACCGACGAACTGTGATGCGGCGCAATGAAAGGCGGCATGTCGATCAACGGCCGATCCTCCGGCAACACCCCCGCCACCGAATGAATCGCCGTCACCTCCAACGACTCCCCCTCCGTCAACGGCGGAAGAATCCCCGGAAGCCTCTGCGCCAACATCGTTTTCCCGATCCCCGGCGGACCCGTCAACATCAAATGATGCGCACCCGCCGCAGCAACCTCGATCGCCCACCGAGCATCCGTCTGCCCGACAACCTCACTCAAATCCCGCACCGTCACCGCATCAGCACGCTCGAAAACATCAGGAACAGCCAACGCCAACTCACCACGCAACCACCCGATCACCGCAGACAAATCATCGGCGCCCAACACCTCGATCCCCTTCACCAGGCCCGCCTCTGCCAACGCCCGAGCCGGAACCACCACGGTCCCCCACCCCGCCCGCTTCGCCGCAAGCACCGCAGGCAACACACCACGCACCGTCCGCAGACGACCGTCGAGCGCCAACTCCCCCAAAAAGACAGTCTCCCGCAACAACTTCCGCGGCAACTTCTTCGCCGCATCGAGAACCGACAACGACAGAGCCAAATCGTAAACACTCCCCACCTTCGGCAACGTCGCCGGCGACAACGCCAAAATCACCTTGCTGTCCGGCCACTCCTCACCGGAATTAGTCACCGCCGCCCGAATCCGATCACGCGACTCGTGCAACGCCGTATCAGGTAGCCCCACCAAATGCACCGCCGGCAACCCGCGCCCTATATCCGCCTCGATCTCCACGATCTGCCCGTCCACACCACTGACCGCAACAGAATGCGCCCGCCCCAACGCCATCAGAACGCATCCACAAAATGCTCGACCGAAGGCTCACCGTCGCGACCGATCAACACCGCCACCACATCGAAACGCACCCTCGACCACGACCGACCCGAATCAGCCAGCCACTGCATCGCCAACACCCGAATCCGACGCTGCTTCGCGAACGTCACCGACTCGGCCGGACTCCCGTACCCCGCACCCGACCGAGTCTTCACCTCCACGAACACAATCCGATCACCAGATGTCGCAATCACATCCAACTCGCCGTACCGACAACGCCAATTACGCTCGACAATCTCCAAACCCGCATCGATCAGGAACTCGACAGCCACATCCTCGCCCCGAGCTCCCAACGCCATATTCCTCGCCATCACAGCCCCCACCACTCACATGACCGCGCGCCCGCCCCATACGAAACGCGTCCCAACCACCACCCTCAACCCACCACCACAAAACCAAGCCACCAAAAACCGACCTGTTCACAACTCAGAACCTGTGGAATTCGGCAGCGCGACACACCAACGGCGGGCCCAACCCTGACAATTTTCTGAAATCCACCACAATTTGGACGAAAGTCCAGTAGAACTAGTTACAGTTTTGCTCAAACCGTCACGCACCCCGCTGAATGGAGTTCTATATGGCCCGCCGCTCACTACGCCACGCAGTAGCCACCACCACGTCCCTCGTCCTCATTGCCGCCGGCGTCACTGTTGGACTTGGAGCCTCGGTGGCGCAAGCAGCACCGGCATGCGCGCTCAACCAGTCAGTCACCAGCAGTTGGGCCGGCTCGCTCGGGACGCCCTACACCCTCAGCAAGGAGGTTGTCGGCGACGGCAAGGTTGCCGCGGGGCAGACGGTCACCTACCTAACCAAGGTTTCCGGTTCGGGAGCACTCGTCAACGAGATCCGCGATTTCCACCCGGCAGGATTCCAGCTGGTCAAGGCTCGCCTGAACGTCAAATGGCTTATCGGCGACCAGCAGTGGGATGACGTTACCAAAACTGCTGTTGTCGGCAACAACTCCGTAGTCGCCAAGGGCGGCGGGTGGACCACGGCGGGCGGTGGTGTCATCGCTCTGGAAACCACCTACAAAGTTCCCGATAGCGCGGCCGTAGGCACGCAGTACGACAGCGGCGCCGGCACCAACATAGTGCTCGCGGCCGGAAACTGGAATATCAATCCGATGGGCGTGTGTGTCACCATCCGGCAGCCGAACCCCGTCGAGGCGGGCGCCGGAAGCCTCGAGGACATGGGCTTCGGCTCACTCAACTCCGGATCGGGCCAGGTATTCGGCTCCCTCACCGACCCGCAGGGGTCGATGACCAATGTCATCAGCGGCGTCCTGGGCAACGTACTCGGAAACATGAGCTGACTCAGTTCGGATTAGGAGATGGGCCGAGCTACCAGCGCATGCTGGTAGCTCGGCCCATTTCGTCGTTCTTGAAGCAAGCTCGACCTTCAACCAAATTTCGACAGGCCATCAGCGAAACACAAGTTCGGCGACTGGCTTCCGAACGAGCGCTACGACATCCTCGAGCCCATCGACTGCTTGATCGTGATGGCCGACTCGGAAGGAGAGAAAGCCCTCGCCCGCAACATCCTCTACCAGCGGCTACCCACCGTGAAGAACGGAAATGCGATAGTCGTGCGATACACCGCAGACCCACCCATTGGTGCGTCGATGTCCGGCAGCACGGTCCTGAGTATTCCGTATGCCGTCGACCAACTGACCGCCACGTTGGCGAAGTAAACAACAGGGCGGGTATCGAAAATATGTTCGAAAAGTGTTAGCCTCGAAATCAGGATGCACACACGAACATCGAGGACCGCCATGGACGAGGTACCGGACACCGCGTTAGATCTGGCTCGACTGGTCGACGAGCTGACAGTTCTCGACCAGCGACGCGTCGACATCGGCGAGAGCTTGCTTCATCTCGAGTACCTCTACTCCCAGATGGGCGCACGGCAACAAGCAAACGCTGCCCGAAAAGCCTTCCAGGAGAAGTACGTCGGACGGATCTACGAACTCGCAGACGGCCTGCGCACCTGAAAAAGAAGTTGCACACAACTACTGACGGAGCGCATGGTCATTCCTGCACGACACACCGGACCGATCGGTTCGGCTGTGAACTATGTGGGAGAAATCTGATGGAGAAGATCACCAAAAGGCTGTGGAACTGGGCATCGATACTCGACGAGAATACTCGCGAGCAAGCGCTGCGCACGTCCCAGATGCCTTTTGTCCGTCCACATCTGGCATTGATGCCGGATGCGCACCTCGGTGCGGGAGCGACGGTGGGTTCGGTGATTCCGACGGAAGGCGCAATCATGCCCGCCGCCGTCGGAGTCGATATCGGCTGCGGAATGATCGCGGTCAAAACCCAGTTCAGCGCGCGCGACCTTCAAGGCCGCGACCTGAGCGTTCTTCGCCACAGCATCGAACACTCCGTTCCACTCTCGGCAGGTGTCTACAACAAGACGCTGAGCGACACGGCGCAAATCCGCATCGCAGAACTGGAGACCATGGCGGGCGATCGTCTGCCCTTCTACGACAAGTTCAAGAACAACTGGAGGTTTCAGCTCGGGACGCTGGGTTCTGGCAACCACTTCATCGAGGTGACGCTCGACGAGAGCGACGGCGTCTGGCTGTTCCTGCACTCGGGCAGCCGCGGTATCGGAAACAAGCTCGCACAGCATCACATCAAGATCGCCAAGGACTTGTGCGAACGGTGGTACATCAACCTTCCCGATCCGGATCTTGCGTACCTGGTCGAGAAGACGCCCGAATTCGACTCGTACATCACCGATCTCAACTGGGCTCAGCACTTCGCTCTGCTCAACCGCGAAGAGATGATGGACCGCGTCGTGAAGGACTTCGCGCACTTCATAGGTGACGGCACGATCATCGACGAGATCGAGCGGATCAACTGCCACCACAACTTCACCCAGAAGGAATTCCACATGGGCCGAGGCGTGTGGCTGAGCCGCAAGGGCGCGATCAAGGCAGACGAGGGCACTCCTGGGCTCATCCCCGGTTCGATGGGGACCGCAAGTTACGTTGTCGTCGGCAAGGGAAACGTGCCGTCGTTCAAGTCCAGCCCCCATGGCGCGGGTCGGGTGTACGGACGCAACCAGGCACGCAAGACATTCACCATCGAAGATCTCGACAAGGCAATGGTCGGAATCGAATACAAGCGCTCCGCTGCGTTCCTCGACGAGATCCCGGGTGCGTACAAGGACATCGACGTCGTGATGGACGACGCGAAGGACCTGGTCGAGATTCGACACACCCTGCGTCAGATCGTGAACGTCAAGGGCAACTGACCCGCGCAACTCCGCGAAATACGAAGTGCCCCGCCGATATCGGCGGGGCACTTCGTCGTCGAGATCTGTGCAGCAGGCACAGTCAGTCAGGAAGGCGCAGATCCGGCTTGTCCAACTCTTCGATGTTGACGTCCTTGAACGTCACGACGCGTACGTACTTCACGAATCGCGCCGGGCGGTACATGTCCCACACCCACGCGTCGGACATCCGCAGTTCGAAGTAGATCTCCCCGTCTGAATTGTGGGGCAGCAACTCAACCGTGTTGGCCAGGTAGAAACGTCGTTCGGTCTCCACGACGTAGGAGAACTGTCCGACGATGTCCCGGTATTCGCGGTAGAGCGACAGCTCCATCTCGGTTTCGTACTTCTCGAGATCCTCGGCACTCATCGGTTTAGCCAGTCCTCCCAGTTCGTCTGAACTACCATCATCCCGTACGGCCTGCACGTTGTTCCAACCGGACTCCTGCAGCCACCACGTTGGCATAGGTCATGCGGTGCTCGGGGCACGGCCCCAGCTCGTCGAGAGCGCCCATGTGCAGGGGCGTGCTGTATCCCTTGTGAATCGCGAAGCCGTATCCGGGATGAGTGTCGTCCATCTCGGTCATCACGCGATCTCGGGTCACCTTCGCGAGAACGCTGGCCGCGGCGATACATGCAGCGGCGCCGTCACCGCCGATGACCGGTAGCGAGGGAGCCGTCAAACCCGGAACCCGGAACCCGTCGGTGAGGACGTAGCCCGGTTCGAGGTCGAGGCCCGCAACTGCTCGCCGCATCCCCTCGATGTTCGCGACGTGAATACCGATCTGGTCGACTTCCGCCGCGGGAACAGCGATGACACTCCACGCCAATGCCAAGCGCTTGATGGCTGGGAAAAGCTCCTCGCGAGCACGTTCGGTCAGCTTCTTCGAATCGTCCAGACGCGCCAGTGCCGCTTGCGGTTTCGGTGCCAGCACGCACGCTGCAATGACGAGCGGACCGGCGCACGCTCCGCGACCGGCTTCGTCGACGCCGGCGACCGGACCGAGTCCGGTTCGTGCCAACGCAGACTCCATCGTCCGCAGACCTGCCGATCTGCGAATGACAACGCGAGGGGGCCAACTACTCACTGTCTCTGCCTACTCGGAACTAAACGAATCCATGTGTGCGGTCCGACAACTCAATTGCCCTGAATATCAGGCGCATCGATGCCACCCATTCGCGACGGAGGAAGGACGATGAATCGCGCTTGACCGATGATGTTGTCGACCGGGACGGTTCCCTGGAACTCGTCGTCGACGTGGTACCGCGAATCGGCGGAATTGCTCCGGTTGTCACCCATGACCCATACGTGTCCCTCGGGCACGGTGATCGGTCCGAAGCAGCGCCCCGACTTCAGTTCGGTGTCACACGTTTGTGTTCCCGGAGTGAACGGGAAGTCCATCTTGATGTACGGCTCGTCGAGTGGTTTGCCGTCGACCAGGACTCGGCCCTGATCGTCACAGCATTCGACGGTCTGGCCGCCGGTGGCGATCACTCGCTTGACCAAGTCGTTCTCGTCCGGCGGAACGAGGCCGACCCACGAACCGACCTCTTGAATGCCGCGGACGACAACGTTGTCGGACCGATTGGACACATATTTCGTGTTCCACGAATCGGGTCCTTTGAAGACGACGACGTCGCCAGGTTCCGGATCGCCGAAGCGGTATCCGATCTTCTCCACCACGATGCGGTCACCGGTACATCCTGCACAGCCGTGCAGTGTCGGTTCCATCGACTCGGATGGGATGAGAAAAACTCTGAAGACAAATGCCTGAAGAACGATGCTCAGTACCAGCGCGACGCCGATCAGAACAGGGAGTTCTCGCAGGAACGATCGCTGTTTCTTCTGCGGCCGATGTGAGGTCGGTTCCTCGGAACCGCTTGATCCCTCATGATTCTCGGGTCCGGACGACAATGCCTGCTCCTTCGAAGAATCTGCCACAGAAACCAGATTAGCCCGACACCGCGTGTACGCGGTGCCGGGCTCATCGGAAAGATCAGCGCTTTTCCTTGATCTTCGCCTTCTTGCCACGAAGCTCACGGAGGTAGTACAGCTTGGCGCGACGGACGTCACCGCGGGTCAGAACCTCGATGGAGGCCAGCGTGGGGCTGTGAACCGGGAAGGTGCGCTCGACGCCGACGCCGAAGGAGACCTTACGGACGGTGAAGGTCTCGCGAACGCCGCCGCCCTGGCGACGAATAACGACGCCCTTGAAGACCTGCACGCGCTCCTTGGAGCCTTCGATAACCTTGACGTTCACGTTGAGCGTGTCGCCGGGACGGAACTCGGGGATGTCGTCGCGGAGCGACTTTTTGTCCAGGAAGTCCAGGGTGTTCATATGTCATCCTTGTATTTCGCAGGAGCAGAGGAACCGAGCGGCACGCGTTTCGGTCTCCCGAAACGGCGCTCGTCTGGTTCGTGCCCAGATCAAGTGCTGCTGCCTGGTCCAGGCAACCCGTCCATTGTGCCAGACGCGGACACCAGCGGGGAAATCGGTGGTGGCGGAGCCGCGTGGACGGTGTGGTCCAATTCCTGCTCGGCCGCCGTCATCGCATGCTCGACGCTCGGTGATCCGGCAATGAGATCCTGAACGTAGATCTTGGCCCGGATGACGGGCCGACGCCATTTCCGTTCACGCTCGAGAGCGCGGTTCATCCGTTTCGGCTTGCGCGTGTATCGCCAACGTGCCCACGGCGCACCCGGCCGGCTCAGGCGAACTGCACCGATTACCAGCAACGGAAAGACGAACAGGCCCACGAGCCCCGTCCAGATCTTCCCCTTGAGAATGACGATGGCTGCCAGGGCGAAGTTGATCAACGCGACAAAAACGAAGACCAACTTGATCCACGGATCTCGTTCTTCACGGAATCCGGCGACGTCGAGCAGTTCGAGCGGGCGGAACCCCAACAGCACCAGACCGGTCACGGCGATCGCAACGAAGACCGCATCCACCGAGGTCCGACCTTGCTCGGCCCAGTACACGTCCTTCAGGTAGAAAATCAGTGCAAACTCGTCGAGCACCAACGCCGCACCCATACCGAAGATCGCCGCCAGTACGGCACCGGTGGTCTGCGAACCGTCGACGTAGACCGCGATCAGCGCACCACCGGAGATCATCATCGCGACGACACCGAACACGACGTGATGCACGTGCTGACCGCCTGGCGCGATGTTGCCCGGCCACCATTTCACCTGTGCGCGGATCATCCGGACGCTCAGGCGGATGAAGAGGAAGGCGGACAGGAACCCGAGAAGGAAGAACAGCAGCGGCAATCGGCCATGGGCGATGATCTCTCGCTCGAGCCACTCCCGCATCACTGTCCTCCCTTCACCGAATTCATGATCCGATTCTTGATCGGATTCATACTGACAACCGACTCGATTGTGACGATACGGACTTCGAAAACCCGGCGTACCGCTTTACTTGCCGAAGCCGGCCTTGCGCAGCGCGTCTGCCATCGATCCTGCGACGGGCGCACGGTTGTCCGGACGCGACTCGCGTCCACCCTGTCGCCCACCGCCACCTCGCTGCTGCCCCTGGCCCTGGCCCTGACGTGGAGGCTGGCCCTGTCGCTGGGGTTGCCCACCTCGCGGGCCTTCGGACTTGCGGGGAGCGCCCACCTCGTCGTCGAGACGAAGCGTCAACCCGATGCGTTGGCGCGCCTCGTCCACTTCGAGAACCTTCACCTTGACGACGTCACCCGATTTGACGACCTCTCGCGGGTCCTTGACGAAGTTGTGCGACATCGCCGAGACGTGAACCAGACCGTCCTGGTGAACTCCGATGTCAACGAAGGCGCCGAAGGCGGCGACGTTCGTGACCACACCTTCGAGCGTCATACCGGGCTTGAGGTGCGCGACCTTTTCGATGCCTGCGGCAAAAGTCGCGGTCTTGAACTCGGGTCGCGGATCTCGTCCAGGCTTCTCCAACTCGGAGATGATGTCGGTGACGGTCGGCAGACCGAATCGCTCGTCGACGTAGTCGGACGCCTTGACCGATCGAAGTGCCTGCGAGTTTCCGATCACGGAGCGAACGTCCCCGCCGGCACTCGCGACGATCTTGCGAACCACCGGATACGCCTCCGGGTGGACGCTCGACGCGTCGAGGGGGTCGTCACCGTCGGCGATCCGAAGGAAGCCGGCGCACTGCTCAAATGCCTTGGGCCCCAATCGTGAGACGTCCTTGAGTCCCTTGCGGGATTTGAACGGACCGTTCTGGTCCCGATGCGCGACGATGCTCTCCGCGAGGGAGCCTGCGATCCCGGACACCCGAGCGAGCAGCGGCACGGACGCAGTGTTGACGTCGACGCCGACCGAGTTGACGGCATCTTCGACGACGGCGTCGAGGGAACGTGAGAGCAGCGATTCGGTGATGTCGTGCTGGTACTGACCGACGCCGATGGACTTGGGGTCGATCTTCACCAACTCCGCCAACGGATCTTGCAGGCGACGCGCAATGGACACCGCACCGCGAATCGAGACGTCGAGGTCGGGAAGTTCCTGCGACGCATAAGCCGAAGCCGAGTACACCGATGCGCCTGCCTCGGACACGACGATCTTGGTCAGGTTGGGCGCGCCGGTCTTTTTGATCAGTTCGGTAGCGAGCGTGTCGGTCTCGCGTGAGGCCGTGCCGTTGCCGATGGCGATCAATTCGACGCCGTGCTTGGCGACCAACCCGGCAAGCGTCGCAAGAGCGGCGTCCCACTTGTTCTGCGGCTGGTGTGGGTAAATCGTCTCGTAGGCAACAACTTTGCCGGTTCCGTCGACGACGGCAACTTTGGTTCCGGTGCGGAATCCGGGGTCGAGTCCCATGGTGGGTCGGGCGCCGGCGGGAGCCGCGAGGAGTAGATCCTTGAGGTTGGTGGCGAAGACGTCGACGGCATCCTTTTCGGCCGACTGTCGCAGACGCATCCGAGTGTCGATACCTAGCGTGACCGCGAACTTCGTCTTCCACGCCCACCTCACGGTGTCGAGGAGCCACCCGTCCGCGGCACGGCCACGGTCGGCGATCTCGAACCGCGACGCGATGCGGCCTTCGTAGACCGTGCGCTCCCCCGGCGCGAGTTCTTCGGTGTCGGCGGCCATGTTCACCGACAGCACTTCTTCCTTCTCTCCGCGCAGGACGGCGAGGATGCGATGAGAAGGCAATTTGGAGAACGGCTCCGAGAACTCGAAGTAGTCAGCAAACTTCGAGCCATCGGATTCCTTACCCTTCCGGACCGAGGAGACGACCTGGCCGCGACTCCACATCAGCTCGCGCAGTTCGCCGACCAGATCGGCGTCCTCGGCGAAGCGCTCCACGAGGATCGACCGGGCTCCGTCGAGTTGCTCGTCCGAATACTGCGCGGGATCGGTGGTGGGGTCGCCGATGAGGGCATCCGCGACGGGCTCGTGGCCGGCCTCACGAGCGATCTGCGCCTTGGTACGACGCTTCGGCTTGAAGGGAAGGTAAATGTCCTCCAGCCGCGCTTTTGTCTCGGCCAGCATGATCTGACCACGCAATTGATCGTCCAATTTGCCCTGAGAGTCGATCTCCGTGAGCACGGCGTCACGACGGTCGTCGAGCTCGCGGAGATACCGCAGCCGCTCGTCCAGGAGTCGCAACTGAGCGTCGTCGAGCGTGCCGGTGACTTCCTTGCGGTACCGGGCGATGAAGGGCACCGTGGCTCCGCCGTCGAGAAGGTCGACTGCTGCTGCAACCTGGCCTTCGCGGACGTCGAGTTCCTCGGCAATGCGCTTATTCACGGTCTTGAGAATCACGAGATCCGACCCTACCGCTATCCTGAGACAAGAAGATCGGCAACAGTGCCGTGTCAGGGCTACCGGGGGAAACAGATGAGTACGCGGTACGTCCGGATTGCCGCAATGGCGGCCGCAGTTACTTTTGCGGCGTCGTGCAGCGGCGGACAGAACCCGGATGATTCGATGCAGACCCCCGCCTTCCCCGACACCAATATTCCGGTCGCGGAGACTCTCGACGGTCGACTGGCGCAAGCCCAGGTGGCGGCGCTCGGACGCGGTGCAGACGTCTCCATCGCCATCCTCGACCGCTCCTCGGACAAGTACCTCGATGTGTCGAGCGACCAGCAGATCGAAACCGCCTCGGTGGCAAAGCTGTTCATCGCGGAGGATCTACTTCATCAGGACGCGCGAGGCGAGCGGCCGATCACGGACGACGACCGCACCCTCATGGCGGCGATGCTCGAATCCTCCGACGACACCGCAGCCAACCTCCTGTGGGACGAGGTCGGCGGTCAAGAGGTGATCACCCGCGTCGCCGAGCGTTACGCACTGACCGCGACGACGCCGCCGTGGGACGGAATGTGGTGGAACACCGAAACCACGACCCGTGACCTGGTCACCTTCTACAACGGCATCCTCGACGACTCCGACCAACTCGGACCTGAACGGGTCGACCAGTTCGTCGAGTACCTGCGGCAATCCACTCCCGAAGGAACCGACGGCTACGACCAGAGGTTCGGCCTGCCCGAGGCCCTGTTCGGCGAGCCGGTCATCGGAGTCAAACAAGGCTGGATGTGTTGTGTCGAGGACAAGTGGATACACCTGTCCACCGGCATCGTCGGTGACGACAACCGATACATCATCGCGATCGGTTCACGAGAAGACGTCCAGTACACGGACGAGGACAGTTTCTACCCCGACACTTCGTTCACCGATGCTGTCGACGACGAAAGCGCACTGCACGCACGCGACACGGTCACCGGCGTCACACAAATCCTCTTCCCGAGCGGAAGCATCGACAACTGGGCGGCAGCATCCATGAACACGGATTCGGTGATGCCCGAAGCCTCCGGACCCTGATTCGGCCCACGCGGCCCGATTCCAACTCAGTCTTGCTTGTACTCGAGCACCGAACTGATGACCCGTTCCTGCTGTTCGGAGGTGAGCATCGGCCACAACGGCAGTCGAAGGATCGACGCCGAGAACTCGGCACTACGCACGCACGGCTCCGGTGTTCGTCCGTAGCGCACACCAGCCGCACTAGTATCCAGCGGAATGTAGTGGAACGGCGCCACGATTCCGTCGGCGGCAAGATGCCGAATCAAGCCGTCACGGCTCTCTTCGGTCGGCATCTTGAGATAGAACAGGTGCGCGGTGTGCTCGCGATCATCGGGCACAGCCATGGGCACGACACCGTTCGCGGCCGCCCACTCGCCCAAACTCACGCTGTAGGCATCCCAGACGCGATGCCTGGCCGCCTGAATCGCGTCGAACTCGGAGAGTTGTGCGTCGAGGACGGCGGCATTGAGTTCACTGGGCAAATAGCTCGACCCGATGTCCTGCCACGAATATTTGTCGACCTGGCCGCGCAGGAAGCGCGCACGGTCGGTCCCCTTCTCACGGATGATTTCGGCGCGGGTCATCAGCTGACCGTCGGAGAGCAACAGCGCGCCACCCTCGCCGCAGTGAACGTTCTTGGTGTCGTGAAAACTCTGCGTTCCGATTGTTCCGATGGTGCCGAGCGCCCGCCCGCGCCACTTTCCGCCGAGTCCGTGTGCGTTGTCTTCGATCAACGCGACGCCGCGGAGTTCCACGAGGTCGAGTAGAGGTTCCATGTCGGCGGCGACTCCGCCGTAATGCATGACCAGTACAGCTTTGGTCCGTTCCGTCATCGCCGCCGCGACGCAGGCCGGATCGATGTTGCCGGTACTCGGATCGATGTCGACGAAAACAACAGTGGCACCGCGCAACGCGACGGCGGTCGCCGCCGAACTGAACGCGAAGCTCGGAACTATGACCTCGTCGCCCGGGCCCAATTCGAGCAGCAGGGCACCCAATTCGAGTGCGTGTGTGCACGAGGTGGTCAGCAGAGCGTGCGTGGACCCGGTGATCGTTTTGATTGCTGCAGTCGCGGACTTGGTGAAACGCCCGTCACCGTGAATGTGATCGGACTCCAGAACCGTTGCCAGATTCGACAATTCGTTCGATGCCCGATAGGGGCGGGAGAAGATGATTCGATCAGTGCTCACGAGTACGCCGATCGATCGAGGTTCCCGGCCGCGGTGAATCGACAGTCAGATACAGCGGCTTTCCGACGAGGACGTGCAGTGCGACACCGAGGTATTCGGCGATCAGCCCGAGTGAGAACAGGATCGCACCTGAACAGACCAGCAGCGCCATGATGATCGACGCCCATCCTTCGGGGTCGTTGTTGTCGCCGGTCATGGCCTGGATGAAGATCACCGCGGCCATGATCACACCGGCCGACGCCAGGGTGACTCCGAGCAGACTGACCAGCCGCAGACCGCGGGTTCCGCTACACAACACCATCTTCCAGAACAACGAGAACAAACGGCGGTAGTTGTACCCGGATTCCTCGCGGCCTTCGGCTCGAAGTGTCACCGGCGCCGTGGCCGTGTTGCCGACCACCCACGTCAGCGCGACGTCCAGATACACGCCGTTGGCGGCGACGCCGGCCAACTGTCGGCCGATGTCACCGCGGATCAGGCGGTAACTTTCGAATCTCGTCGAGTCAGGGAACGCGAATACCGTCGCCAAGACGATCTTTGCGCCGCGCGAGGTCAGGTTCCGCAAGAATCCGTGCGGGCGTGTGTTCGTGGGTTTGGAATACACGAGATCGGATCGCTCCGTCAGCGCGGTGTCGAGGAAAGCCCCGATGTGCACCGGGTCGTGCTGGCCGTCCTCGTCCATCGTCACGATCCACTGGCCAGTTGCAGCGGCCATGCCGGCGATGGTCGCCGCGTCCTGGCCGTAGTTGCGGCTGAGCCACACGACACGCACCTGCTCGAAACGGCGCTCCAGTTCGAGCAACACCACGTCGGAGCGGTCCGGGCCGTTGTCGTGGACCAGCACGATCTCGTCGACGGAGAACTGCGCACCACCGGGCGTCGTACTCGGTGCGCCCAGGGCGTCCAACTCCTCGACGAGCGCCGTGATCGTCTTTTCGCCCTGATAAACGGGCACTACGACGGAAATCGAGTGCACTCGCTTCCACTCCCTTCAGGGGGCTCGACTGGCGCCGAGAGACAGGCACGATCAGGCCCACACCGTCGCGAACTTTAACACGCAGAGATGTCTTGACTTCGGATGCCGGCGGCACGTGACGCGCTCGCGTCTCCGTACGCCCCACCTGCCCTGTTAAGGTCTGGAACTCGTGGTGGAAACTCGCACTCTCGCCCGGGCAGACGTGTACAAGTGGGGCGCCGTCACGGCGATCGGTGTCATCGCCGGTTATCTGGCCGTGGTGCTCGCGAATGCTCGTCACTTCTACACCGACGACACCGAGTCCCAGTACGCGCCGCTGTGGGTCATGCTCGGCCGCAGTCTGCGAGAAGGACACCTCCCGGTGCTCGTCCCCGAGAACTGGATGGCGGGCAACTACGCGATCGAGGAAGCAGGCCTTCTCAATCCACCGCAACTCCTGATCGACCTGATCGCACCGTCCTTCGACAACTTGGCGTTGTACGCGACGATCGTGAAGTTGATCTTCGCGATCATCCTTGCACTCGGCGTCTATCGGATCTGCATCGAGTACGGCTCGAAGCCCACGTGGGCTGCCGTCGCCGGCGTCTCGATTCCGTTCACCGGTTTCCTGCTGTTCTTCGACTCGGCCAGTTGGATGACTGCCTTCACCGGCACTGCCTGGATGGTTCAGGCGTGGGCGTCGGCAATCCGCTACGCCCGAGGCAAGAGCGGTCCGATCCCGACCTTCGTGTTCTTGTATCTCGCGATGTCGGTCCAATATGTTTTCCCCGCAGTCGAATCCGGCTTGATGATCGGTGCGGTCGCAATCGGCGAAGTTGTCTATCAGCGGCGTTGGCTGCCGTCACTGCGGCTTCTGGCGGTGTCCGCGTGTGCGGCCCTGGCCGGTCTCGCGACGTATCTGCCTAGCCTGCTCACCGCGGACGTCACCTGGCGCGGTGCCTCCGAGGTCAAGAACGACGCTTTCCTCGCTGTTCCGTGGTCGGAATCGCTGAACGCGAGCCTGCCGAGCACCATGCCTGCGTTCACCTCGTGGTGGGGATACATCCAGACCATGCCCATGGTCTACGTCGCCTGGTTCCTCATTCCGGCACTGGCGTTCATCGACTGGGGCAAGGCACGCGCCGCGGCACGCGAATTGACCGCCGTCGGGGTCTTCACCGTCGCCGTCCTCATGTGGACTGCCGGGCCGAGCACGATCGGCCCACTGCGGTGGCCCGCACGCGTGCTTCCGATGGTGGCCATCGGCCTTCTGCTTCTGGTGTGCATCCTGCTCGGGCGTTACGCCACGACCGACAAGTTGCGCGGGCGCTGCGTTGCCGCGGGAATCCTCGTGGGCCTGCTTCTGATTCGGTCCGCCTCGGCAGCCCCAGGGCTCGCGAAATGGCATGTGATCTCAGCCGTCGCCGTCGTTGCCCTCGGCGCCGCGATGGTGTGGCTCGGCCGTACCAAGGGCACTGCGTTCGCATGCCTCGTAGCGATCGTCGCGGTCTCCCCCATCGCTTACGCCCAGGTTCGAGCAGCACAACCAACCCCGATGAGCTGGAACCTGCCCGAATCCCGCTCGGAGATGAAGGAAACCTTCCCCGACTTCGAGGGCACGACACTACAACTGGGCGACCGCGCGCTCATCGGCCCCGGCGACCGAACTCTCGACGGAGCGTACGGTTCCCTGGCCTTCGGCAACTACCCCAAAGACCTCGAACTGACCTACACCAGCGGCTACACCCCTAACGGGCACTTCTACTTCGGTGACCTGCTCTGCATGCGATGGGACATGAGCGTCTGCCCCGACGCCTTCCGACGCGCATTCGCCGTCGAACCCACCACTGGCCGCACCATCGTCGATCTGATGAACGTGGACCGCGTCGTACTGCAAAACGCCCTCTACCCCGATGCACGCAAGAACCCGGCTCCCGACGGATGGAAATGGGTCGACTACCCCGGACACGAGAACTTCATCTCGGTACTCGAACGCGTCGACGGCCCCGTCTCGACACGCAACGGCCGCATCGCCGACGCCCAAGGCGTCGAGGCTACGTCGATCGCGGAATCGAACTTGTCCAGCACCCTGCGAGTCAGTTCTGAGAATGGCGGAAAGGTCGTGTTCGCGCGCCTCGGCTGGCCCGGATATCGGGCCAGCCTAGGTGGTCAGCCCGTGCCGATCGACGTCGTCGCGAAGTCCTTTGTCACCGTGGACGTTCCAGCCGGTACGAAAGACGCGGAACTTGTCCTGACGTGGCGCCCCCCGGGATGGAAGGTCGGCGGCGCCTCGATGGTCGCCGGAATCCTCGGACTCGGTGTGCTCGAGTGGATGTATCTGCGCACGCGACGCAAGGACCGGATCAGCGACGTGCACACCGAGTCTTCATGACGGAAGGCGTCGCATCGACCGAGAACCCCGGCCCACTGCTGCGGGTGGTCAAGCATCAACCCATCGCGTTTGCCATTGTCGGAGTGGCCAATACGGCGATCGGCTACGTGCTCTTCGTGATGTGGTCATTGATCCTCGACAACAAGAATCTGTATCAGGTGGCCGTGATCGGCGCGTACTCCATCAGCGTCCTCATCGCTTTTGTTCTGCATCGGACTCTGGTTTTCCGCGTTCGCGGACATGTTGCCCGCGACCTGGGCGCGTTCATCGTCGTCAATTCCGGTGGCCTCGTGCTGAATCTGATTCTCGGAACACTCGCAGTGTCGATTCTGCACGCCCCGCCGCTCCCCGCTCAGGCCGTTGTCATGCTGATCGTTGCCGGTGTGAGTTTCTTCGGTCATCGATACTTCTCGTTCCGCCGCAAACCTACTGAACTGCACTGACCGTCTACGACTCGCGGGGTAACGCTCGATCCACTGCCGATTCAACGATCGTTCGAATATCTTCCTCTCCGAACAGGTTCGGCAATGTGAGTCGATCCAGTACGAGCCAGTTCAAGGACATGTAGAGCAGGCGAACGGTCATCGCATCACCGGGCACGCCCGACGCCAGATGATTGGCTACGTTCAGATCGAAGTCTTCTCGGATACTGACGGTCAGTACCGCACGCAGGTCCGGTCGACGCGTCGCCTCCAGCCGCAACTCCATGAGTGCAAGGAAACCCGTCCCGAACGAGGTGACCCGCTCGACCACTTCGAGCATGAGCGTCACCAGGCGCTCACGATCGGTGCCGTTGACGGGATCGATCAATCCCTCGAGGTCGTCCGGTATCAGTCGCTCGTAGATCCGGCCACCCGCTTGGGTGAGCAGGTCGTCGCGATTCGAGAAGTAGTTCGACGCAGTCCCGTTCGGCACGGCTGCCTGAGTGTCGACGGCTCGAAAGGTCAAGCCCCGAGCCCCTTCCCAAGCCAACACCTCGATTGCCGCGTCGATCAGGGCAAGCCGACGTTTCGGGTTCTTTCGCACTTGACATCACTCCAGACACAACCCTAGGTTAAACCACTACAAACAGAGTACTACGAACGGAGCACTTCATGCGAAAGCTTGTGTACTACGTGGGAGCATCGCTCGACGGCTACATCGCGGGACCAGGCGGCGAATTCGACTTCTACCCGGTATCCGAACAGATCACGGCCTGGATATGCGACCGGTATCCCGACACCGTGCCAACGCACGTGCGGTCTTCCCTCGGAGTGGAGGGCGCACCCAACAAGGTCTTCGACACCGTCATCATGGGTCGCGGTTCGTACGAACCCGGGCTGACCGCCGGGGTGACGAGCCCCTTCGCACATCTGCGCCAGTTCGTCGTCTCTACCACCCTCCCCGACACCGAGGATCCCGCGATCACCCTCATCCGCACTGATCCGCTGGCGCTGGTCAAAGCCCTCAAAGAAGCTGAGGGACAAGACATCTGGCTCTGCGGCGGCGGAACTCTCGCGGGCGAACTACTACCGGAGATCGACGAATTGGTCATCAAGAGGTATCCGGTTGTCGCAGGCGCGGGCATACCGATGATCAGAGGCAACTTCGAGCCGACACTGTTCACACCGACTGCAACCGAATCGCTGAGTGACGGCGCGAGCATCACCTGGTTGAAGAGAAATACCTAAGGGAGCAGATCCGGTCGACGCTCGGCCGTGCGCTGCAGCGACTGCGCATGGCGCCAAGCCTTGATCTTTGCGTGATCACCCGACAGCAGAACGGGCGGAACCTCGAGGTCGCGCCACACGGCCGGACGCGTGTAACTGGGTCCTTCGAGTAGTCCGTCGGAAAACGAATCTTCTTGGTGTGAAAGCTGATTGCCCAGCACGCCGGGCATCAGTCGAACAACAGCTTCGACCATCACCAGCACGGCAGCCTCACCGCCGATCAGTACGTAGTCGCCGATGCTGACTTCTTCGACGCGAACCCGCTTGGCTGCGTCGTCGAAAACTCGTTGATCGATTCCTTCGTATCGGCCGCAGGCGAACACAAGGTGCTTTGCGGTGGACCAGCGGTGTGCGGTCGCCTGGGTGAACGGAACGCCGGCAGGAGTGGGCACCACCAGAATCGTCTCGACGTCATCCGGGCCGTCAGTATCTGCTCGCCCGATCACGTCGTCCAGGGCCGGGCCCCAGACGGTCGGTTTCATGACCATGCCGGGTCCGCCGCCGTACGGGGAATCGTCGACGGCTTTGTGCACGTCATGGGTCCACGACCGCAGATCGTGGACGTCGACCGAGATCAAGCCACGTTCGATTGCCTTGCCCAGCAAGGCAGCACGAAGCGGTTCGAGATACTCGGGAAAGATGGTGACTACATCGAGACGCATGACAAGCGGTCAGTCGCTGTCGGCGTTCGACTTGTCGCCGAAGTCCGGGTCGAGCAGTCCCTCGGGAGGCTCGATCACCACGACGCCGTCGGCGATCGACACCGAGGTGACGATGGCAGCGACAAACGGGATCAGCAATTCACCGGACGTCTCACCGGCGCGGCGAATCGAAAGCAATTCGCCTGCGGCGGAATGCAATACCTCGATGACCGAACCGACCTCGGTGCCGTCCGTGAGGACGACCTTCAGTCCTTCGAGTTCGTGATCGTAGAACTCGTCCGGATCATCCGAAGGCTCGAGTTCGGAACTGTCGATGACAAACAGTGTGCCGCGCAACGCATCTGCATCGCCACGGTCACTGACGCCTTCGAGGCGCAGCAGAAGCCGCCCGGAATGATCCCGGGCGGCTTCCACTGTGTACGACTTCAGTGTGGACTCGCGCGGCTTGCGCCCACGCAGCACGGAACCTACGGCAAAACGATCTTCGGGCTCGTCTGTACGAACCTCGACAACCAATTCACCTTTGATGCCATGCGACTTCGCGACACGACCGACTACGAGTTCCACCTGTTTACTGCCGTCTACTGATCGGTGTCGACGACATCAACACGGATACCGCGGCCACCGATGCCGGAGACCAAGGTCCGCAGAGCGGTCGCCGTGCGACCACCCCGACCGATGACCTTGCCGAGATCGTCGGGGTGCACGTGCACCTCGACGGTCCGTCCCCGACGTCCGGTGATCAGCTCGACACGAACATCGTCGGGATTGGCGACGATGCCACGCACGAGATGCTCTACCGCATCAGCGACGACTGCACTCACTTGTCAGCAGCCTCGGCGTCTGCAGCGGGAGCCTCGGCGTCAGCCGCGGTGTCTTCTGCCTTGGCCTCGTCAGCCTTTGCAGCCTTCTTCTTCTTGGGGGTGATTGCTTCAGCAACCGGCTCGTTCTCGGCCTGCGCGAGTGCAGCCTGGAAGAGCTCGAGCTTGGTGGGCTTGGCTTCCTTGACACGCAGGGTGCCTTCGGTGCCCGGCAGGCCCTTGAACTTCTGCCAGTCACCGGTGATCTTGAGGAGTGCCTCGACGGGCTCGGTGGGCTGCGCGCCCACGGACAGCCAGTACTGAGCGCGCTCGGAATCGATGTCGATCAGCGAGGGCTCTTCCTTGGGGTGGTACTTGCCGATGGTCTCGATCGCACGGCCGTCACGACGGGTGCGCGAGTCGGCGATGACAACGCGGTACTGAGCGTTGCGGATCTTGCCGAGGCGGGTGAGCTTGATTTTGACAGCCACAGCTGCAGTTCTCCTTCAGCGCGCACAACAGTGCTGCGCATGTCACGTGCAATTCAGCGACCCACACGATTTGTGAGCCCGGTTTTGCCTCTATCCTGTGACCGTCGCAGCGGTACGTAACCGGTTGCGACGAACAATGGTCCATTGTGCCAGATGGGTGGGCCCGTTCGGAAACCACCCTGTGCGCGTTCAGGGAGCGCAGGGACTCCCTAACCACTCACGGGGGTGCCGCGGAGGATCACACGCATCGGCTTCGCGAGCATATCGGGGTTGCCGCGCGGATCTTCGGAGTAAACCACCAGGTCGGCGGGCGCTCCTTCTTCGACGCCCTGCGCACCCAACCAACTCCGCGCGTCCCAGCAGGCTGCGCCCAGCGCCTGATGCGCCGTCAGACCGGCAACTTCGAGTTCGGCGATCTCGTCGGCGATCCGCCCGTGCCTGATCGATCCGCCCGCATCCGTTCCGGCATAGATCGGAATCCCGGCGTCGTGAGCGGCACCGATGGTTTGGTGTCGACGAGCGTGCAGATCCCGCATGTGCGCTGCGTAGGTCGGATACCGCGTGGCAGAGTCCGCGATCTCGGGGAAAGTGGCGATGTTGATCAGCGTAGGAACCAAGGCCGTGCCGTGAGCGACCATCGATTCGATGGTCGCATCCGTCAGTCCGGTCCCGTGCTCGATGCAGTCGATACCGGCGTTGATCAGGCCGGGCAGAGCGTCTTCGGCAAAAACGTGAGCGGTGACCTGTGCGCCTTCGGCATGGGCGGCGGCGATGGCCTCGACCAGAATCTCGTCGCTCCACAACGGGGCGAGGTCGCCGATGGAACGATCGATCCAGTCCCCGACGAGCTTGACCCAACCGTCACCGGCGCGTGCCTGACGCACCACCTCGGCCGGCAACTGAGATTCGTCGTCCAGGTCAACCGGCAGGCCCGGGATGTACCGCTTCGGTGCCGCGATGTGCTGACCTGCGCGAATGATCCGCGGCAGATCGAGGCGCTCGTCGATGAATCTGGTGTCGACCGGCGATCCGGCGTCGCGGAGCAACAGCACACCCGCGTCACGTTCGGTCTTCGCCTGCCCCAGCAAGCCGTCGACGGTTTCGCCCCCGCCACCGCCGTAGCGGATACCGACGTGACAGTGCGCATCCACGAGACCCGGTGTGATCCAACCCGATTCGACGATCGTCTCCGCGCCGGACACCGGCTCGAAGGAAATCAGCCCGTCTACGATCCACAATTCGATCGGCCGGGCATCGGGCAGACCGATACCCCGGAGATGAAGCGCAGTCACCGACTACTTCTTGGGCAGCTTGAGCTGAGAGAGATCGATGCCTTCCAGTCCGGGCGGCAACTGGTCGAGACCCTTGGGCATGTTCGACAGGTCTGGCATTCCAGCCGGCATGCCGCCGGGCATACCCGGGAAGCCGCCCATGCCGGGGAATCCTCCGCGCATCTTGGGCTGGGTCGGACCCTTACCGCCCTTTTTGCCCTTCTTGCCCTTCTTGCTGCGCACCTGCTTGCGGGCGCCGGGCATGCCCATACGTCCGGCCATGGCAGCCATCATCTTGCGAGCCTCGAAGAAACGATCCACCAGCTGGTTGACGTCGGAAACCTTGACGCCCGAACCGTTCGCGATGCGCAGTCGGCGGGAGGCGTTGATGATCTTCGGATCGTCACGCTCGGCCGGCGTCATACCGCGGATGATTGCCTGGATTCGATCGAGTTGCTTCTCGTCGACGTTGGCAAGCGCGTCCTTCATGCCGCCTGCACCTGGCAGCATGCCGAGCAGGTTGCCGATCGGGCCCATCTTGCGGACGGCCATCATCTGATCGAGGAAGTCTTCGAGGGTGAGCTGACCGGAACCGATCTTCGCTGCGGTCGCTTCGGCCTGATCGGCGTCGAAAACCTGCTCGGCCTGCTCGATGAGGCTCAGGACGTCGCCCATGCCGAGGATCCGGCTGGCCATGCGATCGGGGTGGAAGACGTCGAAGTCTTCGAGCTTCTCGCCGGTGGAAGCGAAGAGGATCGGCTGGCCGGTGACCTCGCGGACGCTCAGCGCGGCGCCACCGCGGGCGTCGCCGTCGAGCTTGGTGAGGACGACGCCGGTGATGCCGACTCCCTCACGGAAAGCGTCGGCGGTGCTGACCGCGTCCTGACCGATCATGGCGTCGAGAACGAAGATGGTCTCGTCCGGCTTGACGGCGTCACAGATACCAGCGGCCTGCGCCATCAGCTCCGAGTCGATACCGAGGCGACCGGCGGTGTCGACGATCACGACGTCGTAATGCTTGTTGCGTGCTTCCTCGACGCCGGCGCGGGCGACCTCGACGGGGTCGGCAGCGGACACACCGAGGGCGTTCTCGCCGCCGCCGATGGAGGTGCCGGGATGCGGAGCGAAGACTGCGGCGCCCGCGCGCTCACCGACGATCTGAAGCTGAGTGACGGCGCCTGGACGCTGAAGGTCACAGGCGACGAGCAGGGGCGTGTGCCCCTGGTCCTTGAGCCACTTGGCCAACTTTCCGGCCAGCGTGGTCTTACCGGAACCCTGCAGACCGGCCAACATGATGACCGTCGGCGGAGTCTTGGCGAACTGGAGTCGACGGGTTTCGCCGCCGAGAACCTCGACCAGCTCTTCGTTGACGATCTTGACGACCTGCTGAGCCGGGTTCAGTGCACCCGAGACCTCGGCGCCCTTGGCTCGTTCCTTGACCTTGGCGATGAAGCTGCGCACTACGGGAAGTGCGACGTCGGCCTCGAGCAGGGCAAGGCGGATCTCGCGGGCCGTAGCGTCGATGTCGGCGCCGGACAGACGACCCTTGCCACGCAGATCCTTGAGAGATCCGGTCAATCTGTCGGAAAGGGATTCGAACACCGAGTGCGCTCCTGAAGGTCGTGCGAGTTAGCCGTGGATATTCTCGGGCACCAGCCTAGCCGCTACGCCCGCACCGATCCCAGCCGATGCGGGCGTAACCGCCGAAACAGGTCCGTCAATCCTCTTTCTTCTTGGGTTGAGGCACCGGAACCACCGCGAGCACCGCCTCTTCCACACGCTCTCTCGCCGCGCGGGTATCCGCCTCACCGAAGTCGAGGCAGAACGCGTCGACCACCGAAGTACCCAACGTCGCGACCTTTGCCCACCGGATGTCGGCACCGCTGTGTTCGAGTGCTGCGGCCAGTCGGCAGAGCAGGCCGATGCGGTCCTCGGTGCGCAATTCGAGGATCGCGTGACCGTCGCCGGGCGCGTCGAACCAGATGACCCGCGGCGGCGCCTGCGAATAGAGCACCGGAACCGCCGAGTCCTTGTTGGTCTGGATCGGGTCGTCCCACTGCTCCGCCCGCGCCTCCTCGTCCTTTGCGTCGAGAAGCTCGAGCAGATTCAGTTCACCGGCGGACGCTCGGATCAGTTCCTGTCGGAGCAACACCGCTTGCGGCGGTGTACCGAACCTCGGCGTCACGACAAACGAATTGACCGCCGAACCCGCATGCGACCCCAGCGAAGCAGAATGCACCCGCAAAGACTGCAGCGCCAGAACCCCGGCCGCCCGAGACAACAACCCGGGTGCGTCGGGCGCGATGACCGTCACGACGTAGGTGTGCGGATTCTCGGCCGGAACGAGCGAGACGTGGACCCCGCCGTCCTCGGCGATGGCCAACTGCTCGGGGTCGAGTGGATCAGGTTGCGGGAGCTCCTCCCCCGCCATCAGCAATCGGCAACGACGCACGAGCTCACCGATCAGCGACGATTTCCAGTCGCCCCAGACACCAGGCCCGGTGGCCAGGGAATCCGCTTCCGCCAACGAATGCAGGAGATCGAGAAGGGTCCCGTCTCCCTCGAGTGCGTCCACCACTCGCTGCACCGTTGCCGGATCGTCGAGGTCGCGACGGGTCGCGGTTTCCGGCAACAGCAGGTGATAGCGCACCATCGCCGTCAACGTCGCGACGTCGGAAGGCCAGAGTCCCAATCGATTTCCGATAGCGGTGGCCAGTTCGGCACCGACGACGCTGTGATCTCCCCCTCGGCCCTTGCCGATGTCGTGGATCAACGCACCGAGCATGAGCAGATCCGGCCGGGCGACCCGCGTGGTGAATCCGCTTGCATAGGCGGCAGTTTCGACCAGATGGCGATCGACCGTCCACGTGTGGACGGCGTCGCGCGGCGGAAGATCGCGAATGGTTCCCCACTCCGGCAGGAGTCGACCCCAGAGCCCGGTCCGGTCCATCGCCTCGATCACCGGAACCGCACGCGAGCCCGAACCGAGCACGACAAGAAGATCGTTGACCGCGTTCTTCGGCCACGGTTCACGTAGTTCGGGGGCATTGTCGGCAAGGCGATTGAGCGTCGACGCCGAGATCGGCATGCCGTTGGTGGCTGCCGCTGCCGCCACCCGCATCACCAGACCGGGGTCCTTCTTCGGCCTGGCGTCGCGCGCCAGAACAACCTCACCCGCATGCTCTACGACGCCCTCGTCCAAGGGCCGCCGCACCGGCGCACGACGCAGCCGAGACAAACCACGCCTGGGCAAGGAGTTTCCGGCGGTACGGATACCGACGTCCACCGAATAGCTGATGGTGCGCGCCGATTCGCTGAGAAGGCGTGCCAGATCGAATCGATCACCGATCCGCAGCGCCGCACCGATTTCGTCGGCGTCCTGTGCTCGCAGTTGATCGCGGGCGCGACCGGCAACGCGATGAAGTTCGGTACGCACGTCGAGCAACCGCCTGTGCGCAAGTGCCAGACCGCCGCCGGGCGAGTTGGGTCCGAGTCCCGGCATCCCGTCGGTCAACTGCGCGATGGACAGAGCGTTGAGCAACTGCACGTCACGCAACCCGCCGCGGCCGCTCTTGAGATCCGGTTCGGCGCGATGGGCGATCTCGCCGCTGCGCTCCCACCTCGTACGAGTCTGGGTGATCAACTCGTCGAACCGGCTGCGGATATCCATGCGCCACTGTCGACGGACACCACTGATCAACAGGTTGCTCAGTTCCACGTCGCCGGCAATGTGGCGCGCTTCGAGCATTCCGAGCGCCGCGGTCATGTCTGTGGCCGCAACCTGGAGCGCCTGCGGAAGCGTCCGCACACTGTGGTCGAGTTTGATGTGCGCATCCCACAGCGGGTACCACAGGCTGTCCGCAACGTGGGAGACGACTGCCGGGTCCATGTCGTCGTGCAGCAAAATCAGATCGAGGTCGGAATACGGCAACAGTTCACGTCGGCCCAGACCACCCACGGCGACGATGGCAAACCCACAATCCGGTTTGATGCCAAGTTCGGTCCCCTTGGTGGTCAACCAGAATTCGTGCAGATCGACCAGTGCATGTCGCAGTGACGGGGCGTCGAGCCTCCTGTTCTTGACGCCACCGGTGAGTAGAGCCTTGCGCGCGCGGGCCAGGTCCGCGGCTTCGTCGGATCCCCCTGACGAGACCGGCCCTGGCGCCGTCGCTTTCGCGACGGAACCAGGGCCGAAGTTCTCGGACCCTTTCGGGTCAGAGTGCATCGCCACCGCGTTCCCCGGTACGAACCCGGATGACCGACTCGACGGGCGAGACCCATACCTTGCCGTCACCGATCTTGCCGGTGCGAGCGGCCTCGACGATCACCTCGACCACCTTGTCAACGGCGGCGTCGTCGACGACGACCTCGACCCGAACCTTGGGTACGAAGTCCACGGAATACTCCGCGCCTCGGTACACCTCGGTGTGGCCCTTCTGTCGGCCGTAGCCCTGAACTTCGCTGACTGTCATACCCAGCACTCCGGCCTGCTCGAGTCCGGTCTTGACGTCCTCGAGCGTGAACGGCTTGACGATTGCTGTGATCAGCTTCATGTGCTCATCCCTTTCCAAACTCTGAAGTGCCTGAATTCACTTTAATCACGTGCTGATCACGCGAGGTCGTATGCGGTCTCTGCGTGTTCGGTCTCATCGATGCCGCGTGCCTCGTCCTCGGCCGAGATTCGCCAGCCCAGGGGCTTGAGTGCGAAGCCGATGATCGTCGTCAGGACGCCGGTGAAGACGAGTGCTGCGAGTGCGATCACGATCTGAACCACCAGTTGCTTGTAGTCGCCGCCGTAGAAGAGGCCGGTTGCGGTGCCGAAGAATCCGATACCGATCGTGCCCCACAGGCCGGAGACGAGGTGAACGCCGACGACGTCGAGCGAGTCGTCGAAGCCGAAGCGGAACTTCAGGCCGACTGCGAGAGCGGACAGGATGCCGGCAACGGCGCCGAGGAAGATGGACCCGACAGGGTTGAGCGCACCGGCAGCCGGAGTGATGGCGACCAGACCGGCGACCGCACCGGAAGCTGCGCCGAGGCTGGTGGCGTGACCGTCACGAATACGCTCGGTGGCGAGCCAGGCCAGGACTGCGGCACACGTCGCGGTGGTCGTGTTGACCCAGGCGAGACCGGCGTTTCCGTCGGCGGCGAATGCCGAGCCGGCGTTGAAGCCGAACCAACCGAACCAGAGCAGTGCGGCGCCGAGCATCACGAAGGGCAGGTTGTGCGGACGGAAGGCGGTCTTGCCGAAGCCGAGACGCTTGCCGACGATGAGAGCGAGGACCAGACCGGCCATACCCGCGTTGATGTGGACGACTGTGCCACCGGCGAAGTCGATCGGAGCGACGTTGGCGACGGTGACTCCGTCGTCGTTGACCGTGGTGCCGAAGAGCTTTGCCGCGATGCCGTCCTCGGAGCCCGAAAGGAGTCCGCCACCCCACACCATGTGTGCGAGGGGGAAGTAGACGACGGTGACCCAGATACCCGAGAACAGGAGCCAGGTACCGAACTTGACTCGCTCGGCCAGGGCGCCACTGATGAGGGCGGTGGTGATGATCGCGAACGTCACCTGGAACGCGATGTCGATGACGTTGGGGTAGCCCCACGCGCCGGCGATGAAGTTGCCGTCAGCATCGGTGATGCTGTTCTTGAGGCCGAAGAACTCGAACGGGTTGGCAAAAATGCCCCCGATGTTCTCGGAGCCGTAGGACATCGACCATCCCCACAGAACGTAGATGACGCCGATGACGGCCATGGCCCCGAAGGACATCATCATCATGTTCAGGACGGACTTGGACCGAGACATCCCGCCGTAGAAGAAAGCGAGGCCGGGTGTCATCAGCAAGACCAGAGATGCAGCCATCAGCATCCATGCGGCGTTACCGGAGTTCGCCAACAAATCGTCGGTACTCACTTACTACCTCCTAGTCGCACGTGCCGGGCAGCACGTCGTTAAGGAGAAGAGTGCTGGGCTGGTGTTTCGTCCATGGCGCTGTCGCGTTTCGCAGACGTGAACCAATTGCCCAACTTTGTTGCAAACAGGTTTCGCCAGGGGGTTCTACGAACCCTGTGCGCCTTTTCGGTAGTTCGAACTACCGAAAAGGCGCACGGGGCGTCAGCCCAGCAGGGCGTCGACGAACGCACCCGGCTCGAAGGGCGCCAGGTCGTCGGCACCTTCACCGAGACCGACCAACTTCACCGGCACACCCAGTTCATGCTGAACCTGGAAGACGATTCCGCCCTTGGCAGTTCCGTCCAGCTTGGTCAGTACGACGCCGGTGATGTCCACGACCTCCGCGAACACTCGAGCCTGCGCCAGTCCGTTCTGGCCGACCGTCGCATCGAGAACCAGCAGAACGTCGTCGACCGACGCCTTCTTCTCGATGACCCGCTTGACCTTGCCGAGCTCGTCCATCAGACCGGTCTTGGTGTGAAGGCGGCCGGCGGTGTCGATCAGGACCACGTCGACGCCGTCCGCGATGCCCCGTGAGACCGCGTCGAAGGCAATCGCAGCGGGATCTCCACCCTCCTTGCCACGAACAACTTCAGCGCCGACACGCTCGGCCCACGTCTGGAGCTGATCAGCAGCGGCGGCGCGGAACGTGTCCGCGGCACCGAGCACGACGCGACGACCGTCGGCGACGAGCACGCGAGCCAGCTTGCCGGTTGTGGTGGTCTTTCCCGTCCCGTTGACGCCGACGACGAGCAGAACAGCCGGGTGATCGTCGTGCGGCAAGGCGCGAATGGAACGGTCCAGTTCGGGACGCAGTTCGGCGATCAACACCTCGCGCAGCAGTGCGCGGGCGTCAGCTTCGGTGCGGACACTGCGTGCCGCCATCTGCTCACGAAGCTTGGTGACGACCTTTTCCGTGGTCGCGGAGCCGAGGTCAGCGATCAGAAGGGTGTCCTCGACTTCTTCCCACGAATCCTCGTCCAGATCGCCGCCACCGAGCAGACCGAGCAAGCTCTTGCCGACCGCTGACTGCGAGCGGGAGAGGCGTCCGCGCAGTCGATCAAGCCGACCCTCGGTCGGGTCGATCTCGTCCAGCACGCGAGGCGCAGGCACGACAGGCTCGGGTACAACTACAGGTTCAGGAACGACAACAGGTTCTTCGACAACCGGCTCTTCGATTACCGGCTCTTCGATTACCGGCTCTTCTGCTACCGGCTCTTCGGCAACCGGTTCCTCGACGACGGCCGGCTTCTCAGCGACAGGTTCCTCGACAACCGGTTCCTCGACGACATGTTCTTCAACTATCGGCTTTTCGACGACGGGCGGCTTCTCCGCCACCGGGGGTGCCGGAACCACCGGAGGTGGCGCTGTTGCCGTCGACCCCTGACTGAAGTTGAACCCGCCGCCGGCCTTGTAGCCGCCTGACTTGTCCTTCTCGGGGGCGCCGAGCTCCGGCTTCGTCTCGGGCGCCTTCAGCGAAACCTGCCCCTTGCGGTAACGCAGGAATCCGGCAACGAGAACGACGAGTAGTACGGCCGCTACAGCCGCGATGATGATCCAAGCCTGGGTAGTCACCGGCCCATTGTTTCAGGCTCCGACCCGGAAAGTGAGCAGGGCTTACGTAGAGGCCATGTCTTGACCGCGAAGTCGCTGCGAAATCACGGTGGTGATGCCGTCGCCGCGCATGCTGACTCCGTACAACGCGTCGGCGATTTCCATGGTCGGTTTCTGGTGGGTGATCACGATCAACTGCGACTTCTCCCGCAATTGTTCGAAGAGTCCGATCAGCCGCCGCAGGTTGGTGTCGTCCAACGCCGCCTCGACCTCGTCCATGACGTAGAACGGGGACGGGCGTGCCCGGAAGATCGCGACCAGCATGGCCACCGCGGTCAACGACTTCTCGCCGCCCGACAGCAACGACAACCGCTTGACCTTCTTCCCGGGCGGACGCGCTTCGACCTCGATGCCTGTGGTGAGCATGTCCGACGGATCGGTGAGAACCAGTCGTCCTTCTCCCCCGGGAAACAGTTTCTCGAACACGCCCACGAACTCCCGCTCGACGTCGGCATAGGCCTCGGTGAACACCTGCAGGATTCGTGCGTCCACGTCTGCGACCACAGCAAGAAGGTCCTTGCGTGCGGTCTTGACGTCTTCGAGCTGAGTGGAGAGGAAGGTGTACCGCTCCTCGAGCGCTGCGAATTCCTCGAGCGCCAGCGGATTGACCTTGCCGAGGGTGGCGAGGTCCTTCTCCGCCCGCTTGGCGCGCCGTTCCTGAGTCGCACGGTCGTACGGAAGCGGAGCGGGGGCGGTGACCTGCTCCCCGCGCTCCTTGGCCTGCTCGTACTCCTCGATTTCGAGGGCGGTCGGCGGCAGTTCGACGTCGGGTCCGTACTCGGCGATCAGATCATCGAGGCCGATACCGTACTGATCGAGGATCGACTCCTCGAGTTGTTCGATGCGCAGCGCTGCCTGAGCCTTGGCAACCTCGTCACGATGGACGGCGTCGGTGAGTGAAGCGAGTTGTCCGGTCAGTGCTCGGACGATCTCGCGGACCTGATCCAGCTTTGCCGTGCACTCGGAGCGGGCCCGAGCCAACTCGTCGCGGTGAGCAAGGGCAGCAGCGACGACGGTCTCGAGTTCGGCCGCCACACGTTGTCCCGATTCGGCGACGGCAGCTGCAACCTCCGCAGCGTGCGCCCTGGCGCGCAGAGCCCGTTCGGCGCGAATTCGCGCTTCTCGTTCGGCGGACGCGGCACGGCGAAGCGAATCAGCCTTTCCGCGAACGGATTCCGCACGTTCTTCGGCGGTGCGCACCGCGAGGCGGGCATCCATTTCGACGATGCGCACTTCCGCTAGCGCTGCTGCGGCCATTTCACGATCGGCAGCGGTCGATTCTGCGCCGTGTCCCGGTGCACTGCCGTCGGTTTCGGCCACACGCAGACGTTCTTCCAGGTCCGCCAGCTTTGTCAGCGACTCACCGCGGCCCTCCTCGGCACGCACTCTCTGGGCGGTCAACCGCTCGGATTCCGCGTGGGCGACTCGTGCTGCTTGCCCCAATCTGCCCAACTGCTCGTAAATGGCGGACATGGCAGCGTCCGACTCGTTGAGCGCGGCCAAAGTCTGCTCCGCGGTCTCGCGTCGAGCGGCCTGTTCGGCCAGAGCGCCGGACAGCGCCGCGTCAAGTTCCTCGGATCGGCTCTCCGTTGCCGCCAGTTCCGCTGCTGACGCGTCGATCGCCGCCTGTACCTCCAGCGTGCTGGGTTGCCGATCCGAGCCACCGATCATCCACCCCGAACCGTGCAGATCGCCGGAACGCGTCACGGCACGAATTCCCTTGTGGTCAGCAACAACTCGAATCGCGTCCTCGAGAGTCTCGACCAGGACAACGCCATCGAGTATTGCGGTCAACCCCGCACGCAACTCGTCAGGGCAGTCGATGACGTCGACGGCATGACGACTACCCGGCGCGATCTCGGCCTCGCGCTTGATCGCCGGTTCACCGCTCACGATCAGTGATGCACGCCCACCGTCCTGATCGGCCAGTGCTGCAACAGCCGAGCGAGCCGAGTCCAGCGACTGTGCCACGACGGCGTCCGCTGCCGGCCCCATCGCGGCGGCGATCGCGGCTTCGTAACCTGGTTCGACGTGGATCAATCCGGCCAGCGAGGTGATGCCGTCGTCGCGTCGGTGTTCGAGCAGCCAACCGCCACCGTCCTTGCGCTGCAAGCCCATCGACAGTGCCTCGACGCGCGCACGGAGCGAAGCGATACGTTGCCCGCTCGTCTTTTCTTCCTCGCGAAGTTCGTCGACGCGCGCGTCGATCATCTCGAGAGCTTCGATGGCGCGTTCATGATTGGTGTCGAGGCCGACTTCACCGGCATCGAGGTCCCCGATGCTTTCCTGCACCGTGTCGAACTCGGCCTGTGCAGCATCCCCACGCAGACGAGCCTCGTCGATTGCCTCGGTCAGCCGAGACACTTCCGCGTCGACGGATTCGACGCGGGTACGCAGAGTGTCGACCTGACCGGAGAGTCGAGCGAGACCTTCGCGCCGATCAGCGACGGCGCGGACTTCCGCCATGTGCGCCCGTTCCGCCTCTGCTGCAGCATCTTCCGTGGATGCCAGCTGCTCACGAGCTGCTTCCGATGCCGCTCGCGCGATCTCGACGCCTTCGAGAAGTTCGGCTTCCTCAGCAGCGAGACGTTCGGCCCGCGCCTCCATCTCGTCC
The DNA here is from genome assembly GCF_053470465.1 of Rhodococcus sp. GB-02. Taxonomy (NCBI): domain Bacteria; kingdom Bacillati; phylum Actinomycetota; class Actinomycetes; order Mycobacteriales; family Nocardiaceae; genus Rhodococcus; species Rhodococcus sp. GB-02. The sequence continues at coordinate 934,362 of NZ_JBPUKE010000003.1, forward strand.
GGGTCCTGGCCGCGGTTGCCGACGGGTTCGGAGTCGAGATGTCGTGCACGTTCGCGGGCGATGCGCACGGTGGCGTTGACTCGTTCGGCAAGCGCGGAGAGCTGGAACCAACTCTGCGCAGCCGCTTCCGATCCCGGAGTCAGACGAGCGAGAGCTTGCTCCTGGCGCCCGAGTTCGAGGTTGGCCTCGTCGAGCGCGGACGCCACCTCGTTGTGCTGTTCGCGGGCCGCTTTCTCGTCCTGCGCCTGGTCGTTCAGTTGGGTTCTACGGGTCACCAGGTCGTCAGCGGCCAGTCGCATCTTGGCATCACGCAGGTCGGCCTGGACCGTCTGCGCTCGCCGGGCGACCTCGGCTTGGCGTCCGAGCGGTTTGAGTTGCCGACGCAGTTCCGAGGTGAGATCACTGAGCCGAGCGAGATTAGCCTGCATGGAATCGAGCTTGCGCACCGCTTTTTCCTTGCGGCGGCGATGTTTGAGGACTCCGGCGGCTTCTTCGATGAAGGCGCGTCGGTCTTCGGGCCGGGATTCGAGGATCGCAGCGAGCCGTCCCTGCCCGACGATGACGTGCATCTCGCGGCCGATACCGGAGTCACTGAGCAGTTCCTGGACGTCCATCAGACGGCAGGACGAGCCGTTGATCTCGTACTCCCCCGCGCCGTCGCGGAACATGCGGCGCGTGATCGACACTTCGGAGTACTCGATCGGGAGCGCCCCGTCGGCGTTGTCGATGGTCAGGGTCACTTCGGCCCGGCCCAGCGGCGCGCGGCCGGAGGTCCCGGCAAAGATGACGTCTTCCATCTTGCCGCCGCGCAGGGCCTTGGCGCCCTGCTCGCCCATCACCCAGGTCAACGCATCGACGACGTTGGATTTTCCCGAGCCGTTGGGGCCGACGACGCAGGTGATCCCCGGCTCGAACCGAAGAGTCGTTGCCGACGCAAAGGATTTGAATCCTTTGAGTGTCAGACTCTTGAGGTGCATGGGGGGAAACTTTACCGCCAAACCGGTCAGCGTTCGACGAACCCTGTCAGGTCGCCCCTGGCGGGGTCCCAGCTGTCGACCACAAGATCCACCGTGCCCGGGGTAGTGCCCGAGCGCAGCAACTCCAACAATCGCTCGAGCTGCGTGCGTTCGCCTTCCGCCACGACGAGCACTCGACCGTCACGCTGATTGGACGCATATCCGATCAACCCGAGTTCGAGAGCGCGGGCCCTGGTCCACCACCGAAACCCGACGCCTTGAACGTATCCGTGAACCCACGCCGTCAAACGCACAGGCGCTGTCTCAGCCACGACGCTCAGCCCGCCACACGTTCGAGACGGTGGACCTCACCCAGGAAACCGGTTGTGTAGAGCGAGTTGGGATCCCAGCCAGGGCCGGCGCCGAACTTGACCGCGGATGTGAACGGCAGACCCGAGGCGATCTCACACGAAGATCCCGAATCCGGATCGACGCGCACAACTTTGCCGCCGGCGTTGAAGGCGATATACAGCGCGCCATCCGGTCCGACGGTCAGATCGTCCGCCATGTTTGCCGGACCGAACCCGGGGAGCGTGATCGTTCGCACCGCTCCGCCCAGATCGTCTGCCTCGAGGAGGTGGACGGCGGTCACCATGTCGAAGGTCGTCGTCACGTAAATCGTCGAACCGGAGCGCGCAAGGCCGTCGACGGTGCCGAGATCCTCACGAACGATCGAACTGGTTCCGTCACTGTTGATGACTGTGAGCCCCGGCCGGGTCAGCGTGCGAGCGGTAAGGAAGCGGCTACCGTCCAGCGGCACAAGCCCGTTCGGCATCACCAGACCGTCGGCAATCGTTGTCACCGATCCTTCTGCGACGTCGACCTTGCGAAGGCTGCCGTCGGCGATTCCGAACAGTCCCGAGACAGTCGAGTTGCCCGTGGTGAAGTACACGGATCCGTCACGCGCGACCAGCCCGCCAGGTCCGGTGACGTCACCGACCAGAGTTGTCCGTGTTCCGTCCGGAGCCACTTTCAGCAGTGCACCCGGCCCGATCAGAGCCGACTGCGACAACACCATCGATCCGTTGCCGTCGAATTCGAGATTCTCGAGCATGCCGGCACCAGTCGTCACGACGCTCGACGTCCACGACCCGCAACCACCGGCCGAGCCGTCGACCGGGACCGAGGCGTGCGCCGGAGCACTCACCGCCACAACGGAACCCAGTGCGATCGCAGCGACAATGCTGCCCGCGCGAGACATCAGGCTTCCGTATCGAAAGACAGAGTGACCTTGGTTCCGGCCTTGAGAGTGCGCCCGACGGTGCACACCTTGTCCACGGAGCGCTCGACCAGAGTGATGAGGCGCTGCTGTGCTTCGGCATCCAACTCACTGAGATCGAGTTCGAGAACCTCGTCGAGCTGCGGGTAGACCTCGTTCTCGCGATCGGCGGTGCCGGACACTCGGACCGTCGCGTCGTAGTTATCACCGAGCCGGCGAGAAATCGGGAAGTCGGAGCTCATACCGGTGCATGCGGCCAGCGCGATTTTGAGGAGTTCGCCGGGCGTGAAGACTCCTGGCACCGATTCGGAGCCGATGAGAACCTCTGCGCCGCGCGAACTCTTGCCGGTGTAGAGGCGGGTTCCGGTGCGTTCGACCCAAAGCTCCGTGTGAGCCGGGGCGGTTGCAGCGTTGTCGGGAGTCTGTTCAGCCATGACGCAATCTTGCCACTCCGCCGAACCGGAGGGGCGGGAGACCTAGGCGATTCTCCGTGCCCTCGGGGTCGGCTGACACCGCGGGCAACTGAACGACGATCGATTCATGAACTTCTCACGCTTGATCGGCGCGCCGCATCGCGGGCACGGAAGGTTCTCCTGCCCGTAGGCCGACAGTGACCGGTCGAAGTAACCGGACTCGCCGTTGACGTTCACGTACAGAGCGTCGAAGGACGTACCGCCCTGATCGAGCGCTTCACCCATCACTGCGTGCGCTGCGGTCAACAGCTCTCGAAGTTTGGGCCTGGTGAGGGATTCGGCGATTCGGTTGCCGTGAATCTTTGCGCGCCACAACGATTCGTCAGCGTAGATGTTTCCGATCCCGGATACCACGGTCTGATCGAGAATCGCACGCTTGATCTCGGTGTGCTTGCCCCGCAGGACTTTCACGACGGATTCGAGATCGAATGCAACGTCCATGGGATCGCGAGCGATGTGCGCCACCGACTCTGGCAGCATCGTTCCGTCGACCTCGACGAGAGGTGAAATCGACCAGCCACCGAAGGTTCGCTGATCGACGAATCGAAGATCAGCTCCGGAATCGAGGGCCAACCGAATACGTAGGTGCTTTTCCCAGTCGACGGTCGGGGGTTGGACCAACATCTGTCCGCTCATCCCGAGATGGACTACCAGTCCGACACCGGCAGGCTCGAGAACCAGCCACAGATACTTGCCACGTCGCTCTGCCGAAGCGATGGTCTGGCCGGTGAGTTGGCCGATCAAGTCCTCGGAACCGAGAATGTGGCGCCGGATCGCGCGGGGATGGAGGACCTCGACGGCCTCGATCGCCGCACCTACAGCATGAGACTGCAGGCCGCGGCGAACGACTTCGACTTCGGGAAGCTCAGGCAAGAGTGAACTCAGCCGGCGAGATCAGTCGCGTCGTCGGCAGCGACTGCGCTAGCAGCGGCATTCTCCGACATCGTCTTCCATGCCGAACTTGCTGCCTTCTGCTCGGCTTCCTTCTTGGAACGACCGACACCGACACCCAAGGGCTTGCCACTGATGAGAACGGTGGCCGTGAATTCCTTGTCGTGATCGGGTCCGGTAGCGGTGATCTCGTATACGGGAACTCCGGCACCGTGTTCTGCGGTCAGTTCCTGCAGGCTCGTCTTCCAATCCAGACCCGCGCCCAGAAGCGGTGCGCGAGTGAGTAGATCGTCGAACAGATCGAGAACAACGCGTCGCGCAGTCTCGATGCCGTGTTGCAGGTGGATGGCGCCGAGAATCGACTCCATACCGTCGGCGAGGATGGACGGCTTGTCACGGCCGCCCGTCATTTCCTCACCCTTACCCAGCAGCAGGTGCGCTCCGAGTCCACCTTCACCCAGAGTCCTGGCAACCTCGGCGAGTGCATGCATGTTGACCACGCTGGCACGGATCTTCGCCAGATCACCTTCGGATTTGTCCGGGTGGGACAGATAGAGATTTTCGGTCACCGTGACCCCGAGAACGGAATCCCCGAGAAACTCGAGGCGCTCGTTCGTGGGCAGTCCGCCGTTCTCGTACGCGTACGAGCGGTGCGTGAGAGCCAGGGTCAGAAGACCGGGCTCTATATCTACGCCGACAGCGGCGAGGAGCTTGTCGTGATTGCCCTCGCCGCCGGCGGCTGAAACTGTATTTTCGCTCGTCATAGTCTTTCTCCGGGGAGAACTAGACAGCAGCGGTTACCTGGCGGCCCTTGTAAGTACCGCATGACGGGCATGCGATGTGGGGAAGGGTCTGCTCGCCACAGCCACGGTTGGGGCAGGTAACGAGGGTGGGCACAGTGGTCTTCCACTGGCTACGACGCGACCGCGTGTTGGATCGCGACATTTTGCGCTTGGGGACAGCCACTTCTACTTCTCCTCGGCTTCGGTGATCACAAGATTTTCGCTGGTGTTTGATTCCACGCCAAATTTGGCCGCGAGACCAGCCCAGCGAGGATCAAGTATGTCATGCCCATGCCCAGATTCCGCAATCGCCAGGCGAATGCCACATTCTGAGCACAATCCCAGGCAATCGTCACTGCACAGAGGCTGGAGCGGAAGCGCCAGCCCGACTGCATCGACGATGACCGGTTCGAGGTCGATTTCGTCGTCTTCGACCGCGTAGACCTCTCCCTCTTCCGTCGTCTCCTCGGTGGTGCTGTCCGGGTAAGCGAACAACTCCGTGAGATAGATGTCCACGGTGTCGGTGAACGGTTCGAGGCACCGCGAGCACTCACCCTTGGTGGGTGCGTGCACGTTTCCGGTGACAAGAACACCTTCAGACACAGCTTCGAGACGAAGATCGAGATCTATGTCCGCGCCCGCTTCGATCGCGATCAGATCGAGACCGATACGGTTCGGGGACTGAATTGTTCTCTCGACGGTACGCATCGACCCTGGACGACGACCGAGCTTGACCGTGTCCAGCAAAAATCCCGCATCACTTGACTGATGCGACGAACTACGACGATGCGTTGACAAAGAGAACTCACCTAACTGTTGAAACTGGTATGGGCAACCACTCCACAATACGGCAGCTACAAGGCAAATCCCAATTCCATCCACGAAAAAGTGGGCCGCCCCATATCGGACGACCCACCCTCGACTGCCTGATCCGCTCTAGCGGCGCCGCTCCGAACGACGATCGTCGTCTTGGTAATCGGGAACTCCCGAACCCGTTCGAAGCTGCTGACGACCGCGCCCGACCGATCGAACGGTTCCCGTGAGGAACTCCTCGAACTCGGCCAACTTGGTGTCAACGTACAGGTCGCACTCCGACCGCATCCGATCGGACTCGGCGTGAGCGGCGTCGATCACCCGCGCGGATTCCGCGTGGGCTGACTGGACAACCTCGGTCTGCGAGACCAGACGAGCCTGCTCGGCCGTTCCCTCGGCCACCGAATGGTCGTACGAAGCCTGGCCAGACTCGATCATCCGATCGGCCTCGGTACGCGCCCGTCCGGTCACTGCGTCGTACTCACGACGGCCGTCCGTGACAGTGCGTTCAGCTTCTGCTTCTGCGTCCTCGACCAACTGATCGGCGTGTGCACGTGCTTCGGCAACCATGCGATCGGCCTGAGCCTTGGCGTCGGACAGAATGCGGTCGGCGTCGTCGCGTGCGTTCTCCACCGTCGTCGTCGCCTCGGCGTTGGCGCTGCTGACCGTCTTCTCCGCGTTAGCTCGCGCGTCACCGACCAGTTTGTCCCGATGATCGAGGACGTCCTGAGCGTCGTCCAGCTCGCTCGGAATTGCGTCCCGGACGTCGTCGAGCAGCTCGAGTACGTCACCGCGAGGCACGACACACCCTGCGGTCATGGGAACACCGCGCGCCTCTTCGACAATTGCGACCAGTTCGTCCAGTGCCTCGAATACGCGGTACACAAGCAACCCCAATCTCTACCGGCCGAATTCGGCCCACATCGTCACCGGTCCACTCGGACCTGTGCCCGTTCCTGTCCAAGTTTGCCGGAAGAACGGCCAACGGGGCGTCGTCGTGGTCGGTGTGTCGGGGATCAGCTGTTTTCTGCTGCTCGTTCGGCGATACGCGCGAGTAGCCGAGAATGCACCTTGGCCGGGAGCATGTCGGAGACGTCGCCACCGAAGGTCGCAACCTCCTTCACGAGAGAACTCGACAGGTAGCTGTAGGTCGGATTCGTGGCGACGAAGAGCGTGTCGACGCCAGTGAGCTTCTGATTCATCTGAGCCATCTGCAGCTCGTAATCGAAGTCGTTCGCGCCGCGCAGACCCTTGACGATCGCGCTGAGGCCTTCTTGTTTTGCAAAGTCAACCAACAGTCCGTGCCACGACGTGACCCGAACATTGAGGAGGTGACTCGTCGCGTCTTCGAGCATCTCGATCCGCTCGTCGATCGTGAACATGCCACGCTTGCTCTTGTTGATCAGCACGGTGACCACGACCTCGTCGAATTGCGCAGCAACTCTTCCGATTACGTCGAGGTGACCATTGGTCACAGGGTCGAAGGATCCGGGGCAAACGGCGCCAGTCATGAGTCCAGACCGTAGCAGGTGGCCAGCTCGATGCGGGCTTCACCGTAGTTCTTGGCCTTGATCGGCTCGTAGCCCGGCGGCCACACGGTCTCGGGCGAGCGCGACGAACGTTCGAGTACGACGATGGTGCCCTCCCCCACCCATTTGTTGGCCTGCAGATCGGTGAGCATGGACACGACGGCCTCGTCGGTCACCGCGTACGGCGGGTCCGCGATCACGATGTCGTATTCACGCGCGCTCGGACCCGAGACCACGGCCGCGACCGGAGCGGCACGAACCGTCGCCCCAGGCAACGCGACAGTGTCGATGTTCGCCTTGATGACGGCAGCAGCCTTGGCATCCGATTCCACGAGAACGACGTGCTCGGCCCCCCGCGAGAGCGCTTCGAGGCCCAGAGCACCCGAACCCGCAAAGAGGTCGAGAACCGCGCACCCTTCGAGATCGATGCGCGCTTCGAGAGCACTGAACAGCGCCTCACGAACCCGATCCGATGTCGGACGGGTGCCGCTCGGCGGGACTCGCAGGCGTCGACCGCCCGCGAGTCCCGAGATGATGCGTGTCACTCTGCGGCGCTCTCCCCCGTCGAGACGACTACCAGCAGGTCTCCGCCCTCGACCTGTTGGACGGCGCTGATCGCGATCCGCGAGACGACGCCGGCGCGCGGCGAGGTGATCGCCGCTTCCATCTTCATCGCTTCGATCGTGGCCACGGTGTCGCCGGCCTCGATCTTCTGGCCTTCCTTCACCGCGAGTGTCACGACGCCCGCGAACGGTGCAGCCACGTGGCCCGGGTTGTTCTTGTCGGCCTTCTCCGCCACCGGTACGTCACTGGCAATGGAGCGATCGCGGATCGAGACCGGGCGCAGCTGGCCGTTCAGGATGCACATGACAGTGCGGTAGCCGCGCTCGTCGGGCTCGGAGATCGCTTCGAGACCGATGATCAGTTCCACGCCGGGAGCCAATTCGACGCGGTGCTCGTCGCCGCGCCGCAGACCGTAGAAGAACTGGTTCGCCGAAAGCCGCGACGTGTCACCGTACTTCTCGCGGTGCTCGAGGAATTCCTTTGTCGGGCCGGGGAACAGCAGACGGTTCAGCGTCGCCTGACGGTCCTTCGACGAGCCCTCCAGCAGTACCTCGTCCTCGGCGGAGAGCGTCGCTTCGGGCTTGGCCTGGCCACGGCCTTCGAGCGCCTTGCTGCGGAACGGTTCCGGCCAGCCACCGGGAGGCGTACCGAGTTCGCCGCGCAGGAAGCCGACCACGGAGTCGGGGATGTCGAACTTCGCCGGATCTGCGGCGAACTCCTCCGAAGGCACACCGGCGCCGACAAGATGGAGAGCGAGGTCGCCGACAACCTTCGACGACGGCGTCACCTTCACCAGATGCCCGAGCATGCGGTCTGCGTCGGCGTACTTGGCTTCGACCTCTTCGAACCGGTCGCCGAGGCCGAGAGCAACGGCCTGGGTCCGGAGGTTGGAGAGCTGGCCACCCGGGATCTCGTGCGTGTACACACGTCCCGTCGGAGCCGGTAGCCCGGATTCGAAGGGCGCGTACACCTTTCGCAGCGCCTCCCAGTACGGCTCGAGGTCGCACACGTTCTGCAGGTTCAGTCCGGTGTCGAACTCGGAGTGCGCGGCAGCGGCGACGATGGCCGAGAGCGCAGGCTGGCTGGTGGTTCCGGCCAGTGCCGCCGAAGCACCGTCGACTGCGTCGGCGCCCGCCTGCCACGCGGCGAAGTACGTGGCCAACTGTCCACCGGGGGTGTCGTGCGTGTGGACGTGAACCGGCAGATCGAAGTTGCTGCGTAGCGCCGTCACGAGCTTGGTGGCCGCCGGAGCGCGCAGCAGGCCGGCCATGTCCTTGATCGCGAGCACGTGAGCGCCGGCATCGACGATCTCTTCGGCCAACTTCAGGTAGTAGTCGAGCGTGTACAGCGTTTCGTTCGGATCCGACAGATCGCCGGTGTAGCTCAGCGCCACCTCGGCGAGAGCCGTTCCCGTCTCACGCACCGCGTCGATGGCAGGGCGCATCTGGTCGACGTTGTTGAGCGCGTCGAAGATTCGGAAGATGTCGATGCCGGTGTCGGTGGCTTCCTGAACGAATGCGCGCGTGACCTTCTCCGGATAGGGCGTGTAGCCCACCGTGTTTCGTCCGCGAAGGAGCATCTGGAGGCAGATGTTCGGGATCGCTTCACGGAGCGCGGCGAGCCGGTACCACGGATCCTCGTGCAGGAAGCGAAGTCCCACATCGTACGTCGCGCCGCCCCAGGCTTCGATCGAGAGCAGTTCCGGCGTCAACCGTGCAACGTGCCCGGCAACTCCCAGCAGTCCGCTGGTTCGAACTCGCGTGGCCAACAACGACTGATGCGCGTCACGGAAGGTGGTGTCGGTGACGCCGACGGCCTTCTGCTCACGCAGTGCCTTCGCGAAACCTTCGGGACCGAGTTCGAGCAGACGCTGGCGGCTGCCGGCGGGCGGCGGCGTCGAAAGGTCGATCTTGGGCAGCTTGTCCTGCGGGTACACCGAAGAGGGACGCTCGCCGTGCGGCTTGTTGACCGTCACATCGGCGAGGTAGGTCAGGATCTTGGTGCCGCGGTCGGCGGAGGAACGCAGGGTCAGCAGCTGCGGACGTTCCTCGATGAAGGAGGTGGTCACACGTCCAGCCCGGAAGTCCGGGTCGTCGAGAACTGCCTGCAGGAACGGAATGTTGGTCGAGACGCCACGAATACGGAACTCCGTGACCGCGCGGCGAGCTCTCGCGACAGCGGCTTCGAGGTCGCGACCACGGCAGGTGAGCTTGACCAGCATCGAGTCGAAGTACGCTCCGACCTCGGCACCGAGCGTCGCGCCGCCGTCAAGGCGGATACCGGCGCCGCCCGGGGTGCGGTACGCGGTGATCCGGCCCGTGTCCGGGCGGAATCCGTTGGCCGGATCCTCGGTCGTGATGCGGCACTGCAGCGCCGCGCCGCGCAGCTTGATCGTGTCCTGTGACAGACCCAGATCTGCAAGCGTCGAACCGGACGCGATCTTGAGCTGCGACTGGACCAAGTCCACGTCCGTCACTTCTTCGGTGACGGTGTGCTCCACCTGAATTCGCGGGTTCATCTCGATGAAGACGTGGTTGCCGCGCTTGTCGAGGAGGAACTCGACAGTGCCGGCGCACGTGTACCCGATCTCCTTCGCGAAAGCGACGGCGTCGGCACAGATCTTGGCGCGCAACTCTTCCGAGAGGTTGGGGGCCGGAGCAAGCTCGATCACCTTCTGGTGGCGACGCTGCAGCGAGCAGTCACGCTCGAAGAGGTGGATGACGTTGCCCTGCTCGTCGGCGAGGATCTGCACTTCGATGTGCCGGGGGTCGATGACGGCCTGCTCGAGGAAGACCGTCGAATCGCCGAAGGCCGACTCCGCTTCGCGCGCTGCGGCTTCGATCGATTCCTTGAGCTGTGAGCGTTCCGCAACGCGGCGCATTCCGCGTCCGCCGCCGCCGGCGACAGCCTTGACGAAGATCGGGAAGGTCATGTCCTCGGCTGCTGCGAGCAACTCGTCGATGTCCGCTGACGGCTCCGAAGACGCGAGCACCGGGAGACCGGCGGCCTTGGCCGCGGCGATGGCGCGTGCTTTGTTGCCGGTCAACTCGAGGATCTCCGCGGAGGGACCCACGAACTTGATGCCTGCCTCGGCGCACGCCGCCGACAGATCCGGGTTCTCGGAGAGGAAACCGTAACCGGGGTAGATGGCGTCCGCTCCGGCGCTCTTGGCGGCGGCGACGATTTCCTCGACCGAGAGATACGCGCGAACGGGGTGACCCTTCTCCCCGATCTGATAGCTCTCGTCTGCCTTGAGGCGGTGGATCGAGTTCCGATCCTCGTACGGGAACACCGCGACGGTTCCGGCACCTAGTTCGTAGGCGGCACGGAAGGCACGGATCGCAATTTCGCCGCGGTTCGCGACGAGCACTTTGGAGAACATTCGAGAAAACTACCCCGATTTCATCTTGCGTCTACATGCGGAGTCTCATATTTCGGACTGAATCGAGAAACCAACCCGGCGGTCCTCGTGCTATTCGATTTCAGCTTGTCGTCATACCCGTCACGACTTCTCGAGGTACTCGATCCGGTCGGAGTCCAGCGCGGCGGTCACCATGGAAGCCAGGGCGGGATGACCGTCGAGCGATGGATCGTCGTCGACGATTCCCTGGGCGAACTCCCGGGCGGATTCGAGGATGTCTCCGTGTGCCATGAGAGATAGCAGCCGCAGGTTCGAGGTCGTGCCCGACTGCGCCGCTCCGAGGATGTTGCCTTCGCGTCTGGTCGCGAGGTCGAGCTGAGCCAGTTCGAACCCGTCGTTGGTCGCGGCCACCGCGGAGAGTCGCTCGTATGCCGACCCGCCGGGATTGCTTCCGGTGACGAGGATGCAGAGTCCCTGGTGCTTCCCTCGGCCGACACGACCACGCAGCTGATGGAGTTGACTGACACCGAACCGTTCGGCATCGACGATCACCATCACCGTCGCGTTCGGGACGTCCACACCGACTTCGACGACAGTCGTACAGACGAGGACGTCGATGTCACCGACGTTGAACGCGCTCATCACGACGTCTTTTTCGTCGGAAGGCAGTCGACCGTGCAGCAACCCGACTCGTAGATCGGCCAGCGGGCCACTCGACAGCTCTTCGAAGACGTCGACCGCCGACTTGGTCTCGGGCTGTTTCTCCTCGGTGAACTGGTCCTCACCTGCACCCTGCTCACCGTCGCCGATCCGCGAGCACACGACATACGCCTGACGACCAGCGGCGACGTCCTCACGGATTCGTTCCCATGCGCGATCCACCCACTGCGGCTTCTGCTTCGCGGGCACGACGCTGCTCTTGATCGGGGTTCGCCCACGCGGTAGTTCCCGCAGGGTCGAGACCTCGAGGTCGCCGAGCACCGTCATGGCGATGGTTCGCGGAATCGGCGTTGCCGTCATCACCAGCAGATGCGGACTCAGACCTTCACGCGCTCGTGATCGCAACTGATCACGTTGCTCGACGCCGAAGCGATGCTGCTCGTCGACGACAACCATGCCGAGGTTGAAGAACTCCACGTTGTCCTGGATGAGCGCATGGGTACCGATGACGATCCCGGCGTCGCCGGTCACGGCTTCGAGCAGCGCTGCGCGCTTCGCAGCGACAGGCAGCGAGCCGGTCAGAAGGGCGATACGGGTGGAATGTTCGGCCGAACCGAGTTCACCACCTGCCGCCAACGGACCCATCATCTTGCGCAGTGATCGCGCGTGCTGATTTGCCAGGACCTCGGTGGGTGCGAGCAGCGCGCACTGATAACCCGCATCGACGACCTGCAGCATCGCGCGCAGAGCCACGATGGTCTTGCCTGACCCGACCTCGCCCTGAAGAAGCCGGCTCATCGGGTGTGGGCGGGCGAGGTCGCTGGAGATCTCCTCCGCGACTGCTTGCTGTCCCTCCGTCAGAGTGAACGGGAGCATCTCCTCGAACTGGTCCGCGATCCCGCCGGCAACCGGAGCGCAGGCCGGAGCCACACGCTCGGAATTGTCGTGACGACGCATCGCGAGGACCAACTGCAGAGACAGCGCCTCGTCGAATCGCAGACGATCCTGCGCTCGTTCGATGTCTTCCTTGGTATCTGGAAGGTGAACAGTGCGCAGTGCCTCGTCCAAACCGATGAATCCGTGCTCGGCCCTGGTCTCGGCGGGCAACGACTCCTCGATCTGATCGAGTTGGTCGAGTACTTGCCGCACGCACCGCATGATTGTCCAACTCTCGACCTCGCGGGTCGCCGGGTACAGCGGGATCAATGCGCGGTCGAAGACGGAGAGATCGAGTTCGGCTCCAGGATCCTGATTTGCGCGAGCCAGACCGGCAAGGTCACCGGCCCCCTTGATGGATGCCAGGGGTACCACTGAATCCTCTTCGCCGACACGAGGTTCCGGGAGGATCAGGTAGCTCGGATGAGTGAGAGACCACTTCCCGCGGAAGTACTTCACCGTCCCGGAGAACATCGCCCGCACGCCGGGCTTGATGACGTGACGCACCTTCTGCGGATTGAAGAACGTGACGTCGACGGTCTGCGAATCGGTCGCGAGCGAGACCCTCAGCATCTGTCCCGGACGGTTCTTCATCTTCACGACGGCTGCCGACGTCACCCGCGCGATGATAGTGATGTGCTCACCTTCGGGCGGCTCCTTTTCGGCAAGTTCCTTGCCTGCCGACGCGTACCGGTGTGGGTAGTGACGCAGCAAGTCCTCGACAGTCCGGATCTCGAATGCCTCGTCGAGCGCCTCCGCGGTCTTCTTTCCCAGCAGCCGATCGAGTGGGTCGCCGAGCGTCGCCATCAGTTCCTCCAGCACAGTGTCGCGGTAAGCACAGGTGTTCGTATATCAGCAGCCACCGACAGACTCGGTCCGATCACTCCACGCCCAACTGGAACAAGTCACCGGGCTGATCTCCCTGATACACGAGTACATCCACACCGGGGTGGTGCGCGATCACGTGGGCTTCCAACTGTGCTGCCAGGTCGTCCGGTGCGTCGGCCCCCATGAGAAGGGTCACGAGTTCACCGCCGGATCCGAGGGCAAGATCAACCAATCGCGCACTCGACTCCGCGACGTCGGGACCGATGAGCACCACCTCGTGACCCATCAACCCGATCGCGTCACCCGGATCACACGTCCCGACGTAGGTCAGCGAGCGCTCGACGGCAATACGCAAAGATCCCCAGCGCGTCGCCGCTGCAGCCTCGGACATCGTGAAGCCGTCGTCGGCGACGTTGCGCTGGGCGTCGTGAACGGCGAGGGCGGCCAAGCCCTGCACCATCGACGACGTCGACAGCAACAGGACCTGGTGAAGCGGATCGCGTGCAGCGGCACTGACTGCGACCAGTTCCTGAGCGGTCAAAGCTCCGTTCGGTAACACGAGGACTTCGCTTCGCTCCATCTGACGAATGCGGCCGAGCAGCTGCGCGCGTGTCACCGGAGCGTCGTCACAACGAAGAACCGTCGCGCCCTCACTCTCGAACAACGCCGACGCGCTTTCACCGGCGACGACAGCCAGAACGCCGCGTGCGCCGGCGCCCGGGAATCGCCTCTCAGCCCGTGCCACCAGCTGGTCGCGTTCGTCGACGAGAAAACTGCTGATGCGAATGCCGTGGACCTTTCCGGCCTCGAGGCCTGCTTCCACCGCCGCGCCGGCATCGCAGCAATGTACGTGCACGGACCAGCCGCCGAAGCCGTCGCTGACGATGACCGTCGAATCCCCGAGGACGGAGAGTCGCGTGCGCAGCGCCGCCATCCGGTCGTCGTCGGAGTCGTCGACGAGGTACATGACCTCGAAATCCTGTTCCGAGTGATCACCACATTCGATCGGGCTCTTGTGAGCCCAATCGTGATCGAATGCGCTGACATCTACCAGGGAGGCCGAGCGCAGGTCCGGTGTTCCCAGATCCTCGCGGACCTGAGACTTCCCTGTCACCACCTCGACAAAGGCGTCGAGGATCAGAACTAGACCGAACCCCCCGGCATCGACCACCCCGGCGGACGCCAGAACGTCCAGCTGCTCCGGCGTCTTGTTCAGTGCGACCGCAGCGGCGTCGGCCGCGGCGGCAACTACGGATGCAAGATCCTCGCCGCTCGGCGTCCTGGTGTCGACGCACTCCTGCGCTGCTTCTCCCGATGCACGCAAAACCGTGACGATGGTGCCTTCCACCAGATCGGAGACAGCCCGAGAGGCCAGAGTCGTCGCCGTGGTCAGCGAGTTCGCGAAGCTGCGGCCGTCGATGCGCTCGCCTTGAACGCTCTCGGCGATACCCCGGATCACCTGGGAGAGGATCACTCCGGAATTACCCCGGGCGCCGGAGACCGCGCCCCGAGCCAGAGCGTTGGCGACGCGGCCCGCACTGCGGACGTCGTCCTCGATCGTCTCGGCGGAATCGAGCGCGGCCCGCATCGTGAACAACAGATTGGTGCCGGTATCCGAATCAGGGATGGGAAAGACGTTGAGGCTGTTGATCTCTCCGCGACGTTTCTGGAGGCTGTCGACGGCCCGGCGGGCCCACCGCCGCAGCAGGTGTCCGTCCGCGACGGATTCTGCTTCTTCGGCGCCAGTCCCTCGGCCATCGTCGGCGACGCCTTGCACTTCCCCCACTGACGGTTCCCCTCGACGATGGAAAGACTGACGATGAAAAAGAGATCGGTGATCGGTGCAGTCGAGGGTAGTCCGACGCTTCTGCGCAACCGTCATTACCGGGCGGTTTGGCCATTCGGGCCGGAAGCGGTTACTCTTACACGGTTGCCTCGAACGGGCTACACGAAATAATGCTGCACTTTGTTTGTTGCTGATTGACTGTTTTCACGTTCGGCTGCACAGTGAGCGGTCAAGGATCGGTTCGAAGTCGAGTATATTCGGATTGTAATTCTGGCTGCCCTACCGTGTAGGGTAACCACTTCAATATTCATTTCTAACAAGGAGTTCGCGACTATGGCTGCCGTCTGCGACGTATGCGCCAAGGGGCCCGGCTTCGGTAAGTCGGTCTCGCACTCGCACCGGCGTACCAATCGTCGCTGGAACCCGAACATTCAGTCTGTTCGTACCGAGGTTGCCCCGGGTAACACCCGTAAGGTCAACGTGTGCACCTCCTGCCTGAAGGCAGGCAAGGTCGCTCGGGGCTGATTGCCCGAGCACAAACTATTGCAGGCTCTGCCCCCGTCACTTCTGTGACGGGGGCAGAGCTTTATCGATGTGACTGTATCTATCTGTCCCCGTTTTTCGTATGGCTGTCAGACACCCGTAATGTGCGTTGAGTGACTTCTATCGATGACCTGAGCAAGGTGACCCTCGACGAGGGTGTACTCCGCATCACCATTTCCACCGCCGCCAACGGCACCTCCCTCGACGACGAAGGACTGGTTCAGGGCGCGCAGGCGCTCGAGACAGTCGGAAACGACATCGGGAGCATCCTTCTGGTCGGCGAAGGCGCAAACTTCTGCGCCGGGGGCAACGTCCGTGCGTTCGCCGCAGCCCCCGATCGCGGCGAGTACGTCGCCGAGGTTGCCCGCGTCTTCCACGTGTTCGTTCGCGCGCTCGACGCCGCGACCGCTCCAGTCGTGGCCGGGGTCCACGGATGGGCTGCCGGTGCCGGAATGAGCCTGGTCTGCCTCGCCGACGTCGCAATCGGCGGCACCGGCACCAAGCTTCGTCCCGCCTACCCCTCCATCGGATTCACCCCGGATGGCGGAATGTCATGGACGCTCCCCCGCATCGTCGGCGTGGCACGCGCTCGCGAGATTCTTCTCAACGATTCGGTGATCGGTGGCGACGAAGCCGTCCGGCTGGGGATCCTCACCCGACTCGTCGGCGACGACGAAGTGCAGGAAGAGGCAGCTCGCCTCGCCCGCGCCTTGGCCAACGGACCGAGCACGTCGTACTCGGGAATCAAAGCGCTGCTGCGTTCGTCGCGGACGAACTCGCTCGCCGAGCAACTCGACGCCGAAGCCGCGTCCATCGCCATCGCGGCGAACAGCCCCGTCGGCCGCGAAGGTGTCGACGCGTTCGTCGACAAGCGTCGCCCCGATTTCACGTCCGCAAAGCAGGCGTAGTCGAATGGCCGTGCCGAACGTCGCGTCACGACGTTCGGCACGGCAGTTCGATCAGACGCAGTTCGATCCACCCAGATTCCAGTCGACCGGGTCGGCCCCGAGTCCGGTCAAGAGCTCGTTCGCACGACTGAACGGACGCGAACCGAAGAAACCGCGCGAAGCCGAAAGCGGTGACGGGTGCGCGGATTCGATGATCGGTGTGTCGCCGAGCATCGGCGCGAGAGTGGCCGCGTCACGACCCCACAAGATCGCGACCATCGGTGACGATCGCGCGACCAGAGCGCGGATGGCCTGCTCGGTCACCGGCTCCCAGCCCTTCTTGCGATGCGAAGCGGCTTGGCCCGGCTGCACGGTGAGAACGCGATTGAGAAGCAGCACACCTTGTTTCGACCACGGAGTCAGATCGCCGTTCGACGGTATCGGCAATCCGAGATCCTGGTGATATTCCTTGTAGATGTTGCCGAGGCTTCGCGGAACCGGCCGCACGTCCGGGGCGACCGAAAAGCTCAACCCGACAGCATGACCGGGCGTCGGATAGGGGTCTTGACCGACGATGAGCACTCGAACGTCGTCGAACGGATTCGTGAACGCACGCAAGACGTTCTCCCCCGCCGGCAGATACTCTCGCCCCGCAGCGATCTCTTCACGCAAGAACGTGCCCATCGCGGAGATCTGCTCCGACACCGGTTCGAGTGCCCGCGCCCACCCTGGATCGACGATCTCTGCAAGCGGCGCCATCAGTCGAGCCTGCGCAACGCGTCGCGGTAGTACGCCGCGTTGGCTGCGTACATCTTGACGTTGCCGTCGAGGTGACCGAGCGGGACCTCGTATCCCGCACGGACCTTGGCGGGCACACCGAGCACCATGCTGCGCGGCGGAACCTGCATCTTGTTGGCTACCACCGCACCAGCGGCGACGATCGACCCCGTCCCGATCACCGTTCCGTTGAGGACCACGGACCCCGATGCGATCAGGCAATGGTCTTCGATGGTCGAACCTTCGATGTGTGCGTTGTGGCCCACTACGCAGGCCGAACCGATGACGGTCGCATCGATGGCGGTGCAGTGGATGACGGTTCCGTCCTGGATGTTGGATCCGCGACCGACCGAAATGGTTCCGTAGTCACCACGCAACACCGCTTGCGGCCAGATCGAGGTGCCCGCCGCGAGAGTCACGGCGCCGATTACCACCGCGTCCGGGTGGACGTATGCGTCCGGATGTATGTCCGGAACTCTGTCTCCAAGTGCATATACAGCCATGAAAGCAACCTATACCGCAGTGGTGCCGGTGGTCGAAAAGCTGTGCCAACCTCCGCCGCTCTCGCGAAGAGAACCGTCGACGGAAACGCCGGAACCGGGGGCGACCTGACCGATCACGGTCCATCCCGACGGAATCTCGACCTCCGGTCCGAAAGTTGCTGCAAATCCGTGATCTTCACCACCGGACAGGATCCAGTGCAGCGGATCGACATCGAGCGCCTCGGCCGCCGACGAGACGTCTGGTGAGGTGGGAACCGCGGCCGACAAGATGTCGAACCGTACGTGTGATGCCTCTGCGAGATGTCGAAGATCCGCGATCAATCCGTCGGAGACATCCGTCATGGAATGTGCTGATTCTGCGGCGTCCCATGCCGATTGATACGGCGGATCCGGAACACGATGAGAGGCAAGTAGATCTGGAAAGCTGCAGGCTTCGTCGAGCAGTTCGGTTTCGTCGAGCAATAGTGCCAATCCCGCTGCCGAGCAACCGAACAGCCCGGCGACAGCGATCTTGTCACCGACCTTTGCTCCCGAACGGAGAACTGCCGGACGGCCACCGAGATCGCCGAGCACGGTCACCGACACGACGATCACCGGTGACTGGACCAGGTCACCGCCGACCACACCGGCCCCCAGATCTGTTGCCGCGTCCCAGATCCCGGCCGAGATTCCGTCGATCACGTCGACGGGAGTCGAGGGCGGGCACCCCAGGGACACCGTGAATGCCGTCGGCCTGGCTCCCATCGAAACCACATCAGCGGCGTTCTGGGCCACCGCCTTGCGGCCGATATCCCGTGGCGAAGACCAGTCCACTCGGAAATGCCGACCTTCGACCAACATGTCGGACGAGACAACCACTCGGCCGTCACCGGACGTCACGATCGCGGCATCGTCACCCGGCCCCAATTCGGTGGTGACCGGTTGGATTCGGCCGACCAGAGATCGCGCGATCACGTCGAACTCCCCCACCTGTTCGACAGTGTGCTGTGATTCGAACTCCGATGATGCAGTGAACTCCGATGATGCGATGAGTGTCTCCAATGCCGACGCAATTCGCTCGTAAGCGGCCTGCGGTACCTTCTAGCTGTGGTCGTGAATGCTTCTGCAAGCTCACGCGTGTGTCGGCAATCCTACCGATTCACCGGCGTGTCCTCAGAAGTGACAAGACCGCTGATCGACTGGACCAGGACCCGAGCGAAGAACTGAGCATGGCAGACAACACTTCCACCGCAGACAACGCCGACATCGACCCCGACGGCGAGGACGACCCGACCGAACGCCGTAGCCCGGCACTGATCGCCACTGCCATCGCACTGCCGGTAGCCCTGATCGTCGGAGTGGTGATCGCAGCCGTCGTCGCGGGCAATAATCCTGAACTCTCACCGGTAGCGCTGGGACCCGTACCGGCACCGGCAGCGGAGTCGGAGGCCTGCGTTTCTCTCCTCGACGCGCTCCCCGACAAGATCGACGACTTCACGAAAGCCGAGTTGGTGGAACCTGCCCCGGCCGGAGCGGCCGCGTGG
The DNA here is from genome assembly GCF_053470465.1 of Rhodococcus sp. GB-02. NCBI lineage: Bacteria > Bacillati > Actinomycetota > Actinomycetes > Mycobacteriales > Nocardiaceae > Rhodococcus > Rhodococcus sp. GB-02. Next base: position 953,453 of record NZ_JBPUKE010000003.1, read on the forward strand.
CAGCGCAGCGAAGGTGAGCCGATCGTCTTGCGCTGCGGGCTCGACCGTCCGACCGAGTTCGACCAGGCGGCCGCGCTCCAGGTCGTGAACGGCGTCCAGTGGTTCCAGGTCTCGGGAACCGACATCGGTCTGGCGGCCAGCACCTGGTTTGCCGTCGACCGTGGTGAGTACATCGGCATCACGGTTCCCGACGGGACCGGCCCGACGCCGATTCAGGAGATTTCCGACACCATCACGGCGACTCTGGAACAGAAGCCTCTCGACCCGGCGCCGGTCGCGGTCCCCTGATCAGCGAAGACCGGTGCCGCGAGCGATGGCGGTATCGACCAGAGTCGAAATCAAAGTGCGGTAATCGATTCCGGTGGCGTTCCACATCTTCGGGTACATCGAGATGGAAGTGAACCCGGGCATCGTGTTGATCTCGTTGATCACCGGGCCGTCAGCGGTCACGAAGAAATCGACCCGCGAGAGTCCCTGGCAATCGAGTGCCTTGAACGCGCGGACGGCAAGCTCTCGAATCTGGTCGCTCACCGCCTCGTCGAGTTTCGCGGGGATGTCGAATTCGCAGACGTCGTCGAGGTACTTGGTGTCGAAGTCGTAGAACGCATCCGAATCGGCGTCGGAATCCGGCATCCGGATCTCGGCGACCACACTCGCCTTGACGTCGCCGTTCGGGAATTCGAGGACGCCGCATTCCACCTCACGGCCGATGATCGCGCCTTCGACGATCACCTTGGGATCGTGCAGGCGTGCATGAGCGATTGCCCCGTCCAGACCGTCCCAATTACTCACCCGAGTGATGCCGATGGACGAACCACCTCGAGCGGGCTTCACGAACACCGGAAGGCCCAACTCCGCCTTCTGCTCTTCGGTCAGCGTTGCGGTTCCCGGTCGAAGCACGACCTGCACTCCGACTGGAAGTCCTTCAGCGGCAAGAAGCTTCTTCGTGAACTCCTTGTCCATGCCGGCGGCGCTGGCCAGGACTCCGGGTCCGACGTACGGAACCCCGGCAAGTTCGAGCAGACCCTGAATGGTGCCGTCTTCGCCGTAAGCGCCGTGCAGGACCGGGAACACGACGTCGACCGACGCGAGCACAGCCCCGGCGTCAGAGCCGTCGAAGGAAATGACCTCACCCTCGCGGGTGGGGTCCGCGCTGAGGACCACCGACGTTCCGTCCTTGTCGACCGACGGCAGCGCGCGCCCACTGATCGCCAGGGAGCTGGGGTCGCTCGAACCGAGCACCCAGGAACCGTCGACGGTGATACCGATCGGTACGACGTCGTACCGATCGGGGTCGAGGTTGCTCAGGACGCTTCCGGCGGAAACACAGGACACTGAATGCTCATTGCTCCGGCCACCGAAGATCACGGCCACGCGGGTACGACTGCTGTTCACGCGTCAAACCGTACCGCCGAATCGACTTCGGCACGCGATCGGGCCGGACCGGAAATCATCGACGTGGTCCGTTTACGCGTCGAGTGCGCGCTCGATATCGGCAAGGAGGTCGGTGGTGTCCTCGATGCCACAGGCGATTCGGACAAAACCTGCACCGACCGGATCGCCCCAGCGCGCTCGGCGATCCGCCGTCGTGTGGATCCCGCCGAAGCTGGTGGCAGCCGTGACAAGAAGACTCGCTTCGACGAACGAGTGGAATGCCTGAGCCGAATCCAACTCGACGCTCACCAGTCCGCCGAAGCGATTCATCTGACCGGATGCCGTTGCGAAGGACGGGTCACCGCAAAGACCGGGGTAACGAACGGACCGGACTGCTTTGTGACCTACCAACATCTCGGCCAGTGCAAGCGCGTTGTCGCACTGACGCCCGAATCGCAGTCCTGCGGTGCCGAGACTCCGGTGCGCGAGCCACGTCTCGAAGGGTCCGAGCACCGTTCCCGAGAGGAGCCGCTCGCGCTCGATTCGCTGACCGACCGCCCCATCAGAGGTCGCGACGTAACCCATCAGGAGGTCACTGTGCCCGCTGAGGGCCTTGGTGCCGCTGGCCACCACGATGTCGGCACCCAATTCGAGCGGGCGCTGACCCAACGGTGTTGCAGTCGTGTTGTCGACGATCAGGAGCGCACCCGAACGGTGGCACACGGCGGCGAGGACGCGAAGGTCGACCACGTCCAGCACCGGGTTGGACGGCGTCTCGGCGACGACGACCACGCGGCCCGGCGACGCCTCGATCAGATCCGTGAAGCTCGCGTCACCCATCTGCAGGGTCGAGACCTCACGAACGGTGATTCCCAACGGAGCCAACCGTTCGTTCGCGTACAACCGCACCTGGTAGTACCCGTCCGAGGGCACGACGACCGTGTCCCCGGTGACGAGGACGCTGCGCAAGGTCGCGGTGATCGCGGACATCCCCGATCCCATGACGAGTGCGTGGTCCGCTCCCTCGAGCGCCGCAAGCGCCGATTCGAGTCCGCGCCAACCCGGGTTCGAGGCACGAGCGTAGGTATCGGATTCGGAACCTTCGTCGGCTGAAAGTTGGTACGGCGCAGCAAATATCGGACCGAGCTGCATCGGCTGACCTGCCGCGTGTTCCGGTGCTACCGCGCTGACACTGCGCGTCGAATCCCCGTAACCCTCGAAGTGACTCACACCGATTTCACTCACTCCGGCTTGGTCCGGCGTCCGAGCAACTGACCGATCGCATCGCTGACGGCCATGCCTTCGTGGCACACCCGATGGACCGCGTCGGTCAACGGCATCTCGACGTCGTATCCGGCAGCGAGTGCTCGCACCGATGTGCACGACTTCACCCCTTCGGCCACCTGCCCGTTTGTCGCCTTCTGCGCCGACTCCATCGACCCGCCCCGTCCGAGCCGCTCGCCGAACGTCCGGTTTCGCGACAGCTCGGAGGTACAGGTCGCGACCAGGTCACCGACTCCCGCCAGACCGGCAAGTGTCGATGCCTTGGCTCCGAGCGCAACGCCGAGACGAATCGTCTCGGCGAGCCCGCGGGTGATGATGCTGGCGACGGTGTTGTCGCCGAACCCACTACCGGCGGCCATGCCGCAGGCCAGTGCAATAACGTTCTTGCACGCACCACCGATCTCACAACCGATGACGTCGGAATTGGTGTACGGCCTGAAATAGCCGGTAGCGCAAGCATCCTGGAGAGCGAGGGCACGCGAGGAATCCGAGCAGGCGATCACCGTCGCCGCGGGCTGCCCGCTGGCGATCTCGTGTGCAAGATTCGGACCCGAGAGCACTGCGACGCGCCCGGGTTCCACGCCGGTCACCGACACGATGACCTGACTCATGCGCATGAGCGTCCCCGTCTCGATCCCCTTGGCCAGACTCAGCAGAGTCGCATCGGGTCCGATCGAGCCCTTCCACTGCTCCAGGTTTCCCCGTAGCGACTGCGAGGGAACCGCCAGCACGATGAAGTCCGCGCCTGCCATCGCCTCCTCGTGGTGGTGGGTCGCGCGAATCGACGAAGGCAAAGCAATGCCTGGCAGATAGTCGCTGTTCTCGTGCGTGGTGTCGATGCGCTTCGCGACCTCTTCACGCCTGGCCCACATCGTCACGTCGGTTCCGGCTTCGGCCATCACCTTCGCCAACGCCGTTCCCCACGAACCTGCGCCCAGTACAGCTGCCTTACTCACACGCTCACCCCGTCTACCCGGCGAAGCGGGTCGCCGCCAGAAAAATCGTCTGCACAGAGTATCGCCTGTAGCTCGCTGCGGTGGGCAGCCGCGGACACCAAGCGCGATGACTGGCAAGATCGAGGAATGGACAGCGCGGAACCCCCGTACCCACACGCCGTGGAGACGCCGCATGCGCACGCGGAGATCGAACGCCCCATGCATGCGATAGTTGCCGTCAAGTCCTTGAGATCGGCCAAGTCTCGCCTCGCGGACGAACTCGACTCGGACGCGCGGGCGGACCTCGTGTTGGCAATGCTCCACGACACCCTGTCCACTGTTGCCGCCGTCTCGGCGATCGACAGCGTCACAGTGGTCACCCCCGACCCGACCGTCGCCGCTCTGGCGTATTCCGCCGGCGTCACCGTCTATGCCGATCCAGCTCCCGACGGCGCACGAACCAACGGCGCCGCACCGCGCACGGAGGAAACCCTCAACGCCGCGTTGAGTGCAGCGGCCGCCGACATCCGAGCCAAGCGCGGAGCGGTCGACCTCGTTGTGCTGCAAGCTGACTTGCCCGCCATGCAACCGAGCGAGTTGTCGGAGGCGGTGGTCGCAGCCCGAAGCGGCGGTCGTTCCGTCGTCGTCGATCACCACGGCACCGGCACCTCGGCGCTCTTTGCGTGTGGTGAGAGCTCACTCGACCCTCGATTCGGTCCAGAATCCGCACGCGCACATACTAATTCGGGAGCACGGCGACTGACCGGTCAGTGGCCGGGACTGCGGACCGACGTCGACACCCATGCCGACCTCGACGCTGTGCGAGCACTGGGAGTGGGCCCCGCGACACTGGCTTCGTTGACCAGACTCAAGGCCGCGCCGTCGAACAGTCGATGAATTTTCTTTCATCGATTGTCGGACCGCGCGATTGTGGGGGATGATCGACGAGTGAGCAATGGCGAAGCACTCGAAAACCGCATTTCCGAAGACCAGTCGGACGGAGATCACAGCTCCGGCCGACACGAGAACGGCGCGGCCACGTCGCCGCGATCTCAAGCCGTCGCGACTGCCACCAACATCCCGGGCGCTCCCCCTGCAGCTACCAAGGCAGAGCTACCCGAACTGCTCGTCGGACTTCCCGAGGATCGTTACCTCAACCGCGAACTCAGCTGGCTCGATTTCAATGCGCGCGTTCTCGCATTGGCCGCCGACGAGTCACTGCCGTTGCTCGAGCGGGCAAAGTTCCTGGCAATCTTTGCTTCCAATCTCGACGAATTTTTCATGGTCCGGGTGGCCGGGCTCAAGCGCCGCGACGAGACGGGACTGTCGGTCAGGTCCGCCGACGGTCTGTCCCCACGCGAACAATTGGCGCTCATCGCGCGTCGCACCCAGGAACTCGCCGACAAGCACGCACACGTGTTTCTCGACTCGGTCCGCCCCGCGCTGGCGGCAGAAGGCATTTCGATTGTTCGGTGGGCCGATCTCAGCGCCGACGATCACGGCCGACTCTCGGCGCATTTCCACGAGCAAGTTTTCCCGGTACTGACGCCATTGGCAGTCGATCACGCCCACCCGTTCCCCTACATCAGCGGACTGAGCCTCAACCTCGCCGTCACCGTGAAGGACTCCGTCACCCGCGGCGAACACTTCGCTCGCGTCAAGGTCCCCGACAACGTCGGCCGGTTCGTGCGAGTCAAGAGCACGACGTCTTCGTCCACCATCGATTCGTTCCTCCCGATGGAGGAACTGATTTCGGCTCATCTGGACGTACTGTTCCCCGGAATGGAAATCGTCGAACATCACGCTTTCCGAATCACACGCAACGCCGATTTCGAGGTCGAAGAGGATCGCGACGAGGATCTGTTGCAGGCGCTCGAACGCGAATTGGCGCGTCGCCGTTTCGGTTCGCCCGTCCGACTCGAAGTCGCGGACGACATGACCGAGCACATGCTCGAACTGCTTCTGCGTGAACTCGACGTCGACCCGGCCGACGTGATAGAGGTGTCCGGTCTCCTCGACTTGTCCTGCCTCTGGCAGGTTTACGCCGTCGACCGCCCGGCACTCAAGGACGCTCCGTTCGTCCCGGCGACGCATCCGGCGTTCGGCGAGCGTGAGACGCCGAAGAGTGTGTTCTCGACCCTGCGCGACGGCGACGTGCTCGTCCACCATCCTTACGACTCGTTTTCCACCAGCGTTCAGCGCTTCATCGAACAGGCCGCCGCCGATCCGCAGGTGCTCGCGATCAAGCAGACCCTGTACCGCACTTCGGGCGACTCCCCCATCGTCAACGCACTGATCGACGCCGCCGAGGCCGGCAAGCAAGTTGTTGCCCTCGTGGAGATCAAAGCGCGCTTCGACGAGCAGGCCAACATCAAGTGGGCACGCAAACTCGAGCAGGCCGGCGTTCACGTCGTCTACGGTTTGGTCGGTCTCAAGACTCACTGCAAGACGTGCCTCGTCGTCAGGCGTGAGGGGTCGACCATTCGTCGTTACTGCCACATCGGCACCGGCAACTACAACCCGAAGACCGCGCGCATGTACGAGGACGTCGGATTGCTCACCGCAGCACCGGAGATCGGCGCGGACCTCACAGACCTCTTCAACTCGCTGACCGGATACTCCCGTAAGACGAGTTACCGCAACCTTCTCGTCGCGCCGTACGGGGTTCGCCGCGGGATCATCGAGCGGATCGACAACGAGATCGCTCACAAGCTCGCGGGCCGCGATGCCGGTATCCGATTGAAAGCCAACGCATTGGTGGACGAGCAGGTCATCGACGCGTTGTACCGCGCGTCCAAGGCCGGTATCCCCGTCGAGATCGTGGTCCGCGGAATCTGCGCGCTCAAACCGGGTGTTCCGGGCCTCAGCGAAAACATCGAAGTACGTTCCATTCTCGGCCGGTTCCTCGAACACTCGCGAATGTTCCATTTCCGCTCTGCCGACGAATTCTGGATCGGCAGCGCAGACATGATGCACCGCAACCTCGATCGCCGCGTCGAGGTCATGGTGCAGGTCAAGGATCCGAAACTGTCGAAGCAACTCGGTGACATCTTCGATTCCGCGCTCGATCCCCGAACTCGCTGCTGGGTACTGCATCCGGACGGCAGTTGGGTAGCTGCCCCCGAACGCGGCGAGGACGTACGTGAGCATCAGCAGTCGTTGATGCGCAGCCGCACGTCCAGCGGGTCTTGACGGGCTCGGATCACACAATGAGCGACAAGCCGGTCAAAGCCAACATCTTTGCCGCAGGCGCGGTTCTGTGGCGGAAGGCTCCTGAGGATCCTTCCGCCGTCGAGATCGCCGTCGTACATCGACCCAAGTACGACGACTGGTCATTCCCCAAAGGAAAACTCGACCCCGGCGAGACCTTCCTGACCGCGGCGGTTCGCGAAGTGCGCGAAGAGACCTCGATCACGGGACGTTTCGGCAGGCACCTCGGTGGCGTGACATACCCGATCCCGGGGCATCGCAAACTCAAGCGGGTCGAATACTGGTCGGCAGAAGCAGTCGACGGAGATTTCGGACCGAATAACGAAGTAGATGTCCTTTATTGGCTTCCGGTCGCCGAGGTCGCCGATCATCTTTCGTACCCGATGGATCGAATGATTCTTCGCCGCTTCGTTTCCATTCGGCCGGACACGAAAACGGTATTACTCGTCCGCCACGCAAAAGCCGGAAGCCGGAAGCGATACAAGGGCGACGACAATCTGCGTCCACTCGACGCCAAGGGCAAAGAGCAATCGGCCGCGTTGGTCGAGCAGCTGAAAATCTTCGGCGCCGATTCCGTTTTCGCGGCCGACCGTACTCGCTGCATCGACACGGTGATGCCGTTGGCGGAGGCATTGAGTGTCGAGATTTCTACGGAACCTCTTCTGACCGAAGAAGGTTATGCGGCCGATCCCGATGCCGCTCGGGCCCGTGCGCTACAGATCGCCGCGCTGGAGGGCACACCCGTGATCTGCAGCCAAGGGGGCGTCATTCCCGATCTGATGCACTGGTGGGCCGATACGGCCGGCGTAACACTGCCCTCTGCACGCAACCGTAAGGCGAGCACCTGGGTGCTCTCGTTCCTAGACGGCCGTCTTGTCGCGGCCGATCACCTCGACAGCCCACTCCCCAAAGTCGCCAATTCCTGAGGGATTTGGGCAACTGGAGCCGGGGACCGATTCGGTAGTTTTGCAAAGCACTGAAACACAGGGGAATTCAGACTTCTCCGACACAGCAAAAAGA